>CAZSWP010000012.1:0-87055 GCA_964610875.1 uncultured archaeon
ATAGCACCACGTGACGTATCGCGGCAGCTCCTCGACTCTGGGTATATCGTACCTGGATTCCGGAGGAGCGAGAAGGTGCTGGAACGCCTTCTTGAAAGGTACATTCCCGTCGTTGCAGGGCTTGGCGGATTCCTGGTCGGAGTTTTGGCAGCCGCAGCAGACATCATGGGTGCGCTTGCGTCTGGTACAGGTATCCTGCTGATGGTATCTATCATCAAGCAATACTACGAGCAGCTTGCCAAAGAACAGTTGTCCGAGATGGGCGGCGAAGGCGTCGCTGGATTACTTGGAATTCTATAACGTGATTAAGGAGGAGTTTCTGACTCCTCTTTCCCTCCTTATTTTTTTGTAAAGTTATCCCTTTCACGATTTCCAGTAACTATATTTAATCGAAGTTATTCATGAAGATTTGGGTACTTATATCCGGTATTTTCTTTGATAGTTATTCCTGAAACCGACTGGCCATTAATGCTACCAGTTTCTAGATGGCTTGTAGACACCTCAACTTGGGACAAATCGTCTATCACACCCGAAACTTCTACTGCGACTACTGAAACAGGCACTATTCAAACGACAACAACTACACAACAGAAACTAGTACCAGAACTGGTTATCGTCCTAGGACTGTCTGCTGTAGTTGTCTTGGTTATTGTCGTATATGCAGCTAAAAGACGATAATCTAATGAGAAGAATGTCATCGAATACAGTATAATTGACTATCTCTGAAAGAGGAATACTCTCTTCATCTTCTTTATTGGTCATAAAGAGCCTCAATATATTAGCGTAGAAATACTTCATCAAGAAGTCCCATCTTATCAATGGCTTTGACAACATGTGAGAGACCTACTAGATACCCACATGCATTACAGCCAAAACTGGTTGGACCATACCATTCTACACCCCGATTGAGATCAATTGATTTTCCACATCTTGGACATGGGAATGGATGTTGCTTTGATATCTCTAGGATACTCCTTGTGACCGAATGGAATGTGATTGGCTGTTTCTTTGAATATTCTTCTTTGCTATATGATGGGTATGTGTCGATTCTCTTCTGCATGATTTGGCCTCCGGATTATATTAGTTGCAGTCTATCAAGAAATATTGTAAAACCGTATAGTCAAAAGACTGTGTAATACTCACTCGTTCTCTTTTCGGTCAATAAAATCAATATACTAAAAGGAGAATCACTCCGGACTCAATATGTTTGGGGAAACCAAGGTCTCAACTTACATCACTAGAGGAGCTTATCTTTTTGTTTTTCGTGAGAGAGGATTTACGCAAGGCGGTTTGCAAGTACCAACGGTTCTCCTGAAGAAGGTGAAACTCTGGAAGATGCCGTCCTAAGAGAAGCAACTGAGGAAACTGGCCTTACTTCTTTGCAGATATCATCTTATCTGGGTAGACGCACGTTTGATAATTCAATCTGGGGTCCAAATGCTATTCATCATAGACATTTCTTTCATCTTCTATGTGATGAAACTACTCCTGACAAGTGGAGTTATGAGGAAAAGGACCTATCAATCAGAATAGATGCTACACCTGAGCAAATTATTTTCGATTTTCACTGGATAGAACTACCTGATGACGTCCCCGAATTACAATTGGGACATGATGCATTTCTAGACAGCCTGCTTCTGAACATGGACCTTAAGAACTCGACTACAGAATGATATATAACGCCTTCATTGGGTGTTCGGATAATTACAGAAGGATGTATCAAGCGTGAGTGAACCACTGAACATTGTTATTGTTACTGGAATCCCTGGTGTCGGTAAGACTACCGTGATCAACTCTGCAGTGGAGCAAGTAAAAGATAGGCATGGTGAAGATGTGCTTGTTCTGAATTTTGGGACTGAAATGTTTGAAGTCGCCTCTGCTGAAGGTTTCGTCAAAGATAGGGATGAGATGCGAAAGATGCCAACAGCAAAGCAACGTGAAATTCAGAAATTGGCTGGTGCTGCCATCGCTGAAAAAGCAAAAGATGCACGTGTCATTGTTGATACACATACATTGATTCAAACAAACAATGGCTATCTGATTGGACTTCCAGAGTGGGTTGTCAGAGCTATCGGTCCAAAAACAGTTGTTCTGGTTGAGGCTGACTCCGAGAAAATCGCTTTACGTCGTGCTGAGGACCCCACACGAACACGTGATGAACAGCAGGTTGATGTGATTGAAATACATCAGCAAATGTGTCGCGCAGCAGCTGTGTCGGTGGGTACTTTAACTGGTGCGACCGTAAGAATCATCAAGAACCGTCAAGGTATGATTGAAGAGGCTGGAAGTGAGTTAGCATCAGCCCTCATGGAGTAGAACATTAATGCAGGACATATTTGCAGAAATCGTTGCATGGTTTTCACAGACATTTGCAGTAGCAGCTTCACCGCCATGGGCTGCTCCCCTTATCATGACGGTTTCTGTGCTCGTGTCCTCTCTGAGCAACCTTGCAATGAGACGGTTTGCTGATATGAGGCGGCTGAAAAGAATTCAAGCAGAAGTAAAACAATATCAGGAATTACAAAAACAAGCTCAGAAGACACAAAATGAAAAACTTCTGAGAAAGGTCAAACGAAGGAAAGCGTACATTGATCGTATCCAACGTGAAATGATGACCACTCGTTGTAAACCTTCTCTGATCTTCCTGGTCCCCTTCATGCTGATGTTTTCTATTTTGCGTGCATTTTATGCACCTGATGGTGTCGATGTTGTGGTTGCAATTCTTCCTTTCAATGCTGACAAGATTTTGCCATTTCTTGTTGGAATGATTGGAGTGTCAACGCCTGCAGGGTTTGGAATGACATTCATAGGTTTCTATTTCCTTGCAGGACTTGGTCTGAGTAGCATTCTTCAGAGAATAATGGGGACTCAGATAACATAGAGGTATTACAGATACACCGTTTGGCTTAAAAGGACAAACTGATGGGAGCAGCCAAGATAAGACTGAAACATTGGTGATTTTAATGCCAAGGCCTGGAATGTTGACAAGAGGACGAGTAAATCGTAGAGTGAAGACCCCGGGTGGTCGTTTGACTCTACATAGAAGGAAAAACTACACATCACGAGGCACTTGTGCACTCACTGGTAAGCGGATGCAGCTTCCTAAGAAAGCAAAACTGGGTGAAAGTCAAAATGCCAGTGGTTCCGCAAAGCGGTCCAATAGACCTTATGGCGGATACGCACGAGCAAAAGCTGTACGTAGAGGTATTATTAGAGCCATAAGAGAATAGAAAGATGAATTCCATTACGGTCACTCTCGGTGGACTTCACGGTACAGGGAAAAGTTCCACAGCTGATATGGTGGCCAAACGATTCAATTTGAGAAGACTATCTGCTGGTGGCATATTTCGGCAATTGGCAGAAGAGCGAGGATTGTCTCTAGAGGAATTTAGTCGTGTTGCAGAAGAAGACTCCTCAATTGATCATGAACTCGATTCACGATTAAAGTCCGAAGCTGAAAAGGGAAATGTTCTACTTGATGGACAATTGGCCGCTTGGATGGCAGGTAAGAACGCTGGTCTGAAGGTTCTTCTAATTGCACGTGACGAAGTACGAATCCGACGAATAGCTGAGCGAGATGATGTCAGTTTCGAACATGCTAAGCATGAAACCTTAACAAGAGAAGAGATTGAGCGTGACAGGTACAAGGAATTCTATGGTGTTGATATAGCTGATAGGTCAATATATGACCTGATTATTAACACGGAAAAATTTGACATTGATGGCGTAACTGCTATTATTTCTCAGGCAATTGAGCTTCTTTTGTGACTGGATGAGAATGTTAGTCAAAGCGGAAGGCTGATATTGGGTCTTCATCAGAGAACGTCAAAATCTCCCCACCAATCTCGGGATGATTTACCCGAGGCGACTCTGGAAACTCGATGGACCGGGATGGGTTGAGGTGTTGAAATATGACATTATACGAAATTGGTAGAATCTGTGTAAAACTGATGGGAAGAGAAGCAGGCAGTTACTGCGTTATTATCAATGAGACTGACTCAAAAATGGTAGAAGTCACAGGACCTAAAGACCTGAGTGGCGTGAGACGTCGACCTTGCAATATCCATCATCTAGAACCACTAGAGCAAACACTTGACATCAAAAAAGGTGCGAGTGATGATGATGTGAAGAAGGCACTCGACGAAGCTGGTCTTACAGAGAGATTCAGGACCAAAGTTCGTATCCAAGAGTAGATGTTTTTAACGTGGTCTGATTTAGTATGGAGTGACCACAAATGGGCCAACTTCCTGCAGATAGACCACGAGAAGTACTACTCAGAGCAGTTGATACTACAAATCCAGAGTATGGATTATCGTCACTGGAGAACCTTCCAGTAGAGTTACTTTTACAGAATGGTGTGGTCAGCCTCGATAAACCATCCGGACCGACAAGCCATGAAATTGCTACTTGGGTACGTAAAATTCTGAACTCGGATCGTGCTGGTCACTCGGGTACTCTTGATCCAGCTGTGACTGGAATTCTCCCCATTGGAGTTGGGGAAGCCACAAAAGCGATGAATGCCCTCCTTCCAGCAGGAAAGGAGTATGTCTGTGTGCTTGAGCTACATAATCAAGCTCCTGAAGAAGACATCAGACGTGTTATCGACGAATTCACAGGAAAACTATACCAAAAACCTCCGCTTCGCTCTTCTGTAAAGAGAATTCTTAGAGTGAGAGAAGTATACTATAACAACATTCTTGAGATCAAAGGTCGTCTTGTTCTGTTTAGAGTTGGCTGTCAGGCAGGTACCTACATTCGTAAGCTCTGTTTTGATATTGGGGAAGCACTAGGTGTTGGAGGTCATATGCGCGAGTTGAGACGTTCTCGTGTCGGACCTTTCAAGGAAGATGAACGCCTATGTACATTACATGACTTGAAGGACGCGTATCATTTTTGGAAAGATGATGGTGATGATACTGACATTAGACGATATCTACTACCGGTAGAATCAGCCCTAGCTCATCTCCCTGAGATTGTTGTACGTGACAGTGCAGTGGATGCACTCTGTCATGGTGCAAATCTAGCTGCTAATGGTGTTGTTTCAGTTCATAGTGGTATCAAAGAAGGTGACTTAGTTGTCATTAAGACTATGAAAGGAGAAGCAATCTCTCTAGCAGAATCCAATCATATCAGTGAAAAGATAGTGTCCTCTTCAAAGGGTATAGTTGCCACAACAGAACGTGTTCTTATGGAGCGTGGTCGATACCCGTCTATGTGGAAACGTAAGGATGAGTAGAGTTTTATCAATAGAATCCGTAAGTGAATCGGCCTCGGAGCAGAAGCGCGACTAACGGGCCCGTACTAACGGGAACTGAGGAAACTCCTGACTACATGTCGGAGCCAGTCCTACGCGAGTAGGAAGGTGAGAGCCTTGCTCTGGGAACAGAAACGACACCCCCTGTCTGCATTCGACAATGATACAGCATTCTAAGCTGTTGAGGAGCATTCAGGACCGGTTGAAACGGCCCAACACTGGGTAGCAATCCCAAGAATAGGCATGTGATGTTCCGACCTGATGCCTAGGGTAGGGAGCTTAGTTTGATGTTGCAAGGTCAAGTTCGGTGACGTGCTTGACGGAACAGAATCAGGGTCATTCTCTGGACCGAGGCCACATTCATTGTTCCTTCTCAGTTTGGTCTCAAGTGTTAGCTTGTTTTTCCTCCCACCAAGCTTCCTCTTCCTTCCATGGTGTTTTATATTCGTCCTTCCATGGTCCTCTGTACCTCATAAGAATAATACCGACAATGAGTGCAATGGGAATCGGACCAGAATAGGCTAGTACTCCAGCTTGCACAATTGATGTATATCCTAGAAGACCCATTACCAATCCGGGCATGATTGAAAGAACTCCATAACCAAAACACATTCTCTTTGAGAGCTTACCAACACAATAGCGAACAACCTGAAGGGCAAATAAAATTGGTAGGAACCAGAAGAAGAAAGTGTTAATCATTATCATAGGATTAAGAACATGCCATCCATACCCTTCAACACCAAATATTCTTGGATGGTCATTTCCAGATGGTGGATAATAGATCCAGAGTACAAACACATAGATCATGTCAACCCACTTCACTTCTTCCTCCAAATACCAATACTCTCCCCTTCCAAAAGTTATCACTGCAACAGGAAAAATGAGTGTCACAATCATCATAATGATTGCCACATATCTGAGAGGAATTGTACCTAGATATCTCTTGACTCTAATTAACACTCTTCCACACTCTCTAGAAACCATTAGAAATGCATGGATTAAAAGCATTGGCTCTAGTATGGATACTCTCATTTTGTATGCGCATTCATTATCTCTTCTTGTACTTTTACAACTTCGCTACTGTCAACACACTCTGCATAGGCATCCAACCATTCTTTATTCAGTGTTAGAAATGAAGTCCCCCACTTGAATACTGACATGATGTCTGCGGCTTGTTCTCTCTCACCGATTATGTACAGAGAGGCAGCTAAAGCCTCTGCTGTTGAGAGCTTGATTGGTTTGTATGTATTGATTGGATTTGCAGCTAAGAGATAGGGAAGAGCTCGATGTAGACCATGTTTCACTCTACGGAAGATATCTTCAGCTTGTTTCCAAGAACAATCAAGACCGATTAGACCTGATCGGATAATCCTCTCACGATCAGATGGGGACAGTGCGATTTCAGACACTGGATTGAGAACAATAGCTCCCTTGGGTATCCCTCTCATATCATGAATTGTCTTTGCTTTCTGCATTCTTTCGAGTCGGATTCCTGTGCATTTCTTCGGATCACATTGAGATGCATGATAGATGATTACTCTTGGCATGAGCTTCTTCTCAGAGAACCAACCTTTCACAAGAGATTTGTGTATTACTATATGTCTAGAGGTTGTCTAAAAATGACTACTAGGGATATCAATGATACCATGTGAGATATGTGGAGTACAACATGAAGAGCTTGCAAAATGCAGAATGTGCGGTTCTCTGATATGCGATGAGTGCACATCCGGTGAAAATGAACTCTGTCTTGTCTGCATGGAGGCAAAGTGCTCTATATGTGGCGAGTATCTCTCATCTCGTGCCTGCAATATTTGTGGAGCGTTGGTCTGTGAGGACCATGGCATTCGTGTGAATGAGGCTACTATCTGTGAGAACTGTCAGGCGAAGTAACAATGGGTCAAGAACATATTGAGATAGGAATGGATGATATTGACAGCCCTACTGGAGGGTGTACCACTCATTTTGCTTCATTACTAGTATCGGAATTAGAACAACATGTTTCTGAGTGGTTGGACTATCCAAATCTCGTTCGACTAAACCCAAACATCCCGTATCGTACTCGGGGTAATGGCGCTGTGGCTCTGAGATTTATGATTGATTCCGAGTATGTTGATGACCTTATTCCAAACATCCGAAATCTTGTTGCTGACTACGCTAACACTAGCTATACAAACACAAATCCTGGAATCGTACTGATTCGAAGTACACCTGATGAATGCATCCGGAGTTTCTCTCAGAGGGCGCTTTGGAGGACCTTACCTGTAGCACTAGCTCGCAGACTGATTTCAAAACTAGATTTGGTATATTCTGCATCTGGAAATGGTAGGGGTTTGATAGGAGCTTTAGCAGCATTAGGTAACGAATTGAAAGGTGATTACACCTACGAGTACATTGCATACCGTTCTCTTACAGATTGTAAAAGACCTCGAAATGTTGACAAAGCTTCAGTATTAGAGATGGACAAAATCATGGGGGACAGGACTTTCTCCAATATTGATCTATCGTCTGATACTATTCTGATTGAACCACAAGGTCCTGATCCTGTTCTCTACGGAATCCGTGGTGAAAGGCCTCACGATTTGATTGAAGCAGCAAGTTATGTGGAGAGTGGTCAAACAGTTACTCGTTGGATGATTTTCAGAACAAATCAAGGAACTGATGAACACCTCTCTCACATGCTGAAGATAGCTGAACTTCGCCCGTATATGTCAGCAAAAGTATCCTGTAAAGTAATCCAACGACCTCATATTATTGAAGGTGGGCATGTCATTCTTAGAGTAGCAGATGAAACAGGCTCGATTGACTGTGCTGCCTATGAACCCACTGGTGATTTTCGATGGGTAATAGATAAGCTCATAGAAAACGACAGACTCATTCTTCATGCTGGCGTACGTCCTGCATCTCGTTCTCACGGTCTCACACTCAATATTGAGGGAGTAAAAATTCAAAATCTTGCAAAAGAGGTTCAACTTCACAATCCACCATGTCCGGAATGTGGTCGTACATTGAAAAGCGCTGGGAAAGATAAGGGCTTCAAATGTTTCAATTGTGGCTACAAGAGTTCAGAAATGGAGAAATTACAGTTAGAAATCAAACGAGAAATCACAAAAGGAATGTATTTGCCAAGACCTGGAGCTCAAAGGCATTTAACACGTCCACTAGTAAGAACATTTCGAAAGAATCAACTGCCTGTGATTGAGATAGACCAATGGCATATGCCATAGGATGAAAAAGTATGTTTTGTGTGTTTAATCACACACGTCGTCCTCTGCGGCCACCAGGTTTACGCGTACCATCATGAGGCATTGGAGTGACTTCATCAATAATACCAATTCTTAAACCGGCTCTGCTGAGGGCTCGAATTGCAGCTTGTGCACCTGGGCCAGGAGTCTTTGGACCATGGCCTCCTGGAGCTCGTACTCTGATATGAATTCCATAGATTCCTTTGTCTTTAGCTTCTCTTGCTGCCTGAAAAGCAGCTTGCATAGCTGCGTGTGGAGATGATTCATTTCTGTCAGCTTTGACCATCATTCCACCAGAAACGCGTGCGATGGTTTCTGCACCAGTAATGTCTGTGATATGAATTATGGAATCGTTATAGGAAGCATAAATGTGAGCAATACCCCACTTATCTCGTTCTTCTTTACTCATCGGGTTTTCCTCCCTTTTCGTCAATTTTCTCTGGAACTTCAGCTGATACTCGCTTGGCTGTATTAGATGCAGCTAGTCTTGCAGGATGTGATTCGTCATTTAGTGGTGATTTGTTAGCATAACCCACTCTATCCTCTTCAGCAGATGAGATGACTCTTCTAGGCGTAGTTACTTTTGCACCATCAATAGCAATGTGTCCATGAGTGACTAACTGCCTTGCATGATACATTGAACAGGAAAACCCTTTCCTGAAGACAATCGTCTGTAGCCTTCGTTCGAGAACATCTTCAAGAGTAAGGTCCAGTACATGATCAAGTGACGCATCTTTAAGCATGCCCAGACGAATAAGCTTGTCAATAAGTTCCTTCTCCATTGTTGCTCTCTCTTCTGCAGGTAATGCTAGAAGGTTTCTTGCTTGTCTTCTGTAAAGAGAAAGGTCTGTTCGGTGTCGCCAGAGTTCGCGTTTGTTCCTTAGACCATATGAACCTATGAGTTGAAGCTCCTGTTCAAATCTATCACTGTCATAGGGCTTCTTTGGTGCAACGTACTTCTTTTTCTGCTTTCGTGGATCTCCCATAGTCTACACCACTCTATAGTTTCTTTCTTGACACACCGACAGCTGCGCCACCTCTTCCTGTGGTGCGCGTGTGCTGACCTCTTACTTTGAGTCCTTGAGAGTGTCTGTAACCTCTCCAAGATTTTATACGCTTGAGACGTTCAATATCGTTCTTTTGAGTGAAATCCAAATCCGAGCCTAAGAGATGCAACATCTTTCCTGTCCTTCTGTCTCTTTGTCTATTCACATACCATGTTGGAATCTTTGCATCCACTGGTGACTTGACTATCTTTTCGATCTCAGATATCTCATCAACTGTAAGATAACCCAGTCTGTTACTTGGGTTTAACTCTAACATCTTAATGACAGTCTTAGACAATCTAAGACCCACTCCTCTAATCTTAGTCATACCTTGGAGTAGGGTTTCTTGGCCATCAATATCATGGCCTGCTATTCTTACGATGTGTTTGTATTCTTGCTCGGACATGGTCTGTAACCTCATCCAGAATGACCTGAGGCTTTGTTCGCCTCTTGAAGTCTCCTTATAACCGTTGTCATCGAGCTGCTTCCGATAAGCGCTCTAACACTGGTTTTAATGGCGAAGACGCCATTTCCATATCTTAGTGATAGGACAAGTGAGATTTTTGATATGTGCCTATAAGGGATTTGCAATGACCATAAGGGGGAGAATGATGAGGTTTGCCACGCCACCATCACAATACCAACACGCCAAAAGAAATGGAAGGAAAATACGCGAAGTCCGTTTCAGAGTGTCTTAATGAAACCTTATCTGAGTCACTGTTAGAACCTGAACAGCCTCCTGATTCAACATTGGTTTCTAGCAACAAACTAGCAAATCGGTTTATTTTCCAGAAATGGGGAATCCGTGCATCTCAACGTCGAAAATATCGGAATCTCTTCTCGAAGATACGTCAACAGTGCCGTGAACTCTTCCGCAGGTATTTGCATGAAGGAAAGGTTGAGGTGTCCAATGATGCAAGGAGACGCACTCTATGGGTTTACAAGTTTGATGATATTCGAGGAAACCTGATTCTGGGCTTTGCTAGGATTCCGCTTCAGAAACTCCAAGATGAAACAGGAGCTGGCTCATAGACATATGCATGTTTAGGTCTACAGGTAGATTGAATGCACTTCTCTAATTGAAAAGCCTACTCAATTAATAGTGATACCCTGCCAGGTAGAGCATATCTTGCTTTATTCTGTGGGTCGTATTCTACCTTTTCTGCTGGATGAACTATGATCTCAACACCTAGTTCACTCTTCATGAAAGATGCAGAGTCTTTTAGGATACGTACTTCATCTTCTGCACTAGCTGAATGTTCCCAGAGTCCGTTCTCTTTTGTAATCCTATCAACAATGGATTTTACACTCTTTCCATGTTTTCGAAACTCTGGATTAGACATTAAGTGTTTCATGATATTGCCGACTATCATAGGGGCATCCATATACCTAACGCTTTTCATTGCATCAAACATCCATTGCGGTGCGACGTAGACATGTACTTTGGATGCTTTCTTATCACGTAGCAATTTCATAATCTCACGAATATCCTTCATTGTTGACTCAACAACATGATGAGCATCTTCGACTTCTTTGTCGATTAATTTCGTATCGGCTTTGGGCCAAGATGTTAAAGTCACATACCCTTCCCGTTTCATTTTCGACCACATCTCTTCCGCGATATGTGGAGTGATAGGTGCTACCAACCTAACCCAAATGTCACAAACATACGCCAATGTGGATTCCTTTTCTTCTTTGGGAACATCTTCTCTTCTAATGTAGTGATTTAAGGTCCGAATCATCTCGGAAGTTGCGTTAATGGCATAGTCCCTCATCTTGAACGATTCAATAAATTCTGTACAATCTTGAACCAAAGAATTGACTTTAGATAGTAACCAACGGGTCACCATTGTGGGCTTGTCCTTCTTTCTGTAGATTTTTGGTTCTTTTTTACCGTACTTTGTTACTATATCGATGAACTGTTTCAGTCTACTCCTTACTGCAGGTACATCTTTCTCTCTCCAATCCATCAGTGAACCTGGTTCTGCTGCGGAAATGGCATAAGTTCTGTAGACGTCTGCTCCATATTTCTTTGGAATCTCTACTAATGGTATGACATTACCCTTACTCTTGGACATCTTCCCACCTTCCATAATCAGGTGTTCGTTAAGACTGATTTTCTGTAACCAGTACTTTTCTGGGAAGATAGCCACATGGTGAAAAATGGCGAAACTCAGGTGATTAGATATATGCGAAGGTGCAGTGTGACGCTGATCATTTGGATACCAATACCTGAACTCACTCTGCATCTTTTTCAATAAAGCCACATCAATTGTCGTTTTCTCGGAAACCTTCTTCGGGGTACCTTTTCCTAAAAAGACATAATCAAAGAACTCCAAAGGCAATTGGTTAGGTTTTATTTTGTGTTCCGTGATATAGTGTGCAATTGTATAGAAGGCCATGTAGATAGTTGAATCAGACAATGACTCAATAATCCAGTCTGTGTCGAAAGGCAATCTTGTACCAATTCCACGCTTCCGTGCACATGGTCGTTGCGCTAACCACTCAAATGTGGCTTCGAATAAGTTCCTGAACATCTCTGGTATTATTGGCATGTTATTCAGGGCTTTCCAGGCTTCTTCTTTCCATCCTTCACTATTATAGTCCAAGAACCATTGTCCTGCAAAGACTCCTACTTCAACATCTGTGCCGCATTTACACATTACAGGACGAGTATCTGGCTCATAGAAGACATCAACATGATTATTTTCCCTCATCCATGCTATGATGTCTTCTTTCACATCTTTAATAGATCTACCCGAGAACTGACCACAATTATCTTTCATGACACCATCGTAAAACTCTGCTTTGTAGATCTCTTGTGTGGCCTCCTCTAGTTTCTCGTCCTCTTTCTGTGACTTGATATCTCTATTCTCAACTGCATCTTTTGCAGGGAACTCGCTATACCCCTTGATATCAATCATGCCAATGATTTCTATATCTCTGACTTCTTCTGCTGAAATCCCATATTTCTTCAAATCTGAGGGATCTTCCCATAGGTCACGTAGCGCGATATAGTCAAACGGTGCATGACCGGGGACTGAATAGACTACGCCAGTCGCATTGTCAGGATTTACAAAATCTGCAGGTAATATGATAATTTCACGGTCATCGTGGATGGCTTTGAACTTCTTACCGATGATTTTCTTACCCTTGAACTCTTCCACGATTTCGATGTCTTTCGCCTGCAATTCCAGTTTCTTTGCTGCTGCTTTTGAGATGATCCAAGTGTCTCCATCTACCTGTGCTTTGACATATTTCGCTTTGGGATTTATCCACATATTAGTGACACCAAAGACAGTTTCAGGACGCAATGTCGCTGCAACTAGGTATCCATCTTCAAACTGCCATTTGACAGCTGTGAATTCCTTTATCTTTGCAGTCTCTCCCTCTAGTAAATCGTCTTCTCCAACAGGATTTCCACAATTTGGACAGTATAATAGGGGGTAATTCCCTTGCTTTATGTACCCCATCTCTTTGAATTTGTGGTACTGCCATTCAATGAACTTGTTGTAGGTCTTATCTCCTGTAGTGAATTTTCTGCGCCAGTCAATACTATATCCTAATGCGTCAAAGTCTTTTGAGATTACTTTAGCAAAGAATGCTGCTGTGGTCCATGGGTCTTTGAACTTGGCTAGTTGTGCTTCCACTTCTTCCTCAGTATCGAAGTATAGTCGTAGGTCTCTTTTGTACTGTTCAATAGCTTCCTTATCACCTGAGTTGATTCTCTCAACCATTCCTAATACAGGCGTACCCGTCATATGCGATGCCATTGGGAAGAGAACATTGAATCCTTGCATCCTCTTGTATCTTGCAATCAAGTCTCCCATTGTGTAGGTACGACCGTGCCCAATGTGCAATGCACCATTGGTATATGGATAGGGGACTGTAAGGAAGAACTTGGGTATCTTTGGGTCTGGATCCGCCTCGAATATTCCATCTTTCTTCCAGCGTTTTTGCCATTTCTTTTCCATCTTGTAGTAATCGCTCAAAATCTATAACCTCGACTAATTTTACATTGAGTGATTGAAGAGCCAAAAATACTGTCCGCTATAAAGGACTCGCAAAAGCAGTTACCTATGATGGGCGAGAACGCAATCCATCCTTTGGCTCACTCCAGTTCTTCGGTCACTCCTTTGCCTTATTAGGACTATGGTTAATGGAATTTGACCAATACTGTAGATATTCTGTTGTTTCGTCAACCTTCAGTTATTTAGGATGAGCGATTGGCCCATTTGCACATTTTTTGAGAAAGATTGAAAAGACATTTTAAGAAATTGTAGAAGGGGAGTTTCTATTGAAACAATCATCTTTGTATATTTCTGTGGTTCTTTTCCTATTGATGGTATTTCGATAGGCAATGGTTGGAGTGATTGGAGTGGATCAGGAGAATACTCCATTCCTGGAGATTGGAATGCAACGGACAGATATCCTACATTCTATGAATCTGCTCTTCCTTCTGATAATGAAACCATCGGATTCGCATCAATCGTGATTACTATAGCCTCTGTGATTTGTATTGTCATTGTGATATCTCGGATTATTTTACATCGAAAACAAAGTGCCTAGCTGTATTTCATTCTAAGTCAGGTGCACTAGATTTATAGCATGACCGCAATTTGAGGGCTTGAAGATATTTGATGAGGAGGAGAGTTGTCACCTATTCAGTAATTTTGGTAATCACCTTTCTAATTACACTTCTGCCCTTACGCGCACCCCTTCCAAGGACAATCATCAACAATACTACAACGGACAATGGAATTGGTCCTCTTGATATACCAATGAAAAAAGCATTGGATTCTGAAGTGACCCTGTTTCTAGCTTTAGGAACAACGCCAATTGTCAGAAGACACACCTAACATAGATGAAACATATTACCTTTAAGATTCAGTTATTGTGTCAACTTATGGCAGATGAAGGTCATATTAAGAAGAACGATCGAGAATGGATGTTAGATGCAAAAGGAGAGTATATTGACATCCATGAAGAACTAAGACCTTATTCGGATGTCTTTTCATTTATGCTTCGAGTCCAACAAGAGTATGACTTGAAAAAGTACTGCAATGGCTTCAATCAGAGGGGAAGATGGATTTTTCAAATCTATAGTTTCGAGTTCATTAGAGAGCTAGCATCACTCATCAATGAATTACTGAATAAGAACCCAAATAGTGAACTGGTTTTAGAAGTAATGGCGGGGGACGGACGTCTCTCAGAGTTTCTTAGACCTATTCTCACATCTGACATTAAATCAACCGATTCCAAGAGTGACCGATATGGGATTGTGCACCCAAAGTGTGTAGAAGAATTAGATGCGACTAAGGCAGTAGAGAAATACCAACCCGATCTTGTATTACTCTCATGGGAACCATATCTCTCAGAAAAGGGAGTTGAGATTGTACAGAGAGGAGTTCCAATGATATGGATAGGAAACCCATTGATGTGCGGTCGACCATCCCTTTTTGAGCATGACTACAAGCAAATTCGAAGTAGATATCTCTTGAGTCGACATGATAGTTTTCTAAAGAAGGAATTCAAATCTGGACTATATCTCTTCAATGAACACAATATGTCATAATGCGTGTTACACAATTTCTTATTCCCTCACTAGCTGATATGTGCATCAGTGTGAGAAAGGTGCCATAACATTGAAACCTGTTGTTGATGCAATTGATGTGGATCCAAAGACTGGAACAACTCTTGGATTCTATACGTTCGGAGAGGAACGTCCTAATGTCTTAGTCCTCTCTGCGATGGAGGGTCAATCATCAGGCTCCGTATACACCAGTTTTCTCATAATGAAAAGTCTAGAGGAGATTGATAGGATTGATGGCTCACTAACATTTCTGCCAGTTGCCAACCCGCTAGCTTTTCGACTTGGTATGGAGGTCTCTCCTTTGGACTCCCAATATCTTGATACTGTGTTTCCAGGATATGAGATGGGTTCAGTAACAGAACGTACTGCTTGGGAGATATGGAGAAAAGTCGTTCAAGCTGACTATGTCATTCACATAAAATCACAGACAACCTCCTGCATCAGTCACATCCATGCAATGCATCGTGACTATATTCACGTGAGAAATTTCGCATCACAGCTCGGCCTTCCGTTAGTTGTGCAAAGCTCTGGTAGGCGTGGGGCTTTAATCACTGAGGCTGCACACGAGGGCATTCCTGCGGTGACTGTGGAGATCCGTGGGTCTAGAGATGATGTAGATCCACAAGCTTCAGTCGAAGTTAGAGAAGTATTACTCAATTTTCTCAGGATAAAGGACATGATATCAGGGGAGAAGATTGATGTAGAACCAAAATATGCTGGACGTCTACAACAGGTGAATGCCAGTTCAGAAGGGTTCTTCGTATCAGATATCAATCCTGGTGAAACCATAGAGACGAATGCTCCAATTGGAAGAATCATTGATAGAGAGGAGATAATCAGTCCGTTGTCAGGAACCGTTGTGTCACTAAATAGGTTGAATTACGTTTTTGAAGGGGATAGTATTGGTAGAATCGCACAGCCCCTTGTTGACACTTATACGTCGTCTCATGAGGAAGTTGATGAAGTTCCTAGAAGGAAATGGTAGTCGTGAATCCAGAGTATAGCAATGCTGGCAATTTGATGAGCATCAATGTTGGAGACTCCAGAATTCGAAAGAAGGGGTCATTACTTCTTATTGGTACATGCATGATGGACAGATATCCTGGAATAGTTGAAGAATATGCAGAGAAGGATGAGGGGAATGCTGTTCTGAAAGTCTGCTTGGAAGAAACACATGTGAATCAGGCTGGATTCAAGATTGCATCAATTGTAAGATATTCACAACTCAAGAAAGTAACAGTATTGACTGTTGATGGTAGCCCGCATTGTGTTCAGCTTCATTATGTCCTTGAAGACATCAAGAAGCATTTCGTGCCCGAACTAGAAACCTCTCACTATGTTGTTGAGAAAGGAAAAACCCACGAAATATCTGCAAAAGCAGTGAAGACATCACGTCATTTGCATAAAGTTGAGCCGCTTCTTACTAAGACTTAGAACTATATCTGGATTGAACTATTACTCCCACGATGATGATAACGCAAGCTGTAGCAATAATGACCATCAATGTATCAATCTGCAATAAGGGAATGATATCAGATGCATTAGTTATTGTAGGACTCCACGAAGTATCCGGATGATAAAAATGACATGGGTTTCGACGAAGGATGTAATGACTACCATCATCATATTCATCGAGAAGGAATGGTCCTGAAGTGAGTAAAGTTTCGATATCAGGTTCGTAGTGAAGATAGTCGGTTATCTCTAACCAATTCTCCAGAGGTAGCACCCTTTTGTAAGCCACATTATGGACGTGCCAATATGATTCCTCCTTGTATTCTACTACCACTTTCCAAGGGACTGGGGAATATGCTGCATAAACATCGCGAAGACTCTCTCCAACAGGATGAGTGAATCCCACTTCTCTTAGGTAATTCATTGTGAACGCAACATCATTCCCGCGCAATTCAGAACCATCATTCCAAGTTGCGTTTGATACCAAGTCGAAAGTTATCCTGGTCCAACCATCTGTAACATGTGGGTTATCAGCATGTGTTTCCACAAACCAGTCTGTTGCCAACCAACCGATATCATGACCATCAGGAGAGATTTTTACCATTGAATCGGATATTAGATCATAGAGCAGGTGTCTGTGATTTGCATCAACATGCATCGGATTAATTGTTTCAGTTTCAAGCAGTAATGCTATTTTGAGTGTACTATTGAATATGTTTGATGAATCTTCTGAGTTCAAGTAAGCTCGTATTGTTGACCAAAAACCACACAGACCTGCGTCCTGTTGCTCAACTAAGCCCTCAAATCTATCAGTACGATAAGCTGAGATTCTCTTCGGTTGACATAAAGGAATGATTGGGCATTCTTCTACGATTACTTCTTGCATTGCTTGTGCAGCTGATTCTATGTCATCATACTCGGTAGAATACAGCAAGTCCTCACAAAGAGCATCATATGTTTCGTTACTGAAATTCCCTCGATTCCAGTAGTCATATCCAGGATTTTCAATAGCATATTTGGATGAAAGGTCAAATGCTAACCATTGGACATCATAGTCGTTGAATGATTTCGCCCATAGCCCAATATCAGGTGAGCCGTGAGAGTACAATCGAGTCAGATAACTGTAGTAGGATCCTGCAGAAGTACTCACTTGAATACCAACATTCAGTAATGCCTCTGCAACAATAGATGCACTAATCTGGTATCGTTCTTGTGGGAAATGTTCGATAAATACGCTGAACAGTTCTCCATTGGGGGCTTCTCTAAACCCGTCATCATTAACATCCAAAAAACCAGCATTATCCAACAGAGTATTTGCTTCAGTCACTCTTGCATTGTAATAGTTTTCAACAAGGGTTTCCTCAATTGTCATTGGATTGCCTTGAGGAAGTGGCGAATCTAGAGGGATTGCAACATCATCATATGCAGTTGTACATATCTTATGCTTATTTACTGCAAGGGCAAGTGCCCTTCGAAATGCCGTTTCATTCAATGGATAGCGTTCACAATTAATGAGAAGATAGACAAACCCATTCTTTAGAGTTTCTTCATGTTGAATTCCATCATAGGTGGCAACTAATTCTGGGTCGATATCTGTAATGACATCAACATCACCTTGAACTAAGAGTGATAGCTGTTCTTCCGTAGAGTTCACAATCTTGATATCAAGTGTATCAACAAACGGTCCCGTCTTAGAATGACCTGGTAATGTATCAGCAATTGCTTGAGAAGAAGATGGTATAAGCAATATTGCAAAAATTAGAAGACTGATCGCCTTGGAAGATAATTTATTCATCACTACTCCCTCAATCGCAATAATATTCCAATCAAATACATACTATCTCTAATTTGTACTTGAAGTTACTTGTGCCAGCATTACACAAATGTGTTCGTTCTTTTTCATTCCTGACCAAATTTTGGTAAGACGAAACCCGCTTGTTTCTTATATTCTAGATAGTCCTCACCATAGTGAAGAATGAGTTTTTTCTCTTCTAGGTATGCTCCAATAAGAGTATACACTATGAGGGATAGTACAAATACTATGACTCTTGGAAACGGATAGACCAGGCCCAGACCGATGAGTAATAGTATGGTAGCTAGATATAGGGGATGTCGAATTCGAGAGTAGATTCCGTCAGTGATCAACTCAGGCATTCTATCCGTCCGCATATCAGCAACAGTACTAACAGAGATTACTTTTGAAGCAGCAGCAGCAATTACCCCTCCAATAATCATTAGGACAATTCCAGAGATGAACGTAAATGGTTCAATTAATGAAACGTCGCGAATGAAGTATAGCCAATCCCAAAACCACATTGATAGAAAGGCAAGACCTATTGTTATCACACTCGTGATGGTAAATATGTTGGAATAGCCTTCCTTTCCCCATCTATCGATTATCCCGTTCTTAATTCTAAGTGCCGAGATTCCGCTGTGTTGCAACCCGAATATTCCCACTGTGATTATAATGACAACATACTCAAGCATCATATTCATCTCTAATTTATCGGTGTTTATGCGTTGCACTAAGCTTATAAGAAACTATTGTTAAGTATATGATAACCATTGTTAATTAATTAGGTGTACAAAATGATAGAAATACCAGAGAACCCTTTCAAGCCTCTTGAGCTATGGGACGAATCCATGGTAACTGTAAAGGATGGCGATGACCGTAAACAGGTTGACGCAAAGCATTACCATGTGATGTATCTTGTCGGAGAAGGCTTGGACAAGAAGTTTGTGCATTCCGGAGAAGGTATCGAGTCTTATAATGAGAAGACACTCTACATAGCACCAAGTGTCCATAAGATCTCTGAAGAACCCTTTCACTATGATGGAAATGTAGTTCGTCAATTGAGTGGCAAGGAAAACACAGAGCAAACCAAAGACTTGAAGCGACTTGATTTCTGCGAAGATCACGAATTGGTAGAAGTTGCTTTTGAGAGTCCAGGTGTGGAATGTTGTGCCATGACAAAGGAACAAGCTGACAAGCAGAAAGTACCTCTACAGTACCTTGCTGGATACCTTCTTGGGAAAGCTGATGGTATAGTGAAGGTTGCATTATCAAAGACTGAACTCGAATCAGGTGGCGCATACTATGAGAGTATCCATGTGATTCCAGAATCAGCAATAAAGACCATTCAGTGTCTGGAATAAACATCACGCTTGCTATTAGGTCACAACCCGACCAGAGCAAAACGGTGGGCGTTTCAACTCATCTCCCTGTTTCCACTGACCCCTACACAGTTGGACAGTTTCGCTCCGAGACGCCCACCAACCTGCTCTCTATATACTGGTTTTAATGAGAAAACAACTATTATCCTATCCAATAACTTATATACTCATAAATTAGCGCTTCGATTTGCATTTAATCAAAATGCGTTTTTCTGTTAGTCTGGAAGTCGCATTTTGAAGGCCAACCATAACATTGGTATATAATTAGGTGAAAGCTATGGCAAAACCGGTCCGTGCTAAGGATAGCCAAAAAAGTGTCAGTGTCTGCTCGATTTGTGGTGGCACAGAATTCTATGAGGATCAAGCACGCGGCGAAAACATCTGCACATCCTGTGGATGTGTGATGAACGACCGCATTGTGGATACCGGCCCTGAATGGAGGGCTTTCACGGCAGAAGAGCGGAATTCACGAGCAAGAACTGGTTCACCGATGACTCTTACTATGGCAGACAAAGGTCTTGCAACAACTATTGGTTGGAGTGACCGTGATGCTAACGGTCGAACAATTGCTGCAAGCAAACGTGCTGCAATATACCGGATGCGCAAATGGCAAATTCGAACACTCGTTCACAGCTCACAGCACAGAAACTTGAGCATTGCTATGAGCGAGATGGACCGGCTTACTTCTCAACTTGGAATTCCTAGTGAAACCAAGGAAACCTCTGCTCTCATCTATAGAAAAGCTCTGACTCGACGTCTTGTAAGGGGTCGAAGCATTGAGGGTATGGTGGCTGCAACTCTCTATCTATCATGTAGAATTCATAAGATTCCTCGACAGCTTGATGAGATTGTCACAGAAGCACGAGTGAACAGAAAAGAACTTGGACAATGTGTACGACTTATTTTGAGGAATGTACCAATCAAAGTCCCAATTCCTTCAGCAAATGACTTAATGCCAAGGATATCTGCAGATCTCGCCCTGGATGGACAGACTGTCCAGACGGCTATGAACATCATTAATGAAGCCAGAGAGAAAGGCATAACAGCAGGTAAAGACCCTGGCGGTCTCGCAGCAGCTGCATTATATATTGCTGGTATTATCGAGAATGACAGACGTACTCAGCGTGAGATTGCAGAAGCTTCAAACGTCACTGAGGTCACTGTGAGAAATCGGTATAAGGACTTGGCAAACAGTCTTCAAATAACTATCAAACCATAGGTTTCTTACCTACCACTCACTTGGACCTGCATACATTAAATTATTCAGAGAGTATAATCTAGGCCTAATTATGTATCAATTTCTGTTAGCAATATGTGGGTTGCCTGCAAGTGGAAAGACAACACTAGCTAATGCGTTGTGGAACCGGAGTAAGGATTATCTAGATGTCCAATTGATAAGCACAGATATGTGGAGAGATGAGGCATTCTATAGTGACTTTCAACCATGGAAAGAACAGAAAGTCAGAGAGAGAGCTAGAATTGAAACCCAAGACTTCTTACTGATTGGTGATTCCATCGTTCATGATGATACAAACTACTATGCAAGCATGCGACACGAACTCTATGAGATGGCAAGATTTGTAGGATGTTTTTTTGGAGTCATCCATGTGACCACTCCTCTAGAAGTGGCTCTTGAATGGAATAGACAACGTACATCCAATATTCCAGACGAAGTGATAGAGCGAATTGATGAAAGATTTGATTTACCTGGTTCAAAGTATGCATGGGACCAGCCCATCTTCAAATTCAATCCTTTAACTATGAATACTACAAAAGCGGTTGATGAGATAGTAGAGATATTGGGAAAAGCTGAACCAAGCTATATCACAGAGCGGAAAAAATATCAAGAGCTAAAGAACGATTATGACGCTGTTTCTAGAAACGTTGTTGCAACTTTTCTACGGGAGTATCGTGACCTACGAGGAGACCCTATGGTTTCAAAGATACGAAAAGATGTAATAGAGAAAGCAAAATCAAAATCTATCCCTATTGATGCGATGAAGGAGCAATTAATGTCCGAACTAATGAAACTTGTAATTTAATAAGTTGGCGGCGCTCCAAGAGAATCGAACTCTAATCGCGTGAACGATCATGGGTTTGAAGCCCACGGCCTAGGACCACCTATGCTATGGAGCGCCTTGGATGCACTGTCTAAATGTGTTTAGCTATAAGGTCTTGTGTTTCATGCTTCCATTCTACAGATTTCTTTGCTAATGCCATTGCAAAATCGCTAGGTAGGGTATCGTTTTGTGACATTGACTCCATCTTAGATAGCCAGCCGCTGGTATTCAGTGTCAATGGAGGTACTTCTTCTCCCTCAGTGGCTTTTATCATCATCTCTCTTCCATGTGCCAATTGGTAATATATGTCAGCGCATGGTTTCTTCTCAACGATAGAATAAACAATACGATCCCAACACGTTTTGGCAACCAATGCACGACGGACCTTAGATTTCATCTCATCATCGAGTGCTTGATATTTTTTGACGGTCATTTCAATTGAAGTGATGATGACATCTAGGTATTTTGTGAGTTGATCATCAGAATCTCCATGTGCAGTAATCTCAACGGATTTACTCTCACCAAGTACGCGCAGGCCAACCTGTATACCATTGGATTCAGACTCGGTGCTAAACGTAGCACGCCCTTCAAAGTTCTGACTTTCAGCTTCTGAATATTCGAGTAGGTAGACTTTTGGACGAGACGCAATGATATACCACGCCATCCTGAAGATCACATCTGGTTCTATGTCATCAAATACATGAGAACGAGACACTTTTGATGGATATTCTCTATTTACCACTGTTCAGCCCACCATTCAGGATATCTTTGAAAGAGAACTGAGTTCCTTATAGGCTTTAGCAGTGGCGACCTTTATGTCATTTTCATTGACTCCAATTGCAGCATTCATAACAAGATAAGCGTGAGGATAATCATCTATACAGGAGCCATTGCTCCCGACTTCAACAGCTCTTGGTCCAGTGACTCGTAGATTATACAGATGCGCACCAATCTTGGTAGCATCGAGTCCATCAAGAGTCACTGCAGCAGCTATTGGGCTCTTCACGTCAAGCACACGTTGACCGATTGACTCAGCTATCTTGTTCAATTCATCATCGAGTATACGTTTGCATTCTCTCTGAGTCACACGCAACTCTTGATATTTTTCAAGTCCCAATGCAAGCAATGCAGCGAGTGTTTGAACTACAGGTGCTGCTGATGCACGTCCAGCAAAGGTTTCAGCTATTTCAGAGGTAGTCTTTTCAGATGGTGTACAGACAATGGCACCCCCTACTGGTGTCATGAAGTTCTTGTCCGTGCTTTGTATAATAGCGTCAACTCGTCCAGCATCAATTGCTGATTGTAGCAGTTTCATAATCTCTTCAGACTGCACACCATATGCATTGTTGACTATGTGTGGAATGTCGTTTTCTTGACATAAGCGTGCAACTGTCTTTACTGGGTCAGTTTCCCTTGGTGGAAAGAAAGTAGTAGTAGTCAATACTACAAAATCATCTTTTCTCTGTATCATTGTTTCAAAAGCAGAAAGATCCATCCCTACTGCATCATCTTTCAATATTGTAGGGACCACTATCTCTTCAAATCCAACAAGAGCAATCCCTCTGTGGGGAGAACGATGGTCTATTCGTGGAAACAATACTTTGTCCACATTATAGGTTCTACGGAGTGCAGCCAAGACCAAACCAATTGTCATCCCTGTTGAGATGGGAAGGACAAAACCTGACTGAATATTTGGAAGTCCCAACTTTCGGAGTGCATCGACAGCTACATTGTTAGCAATACCTTGCATTATTGAGGCGCCAGTTGCTTTTGGTTGAGGTGCTATCAATTGCCCACTCCGACCAATCCCGTGATTAAATCCAGCTGCAAGTTGTTCTACAAACGGTGATGCCACCCTGCCTTCTCTTTCACCCACTCTTGCTGCATCTGGGTCTTTATCAGTGTCCATGGATGAGAGGAGTTTTACAAGTAATTCAATCTGCGAATCCTTCAATGCCTTGTCTGGGAATTGCTTCCTGTTCATTAGGTCACGAATTGGTGCCAGAAATGCATCAAGAGTTGTTTCTGCTCTCTTTAGCATGCTTTCTGGAATTATACTGGTCAGTATTTTATCAATGTCCAAACGAATACTCCTCCTCAATCCATCTCTTGTAATAAACCTCCTGCGATTCCTGAACCTCAGAATCGAATGTGACTGCCAGGACTCCTCTAGTTCCAAAAGGCTGTTTAATCTCCCCTCTTATGCCCTTCTCAGTTTCTACAGTCTTACCAATAAGATGCTCTGATCGTATTTTATCTGAAGCCAAGCCTTCGACTAAGACATCATTGTCGCGTAATCTGGATATTCTTCCAATGCGCGTCTTCTCTCGTTTTAGGCGTACAATATCAGGTAAGTCAGTAATTTTCCCAGACCCCATGATTCTCATTGCAGTCGGTGGGAGGTCTGTTCTCATAAGTAGTATCTTCATGCTGGTATCAATAGGTATAGCAGTCTGCAGCAATAAAGCAAGATAAGTTGTTTTGCTTAGTGCTTCATTACCTACAAAGTATTCATTATTCTCTGCGGTGATTGGTATGACCTCACATGTAACAGATGACATTCCTATCATGGCATTGACAACCATACGTTGTGAAATACGTCCTTTATACAATGGATTCCTATCAAATGAACAGATGAGATTCTTGGATACCCGCATACCGTTTGGAACTGAGAGATAGTCTCCTCTGTGTATTTCAGAACTATCGAAATCTGGGATGTTGATACCTATTCTGTCACCTGCATTTGCTATTCTTCTAGTTTCACCAAACACTTGAATTGACCGAATCTTTGCAGCCTTCATATGAGGAACTAATTGCACTGTATCGTTGGTCTGAATTTCTCCTCGTAATACTGTCCCGGTCAGAACCGTACCATACCCTTTCTTTGGAAATGCATGATCGATGGGCATCATGAATAGTGCTTCCACAAGTCTGTTACTGGGTTTCAGAATCTCAGCAAGTGCATCCTTTAAATCTGGAATTCCCGTTTCTGTGATTGCTGAGATTGGTACAATCTGACTCTCTGGATATCCTGCACTCACCATGAGTCGTTTGATTTCATCCTGCAATGTGTCCAACTGCTTTGGTTCTACTAGGTCTATCTTCGAGAGTGCCACAATTAGTCGCTCGATTCCAAGTGATTGGAGGACTATTAGGTGCTCTCCAGTTTGTACTTTTGGCCCTTCATCTGCTGCAATTACAAGGATAGCTGCATCAATGATGTTTGCACCTGCAATCACACTACGTATGAGGTCTGCATGTCCAGGTGCATCAACTAAGGTCACGAGATAATTATCTAGAGTAAACATCGTGAAACCCAAGTCTATTGTTATCCCTCGTCTTTTTGATTGAGGGTGTTTGTCCAGCCCCGCCGTTGATATTTTTTCACTGAGGGCTCGCGCTATCTCGGTCTTTCCATGGTCAATATGACCAAGGAGACCAACATGCACTGGTATTAGTTCATTCATCTCCAACAACATCTAGAATACTCGATATCTGTTAAAACCTTGGCTTAGAGCCGTCGTCCTGTCAGTGGTACTTATTTGGTGGGTTGCTTGATGTAAAGGTATGGTATCGCGCTCTCTTGAGAAGATGATGTTGATTGCTATTGGACTCACAACAGTTGTTGTTATTGGTGTTCCTGTGTTAATATTTGCAATGGATACCATAAATACAACAACCCGAATCCAAGCAGCTGAATCGTTTGCCCAACAGATATTCAACGCCTCATTGCAGGTAGACTCGGGAGAGGTTGAAGAGAAGACGATCCAAGTAGTCGTACCATCTAATATGACCATTGAGGCTATAGGTGAGAGTCTTATTGTGACTTATACTAGGGTGGGTACTGAGGATCTGACCTGGTCTCAAGACTTTTCGCATCAGGTTCATGTTCTCACTCCTACTACTCCAGGTGCCTATATACTTCATATCATACTAGATGAAGACAGATTAGTTCTTGAGTTTAGTCAGGTATAGTACATCTATTATTCTTAACACAACTCTTTTAAGCTTGGTAAAGCGTTCGCCGTGAATAGCGCCTAAGGCGAGGACTAATTGCAATGGCAGAGGATGCCGAAACCCCTGAACAAATGGATGCAGAAGAAATCGAGTCTGCATCAGTAGAAACTCATGAACCAGAGGGAAAAAAGAAGAAACGAGAGTTTAAACTCAAGAACCCACTTGGCTTCATATTTAACATAAGAATGCTAAGAAGAGTTGTTCAAATCTTCTTCTTACTTGTGTTGAATGCGTACATATTCGGGGCTTGGTGGGGACAAGAGGCTATAACTCAATTCTGGGTTGATGTGAGAGCATATCTTCCCACATTACCTATTATTGCTCCTCTTGAAGCACCATTCGCAATAATCGCAGGTTCATTTGATATCATGCAGAGAGAATTGACCGGAGGACTTTTCCCCTTCTTCACTCTAGGAGCTATGATTATAATTTTGACCATTTTGGGTCGTGCTGCTTGTGGTTGGGTGTGTCCAATTGGGACAATTCAAGACTTTGCAACATTGCCGAGCAGATCAAAAATACGTCCAGCTCCGGGAACTGAGAAGGAGCTCAGACGAGTGAAAGGTTACATTGGTGTGATTGTCTTGTTCTTTGTCGCTTGGATTGGTATCAGTGTGACCCTTGGTACTGCGGACGCTCTAATTGAAGCGATGGGAATGTTTGCAAACGCACCTTTTGATCCGTTCAATCCTGCGTACATTGTCTTTGTAAAGATACCAGAAATGATTGAGTCAGAATACTGGCCAAAAAGTATAGAAACGCTCTGGCGACTCGGTTACTGGACCCCTATTTTCTGGTTACAAATCTCTTTTGTATTTCTAGTAGCAATTGTATCATTCTGGTTCCCAAGATGGTTCTGTCGTTGGATCTGTCCTGCAGGATGGTTCTATGGACTCTTCTCAAGAGATGCACTGGTTGGAATTGGTAGAAATCCTGCTAGATGTACTCCTGATGTTTGTAATGTCTGTGAAGTAGTATGTCCAATGAACATCAGAATTAGAAGATTCCCCTATCAGCATGTATACAGTCCAGACTGTATCATGTGCTTGGA
This sequence comes from uncultured archaeon, assembly GCA_964610875.1. Taxonomy (GTDB): domain Archaea; phylum Asgardarchaeota; class Thorarchaeia; order Thorarchaeales; family Thorarchaeaceae; genus CAZSWP01. The sequence continues at coordinate 26,890 of CAZSWP010000012.1, forward strand.
ATGCAAGAGTCATTGTCCCAATAACGCAATTGAGATAGCGTTCTTGTGATCAAATCTTAGAAGAATCCTTAATGACATCTTCAAAGGAATCATTGATATTAGCATAGAGTTCCATAAGACTTAGTGCATAATCTGTCACCCTTGCACCACCGCCACCAACCGTGCCCCCACGATATGAATCAAGGAGTTTCACACCTATTTTTTTTTCTATATCTCTTATTACACCCCATGCATATCGATATGACATACCTATATTCTTAGCCCCAGCAGAAATGGTCCCTGCATCCTGTATACTCTTTAGAATCGCATAAGCACCAGGTCCAAAAACATACTCTCCCTCATGTTCTAGCCATAGCTTGTAGTTTGGACGCAACTCAGGTAGACCGTCGGTACTCTTTGACATAATGTCTTTGACTCCCCTGCAAACTTGTAACAAAAAGTGGGGCTTCTTGGAGTGGGTCTAGGGACCCCAGCGCATTCTCTCGCCCTTTGTGTCCTTTTTGTAAGCTTTCTTGACCTGTTTCCAGTGTTCTTTGCAGAGGTAAGTTTTTCTCTTCCTGGAGTCCTTGACTTTAAGACCACAGGATGCTACACTTGGACCTATCCTCTGAGATGACATAGATTTCATAGCTTCTTCGTTACAGCCAGCAATACTACAGATTTTCTTACTTCTTGTTGCCAAGGTCCACACTTCTTGTAACATAGAAAAGAAGACATCATTTAACTATAGCGACGAAGGCGATTCTTATGGAGTGCCTCTCGGAATTAAAACAGGTCCTTTTGAATAATCGAACATTATATCCTCATTATCACCCTGTCGCAAGCGGAGTGTTTTTTGGGAATCAACATATCCAATTTTTAACATTTTCATTCCATGAGATATTGCAATTTCCTCAACCGTAGATAAACTATTTTCAGGTACTGACAGTAAGAAACCAAGAGAAATGAACATTCTTAGCCAGTCATCCATCTCAATCTCTTCAGGTCTTGACCTTTCAATCCAATCAAGAACTAATACTCCACCAGTTCCTGAGTATTCCAACATCATTCCAGCTGTACCGACGATGCCTGAAACAGATACATCCTTTGATGCAGAAACTAGTTTTCTCTCAGCTAATTCATTCATTACAGATAGTCTTGTCGTGACAGTATCCGAGTCCCGTCCAGTGACAGAGTCCCAACCAAGTCGATAGCTAGATCCACGTCGGCCGGTGCTATCAAAAAGTAGTACAAGACTCTCTCCTGCTTTTGCACCACCCGAGGTAAGCATTACCTGTTTCTTCACTGTACCAGTAGCAGAACCAACCACGTAAGTTGATTCAGATGCCGGATTTGTATGACCTCGAACAATTGGTACTTCAAAAGTATTTGAACCCTCAATGACGCCCTCTAATAGCTTTTCTCCTACCGTTTCATCAGAATATGATAGTGCTATTGCAAATGAGGTTGGCACACCACCTGCTGCATAAATGTCCATTATGTTTGCAAGTACTGCATTAAATCCAGCTGCGTGAGGGTGATGCAAGCATAATTCTTCAACGATTGCATCTGTGGTCAATAAGACAACATAATCTGTGTCAGTAAGAATTGCTGCAGAGTCCTCTCCAAGCGAATGAGGACTATTTCCATTATATGATGTCGCCCGTAATTTAGAAAGAATATTGGGAATCACAAACTTTCTTGAGATACCATCAAAACTTCGAAGCATCTCTATAGTCTTTTGTAAATCCCTCAACGACTATCACTCGATGAACTAGTGAAGACTTACGGTCCTCCCATAAATCCTATTGCGAACGCAATCTGACCGAGAATGTATCCAATTGCGAGAAGTGACATACCTACCATGAAATAAATCAACGCACGCATTTCATGTCTAATTTCTTCGAACATCTATGTTCACCTTCGGGTGCTCCGAAAATTCATTGTGATGCTTATAGACGTTGTGGGATGTCAGTTAAACATCTACAGATTGCCTTTACTACGGATTTTCTTTTCGTATTTTTTGGGTATGTGTTGTGGGTCTACAAAATCATCTCGTTCATCGACCTCACCTTTCTTCGTTGCTAGTCGTCCTCTGCACTTCCCAGCATCCCCCATGCGTCGTATTCTGCACTTAGCGTATTGACACCATCCGCCATCACATGTATCCTCAAAAGTAGCACACCATGCCACTTTTTTTCCCTTTTCTTTGCGAAACAGTAGCACGCCCTTCCCCTGATCACAGACAAATTCTGGACAGAAGGGAGTGCAATCTGATTGACCTTTCTGCATGAGATCAACTCCTGACCGTAACCATTCGGGTTTACTTCTTACTTGCTAATGTTATCATCTCATCCAACATCTTATGGCCACCAAGAATGACATTCTCAAATCTATCAATCAATGATTTTTTGGAATCATAATTGGCAGTAGAGATATCTCCAATCTTTAGTTTAGCTTCTAGACGACTTCGTTCTTTTCGAAGATTCTTGAGCTTTTCATTCATTGATTTCAACCAAGTCTTGGACACCTTTATTGCTGTCTTAAGACCACGCCGTAAATCTCTGATTTTGATAAGAATCCTAGTCTTCTCCTCTTCAAAGACTTCAGGGTCAAGTTTTTTCTCAATCCCTTCCAGTTTCGAGAGTTTTGATTCATGTTCCTCAAGTTCGTCGAATATTCGTTTGATTGGCAATATGCCTTTGACTTTTCTCAGGTCTTGTCTTCTATTCTTAGTCTGCATGAGTCTCTCCTTGAGGTTCTCTGCACGTTCAGTTAGAAGTTCTTTATCTGCATGTTTCAAGTCTAAAGCATGGCGTGTAGCACGAATCTGTTCAATCAGGCTGTCCAATTCTTTGTCTAAGACATCTAATTCCGACTTAGAGAACAAACGGGCCATATCTCGTGGATCCATTCCATCAATATGAAATCCAAAATCAGGAAGATGCTCTTCCACATCCACTAGGACTTCTGATGTGGTATCTTCTGATATAAGCTTAGTTTCTACTATGTCTTGTGAAGAATCTGAGTCTTCTTGCCCTTCCTCCTTTTCAGGATGAAGAAGTTCTCCGCAGTACTTACAGTACTTACCATCAGACACTTCAAGACCACAATTCGGACATACAATGAGGTCCTCAGCCATCAACAGCCCTCGATATAGATTATTGAATCTTGATGGACACACCCATCAAACCGTCATGATACTTAAGTTAAATCAAAGTTCCAAGTTTTGCTGCCGCTTGATCAAGCTTTCCTTTTGAATTCACAATTGTATCTGTTCCGTATGAAGGTAGGACCTTCAATTCCTCCACAAGGAGAGCTATTGCTGTCTTGGGGTCAATTTCTTTCTGATCCAATGAACCGTCTGGAAAAGTAATTGATGCTTCAATCCACTTCTCCTTTGTTTCATCAGCAGGAAAGATACAATAGATATAGTCATCATTGCTGCAGATGAAAGAAGGTGTATTCTCCCATGCTTGAGCCAGTACCGCTCCAAAGTTCTTTGCATTCTCTGCTTTGTCTGCCATCGATATTCACCATCGTCGGCTAGATGAGATTGTAGCTTGCTAGTATCTCAACCTTATGACCTTTTCTGACATATCATTTCAGTTGTACCATCCTATTATGGCTTATGCCAGACAAAAGAGTAGTATGCTACATCGCCTGAGTCTTTGACTGTGGCAATAATAAATTTCTTACGAACACTGGTCGCAAGACGTCCTGCCCTTACGATATCAAGAGGTACAACCCCTTTTCTTTGTGGAATCACATGTACAAGGAATGGTGCATGATCCTTTCCAGGGCCGTGCTCATATACTGAGAAATCAGTACCAAACTTCAGTCCAGGTCTCACAATATATCCAAGAACTCGTAGTTTTCTATAGACCGTTAATATATCTCGAAAATCTTCTGAGGTCTTTAAGCCTCTCTCAATTACGTCCTCAAAAGATAGGATATTGCCTGTTGATGCATCAACCACAGATATCTTCCCAGCTTCAAGTAGATAAGCGGTTTCAATCAGGGACAATTCTAACGGCTTCTCAAACTCTGGACTCTTTGGCTTCCTAATGCCTACTGGTTGTCCAAAATAATCATCTGCATAGAGTTGCGTCCCTTCTTCAGGATTCCACACAATTGCTCTATCACCGGCAAGTTCGGCATGAGCTATCTTCTTATCATCTGACACAAGATGCACCAATGTATCTCAAGTATTGAGAGTTAATGATAGACTTCTTATTGTAATTGCTGCGTCTTCACTCAGATTTGAAATATCTTCCATCATATTCAAGAAATCTCTGAATCTCAAGAGGATGGCTATTTCGATATCTGAGTTATAGAGCAGACTCATAATCTCACGCTGTATAATATCTATTTGTTTTTCTAAGATACAGATTTGATTTGCGCGTTTCATAGAATTTTCCATGTTGATAGATAGAAATCTCACAGCTTCACGCTGTTCTGTTATCTGATTGATTACCAGTTCTCCAAGTCTTGATACTTTTTCTCTGAGTTCGCCATCCGGCGTCCAACCTGAATGCTGAACGGCTGCTAGGTGGTAACATGCAATCTCTGCACCATCAACGAGTTTGTCATTATAGTGAACCAAGCGGAGTAGGTCCTCTCTTTGTAACAGTGAATTTGCATTTGCAAGCTCGCGTAGTATTTGTCTCTTGAGGTCATCACCCTGCTCTTCAAGATGAGTGATCTTTGTGAGGTCTTCCTTTTCCATGCTCTTGCCTTCATTCAGCCAATCAATAAGTGCTCCAGAAATGATTCTATTTGCGGTAAGTGCAACTCGGAAATGTTCCTCTAGCATCTTAGTGATATTTCCTAGTTCTGAGCTTATGTATCGTCCATTATCTAAGACCAATAATTGCACCTCAACGATATTCTCGTGCCTATTGGAGTAGATTTAAGTCTTCGGTAAAGTGCTTTCGCCGAGAGGTTTTTCCATAATGGAGCCATGGCAGATTATTGTGGCACTAATTCAGGGACTAGTTGAATGGTTGCCTATCTCCAGTGAAGGGCAAGCTGTATTATTCGTTTACAACTTTGGAGATGTTTCTGTGGAATCACTCATCACTTTGGTTGCTTGGCTTCATCTAGGTACCGCTCTTGCAGTTATCGTTCGTTATCCCAATACAATATTCGAAATAATCTCCCTCAAAGATCGTAATCTATTCAGACAGTTGCTCCTAGCCACAGGTGCAACAGCTATTACTGCGTTACCCATGTACTTTCTTCTCAGAGAAGGACTGTTATTTTTCAATGGTGAGATTGTAAATGTTTTAGTTGGTGTTTTCCTACTTGTAACTGCAATTCTCCTATATCTTCCAACCCGAAATGTTACAGTTCTTGAAATACCTGATGAAGTTGTAGAACCTGATGACAAAATATCCACAATAACAGGTCTGGCTCAAGGATTCTCAATACTACCTGGATTAAGCAGGTCTGGAACCACTATCTCTGTACTTCTAATGCAAAAAGTGAACAAGGAAACTGCTTTACGCTTCAGTTTTCTAATGAGTGTGCCAGCAGTTCTAGGTATTTTCACAATTGAACTCTTACTGGGAGGAGCTGTCTTACCAACAATTGCACCGATTGATCTACTACTAATGGAAATTATTGTCTTCTTTACAGGGCTCCTTTCAATGGAGATTCTTCTGCGAATTGCGCAAAGAATCAGTTTTTGGAAGTTCTGCCTAGTCCTTGGTGTGGTTGCAATCTTGTTTGGAACGCCTGCCTTTCTATGATTCACGCTTTTGAAACATGATGGCAATAGGTGCGTTGGCCTTCCTCCACTCTGCCAGTTTTCCCTCATAATTGAGAGGTATAGGATGTCTACCGTGATTTCCAATAACCATGAATAAAGTGTCTGGTCTTGCCTGTTTATAGAGAACTTTTATCCAGTTATCGGTCCGCTTCACTATTTTTTCAAGAAGTTTCTTTGGAGGTGTCCTGTGTCCATACTGAGCATATAGACTCTCAAAATCTAGAAAATGGATGTAGAGTAGCTGACATTTGAAAACATGTTTTGTAGACTCGATATATGTTGACATATCATCACGGACACTTATTGTATACGATCTATCAAAATCAAATGTTTCCCGGTCATCTTCTCGACAGACTGCACGAACCACTAAGTTCGAGTCTTGAGCATACTCTAGGACATTGAATCCTCCCAAGGGGTTTCCTGAGATTATGTTTTTAATTATTGATGCTGCATATGGATCTTCACTTTCAATAACTGCAAGGACTTCCATGTTTTTGATAAGTCCCTCAGGTTTGTAGACAACAGCCTCGAAGAGACCAAAATTATCAATCATTACGACAACAATGGATTTTGGACTGAACCTACTAGCAATTTCAGTATTTACAGAAGAGAGACTGATTGGAAGTTCAATCCCTAACATTTTCAATATGGTCGCAGGATATTCTCCTGCACTTGTTCGTACTTGAGGGAATGACATGCTATTGTCCTCTTCTCATGAGTATGAGAGGTCAATAAAGGTAGTGGCCTATTGTAACTTTCATACGTTTCCTGAAAAAGTGATGTGGTCTTGACTCCTGAGTTGAAACTTGACTTATGGAAGGATTAATAGACCTATAGAAAACTGACGTTCTTGATACCAATGCCTACACTACAAGAGATTATCAATAACGATTCAATAAAATTCATACTTAGCGGTGGAAAGGGTGGTGTTGGAAAGACCAGTTGTGCTGGTGCGATGGCCGTACTATCTGCTAGAAGAGGTCTACGAACCCTCGTGCTTTCAACCGATCCCGCACACAGTCTAAGTGATAGTTTCCATCAAGACCTCTCAGGGGGAGAACCAGTTCCCGTTGAGGGAGTTGAACATCTCTGGGGAATGGAGCTTGATACCGAAAAGGGCATGCAAGAATTCCAGGATACAATTGGTGGTGGAGGAATGGGTCCAGAGATGGAGATGGCCTCTTCTCTGATTGGTGACATGAGTGGTATGTCCCCTCCAGGTTCTGATGAAGCCATGGCATTTGGCAAAATACTGGAGTTCATTGAGGACTCATCCTATGACAGAGTAATCTTTGATACTGCTCCAACAGGGCATACTCTCAAACTCCTTGAACTACCAGATTTATTGGACAGCTGGCTAGGAAAAGTACTGACCATCAGACAGCGACTGAGCTCGATGATGTCTGGTCTTCGTGGTATGTTCGGTGGTGGTGGTGATGAGGAAACGCCATGGGAGATGTTACAGGCTACAAAGGAGAAGATCAAAGCAGCCCGTATCGAACTCTCTGACCCCAATATGACCCAGTTTGTTGTGGTAATGATACCTGAAGCTATGGCGGTCTTTGAAACCCAGCGTTTGTTTGGGAGTCTAAATGCTTGGAATATTCCTGCTTCTAATATCATTGTGAATCAATTAGTACCAAAGAATACGGATTGTAGATTCTGTTCGAGTAGACGTGAAATGCAACAGAGGAACCTAGTTGATATAAAGGACCTTTACCAAGATTTGAATATAACCGAAGTGCCTCTGTTTGAGAAGGAAATAAGAGGTGTGGATGGTCTCATAGATCTTGGAAAGGTGCTTATTAGCGAGGCATGATCAAAATGCGGTATAAAACTAAACGGAAAATTTACTCTGCGATATTTGTGCTGCTCTTCATAGCCTCAATTCTGGCTGCTGCATATCTAGTGTTCAAGGGATAGGAAATTATACTCCCTTTACACGTTTAACGACTGGTGGACGAATCTTGTAGAGGATTCTACCTCCACAGTAGGGACATTTGACTCCTGGGAGTTGTTCTAATCCCTCTGGAGTTACTTCACGTTTGCAGGAATGACATACATAGACCATGGAGATAACCTCGAATAGTAATCGGTGTTCTTTCACCACTACTATCTGGAATCAAAGGTTGCCAATATGAGGTTTTTCATTGGGCACTTTGATTATTCCTTATTCTGAATGACTTCTCCTTCTACCAATCCTTCACTCAGAACTTTGAATATTCTAACACAAAGAAGGGTCCCTGGACTAAAACCTCCACGAACTGTCATCAGAGGCCCTTCATTCAATGGATACACCATCGTAAAACCATGATGTGTTCCAGATGGCTCTGCAGCAATCCCCCTCATTATCTTACCCACGTACTCTGTCTTTCTTGACCTATTGATTCGTGCGGCTTCCTTCTTGAGTCGCATTCCCAGCGGGTCCTTGGCACTTGATGGACGTGCTTCTGCAAAAGCTGACTCTGGTAGTGGGCGGAAACCATAAAGAATTATTCTCTCGGCTCCGGCTTCACTCACTTCTCGCATGAGTCTTATGGATTCTTCAACGGTCTTGGGCGTCTCTCCTGGTAGTCCATATATAAAGTAGATATGAGGCCTTAATCCATATTTAGATGATATTTTGACTGCTCTTACAATATCCTCAGGGGTGCCACATTTTCCTATATCTCGCATATGTCTTGCCGAACCTGTTTCTAATCCAATATTTGGAGATGTCATTCCTGCGAACTCTGAAAGAATACGTGCAGTATCATCATTCAATAAACAAGCTTTGACATTCTCTATTGAGAGATGGGCCTCTCCGCTTTGCATTTGTTTAATCTCAGATATCTTCTCAAGAAGCAAGCGTATTGCATTCACGTTGGGTTTTGGACTGCAAGGCGTTCTCACAGGATAACCACCTCGCATATAGTCAAAGAAACCTGGTGCTTCCAGTACAATTCGACGTACTCCTAAATCTAAGAGTTCCTCTACTTCTTCGATTATGGTGTTCTGCATTTTGCTACGCGGAGGTCCCCAAACTGCAGGGACGCTGCAGAATCCACAACCTGGTGGGATATCTTCTGGACATGAAACTCTGTCCTCAGATTTATCAGAATCGCAATTACCACAGTCACTACACATGCGGCCATCTGGTAATTCTAGGCGGGTTCTATTGAAATTTGAACAACCCCTCAATACCTCAACATAGACCTTACTAGCCTGATAGTAGGGATAATCTATGATTCTGGAAGTCGAAGGGTGATATTCCTTGGATAGTTCTTCAGGACTCAGAAAGGGTCGTGGGTCATTTACTTTGACTGCTTTGCCCTTCCGATAAGCGATACCTAAAACATGTTCCAGTTGCACATCATTCTCGAGAAATCCAATATTAATCAACTCTGAAAGTGTTGCTTCGCCCTCTCCTCTTACAATGAGGTCTGGATTTATTTCTCTCAATAATCTATCAGCATCTGTAGCAATCGGTCCTCCTATCATAATTCGTCCTTGTTTTCTACGTTTTTTCCAACTATCAACTAATCTCTTTGTAGCCGGAAAGTCCATGCTCATCGCACTTATTGCGAGATGGTCAAAGGAACGGAGTTTGAATTGTCCTGCTAGAACTACCTCTGCTCTTACTATTCTACATGGAATTCGATATTTTTCAAAGACTCCTGCAACACTTCTAGGACCACACCCAATGGAATCACGTGAGCTGGTACGTTGTCCTCTTCCAGCACTCAGCGCATCAATGATCAGTACTTTTCCGGGCATGGGATACTACCTACTTGATCTTCTTCTTTCTGTCATCTATTCTTATTGCTAAGGACCAATAGAAATCACTTATATGTCACGCCTGAGTCATACTGAAAATAGCATAGTTGCTAAATCATAGAATAATTAGGAGTACGATTGATTAGTGTCGGAAGACGCCGGAATTTGTCCAAACTGTGGCCTCCCCTCCGATTTGTGCGTGTGCGAGACCATCGCACAGGAGGATGCCCAAATCACTGTAACAATTGAACGACGCAAATGGGGCCGTTTGTATACTGTCGTCGAGGGTTTTGATAAGAATATTGACCTTGGCGATTTGGCATCCAAATTAAAAAGCAAGCTTGCTTGTGGTGGAGCCGCCAAACATGGTCATGTTGAACTTCAAGGAGACCATCGAGGAGTCATCCAGAATGTTCTCTCAAAACTTGGTTTTCCGGAAGATCAAATTGTTATTGACTGGTCCTTTGTTTCACGTAGACGTTAGCCCTATCACTGATTTGTGCAAGCAGAGCCCTAAATTCACGTGGATGGATGCGAACTAGTTCAGTGATTATTAGGTCATTGATAGGGAATCTATCTCCAACTTCTTCACAATTTCCTTGTATCGATTTCTCACAGTGACCTCAGTCACTCTAGCCACGCTTGCAATCTCTCGTTGAGTCCGCCTCTCATCTAACATGATGGATGCTACATAAATTGCTGCTGCTGCGAGACCTAGTGGGTCTCTACCTATGGTAAGACCGAGGTCTCTACTGCGTTTCAGAATTTCGATAGTTCGAAGCTGTACTGGACTTGATAGTTCTAATTCCGAGGCAAAACGAGATATGTAATCAACAGGGTTTGAAAGAGGTATTCTAACCTTCAGACTCCTCAACAGTAGACGATAACACTGTCCGAGTTTCTTCTTATCCACCCTGGATGCATCAGCAACTTCATCCAATGGTCTTGGTTTCATGCGAATTCTACAAGCTGCATACAATGTGGCTGCTACCATCGCCTCAATCGATCTACCACGAACAAGTTTCTTGATTATTGACTTGCGATACAAAAGGGCAGCAAGCTCGCGTATCGGTTTGGGTATACCTAACTGTGAAGAGAGCCTCTCCAACTCCGACATAGCCTGAGCTAGGTTCCTATCCAATGAACTGTGTACTCGGCTGCGGATTTGCCACTTGCGCAAACGATAGATCTCTGACCTACGTGTCGGACTAAGTCTTTTCCCAGAAGTGTCTCTGTCCCGCCAGTCGATGATGGTGGACAATCCTTTGTCGTGCACTGTATATCTCATAGGTGCGCCAACTCTGCTTCTTGAGTCGGCTTCTTCAGAACTAAATGCTCTCCACTCCGCACCGGTATCAATCCGATGGTCGGAAAGAACAAGACCACAATCACCACAGACACTTTCTCCCCGTGTCACATCCTCCACTACGGATGTTGAACCGCATTCAGGACATACAAGAACTTTTTCTGAATCTGAGTCAACCCCTGTAGTCGGTACCGACTTAGCAGACCTACCCACCATTGCTCCTCCATCACGCTTAGACCCGGAGTACTCATGGTTGTCAAGGATAATACGATGAAATCAAAAGATAATCTCCCGGACCCACTAGCATTAATATGAAAATATGCTTTTAATGATTGTGAATTTGTCGAAGAGCTCTTCTACACTTTTAGAAGTGGATACTATAGTATCCTCTCATGACATCATGTGGTCTGGATGTACCCATCTTCAATGATGATGACCGTATGCTCGTGCTGTGATACAAAGTGTCCCTTCTCTTCTGCAAGGATGTGGTGAGAGATCAAAGCACCATTTTGAGAGAGTTCTCGCACTGCCATCTTCATTGTGGCATGCCCCATCCTCTCTGCAATCCAACGTTCAGCAAAGGGGAACTCTTTGTACCCCTTCCTTGCAATGCTCAAAAATTGGCGCGTTCCTTTGAATCTAACTGGCACACGAATTGGAAGAAGTTGATAGATGACTGGATTCGGAAGGTCCGATACATTCCCCGAGCCAGTGCTTGCAAAGGTTTCAATTGCATATACTTCTCCTTCTTCGACAAGTACTTCAGACTTGCCAGATACACATGGCACTTGTTTCTCAGAGTGCAGTTCATATTCCATCATCTGATGACCAGTCAATTGTTTTACCGGTTTGAATCCTGCACTGACAATGGTGTCCTCAATGAGTGCTCCAATTGTGTTCAATTTAGCTCCCGGCCGCATCATCTTGATGGCAACGTTTGTTGCATCTACTGATGCTTTCACCAATGCTTCATGATCAGGATTCAAAGCAACAGTGAACGCAGAATCAGAGATACACCCATCGATGTGGGCGCCAATATCTACTGTAACGAGGTCTCCTTCTTCTATGACTGTTTCATCATTGAGAGGCGAGGTATAGTGTGCCGCTACGTTATTGATTGCAACATTGCAGGGAAAAGCAAGTCCTGTGGCATTCTCAAGCACATGGTCTTCTGCTGCCTTAATAATATCAATGACCTTTGCGTCTGGTTTTATCAATGGTCGGGCAATCTTAAGTGCCTCCTTTGCAATAATTCCTGCTTGCTTCCACTTATCCCACGGGTCATCTGATTCCTCGGCTGTTTCTGATTCAGTAGGTTTCTCTTCTGGCACTCTGTTCACCTTGTCATGTATATATCCCTGCTGAGAGGATTGGCACATAAAAGTGACGGAATAATCACTTTATCAAAATGCATTATGTCTTACTATTGCAGAGAATGAATAATATGGTATTATAATGCTTGAGCAATTTGTCTTGCAATCTTACTCATCATAAAGAAAAGATATCCAAGGTTTACTCTACGATTAGTGAGTACTGCAAGAATTGCTGCTTCTCCTGCTCCACCAATAATGACATAACCGTTGTTCCCTTCGATTAGCATTCTTACGAGAGGGCCCCTCCTCAGTTCTTGGAACACTTTTCCGGTTGCCATTTGAATCTGGATGCAGCGGCCGGCAATCACATTTTCATCGGGTATTGTCACACCCGGTGCATCAGGGGGATAATGTGAACATATTGTAAGTCCCTGATCACGGTCAATGACTAGACTTGCCTGGATATTTCCTTGGGAAGCTCTGCTAAGGTCCTCGAGGAGTGATGTGAGTATTTCGGTCTTGGAAGACATGTAAAATATACCTCCCTGGGCAGGCTCTCGACAATAGAAGATGTTTCGAGTATTTAAAGATGCTCAGGATAGACTCAGTATTATAAAGTTAGACTCTTTTTGCTCCAGCGGCCTTCAAAGCCCTAATAATCTTCTTGAGCCCATCTCCCATGTCATCCTCAACATGATCTTCAAGATATGTGCCCTGAACAATGATTGAAGCTCCTGACTTTACACCACGAACAACATCGTCTGCTGTATTGAAACCGCCGCCGGTAATCACGGGTATGTCAATGTAGGTTGAAACCGTAGAAATCATCTCGCTAGGCACACCACCTCCATCAGCTCCACTTCCTGCCTCAAGATAGACCAGTTTGAAACCAAGGAGTTCTGCTGCCATTGCATACATGAGAGGAATCTTTGGCTTGTCTCGTGGGAACACTTTTGCATCACCCACCCATGCCGCGGTCTTTCCAGGAGCGACCATCAGGTAGGCCATTGGTATCGTTTCGATCTCGGCCATTTTCACACCTGCTGATGCAAGTGCCTGTGCTCCAATGATCCAATATGGATTAGTGGAATTCAGAAGACTCATGAAAAACATTGCATCTGCGTACTTGGAAACACCCGATATATTGCCTGGGAATAGAATGGTTGGAATTTCAACAGCGTCAGTGATTGCCTTTACTGCCTCATCAATGACACCAAAGATTGTACTACCACCTATCATTACTGCATCAGTGCCAGATTTTTCGGCAATCTGTGCAATATTGACGACACGGTCAATTGTCATCTTTAGTGGGTCGGGGTCAAGTAAGGAAAAATGACAAGCGCCATCTGTGGCAATCTTTTCTTCTATGTACTTCCACACTTTTCCGGGCATCTAACAGCCTCCAAATGGTGTGCATCGACCGATTGACCTGCTTTTTACGCTTGTGGTATATAACGGAAAGGTATCACTCACTTGGTTTCCCAGTTCGTGGAAACGGAAGGATTCTGCCAGTATGCTCCATATATTCTGCGTACTCTTCTCCAAACACTTGTAGTAGGTATTTTTCTTCATAGAGTATCACGTTATAGTAACCCGGAATACCAATCAACAGTATCAGTGAAACTACGGAAGGCACTAAGAATACAATTCCCAGGAAACAGAGAATATACGACGTATATGAGGGATGTCTCACTTGGGAATAGGGACCACGTGTGATAAGGACATGTTGATTACTCATGGCCCATGACGAAGCCATGTCATGACGTACGTATCTCGACCAACCATGAATAACAATACCAATGGTAAGGAGTATTAACCCAATAAACCATAGTGCAAATGGTGCATCGTAGAGGGGTATCATTAGCATAACTAAAAATTCTCCAGTATTACTGACCCAAGCTATTGGAAACAACAGTGCCAGACAAAAAGATAGGAGTGTTGCTATCGTTACAGCTGCCATAGTACCATTGGGCACACTGGTTGCGGGTTCTGAAAACACTGTACTATTTTCTCGGTGTATTTTTGCCAGGTCAAGTTTTAGATGAAGTAACACATCCACTGTTGCAAAAATTCCTATGACAGGTCCTACCAAGAAGAAATCAAGCATACCGCAAACTCTACTGCCTTCATCAAAAACCTATCCCTGAATATAGGTCATAGACTGCTGGAACGTGATTATCACAGGATACCACGTCAGCAGCAAACGTGAGCGAGAGATCATTTATGCGTAACTCTGATATTAATCGATGGTGATTCTCATGCAGACTGCGGATGAGGTAAAGTGTACCATTCATCTTCATAAGAGGGATTTGAAGCAGCAGTATAAATTGAAGAGTATTGCCATCTTCGGTTCCTATGTTAGAGGACAATAGAGAGAGGATAGTGATTTAGACATTCTTGTAGAGTTTTCCGAACCATTCATTCTGCTAGATATTGTTTCCCTTGAGAACAATCTCACAGACCTATTGGGTATTCAAGTTGTTTTCATCTCCAAGAAGAATATACGCAAGGAATTACGAAGCACGATACTAGAGGAGGCTGTTCCTCTATGAAGAGGTCCTTTCTGATCTACATCGATGACATTATCAAATACATGGAATGAGCTGAAGAATACGTTGATGAAATGTACTTCAAGGAATTTTCAGCTGACCAAAAGATGTGTGATGCAACGATACGGTGCCTTGAAGTGATAGGAGAAGCCACCAAAAAGATTCCGGAGGATATCCGTACGAAACATAAGGATATTCCTTGGCGTGCGATGACGGGAATGCGGGATAAAATAATCCATAGTTACTTTACCGTTGATCTAGAAGCGGTGTGGCTTGTGATTAAGGAAAACATACCTGAACTAAAGATATTACTAAAACAGATTCGTGAAACACACAAGGATTCTATCTGATATCATCAAGTATGACAGACAATACCTGATAGAATAATAACAACTCTTTCATTCAACAGAAACTTCACATATACCCAAGCTTCAATGACTGATTGTAAGGCACATCATCATCTGAGAAAAATGATTTATTCCACATTTGACAGGTACTCTGTGATCATCGCAGCAATCTGCCCATCTGTATAATGCTGCGAGCTGATTGCACCACTGGGACAGGTTGAGGTACAAGTGCCACATCCCTTGCACAGGGCGGGATTTATCTCAGATACACCACGCTCATTGAGTCTGATTGCATTGTACGGACAGACCGAGATGCAGACCTGACACCCAGCACACTTCTCTTCATCCACCACGCTGTAATATGGTTCAACAGAAACCTTACCCTTGCCCATCAGAGCCATAGCACCGGCAGCTGCTGCTTTAGCTTGCGCAACTGTATCAGGGATGTCCTTTGGTCCCTGAGCCATCCCTGCCACAAAGATACCATCATTGAAGGAATCTACCGGTCTGAGTTTGGGATGTGCTTCAAGTAAGAATCCATCAGGAGACTGGCTTAGATTCAAGACTTTTGCAATATCTTTCGCTTTTGCAGGTGGAACAACTCCAGTGGACAGAACAACAACATCAACATCACTAAGAGTGATTGGCTTTCCAAGCAGGGTGTCTTCACCACGGACTACAAGTGAATGGTCCTCGTTCTCAAAAATCTCACCAACACGACCACGGATGAATGTTACTCCTGCATTTGCTGTACTCTCATAGAACTCTTCGTATCCCTTTCCAAAGGTACGCAGGTCAATATAGAATATCCAGATTTGAGCACCTGTCTTGTCACGGATCATACGAGCTTGTTTTATAGCTGTCATACAACAGACTCTGCTACAGTAACGGTTTGTGCGCTCATCACGACTTCCAACACATTGCACGTATACGATTTTCTTTGGCTCCTGTAAATCCGAGGGACGAACGATATGACCCTGAGTAGGACCTGAAGCACTGAGCATCCTCTCAACCTCTGCCAGATTGACAACATTGGGAAACTCTCCATAACCATATTCTTGCTTCTTAGTGGCATCGAATATCTCGAAGCCCGTAGATACAATAATGGTGCCGACCTTGACCTTTATCTCCTTTTCAGCATCATCATAGTTGATTGCTCCAGCCTCACATGCATCCTTGCACTTACCACAGCGAACAGCATCAACACCTAAACAGTTGTTCATATCCAATAGGTAAGCTGAAGGTACAGCCTGAGCGAAGGGAATGTAGATAGCTTTTCGATATGCGAGATTAGCATCAAACTCACTGGGAATATCAACCGGACATATCTCAGAACAATCACCACAAGAGGTACATGTTTCAACATCGACATAACGGGGTTTCTGTTTGATGGTCACTTCGAAGTTGCCAACAAACCCATCGAGTTTGGATACTTCTGCCATAGTGATGAGGTCAATATTGGGATGTGCACCGGCCTCAGCCATTCGTGGTGTGAGAATACAAGATGAGCAGTCCAAAGTCGGGAATGTCTTATCGATACGTGCCATATTTCCGCCAATAGTAGGTTCTTTTTCTATCATGTACACTTTGAAACCAGCGTTTGCAAGATCAAGTGCAGCTGAGATACCAGCGATGCCAGCACCAATAATCAGGGAGGTCTTCTCGATATCAACTTCTATCTCGTCGAGGGGTTCGAGAAGACGTGTTCTAGCAATAGCCATTCGTGTGAGGTCTATCGCTTTCTGTGTGGCTGCTTCGGGATTGTCGGCATGGATCCAGCTCACATGCTCGCGGATGTTCGCAATCTCCAATTGATATGGATTGAGACCTGCTTCCCGCATGGTCTGTCGAAAAGTAGGTTCGTGCATCCTTGGAGAGCATGCAGCAATGACAATACCATCAAGTCGATGTTCCTTGATTCTGTCTTTCAATATCTGCTGTCCCGGTTTGGAACAGACATATTTGTAGTCTTCAGCATGTTCAACATTTGGTAGGTCTTTGACTGCTTCAATGACCGCATCGACGTCCACGACGCTAGCAATGTTGGATCCACAGTGACAGACGAATACACCGATCCGTTTCTCAGGCATTTTTGTAATCCTCTGGACGAGCTCAAATCCTGTCGAGCTTTTGAGTCGAGAATCACGTGAAAGTAATAAAGCGTTCGGATAGGGGGCTTAACAATGTGAAGTCCAATATGACCATAATCCATCATCATTTTCGTTTTTGCTTATCGCTAGAATCAGAGGAATAGACATTGATGAAATTTTCAATTGCCTTCCGTTTGTTCTCCGCCTTCTCAAGTAATTCAATTGTTAGTTTCTTGTATGTTCTTGGTTTCGAATCAAGAACCGTTTACATAGCTCTCGCACTTCTGGTATCAGTCCTTCTGGATGTTGCTGTGTTTGTTACTGGTACTCCTTTCCCATTAGAGAAGCTTGGAATGAACACCTGGGCATTCATCACGTTAGGACTGATGATGGCTCTGTGGTCATAATACAGTAGCAAGGGAACGCAAATACTGTATTCATCCTCACCTTTTTCCTAAATCCTCATAGCTTATCAGGCACAAATGCACATCAGAAATATGGGTGTCAAATCATGACTCAGGATAAACTCCCCACTACTGCTGTCTTCTGGGATATAGAAAACGTGCAGGACGATCAAGTCACTCATGAGCGACTCACAAAAGCTGTAAAGGAGTCTGGGGACATAATACGTGCATACGCATTTGCTGACTGGGACACTCGCCGATTTGTGGCAGAGAATCTGCACCAGTTAGGATATGATTTGATACATGTTCCAGATTATCGTGATAACGCTGCAGACTACAAGATGGCTGCGTATATTCTAGAGCATCTTGTTCGCTATCCTGAAACAAAGAAATACGTAATGGTCACAGGAGATGGCGATTTCAAACTGATTGCTGGAGCTCTGAGAGAAAAGGGCTTGGACCTCTGGATAATCAGCAATCCCATCATTACATCCTCGGAACTGACAGATATTGCTACACAGTACTCGGATATCTACTCTTTTAGACCGATCACTCTAGAGTGCTCTACACCGGAAGACTGCAAAGCTCTCGGAATGACGATGGAGGAGATTAGGGAGATTGCGGTGACAAAACTGCAAGAAGCGGTCTTGGAGATCAATGAGTCCGGAAATAGTCCCGGGATTGGACATGTTAAACACGTCATGACCGCACTCAACCCTGGCTTCAATGAGAAAAGATTGGGTTTTAAGAACTGGTCTGATTTTCTTACATGGGCGGAGTCTAAGGATTACATTGCGTTAGAAGGCGAAATGCCTGGTACTATCATCAAGATACCTGAAGATATGACTTCGCAAGTACAGAAGCACTCAGAAGAATCCACGCGTGCATTCAAGAGTTTCTGTTCTCTTGTTGAACAACACGTAGATGAGGGACAAGCCCCTAGCCTAGAGATCCTTAGCACTTCATTAGAAAAGCCCGATATAGATTTTCAAGAACTAGGTTATACCACTCTTGCAGACTTTATTCTTGCAGCGGAAAAAAGGGGATTTGTACGTATCATCTCAGATGGGTCAGAAGACTCTGTTGAAGCGCCAAAGATCATACCCGGAATGAATCCCGAGCGAGTGAAGGCATGGTTTGAAGAAAAAGTCACTGAACTCTATGGAGAGTCGGTAAATGTGCCGAAGAGAGGATTTCTCGAACGCATCTCCGATATGCTTCTTGAAACTCGAATCACTCTTGGAAAATTGGAAAACTACTTGAGGGATGAGAATCTCCAAAAACAATACCGCGCTATTCTTGACGCAAGTGACCTACCGTTCTTGCCACCATACCAGATGTCCTTCTTGTATATCCTTCTTGGACAAGGTCTGAGTTGTGAGAAAGCAATAGAACGTGTAAACAGAGAACTGGAACCTCTCGCAATAGTTCTGTCTTGTCCAGAATGAAGTTTTATCTTGAATTCTACTATATCCCCAGTCAACTATCAAGAGATATGTTCAGGTTGTTAACAGGCGCCATTGGAAGGTACAACTGTTAAACACACGTAGCCTTTTTCTTCTTCCATGTACTATACATGTATGAGGTTGGAAATTAGTGTTGGATTCGGATTCAAGACCTAAAACACCATTACCCGATTGTTATGGCGGGTATAGTTCAAAAGAGATTTCTTGTCAAAATTGTGACTGGTCTGCTGACTGCAGAAAAACAACCGAGGATACACTAAGGAAACTGGGGGAAGACATCTAATCCGCGTATAATCCTGACCTAAGATGTGAAAACATCAGCTGGTAGATAATCAGCAATCATGAGCATTGGACTCGCAATACTAGAGAACTGACTATATTAGGTATCTAGCACATTATGTAGTATAAGCACCACTCTGGAGTGTGTCATAACAGATGGAAGATCTCTATGAAAAGTATGGTTCTGCAGTGGATAGACTAGCAGACACTTCTGCATCTGTTGATGTGTTCCAAAGGCAATTTGGTGCAGAGCTTACTTCTTGGGAGCTAGAACATCAGAAACGGTTTCAGCGGCGGATATCTTCAACCAAGAGCTCCTACCGTGGATATGTACATTACACAAGGGATACATCCGTTGTCTTACTCAGTCCGAGTCCTTGGCTTCTTGAGGGAGTGCTCGTATACATACAGCGGGACCAAGAATTACCTCCTGAGAATATATTAGTGGAGATAACAGGTCGGAACATTCTTGCTCCTAGAATACTTCAAAACAGAGGTGACTCGGTGAGAGCTATTTCTGTGGATGAGATTCAGATTATTGGTGAAAACATAACCGACAACATTCATCCTAATACAAACCTTAGAGACCTCTCAAAGATGTTGTTTGAGCATGTTGGTATGGCTGAGGCGAGTAAACGAGTCTTTGCTAGGTTGTTTGTGTCCAGTCCGCCACATGAAGGTGCAATCGGTGGTCTGACAACGGGTATCCAAGCACTAGCATCGGAGAGAAAGGTGCAGCGCCTCTTCTCATTGATCAAATCTGTCGTTCCTCCAGCACTTAGAGGTAAAGGAGCTACCTCTGTGAACTTCAGAGGTATTCGCGTTCCCAAACCGAAGATATGGCGCTTAGAGTCTGGAAAGACGGTGAGGTCCAAACTTGAGGAATTATGTATCAGGCGAAGAGACCCTTCTGGGTTCAGTGAGGTCTCTCTTGGTACAATGACCACGCAATCTACAGCAGCATTACCAGATGTTCCGATTGCTCTCACATCTGAGGAATTTTGGATAGAAACTCGGAATGCGTCAGAATTGCGATTACCCATCACTAAAGCAGCGATTACTTACAAACTGTTGAATCCAAGTGTGTCCCATCAATCAATTGATGCAGGAACGAAACACGCTCTAAAACGATTAGAAGTCATCAAAGAGAGTTTTGGACTTGAAAACTCTGCACTTAGTAGAGGTAATGTCCTAGATGCAGACGCGCTGGGTAGACCAATGAGTATGATACGACTAGCATTATCCTCAGCACGAGCATATTGGAAAGAAAAGATAACAGTGAAGCAATTGAAACGTGAATGGGACCGAGTATTGGAACCAGCCTTGCGTGAGTTTCTTGAGTTGTCTGACATCAAGGAGAAAGCTGAGGCAAGATGGGGCAAAGATAGTCGCTATGACCGTTATGATAGTCGAATTCTAAAAGCATTAGAAAAACTGGACGCAGGAAAGACTGGGTCTCTTGGACCAAAACTAGCTGAGATTGCAGAAGAAGCTGGAGTTGAGCAGCACGAGACTGCTCAGACTCTTACAAAAATGAAAGAAGATGGAACTGTATATGAACCTCGCATCGGACATTACAGACTTGTATAATGATTCACTATTTGAAATAGTCAAAGAATTCTTCTGGCTCACTACCTTCCTCGATGAGTTCGATATCTTGAACTCCTACCCTCTCTGCATCGTAACGTCTTGCAATGATGGTTGCATCAAACTTCTCTCTGGCAGAAGCTTCTTCGCCACGCCAGACAAAGATATCATCCCAAGTATCCAACACAAAGACGTCATCGCTCTTTAGAGAATCGCGTGAGAGTGGTACTTCAGCAAAGAAGGTTTCATCACCTTCTCTATGTACGCGCCAGAGCTTGTACTCTTTGGTTTCCAAACGGACCTTTTTCAGAATTCCCTCTGTATCCTCATCAGTAAGCTCAAAGTCATCGAAAAGGCTCTTGAAGTGTTCTGGTTCCTGTCCGCCATCTATTCTATCAATGTCGGCATGTCCCTTACGTGCGGTATCTCGAAAGACCGCCTCTGCTGCTGTAAGGAACTTTTCATCTACTGAACTGTTCGGACCTATCCAGAGATAGATTTTAGGTCCTGCATCAACTAGATAACAGTCCCCTCGTCCAAACTTTCCAGGGTCCTTCATCAGAACAAGATTTCCCTTTTGCACGTGGTATACATCTGGTTCTCCCATATACTGCTCTCCTGAGTATTTTATTTCACTCGGACATACCTAGAATGAGCCTTAAGTTATGTGTGGATGAACCTAAGTAGTATCTGTGTGATGGATAATGCCTGAACTACCTGAGATTGAAACAATTGCTCACAAACTCTCAGAATTACTCATTGGAGAGGTAATCAAGAGAGTGCGTGTTGAGAATCATCTACTCATCTGTGGTAGTACAGTGGAAGACTTTGAAAAGATGTTGCTTGGAAAGGAGTTTCAATCGTTTAGGGGCGATGGCAAGTTCTTGGTAATGAAATTAGACTCTGACATTGAGATTGTGATTAACCGTTCATTGCAAGCTGGACAGATCTGGACACCGGAGTCTTGTCCGTCCAGAAATGGTACTGGAACGTTACTCCGTGGGGTCAGCACACAGATGTCAGGTGACCTATGAATTTATTCCGTTCTGAAGTATCTAAGCTCCCACAAAAAATGTCTAGGATTGTCCAGGTTTTTGGCAGCTGTTAACAACCCCATGCTTACTGGACGCATCAAGTTGACTAGTCCTTCTAAGAAACCCGGAAAGCAGGATGTGTTCAGAATCTTGGTGAGCAATCAGACACTGTGGTATACAGATAGGAAACAGATTGGACGCGTCTATCTTGTGAGAGATTCTGATTATTCCACTGTTGCGGAGTTTGAAGGTCGTGGCCCCTCTGCATTGAGTCCCGAACTCACACTTGCTGTATTCAAAGAGAGGATAAGACGACACAGAGGACAGGTCAAAAATGTCCTGCGCAATCAGAGATTCGTAACAGGTGTTGGCAACGCCTATGCAGATGAGATTCTACTCTATGCCGGAATCCTACCTTTTAGAAAACGCTCTACACTTACCGACGATGAAACAGAACGTTTGTATACTGCCATGAGAGCAGTCCTCTCGAAGTTCAAGGAGATACTTATGGGGCGGTCTCTGAAAGAGATTGGTCTTGAAAAGCGTGACTTCTTAATGATTCATGGCAAGACAAATGGAGCCTGTCCATTATGTGGCAATAGAGTTTCTGAGGTCAAATCCAAGCGATTCAAGACAAATTACTGTCAGAAATGCCAAGTATGATATAACTCGCAAAGCTAATCAATAGGGTGTACTTCTTTGTTTGATTGATTTGAGGTGTGATATTGATGGATGACTGGGAAGAGAGCTTCTTGCGTGATATGGTGCAACTTGACACTAACAGTGACGAAAGGAAAAACTATGAAGAATGCTCCACTGTAGTCAAAAAATATTGCGAGGGAGCCGGCTTAACAGTTGAGGTTTTTGATTCGCAACATGATGGGATACCGCAACCTAACGTTGTTGCCATGCTAGATGTAGGTGCTAAAGAGACCATCCTGTTATGCACTCATTATGATGTAGTTCCTGCTGGTGATGTTGAGAAGTGGCAGTATCCTCCTTTTGATCTAACAAAGAAGGGCGGAAAGGTCTATGGACGAGGAGTCACTGACAATAAGGGTAACGTCGTAGCTGCAGTAAGTGCGGCAAAGACTCTTGCAGAGAGCGGTAAATCGAAAGCGAACCTGAAGATTCTCATCTCTCCCAATGAAGAGATTGGTGGTGTCTGGGGCATCGATTATCTCATCAATGGACCTGCCAAGATACGCGGTGATTTTGCGATTGTAGTTGACTCAAGTCCAAACTATGTGAGTGTTGGCGCTAGTGGAGTTGTTGCAGGAACAATCACGGTGCATGGTACTCAGGGACATGCGGGATACCCCTTCAAATTCAACAATGCCATTCATCTCTCTGTTCCCCTCCTTACAGTCATGTTGGATTATGTTGATGTACGAAGGAAAGTTACTTCGAAACTCCCAGCACCGCCAGGAAGTCCCTATCAGGAACTGTGGGGTCGCTTTTCCTTTACTATCTTTGAAGCAGGTAGCAAGACAAATGTGATTCCTGGAAAGGCTGGGATATCCTTTGACTGCAGATTGATACCAGAAGAAGACCCAGACACTGTTGAGAAAGAGCTTGAGGAGTTTCTTGCACAGGCCTGTGAAGAGACCGGTGTCGAGGCTGATGTCACGTTCAAAGTTGGTGTGAATGGCTGGAGCTCCGACTCTGAGAACAAGTTTGTCAAAATATTCCATGATGCTGTCAAAGAGGTTGCTGGTCCGTCCATCCCTCTGTCTGCAGATTTGGGAGGGAATGATGGTCATTATTTCACAAAGGTAGGAATTCCGACAGCGTGCTATGGCACAATTGCTGATGACAGTAATTTCCATGGGATTGATGAGTGGTTGGACTTGAATGACTATGAGCGTGTGAAAAACGCTCTAATTCTATTTGCAGAGAAGTGTTAATCATGCCTGATATTCATGATCTAGAGATAGGTGCACCTGGACCCTTTCTCCCACCCTGGGAGAATGTCAAGAAGAATGCAAGACTGATAGATACACTTGGTTATGACAGTATGGCCTTTCCTGACCATTTTGCAGGATTTGTGCCTGAAAGTATCTGGACGCCTGATATTACACCTCTTGCGATTTTTCAGGAGTCTCCACATACCTATTTCGAATTAGCAAGTGTGATGGCTGCATGTGCTGCAGTCACTGAGAATACAAAACTGATCTCCGCAGTCACGGAGCCCCTTCGAAGACATCCTATCCTCTTGGCTCAAACCTTTCTGACTATTGACCATATCAGCAACGGACGGGTAGTCATGGGTATAGGAGCTGGTGAGATTGAGAACGTTGAACCCTATGGTCTGAACTATAGAGGACAGGTGGGGAAACTACGTGAAGCCCTTGAAATAATCCGACTAGCCTTTACACGAGTTGAGCCTTTCACTTTCGATGGAAAATATTGGAGTCTCAAAGATGCAGTGATGTCCCTCCGTCCCGCTGTTCAGGATAAACCTCCCCCAATCTGGATCGCTGCACATGGAACCAAGATGCTAGAGATAACAGCAGAATATGGAGATGGCTGGATTCCGACTCTGCTTCAACCGAAAGACTATGGGGAAAAGCTGTCCGTGATACAGCAACATAGGAAAAAGAAGGGTCGAACTGGTTCTTTCAAATCAGCACTCTGGAACTGGTGCATTCTTGATGGCGATATCTCTGAATGTGAACGGATAATGAGAACACCTCTTGCAAGGGCCTTTGCATTATTATACCCTTCATCAGAATGGAGAAAGCTGGGATTTGAGCATCCCTTTGGAAACGATTTCTACTCGCTTACCGACTATGTGCCTATGCGGTATTCAAGAGAACGAACATTGGAGGCGATAGAGCAGGTGCCCGATGCAGTGCTTCGGGAGTTCTATATGCTAGGAGATGCCGAAACCATCATTTCCAGACTTGAAGAGTATGTCCACGAAGGATTACAACACATCATTTTGTGGAACTCTACGGGTATGTTCGACCTTGAGAAGACTAAAGACTCATACCGCATCATGAAGGAGATTCTTACTTATGTCAAAGGATGAACTTGTCTTAGTCACACAGAATGAACACAAACTCAGAGAGCTACGACCAATATTCAGGGAGTATCATGTTCATTTCACTACATCTGGTCTCGAAAAGATGGAGATACGGTCTGATAGTATAGAGGAGATTGCAGAGGCAGCTGCAGAACATGCCTTCAATACTGTAAAGACGAGAGTGGTAGTAGACGATACTGGTCTCTACATCACCTCCCTGAAAGGATTTCCCAAATCATATCCTGCGTTCGTACTTGAAACAATTGGACGAATGGGAATACTGAAACTTCTTGAGAGTGAATCAGATCGTTCCGCACACTTTGCCACAGCCGTTGGATACTGTGATGGAACAACTACAAGATCATTTGTTGGGGAGATGAGGGGAAGCATCTCGTATGAAGAAAAGGGAGATGAAGGATTTGGATATGACCCCATCTTTGTTCCAGAGGGATATAATCTCACATACGCCCAGTTGAGCTTTGAAGAAAAGACTAGCATATCACATAGAACACGTGCGTTTCGTAAGTTCCTGCAATGGTATTCAACTCAATCCTGAGTGACAAAGCCTTAAGGATACGAATTCGAAGAATAAGTTGGAGATAAGTGAAGCAAATTGGAGATAAGTGAAGCAACACTCAAGGCACTAAAGGAACTCGGTTTGACCGAGTACGAATTGCAGGCTTATGTTGCATTAGTTGATGGTGGCCAGATGACTGCATCCGATGTTGCTTCTGAATCCAATGTGCCCTTCTCAAGGGTATATGATGTCCTTGGGCGGCTGGAAGAACGTGGGTTCATCCAGATTCAAAGAGGCAGACCCACCAACTATATTGCAAAAGCACCAACAGAGATTGTAAGACTGGTGAAGATCGCATGGGAACAGAAATTCGAGAATGCGGGTAAAGTGATTGTTGATGAGTTACAGCCTCGTTTCGAGAAAGAGACCCACGCCACATCAAGAGACGTCTGGTTACTCTTTGGAAGGGCAGCAATATTAGCCAAGGCTCTTGAGATGCTTGATAGTGCAAAGGACTCGATTATGCTCTCAATCCCTAGTCTTGACATGAGTGATGTCGACGAGGGTATTGAGATGGATGACCTGAGTGATCTCATTGAGAAGATACTCGGACTGAAGACACAGACCTATATTCTCACTGCTAATGTGCCAGATGATATCAAAGACATGATACCTGACAGAATACAATTACGGACACGTGACAGAGTTTTCGGAGCCGGGCTAGTGGTTGACCGTTTACATACTCTCATTATGCTGTCTGGTCAGAGTATTGAAAGTGATTTCATGGGAATATATTCCTCACATGCTGTCTTTGCAGAGATGGCAAATTCATACTTCGACTCTCTCTGGAATGAGTCTGAACCTGTAGAATGAGCCCGATGTGGTTTTCTGGGCAGCTTTTATTCAATTATTAAGACAAATCTATGTATTACTAGCACCTTTGTAATCTATTGTGGGGTGTATCATTGACAGAGCTTGAACAAAAAAAGGATGCCAGAGATATGTCATATGACCCTGGAGAGGAGTTCCTCTCTGCACTAAGCCCATCTGCTAGAGCTGTTCTACGCGCATTACAGAAATTGGAGAACGGAGAGGAAGTATCTAGATTTCAACAGGGCCGAGACACCGACATGGAACGTCTCATATCCATTGTTTCTAATTACAGGGGTAGTATTTGTCGTCTTGTGAGAAATAGATTGAAACAGGTGATTGAGCAGGGGGGCATCTCGATCATCACACAACCAGATTTGATGGGCTTAATTGAGGAAGTCTATGCTGGTAATATTTCCAGAATCACATCGAACGAACTCAAGGTTCTGGAAGGTTCTTTGAAACACTCTGACCACTCAATTGCTGATCTTGCCAAGAAGATAGGTCTCTCATACAGCAAGATACGTCGTGCTCGTGACCACCTCTTATCAACCGGCACCCTGCGTGTGGAGGGGCGACTCAATGTTGCAGAGCTTGGGCTTGACCGCATATTGATCATACTACAGGACCCTGATTTTATTCCGATATGTCCCTATTTTGAGAAGACCTTGTTCATTGATGGTGCACCAAGATTTGTCTTCCTAACGGGCTTGACTCCCAGCTATCGAAGGGAACTCATTCATGACACAATCAGGTCTCTCAGAAACGTTACAGGTTCAGTCTCCATCTGGCATCTCTCTACAGGTAGGCCCTTGGTGGGCACCGCTTACCATTCTAAGAAATCAAAACGCTTCTCATTTGACAAGTTTCATTATCGACTCTCTCTGGCTGACACCACTGAGATCACAATTGGCGAGTTCGCCGCAGGGTTGCCTAATCCCCCTGCTCAACTGACTAAGGCTGAAGTAAAAATCCTTGACCACCTCACAAAGAATTATGATGATACAGCACAAGAGATTGCAAAGGCTACAAAATTATCCGAGTCAACAGTATTCAGAAGAAAGGCTCATCTCATCAATAAGGGCTATGTATTGCCACGTCCTATCGTTTCCATTCCAGACCTGAGTGACAGAGTGATAGCAATCCTTGACCCTGATTGTGCAGGTAGGGTGATGAACAGCTGGAGAATGCTTCCAGTCACTTACATGTCCAAAATAGAAAACCTGGAGAATATGAGAGAGAAAAAGATACTACTAGCTACCGCGTTACCGAGGGCATCTGCCTCGGAACTCGTTGATGTTCTTGAATCTGAGAAATCAAAAGCAGATGACTATAGTCTCTATACTGTGGCAAGTGCATCAGAAAACAGGTTGAGTGTCAGGTCGTTATATGATTCGAAACAAAACCTGTGGAAGTTTGAGAGTTCTTTCATTGATCTGATTCACTATGGCGTTTCTAGGAACGACTCGAGTGCCACCGATATGCCGCTTGATTTGGCTTAGCTGAACATCCAGTCCATAAGCCATATCAGAACAATCTACATTGATAG
Organism: uncultured archaeon; assembly: GCA_964610875.1. GTDB lineage: Archaea > Asgardarchaeota > Thorarchaeia > Thorarchaeales > Thorarchaeaceae > CAZSWP01. Next base: position 54,737 of record CAZSWP010000012.1, read on the forward strand.
ACTACCATGATAGAAGTGATAGTGCTAGGATCTGGTGGAAGTATTCCCACAGCAAAAAGAAATCACCCTGCCATTCTACTTCGTCATGAATCGTGGAATTTCTTGTTCGATGCAGGTGAGGATGTTCAACGATCTTTTGAGAAGGTTAAGGCTGGACTCAATCGAAAGCTCGCTGTATTCATTAGCCATACTCATCTTGACCACTTGTTGGGTCTCCCTGGTCTTATGTTGAGGATGTCACTTCTTGGACGGACCGAACCTTTGAATGTCTATGGACCCCAAGCCCTCCTTGAGTATATCAAGGTCAATCAAGCTTCAATCAATCTGGGGACTACCTTTCAGACTGTGGTCTTTGCCACTGCCGGTGGTGTGTTGTTTCAAGAGAATGGTGCACGGGTAAGATCTTTTCCAGTAGACCACCGTGGTTTGGCGCTTGGTTATGAGTTCACATATTCTCGAGCTACAGGCACTTTTCTTCCTGAGAAAGCTTCTGCGTTAGGTGTTCCAAAAGGACCACTCTGGGGAAAGTTGGCCTCAGGAGAATCAGTAGAAACTCCGCACGGAAAGGTTGTGAGACCTGAAGATGTCACTGATACACCAATGACTCCACTCAAGATAGTCTATAGTGGTGACACACGTCCATGTGAGAATGTTCGGCATGCAGCCAAGAATGCAAATCTCTTGATTCACGAAGCAATGTACACACGTGATCATGAGGACCTTGCTCAGGAACGAGGACATTCCACAGCAGCCCAAGCTGCACAGCTTGCCAAGGAGGCAGAGGTTGGCACACTGCTTCTGACACATTACAGTCCAAGATATGAGGGTCCTGAGATAATAGAAGAAGCACGTAGTATCTTCCCAAATTCCATTCTTGCAAAAGACTTCCTCCGTCTAGTAATTACCCTTGACGGAAACATCACAGTCGACGAAATTGATTGATCAGAAAAGCAGTCTTAGTGCTTTGACAGGATGATGCCGAAGCAGTCTTTTTGTGATATCCTTCCTAACATTGGAAACCGGTCGTATACCTAGACCGAAATCGATGATGTACTCCTTCATCACAGGATCATTCTCTACAATCTCTATCAGGAGTTCAATATTACTCAATGATTTGTAGATCACTCCTGCCACAAAGTTTGCTGCACTGAGGTCTGTTCCAAATTCTGCCTTTATCCTCTTATCATACTCCACGACATGCAATGGGGAGCGTATTTCTATGGTTTCAGCAGCAACTGTACCAGCTATTATGCCAGAACGTAGCGCGTAGTATATTCCTTCACCTGTTAACGGGGAAACAAGGCCCGCAGCATCTCCCACAAGCATTGTCCTTCGACTGGTCAAGCGTTCATCGATCTTTCCTAAGGGTATGCGAGCTGCGCTTCTTCGAGATAGGTCAAGTTTGACATCCTTTTCATCCTCAAAAAATGACACAAATCCCTTCCATGCTCCCCTAAGATCAATAATCTTGTTCATTGGAGCGCCTATCCCGATGCTAATCTCATCCTTTCTTGGGAAACACCAACCATAGCCACCATCTATTGCCCATGGATAAAACTCCAGAGGAAGAGTTGCATTATCTCCTGGAATCGAGAGGATTCTTTCTATCTCTGATGACTCCATGGGAATGTCCGCAGCTATACAGAGTGCAACCTTATCATCTTTCCATTTAGAATGCATATGCAATGAACGGGCTACTGTACTGTTCACACCATCTGCACCAATGAGGAGTCTTGCTCTGAAGGAATCTCCTTTAGCTAGGACTCGAACAGCTTTTTTCACCTGCTCTACAGCTAGTACGGGTATGTTTTGAATAATCTCCACACCTGCTCTCTCGGCTTTTTTCAATAGATGAAAATCCAATGTCGAGCGTTTCACTGTACCAGCTGATAGTTCTGGCTTCACACAAGAGATACTCCTATTTTTTGGTAGACGAAAAACTCCTGCGTTAATTCTCCTATCTAATAATTGGTCAGCATCAGAACCAAGTAGACTATAGGTGCGAGGACTAATAGCACCGCCACATAGTTTCTGTCGGGGATGTTCTTCCTTCTCAAGTAACAGGACCTCTAATCCGTGTGATGCCGCTGTGATTGCACTCATACAACCAGAGGGTCCTGCTCCTACAACCACTAGGTCATACAACACTTCAACACCCAACCATCTTACTCTACTATGCATCAATACATTGATTTCATCTTTTCGTATTCTTAGCATAGGTGTCTTACGTGAGTGAACCATTGAGAGTATGCGTCCTTGCCACAGGTGGTACAATTGCGAGTGTTCAGGACTCCTCTAGTGGAGGATTGCGTCCTAGTCTTTCTATCGAGGATCTTGTTTCTACCCTGCCAAAAGGTATGAGTAACATATCTGTGGAACAGAGAGAGTGTTTTCAAATTGATTCCTCGAACATGCAACCCTATCATTGGCAAAAGATGGCTAGCGAGATTCAGGAAATTGACAAGGAGATGCCTGACTTGCAAGGAATCGTTGTGACACATGGTACTGACACTATGGTATATTCTGCTTCAGCTATCAGCTTAATGGTTCAAGACTTTGGCAAACCAATCGTGTTCACTGGTTCTCAGATTCCTGTGAGTATTCCTTGGAGTGATGGCCCGAGAAATCTACTGGATGCAATTCGCGTAGCAGCGTTCTCCAATCTCGGTGAGGTCTGCATGGTGTTCAATGGAGAGATTCACAGACCAACGCGAACGAAGAAGGTCCGCGTCAACACCTATGATGCTTTTGATTCAATGGACCCTCGTCCTCTTGGTTTTCTTGCGCGGGAGATTGTCCTCTTTGATGGCATTCGCAAAAGACATAACCTTGTTCCAAAGTTCGACACTAAAATAGATGACCGTGTATTCCTCTTGAAGATATTTCCTGGCATGCCCCCAAGAATCATATCTAGCATCATTGAAATGGGCATTCGTGGAATTGTCATTGAAGGCTATGGGTCTGGGAACATTCCCACTCAGGAAAACAGTCTGACTGGTACGATAAAACAAGCGATACAGCAGGACTGCACAGTCGTGATCAGCTCACAATGCACCTTTGGACAGACGGACCTCTCCCTCTATGAAGTGGGAAGAGCTGCTCTCAAAGCAGGAGCGATAAGTGCGCATGATATGACCTCTGAGGCTGCCATGGTCAAGCTTGCTTGGGTGCTCGGTCATACGACTGACAAGACGAAAATTGAGGAAATGATGCTCAACGACTACGTGGGAGAGATCTCATACCATATAGGAAGTGGATGATTTAGCACTGATATGGGAACACATAGCTCTCCTTCTTAGGAAAGAGGACTTCGAGGAGGTTCCTGTACCAGCCTCGTACTATGAAGTCGATGTCCATTTTATTGAGTTCATCAATCGTGTTTGCGCCTAGTATCAAGCGTACAAGACCCTTTGAAGGTATTCGTATCTCTGTCTTCTCATATATGTCTTGCATACCAATGTCCTTGATACTCTTAATCTTACCATTCACAAACTCGAGATGATAGCAATTGCGATATGTGTTGAGAAAGATATCTCGACTGAGTCCTTCAAACATTGTTCCTTTGATTCGTTCCTCAAGGACTGGTTGAATAGTCCTAAGAAAACGGACGACATTGGGAATCCTGACCATATATTTCCAACCCGACCACATCCGTCCGCCATAGTTGAGTACTATCTTGCAGAGATTAGACTCAAGTGCACTATGTGTAGCAAAATAATGACAATTCTTTTCTATCGTAGCTTCCTTCGCATAATAGAGAGCACGCATCACAGAATCAATAGATCGAATACTTGACTCTAGAATCTCAGCACAATCACCATATGGAAAGAGTGAGTCATATTTGCGAAATACTATCTTGAAATAACCATCAATTATCCCGTCCTTCTCCAGTATCATAGTGCGATAGGGGGTGCCAATTTCCATTTTGATGTTTTCTTGGGTTCTCCAGAGCTCTTTACTTCTGTGTCCTGTGACCAAGAATCTCTGTAGAAGTTCCTGATAGAGTGTTTCGATAGCATCCATATCTTGTTCATTTGCCTCTCTCACTGTTATCGACATGAAGTCTGGTGAGTCTTCTTCCTTGAGTTGTGGGAGTTGTGCGTTATGTAGAGTGACACCTCGGTTTAGTGGGATGATGAAGTCGTAACCAAAAGCGTGTCTATAGAAGTAAGGGATTCCCTGAATTGTAGAGATATCGTACTCTCCGTTTTGCAGTTCTCTCTCGAAGTAGGTGTATAGAACGCGAATCAATCCTTTCTTACGGTATTCAGGCTCAGTTCCAACATAACCAAGCTCAAGATTTCGAAGATGTACTCCATCATAGTTCCATATACTTGGTATGGCATTCACAGACGACACTATCTTTCCTGTAGATGAGTCACGAATGTAATAATTCATCTCCGGAGAGAAACCCGGCAGATGTTCGAGCCATCTTTCCAAGACCTCTGCTGATGTATCTTCGTGGATATGCGCATTGAATGCAATAAGTTCCTCCACTTCTTCATCGGTTTCAACGACACCAAACTCAAAACCATCAGGGAGATTCAACTCAGCTACATCTCTGACCGTCATATCCATCATCGAGCTTCGGATGCGAATATATCTTATCCTTAGCTATCTCCGCCAAAATATGGAACCTAGAAAATAATCTATGTTCACATGTTCAACAGCGACATTCTTAAAACTGGATTGTAGGCTGATTTCAACTGTGCCAGGGTAGCCAAGCCCGGTTTACGGCGGCAGCCTGGAAACGGCGGTCACTGACGGCTGTTCGCCCAGGCAGCTGCTCTCCAATAGGAGGCATGAGTTCGAATCTCATCCCTGGCGCCATCTACTCATTCTGTATTAGTGTGCTTAGAGCAACTAGTCCTACAAACACTAGGGACCCGAAAACAGTATACCACTCAAGAAGTGGTCCACCTGTTGTAAATGCAAAGATAAAGGTTGAACCATCAAGAATAATACCATAGAGGGCAAAGAGTCGATTGAAATCGGGATGGAATCCTAACGCGATACACAGAATCAGCAGGACAAAGAAGTTCAGTAGAAAAAAGATACTTGAAGCGGCCATGTGTGGTGCACCTTGGTCTTCTGAGAACACTCCTATCAAAATGAGTGCAACTCCTGATGCAAGCCCTAATACTTGTCCCACTATCATCACAGCTCGGTGCATTAGCTCTTGTCGGTGCCATCGGTAGAGGCCCACGAAGAATGGAAAAAGAGCAATACCTGTGACAATACATCCAATGTTGTAAAACCACGCACCAAATGAACTGTAATTGAGATTTCCCAGACGGCTGAGGTAGTTGTCCCATGGCGTATACGGTAAAGGATAGAGTGCCCAAGATATCAGTGTGAACACACAATAGAAGACAATGACCAATATGCCTCCAATAACTGACATGTCTCTCTTGATACTAAGTTCTCTCATCCATCTCATCTCCTCTAAATCAGCAGGTCTTCAAGTTCTCGTGGGTAGTCTGTTAGACACTCAATACCATCTTCAGTCACGACAAAAGTGTCACTGTGACGAAATCCGCCTAAGTGTCTCTCATAGATGCCCGGTTCACAGGAGAGAATCATGCCTGGTTTGAGCACTTCATCTGAACCGATGTCAAGAAATGGTCTCTCATGCCCCTCAAGTCCAAGACCATGTCCTGTGTGGTGTCGAACAAGCTCTAAGACTCCTCTCTCCTTGAATACCTTCCTGACTGCTTTATCGACCTCTGCGCATGGTACATCTGGTCCGGCAGCCTGAAATGCAGCGTCTTGAGCTTCAAGCATTATTCCAAAGAGTTTCTTTTGCCTATCATTAGGACTCCTCATGAACATCGTACGCTCTAGTTCTGACTGGATACCGTAGACGTCAGAAGAAGCTCCTGTCACTAATGTGTCGCCTGGTGAGAATATGAGTCCTCTTGATAGTGCATGGGGAAAGAACGAGTTGGGCCCAATCTGCCCTCGATAGAGTGCAATTGCAGGGAACATTGAGAAGCCAGTCGGTCTATATGCATGTCCCAGTTCCTTCACCATGTCTTCTGAACCTTGCGTACTTGCTCTTATTGTGACATCAATCTCATTGAGGCCAACTTCTGTGAAGCCTTGGAGATACGTATGAGCTCTTGCTGCCCATTTGCAGGACTCTCTCATCAATTTAATTTCTTCAGGGTCCTTAATCAACCTCATATTCGCGACAAGGTCTGATAATATCTTGAATTTGAGTCCGGTTGCACTCTCCAGACTAGGTCCCTGATAGCCCCAATATGCAGGTGCTCCGTTCCCTTCTGCAGCTACCTTGTTAGGTTGTACCTTGAGTTCTTTATGGAGTATATCGGCAAGATGATACATTGGATGTTTCTCGTCAGGGTACTCAAAATACGAGAAAATCTCAGTCACAAAGGGGACCTGATGATGTATATGGTCAATCTCTAATGATGGTACAAAGAAGTAGACATCTCCCTTGTGTATGATTAGAAAGATAGGTCTCTCAGTTGGGATGAATGATAGCCCCGTGAGATAGAATATGTTCTTTGAATTGACAACGAGATAGGTCTCTAGATTCTTCTCGTCTAGGTCTTGTTTGACTCTCTCAATTCGCTTCTTATGATGATTTGGAGTAAGAAATGTGAGGCCCGGCATCCTAACGCACCTTGTTCACAGCTCATGTGAAACGAAGCAATAAAGGTTCTCAGACACGCTTCAGAATTGCATTAGTCAACTTTACGGAAAACCATCACATACCTGATGAGATTCCCAAGCTGCCTTTCATAGACAAGTCCTGCTGCTTCACACCATTTACGCATGGTGCGTCGAAGGGGGTAGTCTGGATCCATGATCAACTCAGCATCGGCAAAGATACCATTTACTTTTATGAACTGTTTCAGTTTCCTGATGACTTCAACAGGGTCTTGGATCTCAGGAATGACCGTCACAGAGAACACTCCATCTGTAATCTCCTCCTCCAGTGGAATCTCCTGTTCCGCATCAGCAAGAACCGGTATTATGTTCTCCACACCTTCCCGGTCCATCCTTGCTCGAAGTCTGTCCAATATACCTTGCTGAATGTCCACAGCATATACAATACCGTTCGGTGCGATAGCCTTTGCTACCGCTATAGTATAGAAACCTGAACCACAACCAATCTCTACGAAGGTCATTCCCGGTTTGGCTTCCAATGCTTCAATGATCATTGATGGTGGCTGTACTCGTCTTCTATACGGTCCTGCTGCAATCGCATTCCCTATTCTGGCTGGTGCAGGGAACTTCCAGAAATACCGTATAGCACGGACAATTATGCATACCCAGAGAAAGAGTGCTAGAAAGATGAGAATAATAATCTCAATTATCCAATGAACCCCTACAAAGAGAAAGTCCTGCAGGAATAGTACTTGCTGAGGGATAACAGTCAAGGTAATCACAGATACTGGGGACCGCCCCCCAATATCTTTTCGTATATTCTAAATCATGGGATCTGGTAACTTGAGGCTCTCATGAGCTTTATCTTCAAAGACCTGTTTTGCAGTCGCAAGAAGACTCTTCTCAAGACCTGCTATGTTGTTATTTGTAGCAACGACCATGTTGACCTTGGTAATGATACCTCTCTCATCAGTCCAATAGTGATGAATCAATGTTCCACGAGGTGCTTCAAGACAACCCACACCGTTACCTTTTCTGGGGTCAACATCTGTGAGCTTGACATCGGTACTCACTATCTCTGGATCCTTTAGCAACATCTCTATCTCTTCTATTGCTTGAACCAGTTCGATAACGCGTGCCCAATGGTAAGCGAAGGTCGCATGGATTGGTCTACCCAGAGCATCTCGCATTTCTTGCAATGCCTCCTGTGCTATGGGTGTTCCCATCTTGTCTGCTACATTCACACGTGCCAATGAGTTAGCACGCCAGATTCCTTCTGGGTATCCAACTGGTTTGTAATAGATATGAGTGGCGTATGAATGGTTTGGCACGTATTCTCCGTAGTATTTACGATATTGCTTTGGAGAGAAGTCTTCGACAATCTTGCCATCAGGGTCCATGACCCGTAGCTTTCCATCAAAGATGTCCAATGCTCCATTATTGTGCATTCCAAGGTAATATGTTGGAACAACAGCAAGCTTGGTGATTGGGTCCCAGTAGTCCTGGACTACTTTTTTAGCTAGATCCACGGTCTGAAGTGTCCATTCCTTTGCATCCTGCACACGTTTCAAATATTCATCACGTTTTTCTTCTGAGAACGGATTCAACATACCTCCTGGTGTTGCAGTGACAGGATGAATTGCTTTTCCTCCTATGGCTGCGCAGAGGTCCTGTCCGAATTGCATGACTTGTAACGCCATTTTTCCAACATCGGGGAGTGCCTTGATCACTGACACAACATTTCGTGTTGCTGGGTCTGCAAAAGGTCCAGCTAAGAAATCAGGTGCCGCCAAGGCAAAGAAATGAATCGCATGACTACTGTACTGTTTCGCATTAATCAGTAATCGTCGCAACTTGACTGCAGCTGTAGGCGGAGTCACCTTCCACGCGGCTTCCACTGCTCTGACTGCTGCAATATGATGTGGTTCTGGACAGATTCCACAAATCCTTGGTGCAATTCTAGGGGCTTCCTCAGCAAACCTCCCCTCAAGGAACTTTTCAAAGAAGCGAGTACTGCTAACATTGAACTGAACGTCCTTGACTTTCCCAGTCTTGGTCAGCTTGACAGTTATCTCACCATGGCCTTCTAGTCTGGTGACTGGTGCAATTCGAATTGTCTTCTCGTCAGTCATTTCTTATCCTTCTCCTTCTTCTTCCCGCTTATCTTTGAAAGGTATGATGTTGCATAATCTGTGAAATAGAACGACCCGATTGGGTCTGGAAATGCTGCTTCAAGCTCTTCAGGTTCCATGTCAGCTATTGAACCAAGAGCTGAAATGATTTTTGCACCATGGTCTGTAATTACAGGTGTTGGACCGAAGCAACCCTTACAGGGCGTATTGACTTTAGGACACTGAGCACCACACAGGCCTATGGTGGCAAAGCCAAGACAGAGGTATCCTTGGTCAAGTAAACATTTAGTAGGGTCTATGTGTCCCTCATGGGTCCGTTTGAACTTCTTAATATGCTTCTCCTCTCTCACCTTGTCACACTGATCACAGACAGTCTTGTTAGGCAAGTCATAAGGTTTGTTTGTCAGCAGAGCTGTGAGTGCCTCCAGTGTATTATCAGGTGTCGGAGGACAACCCGGAAGAATCACGTCACAGGGGACAATATCAGGATTGGGAGTGATGTGCTCAGTAAAGCCAGGTAGATTCTCTTCAGGTATACGTGCATCAGTAATGGTATCTGCTTTCATGAACTTTCTATCTAGGAGCTCATCTAGGGACCATTGGTTCCCAAGTCCCTGCACTCCTCCAAAGGCTGAACATGAACCCCACGCAACTAGGATCTTGGATTTCTCACGCATCACCTTGAGAAGATGTTCATCCTCTTTTGTTCGGCAGCTCCCTTCAACAAGACCGATGTGGACAGAGCCCTTTGGCAGAGCTTCAAGGTCTGCTAATTTGAAGTCTACTACTGCAGGCCAGTATACAATATCCAGCATTGGTAAAACATCTAGAAGTCTTAGATGAAGATCTACAAGTGATTGGTCACAGCCCCAGCAGGAGCTGAGTTGTGCCAGCGCGATTCGTTTTGCCATTGTCTTCGACCTACCTCACCGGGTTGGGACCGAGTTCCTTGATACGTTCAACCATCTCTGTTACTCCCACAGTGAACACATCCCCTTCCGCAGCACTTGCCCATTGAAGATGGATACGTCTTGGATCAATTCCTGCTTCTTCTAGCAGCTTTCGCAGCAGTGCGAATCTTCCTCTCATCTTCAGGTTACCACTGGTATAATGGCAGTCTCCTGGATGACATCCAGATATGAGTACACCATCTGCACCTTGGTTCAGTGCATCCAGTATGAAGACCGGGTCGATTCGTCCGGTGCAGTTCACTCTAATAATTCGTACATTCGGTGGCATCTGCATCCGACTAGTACCAGCCAAGTCGGCTCCAGCATATGAGCACCAGTTGCAACAGAAAGCAACGATCCTTGGCTCAAAACCCTTGGACTTCTTTGACTTAGATCTCTTCTTTGAGTCCGCCTTTGTTTCAGGGTTGGAAAGTGTCAAAGCTCTGTTAGACCTCCTAGAGGGAGTCTAGCCCCGATTTGGTACATCCCTATTAACATTCCCCTTATGGGAAAAAATAATGAACACATTAGAAACGTTCGAACCTGAAAACACATTGCCCTAATGACTCACAATTTGCAACATTGCAGCTTGGAAAGACCGTACTCTTTAATCCTTCAACAGGAACAGTTTTTATGCTGGCAGACCATCTAGTACATGTAAGTTCGTTTCAATGACAATACCGATGGGTGATATCAAAAATGGCGATTCTAGCATTCATTATGGCGAAAGTGGAAAGCGTAAAAGCTCGCAATGTTTTAGATTCAGTGAGAGCACTAGATGAAGTCGAGGAGGCTCATCTAATCTATGGTGCTTATGACCTGCTCATAAAGGGGCAATTCAAGACTCCTGAAGCTCTGAGCTCCTTTGTGGTAGACTCTCTCCGTAAGATCGAAGGTGTCAAGGACACAGTTACAAATGTCTGTGCTACTTGTGAGTAGGGAGGCATAGAATTGTCAGAAGTCCGTTCAAGACGTATCTATCGGTTTAAACCTCGCTTTGATCATCAGCTGCACATGGGAGCTGCTGAGATTCGGGCAGCAATTCTCAATATAGGTAGCGAAGTACTCGGCAGTGAGTTCACCGTAGATATTCTCTCAGAAGAAGATAACACCATCGTTGTACAATGTGCTGCAGCGACTGGTGAGCTTGTGTATCAAATGGACTCACAATTGATGTATAAGATAATTCGCTTCTGTGAGGTCAACAACATGGACTTCAGTGCTGATGATATGGACGCGAAGACACCTGGCATGGAAGATTGGATTTGACTTGATGCCCCTACTTTCTTAGGGGGCATGCTCTTACTTATTTTGGTAAGTATTTGATTTCCTCCTCAAGTCCTAGACGTCTAAGGGTCTCTGGTTTAGGGACACCAGTTTTTACATCCCACCCTCTTGCCTTGTAATACTCATCAAGCATCTGATTAAGTTCAACTACTTCTCCAACAGAAGGCCCTTTAGGTGCTGGTTCATCAGTAAGACGCTTTGGCAGTTGGTCATCATCACGTGTGATGCCACGGCGTACATTGAACATGCGATTGAGGCTCACAATACGTTCCCCAATGAGTTGAATCTGTTCCCTAGTCAATTCAATACCATTATGGACCTTCAGTGCTAGTGCGACATCATCATAGTAGAATTCGGGTGGTATCTGAGTCCCATACTTACAGAGTCCGAGACTCTCTACTACGACCATGTAGTCCTCGCATTCCTTTACCATAATTCCTTTGTACGTGGGATTCAGCCTATCAGCCATCTCAGGAAGATATTCTTCACCGAACCTTTCTCGTATCTCATCATCAAATCCAGCTTCATCTAGGACTGGGAATGCATAGAGATGGTCTGCACCACGTGCAGCCGTGACCGCCGCAAGACCCATTGACTTCTGTGCCCGAGGTTCTTGACCTGCAATCTCTTGTTTCTTCACAGTCATCACGAACCTCTCTGTCCCTCTTCCTATCTTCTCAGCAGCCTTGGCACTCCCCTCAGCAAGAATGTCGCCAAACCCTTCTCTGAAGGCGATCATCTTTGTGAGTTTCACTACAGTTTCATGATTACCCCATGAAAGGTCAATACCACCTGTATCTTCTGCTGTTATGAGACCCTCATCCCATGCCTCCATAGCCCATGATATCGTCCCTCCTAGTGATATTGTATCCATTCCATATTGGTTGGACAAATGATGGGTGAAGAGAACAGACTCTAGATTCTCATTACCACATCTGGATCCTAGTGAGGATTGACTCTCAAACTCCGGTGACCCTCCAATATAGGCATAGGGTCCCTTCGGAACTCGAGTGTACCTACCACACCGCTGCAAACAGTTCCAATCCGCTCTTGGTTTCACCAAGTAGTCTTCATTGATAGCCTCTCCACTAATCTTTTCATATTCATCAAAGACACCCTGTCTCATGTTGTAACTTGGTAGTCTACCAATGTGTTGCATCAGTTCCACCAAGTTGGTGGTCCCGTATCGTGCTCTGCCCTCTGTGAAGGGGTTGTCAAGCATCCGTCTATGGAAAATATCCATCTCTTTGAGATAGTTTTTCTTGTCTGCTACTTCGATCTTGCCAGTCCCTCTGACAGACACTGCTTTGATCTTCTTGGAACCCATCACTGCTCCAAGACCCGAACGTGCAGATGCCCTGTCTCTATCATTCATGACTGCTGCAAAACGGACCAGATTCTCTCCTGCCTGACCAATACCAAGGGTCCTACATTTCTTTCCGTGCTTTTCTTTCAGATAGTCATCGGTCTCAAAGACATCCTTTCCCCATATCTTGTCTGCACTCAAGAGGTCAACCTTAGAATCCTCTATATTCAGGTAAAGTGGTTTTTTTGAGGCTCCCGTGAAGAAGATTGCATCATATCCTGCTAGCTTCAATTCCGGTCCCCAGAAACCAGCTGCATGACTCTCTCCCCAAACATCTGTCAACGGTGAGAGACCTGCAACTAGATGTCTAGATGATTGCGGGAACATTGATGCGGTGAGTAGACCCGTCGCGATACCTAAGACATTCTTTTCACCGAGTGGATCCATGCCTACTGGAATCATGTCGTATAGGACACGAGAGAGATATCCTGCTCCAAGCAAGTAGTCTTGAACAATGTCCTCTTCAATTGGTCTTTTCTCAATCCTACTCTTTGTCATATCGACCCAGAGAATCTCGCCTCCTACTCCAGTTATCATTCTCTCATCTCCTTAGTGTATAGATCATCCCAGTTTTCTTTGTACAGCCGTTCCAATCTGCCATCCTTGTCTTTCTCTTTCAACCCTTCTTCAGTAGTCATCCAGATTGCAAATACAGGACATCTCTTCACACACTGACCACACTGAATACATTTTATGGCCTTGTTTGTATCTGGGTTTATGTGAATGGCATCATAAGGACACGCCTCCACACAGTTTCCACAACCTGTGCAGCGTCTGTTGTTGACAACGACTATTCCTTTTGATGTACGGGAGATTGCATCCTCTGGACAGGCTTCCATACATGGTGCATCTTCACAGTTCCTGCAAAATAACGGAAAATCAAGTCCCGGTTCTACCCGGACTGCTCTGACTCGTGCTCTCTCAGGACTGATGACCTTGAAATAATACATACTGCAGGTGTTAACACAGATCATGCAGCCTGTACAGACTTCTGGGTCACCAAATACAAATTTTAATTCAGTAATTGTCTACTCCTCCTGAATTTCTCTTGTCCCGCCCATCGGTTGGAACTTTCCATGTCCTGATTCTCCAATAATATCGCCATCTCTAAATACAACTTCTCCTCGCACTAATGTAATCTCTGGCACTCCCTTTAGAGTCATTCCCTCATAGATACTCCAGTTGCATTTTGAGAACATCATTTCTGTAGTGATTTTCTGTTCTCGTGTATGGTCGATGAGCACTAGGTCTGCATCCGAACCTACCTGAATGACTCCCTTCTTAGGATAGAGTCCGAAGATTCTTGCGGGATTTCTCGAAAGGATGCGCAATAGTCGATGGAATGAGAGTCTACCGCGATTTATGCCTTCAGACAATAATATTCTGAGAATCGTCTGGACTCCGTCTACTCCTGACCATGCTTCTCTGATGTCCTCCTTTCCTATCTCTTTCTTTTCTATCGGACAGGGTGCATGGTCGCTGACAACCATATCGATTGTACCTCGTAGAAGTGCTGACCAGAGTGCTGCTCGGTCTTCCATCGTTCTGAGAGGCGGATTCAATTTTGATCTTGGTCCAAAGGTATTCATCTGGTCCCGATGGAACATGAGGTGATGTGGACAGACTTCTGTAGTGACAAGTATACCGGACTGTTTTCCCCTTTCAATCTCAAGTACTCCTTGACCGGTGGTGATGTGTGCAATATGTAGATGTCCACCTGTGTTCTGTGCGATGGCAATATTCTGCTTCACTGCTAACACTTCTGCTAAGATAGGTCTTGATAGAGAATGGCTAATTGGAGCATCCCAGTCGTTTTCCATATCTTTTGCAAACTCATCCAGGATTCCTTGGTCTTCAGAATGAATTGTGAGATGGCCTCCATATTCAGACACCTCACTCAGACTTCGGGTTATAATTCCTGCATTGGCTTTGAAAGGCTCACAAGTGAAAGCCTTGAACCCTGCTACTCCGAGTTCAATGAGTTGTTTAATTCTGAAGATGTTGTCTTCATTCATCATCCCTCCATAGAGTGTGAAATCAACATATGACATCTCTTCTCCTGATTTGATTTTCTCTCTGATTACCTCTGGGGAATCCGTTTGCGACACAAGGGGCATATCCACAACAGTAGTCACTCCTCCCGCTGCCGCAGCCTGAGTGCCTGTCCTGAAGTCCTCATGTTCAAGCATTCCGTCATCATGAATATGTGCATGCCCATCAATCAGGCCTGGCACCAGAATCATCCTTTTTGCATCAATAATCTGCTCTGAAGGGGGAAGATGCTCCTCGGTAGCAATTGCTGTAATCTTTCCATTCTTTATTGCAACACCTGCATGCACAATACCTGACTCAAGAAGGACCCGTGCATTTTGAATCACCAGGTCTGCTTGTTCTGTCATCCTTTCTGTCACCTCGTGGGACTACTATTTCATCCTCCACCTACTGGTGGGAAGAGTGCCACTGAATCTCCATCACTCAGCTCTGTATCATAGTGGTCAATAAGCTCAATACGTTTTCCGTTCACCATACAAGAGAAGAACCGTTTCAACACTCCTGTATCAGGGTCAATGACAGTATCTGTGAATTTCTTACCGTAACGTTGCTTCAGGATTTGTAGTATTTCATTTATATCCACGGCTTCAAGTTCTATACTCTTCTCTCCAACTGCTTCTCGTACAGATGCAAAGAACTTCACAGTGACTTTTGCCATACTATCACAACCTGTGGAGTAAGTAACAAGGGATTTTAACGCTTTAGATGTATTATAAAGATGAATTCATTGGTCAGGAGTCGTCACAATTGGAGATCGTCGTCATAGGACATTTGAGTAGGGACTTAATCATCACACCTAAAGAAAGGCGTGAGGCTCTCGGTGGTGGCACAGCATATGCTATGCTTGCCCCTTCCATTGGTGCTCTCGGAGCAGGCATCATCTCAAGGGTGGGATCCGATTTTGAGCAAGATTATATTGATACTCTGAAACAAGCAAATCTAGACCTTTCTGGTCTGAGAACATCTGGGACAACCACTACTCGTTTTGTAAATGAATACGATGAGGACGGAAAACGCACGCAGCACGTTGAAGGGTTAGCCCCAGAATTACGGTCCAGCGACCTCTCCCCCAAGCATCTACAGGCTAACATCCTCCATTTCTCTCCTTTGTTAAACGAGGTCCATCCATCCTGTGTTGAGGCTGCGAGAACATATGGTGTTCTTGTGTCATTAGATGTACAGGGATACACACGTCGACTTGAGAATGGCCATGTGGTCCCACATCGATGGACTGAGAGTGATGCGGTACTGAGATATGTCGATGTGGTAAAAGCTGATGCAAAAGAATTGGAGCTGATGGTTGATGTGAAATCAGAGAGTGGTGCAGCTGACCACATTCTTTCACTGGGACCAAGAATCGTCCTTGTGACAAAGGACCGTGCTGGGTCCACCATATACACTAGAAACGCACAGGTCGATATTCCCCTTGTTCTAGCAAAGCGATTTGTGGACACCACTGGTTGTGGGGACACCTACACAATCGGCTTTGTTCTGGAGTATATGAGGACTGGTGATGTTCGACGATCTGGACTTTTTGGAGCCACATGTGCTTCCTTCAATCTTGAAACCATTGGACCGTATGACATGCCTAATCGGGATGCAGTGGAAGCGAGGATGAAAGAATATCTCTGAATCAAAAACAGCATCACTGGAAACTGTTATTATCAGGTCATCGTTGTCTGTGGTTGGGTTAGTAGCTTGATTGCAGACCTTGATTCGTATATGGAAGAGGAAGGTGTTGATACGCTCATTGCGGTTGGCAATGCATTTGAAACTCCTGATATTTTCTGGTTGACAGGATTCCGGTCCCCAGACATGATTTTCTATATCAAGAACAGAGGGTCAGATGCCACAGTAGCTAGTTACTTCCACACATTGGGGCGAGTGAAGAAAGAGAGCTTCATTAAGGATACCTATGATTTTACCGACCTCTTCCTCTCTCTCAGGAAGGAGGGCAAAAGACTCCTTCAACATCCTGAGCTACTCATGAAGGAACTTCTTGGGAATCTTTTCTCAGGTAAAGTCATTGGCGTGCCCGATTATTTTCCAGCATCTATACTAGTTGCAGTCCAATCGCTTGGATACGAGGTAAAGGTCGTTCCCAATTTGATAAAGAACGCTAGAGCAACTAAGAGTTCTAGAGAGATTAAGATGATACAGAGGGCAGGAACTGCAACCATCAGTGCAATATCGAAAGTGTTTGATATAATCAAAGAATCTGATATTGGACCAAACAAAGTGCTTCAATACAAGAAGGAACCATTGACAGTGAATCACATCAAACTCACATTGGAGCATTCACTTCTTGATGAGGGTGCTGAGTCTGCTGAAGATGCTATTGTGGCAGTAGGTAAGAAAGGGTTTGATTGGCATTATCTTGGGAAGCCTGCTGATAAGCTCAAGGCAGGTGTTCCAATCATTCTTGATGTCTTTCCACGACTAAAACGCGAGATGTATGTTGCTGATGTGACTAGGACCGTTGTCAAAGGTACTCTAAGTCCCAAGGTCAGAAGTATGTTCGAAGCTGTGCAAGAAGCAAAGGATGCGGTCATTGATACACTCAAACACGGTGTGAAGATAGATGATGTCAATCTCGCCTGTTACGAAACATTGCAGGATAATGGGTTCGACTCGAGCCGTTTGAATCCCGAGGCTGTTGAAGGAATGACCCACGGGCTTGGACACGGGATTGGTCTAGAGGTCCATGAGAATCCAAGCTTATACTCACGTGATGCTCTCTTTGAAGAGGGCAATGTTGTCGCTATTGAACCAGGGGTCTATCTGAAAGCAGTAGGTGGCGTCCGTCTGGAGGATGACTACGTTGTCAGAAAAGGCAAACCAAAACGTCTGACTCCAGGTATTGATGACATGTGGAGCCTATAATACCGTTCTCATCGACTGAGTGCATTATATGGACATACTGAGATACACATACCGCATTGCGCACAGAGTGATTCATCAATCTCGAAGATGTCCTTCTTCTTATCTACGGTGATTGCATGATAGACACAGGACTTCTCGCAGAGTGCACATCTTGTACATTTTTCAAGGTCTACTGTGGGGGGATACTCAAGTTCTTTTGATTTTCCAATATGCTCCAGCGCCATGCCTCTTATTTCATCAAGAGCGTCATAATCATGCGATTCTAACCAAGATGCAATCTCCTGAGCAATTCTTCCATAGACTGTCTGACCTTCCATAATCGCTGCCGTACAGACCTCTACAGCAGAAGCTCCCGCCATGAAATACTCAATTGCATCTTCTCCTGATGTAACACCTCCCACTGCAACAACCGGCAGGTCTACAGAGCTTGCAATGTCCGCAATACACCGCATTGCAATCGGTTTTAGTGCAGGGCCACTCAACCATCCTTGTCCAGTTTCTCCACCCAGCAGAGGCATCCCTGTTTCGATATCAATTTTCAAGCATGGTCCATATGTATTGATTCCCACGATTCCATCAACATGTGGTTCCAGAGATTTAGCGACCTTTGCCACATCTACCTTAGGACTGATCTTGGCAAAGATTGGGATGTCCACCGCATCTCTCAATGCTTTTGCTATCTCAACATGCCCTCCAACATAGTGCGTACTGAATTCGATTGCATGCACACCGACCCCCTCCAGTTTGGGCGCAATCTCGGACACTTCTTCGGGCGTATATCCAATGCTAGCTATGAGAGGTAGACCTGCACTGAGAGCGATGGGGTATTCTCTCTCAAGCCATTGTTCAAGAGGCAGTTCAGTCCATAGTTCAGCGTTGAGCATACCCTGTCGCGAATTGACTCGCCCTCTGCCAATGGCTGCCATATTTGGATGGGGAATCTCTGCTGGCTTAGTGCTGACAGTCTTTGCCACAAGTCCACCTGCTCCTCCTGCAGCTGCACTTAGCAATGTATCCCCATCTCGAGCTGCTGGACCAGCTGCAGTAAGCACCGGGTTCTTAAGATGAATTCCTGCAAAATCGACGCTGATATCGACCATAGTTGAACTATATATCGACAACATATGAATCAGTCGACAAAACTTCAAAAGGGAAGAGAGTTTTTATGCTTCCTGTCACATATATAGACAAGGAGTGGGTGGCTCTATGACGCTTACTACAAAGAGAGTTATTACCATCGGCGATGTGTTGAAAACGCTTGAAGGGGTTGAGATTGATTTTACTTCGTTGGAATATCTTACAAATATGCTGGAGAAAGAGTGGTATCTTCTTGAGGAGAGATTTGGTGGAGCTCACTCGATATCGTCAGAACTTCATGGATTTTTAGATTATATCAAACGTTCAGTCATTCCACAAGTAGCTATGTATGATAACACAAAAACCTCTGATGAACTGAGGAAGTTCATAGACTCATATGTGGAGAACAAGATATCCCTTGAAACGCGGGATCATATCTTATTACATGCATCTCCATTTACAATCAGGACCGAATTGAAGCAACTTGCATAGCAGTTCGATCAAGATGCGAGCATTCCTCTTTTGGAGAGGTCTTCTACAACATCCTCCAAATCCACATCCAAGAGGGCATCTCGTTTAGGATAGCCTGTTTCCTTATCGCATCCTCTATACTCGTAGTACTCATCTAACATGATGTCCAGATCTGGTAGTCCTCCCTTTGAAGGTCCAGTTGGCATGGGGTCTTTCAATAGACGCTTTGGTAGAGTCTCATCCTTTCTGGTGATGCCTAATCGGTGATTATATGCTCTGCGTAGATGATTGATTCGCTCTGCAACTTTTCTTACGAATTTGGGGTCGTTCCACTCAGTCATTCCGGTGAGAGGACCGATGACATTACTGAATGTGTCCATGTAATATACCGGAGGCCACATCACTCCATATTTGCAAATGACAGCTGAATCTGTCAGTGCATAGAGGTCTTCCATGTCTTTCACTAGTTCGCCTTTATGAGCTGGATTCAGGATCTCTAGAATTTCTTTGGCCTTGTCCTCGCCAAATCGTGATGCAGCAATCTCAGGGTACCCCAACTCTTCAAGACTTGATAGGCTCCTGAGATGGTCTGCTCCCCTGACATTTGTTGCATAGGTCAGTCCGATTGATTGGTGTGCTCGTGGGTCCTGTCCTGATGCCTCAAGACCCTTCACGTGGACTGCATATTGCCATGCATCTCCACCAATGACCTCTGCAGCTTTGCGAGTGCCTTGTGCAAGAAGCTTCCCAAAACCTTCTTTCTTTGCTATCATGTCTACAAGCTGGACCATTGAATCTACGTTGCCCCAGCTGAGGTCTATGCCCCCCGTGTCCTCTGCTGTGATTATTCCCTGCTCCCAGAGGTCCATAGCGAAACTGATTGTCTTCCCACAAGAGATGGTGTCCATTCCGAGAAGGTCACAGCGTTTACCGAGATGAAAGACTGCTTCAATATCATTATTCATGCAGTTACTACCAAAGGCCATTATGGTCTCATATTCTGGACCGCCTATTGGACCTGTAATGAAATCTCCTTCTGAAACGCGAATGATATACTTGCATCCTATCTCACATCCATGACATGCTTCTTGTGCGATGCGGTACTTGTTAGCAATTATCTCTGGACCTATATCATCGGCATCTTCAAAATATCCAGTCCAATGATTCTTGGTAGGTAACCTCCCTATCTCGTTAATCATAGAAACTAGGTCAGTTGTCCCATATCTACGCAATGAGGCAAGAGAGTCCGTCCACAATGGGTCTCTCAACTTCTCCATCTCTTCGGCATTTGCTGCAAGATATCCGTCCATATCATGAGCTTCTAATCCGAGTGAACCACTGGCTGCTATGGCTTTCACATTCTTTGCACCCATAATTGTACCCAGTCCAGCTCGACCTGCAGCACGGTAGAAGTCAACAATAAGGGAACTATAGAGGACGAGATTTTCTCCTGCTGGTCCAATCACTGCTGTCTTGATTGCGGGGTCTTTATGCTGTTCTCTGATCATCTTCGTAGTATCATCAGTCTCTCTTCCCCACAAGTGTGATGCATCCAAGAGCTCTGCTTCTCCATCTCTTAGGAAGAGATATACTGGCTTAGGTGATCGACCATTTAGGATTATGAAATCAAAACCCGAGTACTTAATCTCCGGGCCAAGAAAACCACCAACGTGACTCTCTGCCCACACACCGGTCAGTGGTCCCTTTCCAGCAAACATCATTCTCCCAGAGGGTGAGAACATGACACCGGTCAGAGGACCGGTACCTACAACCAACACATTGTCTGGTGATAGTGGGTCGGTGTCAGGACCTGTTCGGTCCCAAAGAATTCTCGAAGCAACGCCTGTACCACCTAGATAGAGGCGTGCCCACTCCTTCTCCATCTCTTTCTTGTGGACCTTGCCTCTTGTTAGGTCGATATCTAGATAGTTTCCTGCATATCCTTTGTATAGGAACGTCATTATTATGCATCCTCCTGAATAAGTCCAATCTTTTGAGTGGCGAGAAGTGTAGCTTCGCGTCGCTCTTTTGCCCCTCTCTTTTGTTCTATCACACTTATTGCACCATACTCACATGCAGCGACACATGCTGGGTCTCCATCACAGAGGTCACACTTGACGGCTTTCTGGGTGTAGGGATCCAGTGTGATTCCGCCATAGATACAAGCTGTGGCACAATTCAAACAGCCAACACAGACGTCTTCTTTGACGGTCAGTACTTCTGTACTGTTCTCTACTATCGCACCGTTCGGACAGGCATCTTGACAGAGTGGTTCCTCACACTGAAGACAGACCATCGGGAGCAAGAGGTTCTTAACCTCATCTTTGAGTACCTGTATTCTTGACCTGCTAGGATTGAATGACCGTGTATTCCTAACAGAACATGCTAACTCACAGTTCCGACATCCTGTGCATTTCTTCAAGTCAACTACAAGTACCTGTTTCATCGGTTTTCACTCCAAATCAGATATGTTGGCCTTTAAGTGACTACCTTTACGACTCTTTAATTTGTTGCAGTAGCAGCTGGGAGGTATCAACCACACAAAGATATTAGTGCTTAAATCTCACAGCAGAAGATGCTCTAGAGGGTGAGTTACGAATTGTAGGTGGAATAAAGTAACTAGTTGGTTCACAACAAATGGCCGGAATAACAAGCAACAAACTGGCAGAAGTACGGAAGGACTTCAGAAATGCCGCTGACACCATGATAATCCCGGTTGTAGAACTTGATTTGGATCACAATTTGGCCTATGCAAACAACAGTGCTCAACAGATGCTTGGCATTGGTCCTGAACATTTGACATCCGGTTTGAATGTTTCAGATATCATCGCTCCTGAACAAATTGGGCTTGCTAAGGAAGGGCTCACTCGGTTGAGAGAAAGAGTTGACTCCACTCCCCTCACATTGAAAGTAAAGACTCTAGGTGGCACTGAAATTTTTGTTGATACTATTGCTGATGCAATAATAGTGAACAAAAAAGTAGAAGGTTTTGTGGTCTATGTCTTCGACCTCACAAGGCGCATGGCTCTTGAGGAGAAAATACGACAACGTGAAGGGATATTCGAATACATTGTCGAACAGTCCAGTTTTGCAGGACTGTTTGTAGTGGGTGGGAACTATCGATTCGAATATGTAAATGACAAAATGGCAGATATTCTTGGGCGCACTCGCAGTGAAATACTTGGCCATGACTTTCGAGAGTTCCTACATCCAGATAGTGTGGAACTAGTGGCAGACAGATATCGTCGGCGGCAGAGAGGAGAGTCCGTGCCAAGTATCTATGAGTTCGAAATCATTCGTGGTGATGGCGCTGTACGTAAGGTAAGACTGAGCAGTACCGTGACAAAGACGGGTGAAGGGACAGCAAAGACCATTGCCCAGATGGTAGATATCACTGAAGAGATGGAACGGCAGCAAGCTCTGAAGGAGAGTGAGCAGAGATATCGTACTCTTGTTGAAACCATGGACTCTGGTTTTTGTGTTGATAATGAAGATGGAATCGCAATAATGGTAAACCAATCACTAGTAGATATGCTCGGGTTTGATTCAGTTGATGACCTGACTGGTGAATCTGTTACTCTCTGGACATTGGATATGAGTGAAGAGGACCTCAGAAAGAAGGTTGATCTTAGAAAGCAGGGTGTAGCAGAACATTATGAGGTGAAACTTATCCATAAGACCGGAAGAATTATCCCCGCTATAGTTCACGCTTCGCCTGTTTTTGATATTGAAGGCACCTATATTGGAAGTCTAGCAATCTTCACTGATATCTCTGAATTGAAAGCAGCAGAAGCAGAAGCACGCTTTCTCTTGGATTTGCTTCTACACGACATTGGCAATCAGATGCAGCTCATCATGGCAGGAGCTGATATGTTAGAAAGAGGTTCGACTCCTGAACAAGTTATGAGGGCAAGACAGTATGTACTTGATGGAGCAAAACGGTGTCTTGCACTGATTAACAATATCCGACACACAGAGGAAGCTAAGAGTGAACCTGTCAGACCAGTTGACCTCACAAAAGCATTGAGAGCTGAGATTCAGGTCTTCTCAGGACAATATATGATGAAGCCGGAAGTGTCTGGACTCTCTGAGTCCATTCGAGTCTATGCAGACAGTGCACTTGGACATCTCTTCTGGAACTTGATGGAAAATAGCATAAAACACAACAAGAAGGATGAGAAAAAACTCTGGATAACCGGAGATCGTGATAATGGACGTTTCATCGTGCATTTTGAAGACAATGGACCAGGTCTTGTCGATCGTAAGAAGGATGCACTTTTCGATCCAAAAGCCCGTGCAAGCGGTGTAGGTCTACATCTCGTCAGACGTATTATCACAAAGTATGGTGGACAGTTATTTGTAGAAGACCGCGTACCAGGCAAACCTGATGAAGGCCTCAGGATGAGTATTCAGTTTCAAATAGCGACATAGTTCTTCTACACCAAAAGCGTTATGTCAAGAGGGACTATTTGATTTCTGACTCGTTTCAGAAGGCAGGTCTATGAAACCTAATTCAATACTGATTGAGAATGGCTATATCCTGACACTGAATCCAAAGAGGGAGATCATTAAGAATGGCTCTGTCCTGATTAAGGATGGTATCATCACGCAAATCGGCAAGACATCTGATATCAAAGCAAGAGATGCTGCAATCACCATTAATGCAAAGGGTAATGTCGTCATGCCGGGTCTTGTTGACACTCACGTGCATCTTGCTCAGGCACTCATTCGTGGGTGTGCTGATGATGTATCTCTTGTGGATTGGTTGAAAAACTATGTGTGGGTTCTTCAGGGAAATTACACAGCTGATGATGGTCGGTTATCTGCAGAACTCTGCATGGCTGAAATGATCCGCACCGGCACAACTTCCTTCATAGAATGCATGATTCACACAAGGTATGGATTTAATGGAATTGCTGAAGCAGTAGAAAAAGCAGGAATGAGGGCTGCTCTATCAAAGATAATAATGGACTCTACTGGATATGCTGACAACCCTGATATCATGTATCCTGGGATGGTGGAGGATGCTGAAGCCAGTCTCAAAGAGACCGGTGCCATGATGAAGAAGTGGCACCTACAGGACGAGGGGAGAATACAGGTCTGGTATGGGATACGGTCACTTGGAGCGGTCACTGATGATTTATTTAGAGAGGTTGTTCAACTTGCACGAGAGAAGCAGACTCATATGACCATGCATCTCGGTGAGGTTGAGGATGATGTCCGCTATGTGAAGGAGAAGGGATATGATACACTTACTGCGTTCGCAAAAGACATGGGGCTTCTCGGTCCCGACATGGTCTTTGCACATGGTATTCATTTTGAAGACCAAGAGATTGATGTCCTCGCTGCCACGCAGAGCAATATTTCACACTGTCCCTCAAGTAACACAAAGCTAGCATCCGGGTTTGCTAAAGTCCCATTGATGTTGGAGAAGGGTGTTCCTGTATCTTTGGGCTGTGATGGCGGTCCAAGCAATAATACGTATGACCTGATGAGAGAGATGCGCCTTGCCGCCTTAGTCCATAAGGCTGTTGTGAGAAATCCACTTATTGTACCTGCAGAGAAAGCCATAGAAATGGCTACTATCAATGGAGCAAAAGCTATGGGTCTTAAAGAACAAATAGGCTCTCTTGAGAAAGGCAAGCTAGGTGATGTGATTATTGTGGATATGGATCAGACCGGTCTAGTACCTGTAACAAATCCAGTTTCAAATCTTGTATATGCAGGGAATGGACTATATGTTGACACAGTCATTGTAAATGGCAGGTTGTTGATGCATGAGAAAAAACTTCTAACATTGGATGAGGCTCGAATTAAAAAAGCAGCAAATGAGCGAATCTGGGATTTGCTGGAGCGCTCAGAAATTGATATTGAACCAAAATGGCCTTTGAAGTGAGCTCTATAGATCATCTATTTCTTCATTCACTGAAGCAAACCAGGTTCGTATTGCCTCTTCTGGACATCCCCAGCACTGATCTTCTACACTCCAGAGCTGAAAATTGAATTTTTGTCCATAAACAATCGGTGTGCCAAGTAAGCCTCCTATTATCCCATGGCCAAGAGATCTAACAGCTTTGGTAAACCCATATGCGCCTCCTTTTGGAAGATTTGCTCGTATCTGAGTTGGACCTTCCTTGGAAAAGATTACCCGGGAATGTGGAAGACGTTGGACCCATGCTGCAAGACTCCTACCTTTCATTGTATCATCGGTCTGTATAAGCACCGACTCGTTAAGTCCAATATATCTTAACTCCCAGAATATTGCAATAAGTCCTCTTCTCCTCAGTTTTTGTAATTTTTCAATTACTTTGTTTTGTCCTATACCTAGATGTTTCCGAATTTCTCTAACTGTTGTTATCCTGCTTCGAACCATGGATATGATTTCAATATCGTGCGAGTCCAACTCAATTTCTATTGGCTGAATAGGTTTCATTTTCAAAGGTATCACATCTGCTAATTCCTCGTTATGGATCCGCACAAGCTCGAGTTCAAGAATATTCCAAGGAATTTCCCATTTTCCTATATCTGTTGAATAGAAGTCAAACGAACGAATATTTCCTGCAGATTCAGTTTCTAGATTGTGAACCTCTACTCCTATTTTCTTCAGTGTACGATAGAACTCCTCGATGGCTTTGTTATTCATCTTGTTCTCAGGAACCGCAAGAAGCACGAAAAGGTCCCAATCCTCAGTTAAGACTGGTGTTGTAGAGTAAACAAATGGAGATTGTGTGAGTAATGAATTGAGATTTAGATTACTATTGTCCGCTTTCAAAAGCACATTCCGGATGCCAATACCGATTTTTGAATATGGTACATGATCATATCTGATGAATACCAGATGGTCCATCAACGCTGAAAGCCTCTTTGACACCCATTGCGGGGTCATACCTATCTTACTAGCCAATTCAGTCACAGTTATGTCCGGTTGCTCATAGACCTCATCTACCATAGCGATCTCTGTCTGGGAGAATCTTCTTGAGAAAAGACGTTGTCGACGAACATAATACTCTCCATAGTCATGATCATCTAACCTGACGCTCCGTTTTGCCATTGAAAGCAGTTCCCTCAGGATTGTCTTTACGCCACTATCTTCTGTAACGAAGTAGAGGTTCTTGTAGGAGAGTGCTGGGTAGATTGCAATATTCTTACCAAATTCAACTCGATGTTCGAGGTTATTCCATCTCTCAAACCACTTCGACCGCTCAGATTGGTTCAGGTAATGAAAGGAGAGACCTAGTGACAGGTGCTTGTGTGCCTTTGGACTGAGTCCTCTTCTTGCAAGTGCTGAATATATGCAGGTGGATATGGTGGCACCCTTCTTGTACGCATCTGAGTCTGAACAGGAAACATCAAGATGCAACATATTCTGCTTCAGTTGTCCGCCAACTACTCGATGCCGCTTCGGAATTTTGGAATACACTATATCATCAATTTTGATTTCATGAATGAGTCCGACTGATTGGTCTAGATCCTCTAGCACATTCTTCCAAATGTGTCTAAGTTCTGTGACTTCTGAACTGCTTATTTGATTGGGCACTCGACTTGCACCAATTACTGAACTGCATAGTCCTAGAAAACTCTTGAGTCTGGCACTATGAGAAAGGTGAGGGTCCCCCCCTTTTCTACCATTTACAAATTCGTAACCTCGTTACAAATCTACAATCCCACGATACAATGCATCCCTAATGCAAAGATTAGCAGTAAATGCCAGAAATAAAGAGGAGATCCTCAATCGTGGGATTCCTCATGCATCCCCTCAAACGCATGAAGTTAATTCATGTTATGCATTCAGGGTATATATTATGCAGGGTGATTCTAGAATGAGTCTAGACGCCGTTTCCTTCCCATATATGAGGGGCACTCTCCACGGTGTCTTCTAGCTACAGGAAATCTCGTATCAAGATTAAACTGGAATGCTCTCTGTAGGCAAATTCGTTACTATGCAATTATCGCCTCGCGTTCGAAGAGTTTTGCTCCAATTATCAGAAACACTAGTGTGAATCCTAGAAGGTACAGAATGTTCCCCAATAGCCCGAAGAATGTTGCAGTTCCTGCAAGTATTGCGTTCAGTATTATCACTGCATGACTGAATGGGATTGCCAGAACAAAGAGTCCGAAGATCCCTCCATATTGAAGAATACTACCTGTGAAACCAAGAATGCCTATGACGAAGGTTGGGACCAGCATTATGAGATTGTTTACGGACTCTGCAGTTGCTTGGTCTTTTGCTAGACAGGATATCACCACACCAATCCCGATTGCACAGAGTAGGATCAGAAATTGACTGAAGAAGATTGCTGGTAGAGTTTCCACGCGGACCGTATACAAATTGATGAAGTAATTGGCTGCAACCTCTGGGAATGGTGCAACTCTAACAATTATTGACCAGTTGTAGACTAGGATTCCTACAATCGTGAACACCGAGTAGATCATTGTGAGAAGTAATCCTGCTACCAACTTAGATCCCAGAATCTTCACTCTACTCATTGGTACTACAAGAAGTGCTTCCAGCGTGTGCTGTTCTCTCTCTCCTGCGAATGACTTACTGACATAGGGTGCCGGAGCCAGGACTGAGGTTAGCATCACGAGAAAGATTGCCAACTGATGACCATAACTTGCTTCTGGTGAGATTGTGTGCCAATTCACCTGTAAATCTCTGACTACAATTATCTCATTGATAGTTTGCTTTGAGAAAAAGTCAATGCGTTGGGCTGCGGCAGTTGCCCTGAAGTTTCCTGTGTTAACCCAAATTGTCAATGTACTTTTGTTCGAGTTCTCAAGTTCCTGCGTGAAATTCTCAGGTATATATACCCACACTGACACCGTTTTGTTATCCACAAGACTCTGACCAAACTCCCGGGTCACATTGACTAACGGATCGATGAGTAACAGATCTGTGTTTGCTTCAATTGCATTGTACAGGGTCTCACCCCAAATGCCATTGTCTTCATTTGTAATATAGACCATTTCTGGTTCTTCTGTTGTTTGAGCTACAATAAATGAGAGGAATGCCCCTTGAAACAACCAGGCGAACAAGGGACTGATCATGAAACCGAGAAGTAACCATCTTGACCTGAGGACTGATTTGATCTCTTTTCGTAGCATCCAGACCATCTTTCTATCAACATATGGTAGTCTCATCTCATCACTCTCCATAAACTCCCTCGCCGGTGATCAGTCCGGTGAACACTTCCTCAAGATTAGCGGCCATGTACTTCTCTTCAAGCTCGGATGGTTTTCCAATGGCAATCAGCTCGCCCTCATTCAGAATGCCTACTCTATCACAGAGTTCAGAGACCTCGTTTAAGTCGTGAGTTGTGAGTATGATTGTACGATTCTCTTCCTGACTGAGCTTCTTCAGTACATTCCGGACGACGCGCGCACCAATCGTGTCTACGCCCGTTGTAGGTTCATCCATGAAGACAATCTCAGGTTCGATGATGAGTGCCCTTGCAACCAGAACCTTTCGTTTCATCCCACCACTGAAGCTCTTGACTTGGTAGTCTTCTTTCTCCTTCAGACCGACGGTCTCCAATAAGTGATCTGCTCGTTTGTTCAGCTCCCTCTCAGGGATGCCGTACAATCCACCGTAATAGACAAGATTCTCCCGTGCCGTCAGACGTTCATAGATGCCTGCCTCTTGTGGGAGGAGAGCCACACGTTCTCTGATATAGTCTATGTCCTGTTCAACATCCTTTCCCAGAACGTACGCTTTGCCACTCGTTGGAGTCAAGAGACCTACGAGGACACGAATCAGAGTGGTCTTACCTGCTCCGTTTGGCCCTAAGAGACCAAACACTTCTCCTCTCTTTATCTCTAGATTGACTTCATCGAGAGCGATAACCTCTCGTTTCTTGCCTTTCTCAAAGATCTTTGTCAATCCCTCTGTTCTAATGACTCTGTCCAACTCCATGTTTCAACCCTCATCAGTTCAACATCATTGTACGTGTTTGACCTCTGGAAATGGTGGTTCTCCTTTTAACATCTCAAGAAATTCGTGAGCTCTAGCAATCCCAGCGTCTTCACCTTGGATGAAGAATGTGACTGAGCCTTCTGCTCCATTGATGCCACCTGCCGCAATTGGGATTGTGAGCACACCGAAGAGTGCCTGAAGAGCATCTATCTCTGTGAATGGAATACCCTCAGGAATTGCGATTGCACCCACTGGCCAACCGATTGTATAGTCCCACTCGTCCTTCCCAAACTGGCCTACAAAATCATCATAGGAAACAGGAATGAACTTCTCAAATCCTCCTGGCATCACAATCGTCACATTCTTAGCGGCAGCGGCACCAATGAATGAACCCACAGTTCCACCAGTTTCGCTAGCAAGCAGGACTATCGGTGTCCAATCCCTATCAAATGCATTGACACTCTTGATTATGACATCCTTGGGGCCGAGCTCTGAGAGGACATCTATCACTTTCTTCTCATCCAGATATTCTCCTCGATGAAATATGGCATCATGAGCACGATGTTCTTTCTGAGTGATTGTCATTCCCTCAGGCTTCGTCAGCCCTGCGATATGCTTTGTCTTATCGTAACTACCCAGTATCTCTTCAACAAGGTAACTGGAGGTTGTGCCAAGCGTGACGCAGAGATATCCTTCTTGTAGTGCAGTAGTGACCTCTTCTGTAGCGAGTAGGCCTTTTGCAATCAGTCTCTTACTTTCAGACACTGTGAGGGTGACAAGTAGCTTCTTCATTCATTTTCGCCTATCGACTCACTATTGAGATTGCATTTTACTTTGTCGTATCGGACAAGGAGAACTACCACAATGAATGCATGTTCTAGAAACTACAAATTCTGACATATTTCTAAATAACCAAACATTGGAAATGTAAGAAAAATAGTAAGATTTCCCTGAAATATATGACCTTACATAGCAACGACCATCACAATATCTGAATCACCATGCCTGACGTCTTCTGCTCTGTGAAGGTACCCATTGCATATGCTCAGCTGAGCGGGTACGAGAAACAGCGGCTGCGACAGATGTTAGGTAGGGACAGTCGCTGCATCAAGGACTTCCTTGGTGTCATCGAGGAACATGAGAAAGAGCTGCTTACAGGCAAGAACAATGACAGGGTCGAAAAGGGCCAGTTGGCGAAGCTCACCATGACCGCTATCAAAGGCGTGCCTGTACGTAAGCAACGCCTCTCAGTCCCTCATGACATGAAGGCGAGATACAGGCGTTCCTCGGTGCATGAGATATACGAGTGCATGGATACGGCCATTGCCATGTACGAGGCATATCTGAAGCTCAGGAAGAAGCTCGGTGCATCGCGTCCCTGTGCTGTGAACAAAAGTAGATGCGTACCACGGAACGCATACACTCGGTGCTTCGAGCTTATTGAATCTGAATCCAGTAGATGGACCCTTGACCTGCGAGACTCCTTGGACTCGTCACCACAGGGTAGGTTCAGGCATGACAGACTGAAGATTCCTCTGAAAGTCTCAGACTACCATCGAGAGAGGTTACAACAGGGTGAAGTGAAATCGTTAAAGATATTCACTGATTCATCTGGAAAGTGGTGGGTGTCATTCTCTGTGAAAGTTGACATACCAACACCTGAAGAGGAAGGAAAGCCTGTTTCTGTGCTCGGCATCGACCTTGGTATCAAGAAGGCTGCTGTAACCACTTTGGTGACACCTGAGAAGGTCAGAGGGACGAGGTACTTCATACAGGAAAGCAAGGCTCTGCTCATCGAGAAGTACGACAGGCGAGTGGCTGAGCTCCAACGGGAGCTTGCTACTCGAAGGAACAATGGTCTTCCGTACGATAGTGTCGCAAAGGAACTGAGACGAATCCGTCACAAGCGGTTGGATATCGCGAAGAATTATGATAGTGTGTTGATAACACATCTCCTTGACTATATCGAAGAGCTCTCAAAGGACTATACGCTGTACGTGTCCATTGGGAAATTGAAAGGTATCCGAAAGCTGGCTCGTAAGGGCAACTACCGCGGAAGAAGGTTCAGAGGTATGCTACATTCGTGGGCATTTCACAGAATCACTGAGACCCTGAGATTCAAGCTGGAACTCCTCGGTTGGCCTACGAAAGGAAAGAGCTCATGGTTCAGAGTGGTGTCAGAACATGGGACATCAAGCAAATGCTGGAAGTGTGGGAGGAAAGGTATTCGACCATATCAGAACTACTTCGTGTGCCATACCTGTGGACACAGGACCAACGCTGACAGGAACGGAGCTATCAATATAGCTGCGAAAACAATCACGCTCACTCCATTACTTCATGAAGTGAGAGGACTAGGCAATTGGGCCAGCTCGGTGGAGCGCGGTCTGCGGCTGAAGACCCGAGGGACTTCTTTAGAAGAGGTCTCGGAGGAGGTCCTGACCCTCTACAATAGAGAATCATCAGTCTCGGAGGGAGCGCGGTGACGGTAACACACCGTGCACGAAATACTATGGAAATACCTTCTGCTGCTGGAAGTGATGGTCCAGATACAACAGCAGGGGACAGAAGCCAGGACTGGCGTTCGTAGAACGTCAATCAAAGCTCTCATTGAGTTCGTACGTCCTCTCGAGGACGATCGAGGCGGCGACGCTGGTGAGGGAAGGGTGGAATATAGAAGAGTCTTATAGGAATGTAAGATTTGTGTTATCTAGAATACGTGTCTTTTCGTTGATGTCCTTGATACTCATCTCAACGAGATTCTCTCTATTATATCTGTATCCGAGGATTCCAATGTATTTCAATACGCAAGATGTAGTGTCATGAATTCTCTCTTGGTAATAAGATGAGGTTCCAATTGTTATATCAATAAAAACACCAATATCACAAAAAGCATAATAGAAGAAAGACTTGTCAATATGGAATGAACTGATATGGACACATTGAGGAAATCCCGATGAGGAATAGTACTGGTAGGAGAATGATTGAGGAACGGGGATGGCTATGACACAATTGCCATATCTTCACTTTTATCAACAACGACTATTACCTAACCATGTTTCAAGATGAAATGACATTCTTTTTCTTCAAGGTCAAGTACATCCAAATCATTACAAGTTTTGTAATTATGATAATCCCAAGAAAGAACCAAGATGCTATCAAAATAGTAATTATATCGATTGACACATTGACTAAAATCATGATGTAAAATAGTTGGCGTTGTTTGCTAGGTTGGTCATGTATTCTTCTGGATAATTTTTCTTTCCAAGATTCGTCTTTATCTTCCAATGATAGCTTTAGTATATCAATCATAGTGAATAGAATAACCAAATTTACAATTTGGAAAACAAAACCAATTATGATATCAATGTACAAAAGAATTTCGTCAACTATCGCCATTTTTTTGTTTCTCCTTTTTTCATGATGCAATAAATTAATTGGAGAGAGTCATATCGACTCTCTCACGAATCGATTAATACTTTTCAGAACGCCATATACAAATGCCATAGAGCTGTACCAAGAATAGCTATACCAATCGCTGCAATGAGAATG
>CAZSWP010000013.1:0-82871 GCA_964610875.1 uncultured archaeon
CAGGTACGATATACCCAGAGTCGAGGAGCTGCCGCGATACGTCACGTGGTGCTATGCCGCTTATACCTACCCATATTTTACTAAAGCCCCAACACAGGAAGATCATAAGAGACGCGTAGATAACCACATGTAATATCCAATCGGGTTGTTGTGACAGGGAGAATATTCCCTGCGGTGGCGTCACGTATTTCGAAATACCCTCCACAGCCACCATACGGCCTTCTTGATTCTCATACCTTCCTGGGAACACATTCAAGAATGGGTTCGTGCCCAATGGGTTGAATGAATTGTGAATGATCTGTCCAAAGAAGATGATGTTGGCATAGAGTGCTTGAGCCAGAATGACTGGAATATTTGAAGTGTAGAGTAGTTTGATGGGATACCTGGCTTTCATGCCTCTATACCGAGCGTATTGTAGTGGTATCTCCACCCGCACACTCTCCATCCAGAGTACACCGCCAAATATGACGAAGGTGACTATCAGTGCAAGGATACTGGGATCGTACCCGTTTCTAATGAAGAGCCAACCAGCATCAACAGGGGGATAGTTCACATTACCAACACCAAATACCCTGAGAACATTGGCAATCATTGCTGCGACAATCCCCTTTGGTAGCTGAGTACCCTCTTGTGGGTAAGCCTCTGGAGCAAATGTTTCATTCTCGACAATGTTCAGCATGTTGAACATGACTTGTCCAGCGACATTGGTCATGATGAACAGTGAAACTCCAGAACCAAGACCCCAACCTTTCTGGATAAGCTCGTCCATCAGGATTACTATTATTCCAGAAAGGAAGAGCTGGAGAAAGACAAGAACAGCCTGTTGTGGCTCAAGGGACCCATATGCATTACCAAGTATATAGGCAATCGCCTGAAAGGCAGTCATGAACATTGCCAGGACTTTCTGACCACCAGTGAAGAGCGCTCTGTCTTCTGGGTCTCCATAGTCCACGTCAATTATCTTTGAACCAGATAGGAGCTGCATGACCAAGCCTGCAGTTACGATAGGTCCTATACCAAGCTCCATCAAGGTTCCACGGGTACTGGCGAGAATGACACGCATGGCCCATAGATAGTCTGTTCCCGCCGTCTTATCAACGCCATAAAGCGGAATGTGCGACATCACAAGGAATATGATTAGTATCACGACCGTCCAGACGATCTTCTCACGGAAGGAAACCTCTCTATCAGGGGTTTTCACTTCCGGCATGATACGAACGAATGGACTTAGTGCCTTCAGAAATGTTGATGGCATAGACCTTTTGTCTCCTGCAGGTTTTTCGTGTCCTCCTTTTCAAACTCCCTTTAAAGCTAGTGGTCTATCTAGTGATTGTACTATTGGAGATAAAATGTCCGTCTAAGAAAAGAGGTTGCTTCAGTGAGCGAAGTAGTAACAGAGTGAACATCGAGAATCGTGAGTTTCTCATGAAAATTCTAGTTGCTTTTCTAAAGGAAACTGACTGGATAATACATCATAGAACCTGTCGGCAACCCATATGTTACAATCAACAGTGTGAGTGAACCGACGTTAGAGGAGGCTAAGGAACTATTCATCCCCTTTTTAGAGAAGGACTGGATTGAGATTTTCAGATATTTCTTGGTTCAAGAGAAGATGCAGATAGTTGGTGGTTGTGGTCTAGCATTCAGGCAAATGATTCCTTCGCGATATTGTCCTACGGGACGGAATGGATACATCTGGAATATGTATGTGGAACGGTCTCACCGAAAAAGAGGCATTGGTGGAAAACTTGTAAAGCATGTACTTGATTATTGTAAGAAGGAGGGCATTTTTCTTGTGGAGTTGCACACATCTGGGATGGGAAAATCAGTTTATGAAAAGCAGGGTTTCTTGCCACTTGAGAATTATTTGGCTTTGTTCCTCTTCAAACCGAGTGAAAAAAGAAGAATAGCAAATAGAGAATGAGGATTTATCAACTTCAGATCTCGAGCTCATCCTCTGTAAGGCCCTTATCTTTCACACACTGTGGACAGATTTGCTCGTAGTCAGATGTCATTCTGTGACAGTCTGAACATGTTTTTCGACCACACCATTCACACACAAAGAGCAGGTTTCCATCACTCGCATCACTCCCACAATTTGAACATTTTTCATCGCTGATTGGCATGATACTCACCGGATTTACATTATCTGTCATCTATCTAATATGTCGGTAGAGAGAAACAGATTGTATTCATAGTTGCATAAATAGATTCTCTGAGGGATAGAAATCAACACTTCAAGCATATACTCAACAGAAGAAAAGAACCTGTTTTATTTATGCAAACCTCAAAATTTCAGAGTCACGGGGAAAAACAAAGTGAAAAATGACTGACCAGTCTGGCCAGTCAAAGTAATGTTCTATTCTTCAGGTAGGTCGATAGTGCCACCGGCTTCAGTGACTTTCTTACGGGCACTTGCGGTGATAGCTTTGACACCAGTGAGGTCCAGCTTTCTCTCAACTCGACCGCCACCAAGAAGCTTGTCAACCTCAAGTTTTGAGACATCAATAACATAGCGCTTTCCCTTGGCGGTTGCAAGACCCTTCTCAACGAGTTTGTCAGCATCCATGTCCAATTCACTGACATTTATTGCAATCATCTCTTCTACTAGTTGTTGAGGTCTCTTGAATCCATGTTTTCCAAAATAGCGTGGATTCTCAATCATAGTCTTGATGTAATGATGCTTCTTTGTGCCAGCTTTTCCAACACCGCCTCTCTGTCCAGAGGCACGATGTCCTGCACTGAACCCATAGCCTGCGGCTCTGCGACCTCTCATTTTATGGATCTTCTTTGATTTTCTCTTTTGCATAATTGGTCACTCCAAATTCACGCTTTTTTCAGACGTATCTCTAATACTCCATTTCTAATTGCTGAAGTAGCTTGGTCTTTCTTCACTTTACCTGGGAGTTCCAAGATTTTATGATAAGGTCGTTGTGGGTTGTCCACCTTGATTATGAGAGTACTGCCCTTTATTCTGACATTAATCTCGTCTTTACTCACGCCAGGGAGCTCTGCTACTACAATTATCTCATCATCTTCTTCAATCACATCAACAAGTGGTTCTAGATGGGGAGTCATCTTGAACTCCTCTTCTCCTGACACATTGCCGAATCGTTGAATGATCGGTTTGCCATCAGGACCTACTCTCATCGAGAACCCAAACACAAAGGGATTCGTGCTCTGTGGGTCCCTCATGAATTCCTCCATTTTGCTGGGATCGAGCAGTCTACCATCTCGCATCTGCTTCATCATTCGATCCATCATCTCTTCAATGTCTTTGAACATTGATTCAGGAAGGAATTCACCAAGCCATTTTCTCAATGCTCGTTCTGCATCATTATCAAACGGGTCTTCGTCCCACGACACGATTTTCACCTCTGGTCTATATCATCCTCATAGCTAGTCCATTGATCTCAGGACCACGGTAGCCCGTAATGCCACCCATGCCAACCGAGTAGTATTTCTTACCTCTGTATCCCTTTTTTGGCGGTGTGAGTCTAAAGATGGGTTTTAGGCCTTCCACATCTGTTAGATTTCCTTCGCCAGAGTGTACAGCTTTTGCTAATGCCTTGATTGATTTGTATGAGGAGATGCCCTTAACATAGCTATCATCCAGTCTTTTGTTGCCGGGTAGACGACCACGTTTCTCTAACAGTTTTAGTACTGTTTCCTCATCTACTTCACCCCAAGTTATGTAATCCTTTACTTTCTCGATCATGCCTTGAATACTAGGTGTAACCTTGAACACTCTGGCATGATGAAGACGAACCAGTTTCAATTTCTGTAGAGTATCCTCAATCTGAGGCTTCACTCTAACCCTTCCTCTCACACGGATGGCAAGAATCACTTTCTCATCCTCACTCATTCTTCAGGACCTCCCATAATAGCCCATTCATGTGGTGGAAGCATCCTGTATGTATTGGACAAAGCATCAATGAATGCCTTTGCGAAGTTGGATGATGTTCGAGACCTACCCTTAGTGATTGACCAGACATCATGAAGTCCTGCAATTCTAAGGACAATCTTTCCAACATCAGCTGTGACCAACCCAGTTCCCTTAGGAGCTGGTTTGAGTGTTACAGATACACTTCCAGCATGACCTTTTGTTTGAAATGGAATGCTGTGGGGATCTTGACATCTACACTCCCATGACCCACATCCTCTTCGAAACACTGTGAGATTCATTTTTGCACGTGTTTCTGCAGACCTTACTGCGGGGACAAACTCAGGAGCTTTTCCAATACCAATTCCGATTATTCCCTCACCATTTCCAACAACAACTGTAATTCTAAAGCTCTTTTGCTGCCCACTGTCTGATTGACGCTGAACCAGGGTCACATCCACAACCTCTTGTCGGAGATCTGGAAATAGCATGTCGATGATTTCGGGTTCGCGAATCACATAGTTGTTCTCAAAGATCTCATTAATACTATTGATGTGACCTTCTTTGACCAGTCGACCAAGGTGTGTCTTGGGAACCCAATCCTGTAGAGGATCGGTTTCAGTACGGGGTTGCCTTCTTCTTCTACTCATCCTGATTCACCTACTTTTTCTTCTTCTTTCCTTTTCCTCGAGCTATCAGCTTCTTCGGCTTTGGCTTTCCAGGTTTTGCGCGAGGCGGCTTTTGCTTAGGCTTATCCTTCTTGGGTTTCTTTTCCTTCTTAGGAGTAGCCTTTGGTTTAGTCTTAGTCGACTTCTTCTTCAACTCAGTAGCAGGGATAGCTTCGATTGCCTTCTTAACAGTAGCAAATTTCTTTGGAATTCCTGTCAGAGTCGTTTTCTTCTTCCCAAGCTCAGAGAACATAATTTTTTCATCTTTCTTGGATTCGACATATTCATAGCTCTTCATTATATGATTGCCAGTAATTCGCTCCTCTTCTGGCAGTACTTCTGGACCGTGTGGTACTTCAATCCCAGCATCTAGAACTCCCTTGAGGGTAGAGTAGATTCTGGAGCCAGGAATAGGAGGATGCAGTCCAATATCTAGCACGGCATTCTTAATACCTCGTGCTTTTGCTCTCGAGCCAGCTAACAATCCAGTGAGATAAGCTGCGGGTATATTGTTTTTCCCTGCAACCCATCCATGAGTAGCAAGCTCACTAGATATTGCAGAGGCAACTGTTTCATCGCCTTCGACTTTTGCTTTGATGACCTGTACAATGATCTGAGTGTTGGTCTTTCTGACCACCAGACGCGGACGTCTGGAGAGTAGCAATCGGCGACGTCTATAGTAGTTTGTTTTTCCTTCTCGACGTCTTCTGAATTTAACACGGTATGTTGGGCCTTGTGCCATTATTTACACTCTCCCTAGTTTGTGTTCTTTAATGAAGGTCCGCAAGTGTGCTGTATTTCTAAATGCATTGCCTTTGGCTTTCAGGTATAGCTCACGATAGACCTTTGTTGATATTTTTTCCTCATTACGGAGTCGACGGAGCTCTTGGCGCAACGGGCGTATCTTGTACATCCATCTCTCCTTCTTAGAAAGCTTTGATGTCGCTTTACCCTTTTTATGTCCAGGACCTTGTCGTCGTCCCTTCCTTTTTTGTTTCTGTATGTATCTAGCACGGCCTCTGCTGACTCCTTTCTCAGGCTTCCTTTGGATAGCTTGCTCATCAATCAGACGGCGAATATCATTCTTTGTGATTGCTAGAGATACTTCATCTTGAAAATCGGGGTCAATCCATACTCGGGATGTCCCAACTTTCAGTATTTCAGCTGCGAGTCGTTTCTGAGATGAGAGTTTCATTCAAAGTCAACCTCCTCTAAATCTTCAAGGCCATCCAATTCTGCAAACAAATCTTCTTCCTCGATACCTTCAGGAACACCTGCATTAAGTACTCGAAGCATCATTGATTCTGCTTTGTTAATAATATCCTGACGTTTTCTTAGTCCAACAGTTCCACCAATTCTGACTGCATGGACATCAGGATCCAAACCTTCTAAATCATCAGGTCTGAAAACATGTACTTCTTCATAGCCAGATGGATGAAGACCTCTTACAGACTTCGGAGTGCGATAGCCAGCACTGACCATAGCAATACGGCCGCGACGCTTCTCGCGTGTGGCACTGTCAATGCCTCTGACCTTTCGCCATGAATCACTGACACGTTTCCATCGATGTGCTTGTTCATGACGAAACTTTGGTTTCCGTTTTCTTTTTGCTGCTGCAATTCTGAGAAGTCTCTTGTCATATAGAGTGTCTTTAGTGACAAACTCGGGTTCAGGTTTCTTCTCTTTCTCAGGAGCAGCTTTCTTCTCAGTCTTTGGCTTCGCAGGCTTTGCCTCTTCCTTTTTAGGCTCTTTCTTGACCTTTTTCCTCTTAGGTGCTTCTTTCTTTTTCTCTGCCTCTGGTTTTTCAGACTCTGCTTTCTTTTTCTTAGCAGTCTTCTTGGGCTTTTCTTCTGTCTTTGTCTTCTTTGTTTCCTTACTTTTCGTATAATCAGACAATAGTTTCTTAGCTTGTGCAATGAAATCCGTTGCACTTGCTATCCCAAGACCGCTTACTTCTTCAGCGAGTTTTTCAGGGTCTGCTTTCGATAGACTAACAGGACTCTTAATGCCTGCTTCTCGTAACTTCTCTTCCATCGCTGGGCCTATGCCATCGATGTCGGATAATTTTGGTTTCCTTGCCAATCATTTCGCCTCCTATACTATCGATTTTACTTCCTCGCCTTTTCGTTTCTTGATTACATAGATACCATCCATGAACACACGACGGTCTTTGTCACGGATATTTGTGGCAAGTTGAATATTAGCCGCACTTTGTGATACATGTTCTATGTCTATTCCACTGATGATTACTTCATCTTCAGTGGTCTTTACATCAACATCTCCAATCAGACGAGCGGTCCGTATTCCTCGTTCTCCGATGAAGTTCCTAATGTGTACTTTATCATCATGGATATCTACAGTAATTGGAAAGTGACTGAATACTATCTTCATCGTATATTCGTATCCATGAGTCACTCCAACAATCATATTCCGTACATGAGCAATAATGGTTCCAACTAATGCACGTGTTTTCTTTCTTGCAATCCAAGTTGATGCAACAACCTCATTACCCTCTAAAGCAAATGTAACTATTGGTTCATCGAAAGTCCGCTCAAGTGAACCCTTTGGTCCACTGACTTTGATGGTCTTGCCATCTATAGTCACCTGAACTTCTTCCGGTATCTCGATGCGCTTTTCGTATAGCGATTCTTTAGACATTCGTTACATCTCCTTAATACACGTATGCGAGTAATCTTCCACCAATGCTGCGGCGCTTGGCTTCATCATGAGTCATGACTCCTTCAGGAGTGGTGACGATGAGGATGCCATAATCATAAGCTGGGAGGAAACGCTTCTCAAATACTTCAAATCCATCTCTTCGTACTGGAAATCTGGGTTTTATCACACCACAACGATTAGTGCGACCCATGAGTTGGATTCTGAATCTTCCTGCTTTTCCATCATCAATACGTTCGAACTCACCTATGTATCCTCGTGACTGCATAACCCTGAGCACACGCTCAATGAGGCTAGATGCAGGAGCGATAACTACCTCTGATTTACCGACAATCTCGCTATTGTATATGCTTGACATTGCATCGGCCAATGGATCTAGTAGTGTCATGTTTTCAAATACCTCCTCTA
This sequence comes from uncultured archaeon, assembly GCA_964610875.1. Lineage (GTDB taxonomy): Archaea > Asgardarchaeota > Thorarchaeia > Thorarchaeales > Thorarchaeaceae > CAZSWP01. The sequence goes on from CAZSWP010000013.1 coordinate 7,636, forward strand.
GCTCATCTTCTTGAAGCCTAACTTCTCTGCTGTCTCTCTGAAACAGCGTCGGCACATGTTCAATCCATATGAGCGGATAATTGCTTGATGAGTGCCACAACGGACACACCTTCGGCTTCCCTTACCCATCTTTCGTTTTCTTTTTGGTTTCTCTTTCTTTGTACTCATCATTAATCACCTCAGAACAGATAGGTCCGCTCACGCATTTTCTCTAGAATCTCAATACCAAACTCATCTTTCACGAAGACCATGCTCTCTTCGGGGGTGAGTCTGTGTTTATGTGGCACCTTAGCCCTTCTACGTCTTCTTCGCTTTATCCGAAATCCGGGACGTTCAATACAGACAGTGATATTCATACCCTGGATTCCAAGTTGGGGATCATATTTTACATCAGGTATGTCAATATGTTCTGAAATTCCAAAGGCAAAGTTACCATCATCATCCCAATTTTTAATCAGCAATATGTCATCTTTAGCCTTTAATGCACGTTCAAGGAAAACCTTTGCTTTATCCTCCCTCAGAGTGACACGTACTGCTATCGCTTCTTTTCGTCTGATTCCAAAGTCACGAATGGTCTGACGTGCTCTTGATTGCACAGGATTTTGTCCAGTGAGTTCCTCTAAGATGTCACTTGCACGGTTTAGTACTTCCCCACCGCCAGTGCACATGTCAACAATAACCTTTGAAATGAATGGCTTTCGCATAGGATAAGCTTCCCAGTCCTGTTTGAATATCTTTTCATGTTCAAGGACTACTTCGTCACTCATTCAATCAGTCCTCCTGTTTCCCCAAGACTAATTTTGGATTGTTTCTTCCCTACAACTAACACATAATCTAGAGCAGTCTGGAAACGAGTTCCTTCCTTGTCTTCAAGAGTAACGGTACTGGCATGAGTACCAATTCTTTTCTCGATCTCCAGAATCTTCCCTTCATTTCCAACGTTACGACCTTGAGTCACAACTGCGTATGAGCCCACCTCAAGAGGGAATGACTCAAGCAGTTTCTGTTCAGGAACAGATATAACAAGTGTATCAAGTGTGTTGAAATCCGATGGTCTTGTACCTTCATCGAGAAGGATATTTCGACCATCATGAAGACTCAGCTGTACTCTTCCACCAGAAATCATTTGCTTCTTCTCAATTCTACCTAGTTTAAATCCGATCTCATCATCATCAATGGATACAAGACGGAGTCCACCTTTTCGTTTTGGAAGTAATCGGTATTTCTCATCAGAGGAACGTATCTCAATGACATCCATCATTCCAACCGGATAACGTGAATCTTTTCTACAGCGACCATCAACAAACACTTGACCGGATGAGAGTATGTGTTTTACTTCACGCATATTCTCAGCATGACCTAACACTTCTCTAAGGAGAAGAGCTAGAGTCAAGCACTGATCCTTTGAATGGGGACCTGGAATAACACGTGTCACGAATTTACCATGTTTTCGCTTAATTGGCCAATGTCTTGGTGCTGGTAGACGCTTCTGGTGCTTTTTCTGACCTCGTCTCGCCATTTACTCACTCTCCGCAATCTGTAATGTTTTTCGTTGTATCATCTCTCGTCGTTCGTCATCCAGTTCGAGTTTGGTTAATATCAGGTTTGAGGGGTGAATCGGAATCTGAGCTTCTTTGCCATCAGCTTTTGTAGTAGTTGCACTTTCCAAGTAGATACGAACATTACGATAGTCTACTCTCGCAACCTTTCCTTCTGTATCTCGAAATTGACCCCTCATCACTCGACATAGATCACCTCTCTTAGGGACAAGAGAACGCATTGCGTATTCTTCCCTAAGGAATTCATCTAATCGACACTTGAGCATATTCTTATGACTGTGCAGAGGCGTCTTGTAGATACGTCTTCTCTGTTTCCGGGGGGATTTAGTACTTGGTTTCTTTGTCATTTTAAATACCTCACACAATCTTTGATGCAATAGCTGCTACTCTTGGCCACATTTGTGTGACCTCTCTAGCCATTGGCCCTCTTAGTTCAGAACCCTGTGGTTCACCACCGGGCTTGATCAGCACTGCAGCATTATCTTCGAATGCCATCCAAGTGCCATCATGCCGTCGAAATGGTTTTCTCTGTCTAACTATAACCGCCTGGAGGACTTGCTTACGCAGTTCCTGTTTTCCTTTGATAACTGCAACATTGACTCTATCGCCAACGCCAGCTTTTCCAAGCTTTCGTAATCTTCCTTTGTAGCCAAGTACTGTGAGAATTTCCAGTTCTTTTGCACCAGAATTATCAGCACACAGTATCTTCGCACCAATGGGCAACCCTCGGGCTACTCTTGGTACGAATTTTCGAATGCCTCTTCCAACCTTCCTTGACATCTATTATTCCTCCGTTGCGACTTCACTAGGTGTCACAGAAACAACTACTGAACTCACATTCTTACTCAATGGCCTGCATTCAACCACTTTGACTGTGTCCCCAATCTTCGCATCAAGACATGGGGGTAGATGTGCATGTTTCTTTGATCTGCGACGTTCATATCGCATGTATTTCTTCACCAAGCTAAGATAGTCCATCTGGAAGGTGATGGTCTTGTACATCTTAGTGCTTTTCACAATCCCTTCCATCACTCGCCCTCTTACCGAGAGATTACCATGGAATGGACAGTTTATATCATCACAGGTCTTTTCTGGGGGTTCAACACCTGGGATACCGATGTTTCGAACTTTTCCTTCGCTCTTTGACATCTTCACCATCTCCTGCTCTGACGCTTCTTCAAACGGTCTTCTGAACGACCTCGTAAGAGATCTCCATCAACACGTACAACTGTACCGTCAGGTAGCGTGAAATCGAAGACACAGAGATCTTTTGCAATGAGAATGTCCCCCAATGGTGTGTCAATTTGGAGCATATCTCTTGTTTCTGCAACAACTGTACCTTCTCGTGAAATATGACTAGGGTCTCTAGACCTAACAATATGAGTAGGAAGACCCACAAGTTCATGTTTGAGTAGATTCACAGGACTGATGCTCATTCTAGTGCCTCCATCTCCTGTTCTCGCTCAACTGTATGGATTCTAGCAATGGCCCTCTTTACAGCACGTAGTTTGTATGGGTTTTCCGTGCCTCCACCAGTAGCAAGCTCAATCCTGATAGATGACAACTCATCATAGAGCTCCGCCAATTTCTTCTTGCGTTCTGTTGGATTCAGTTCTCTGATGTCCTTAGCTGTAAGTCGCGCCATTTACTCTTCGCCTCCTTCATCAGATGATTCAAGTTCCTCCAAAGCATCTAGTTCCTCTAGTTCTTTCAAATCCTCAGCAGTGGTCTCTTCTAAAGTCGCTGAGTCAACTTTCTCATCTTTCTCTTCAGGTTCAGGAGTGCTCTCCTCTTCGGGAGTTTCATCATCTGCTTCTTCTACATCTTCTATCAATTCTAAACCGTCAAGTTCTTCCAGCTCTTTGAGTTCTTCAATGTCAGTGATGCCTTCAAGACTCTCATCGACTACTTCTTCATCTTCTTCATCTTCTTTTTCAGGAGCTTCAGTAAGAACTACTGGTTCTTTTACTTTCTTTACCTTGGGTTGTTTCACATGAACAACGCCAGGTAGTTTTGCATCCGGAGCCATAATTCGGACTTTTACTCCAATTACTCCCGGTTTTAGTACTGCCTTATCATCAGCTTCATCAACAAATAATTTTGCAGGCTCACCAGTCTTGGCGATTGTGCCTTGTCTAAACTTCTGATATCGAGCTCTTCTGCTTGACAGCTTTCCTTTTACAATAATTTCACAACCGATTGCACCAGCACGCATAATCCGCCTGAGAATCCAATAAGCCATTCTTCTGAATCGAACACCTCGCTCCAGCTGTCTTGCAAGACGAGATGCCATGACTTGTGCATTAAGCCAAGGATTTTCAATCTCAGCAACTTCAACTTGGACATTATCTATTTGAAATTCATTTTCTAAGATATAGGTGAGCTCGCGTATTTTTGATCCGCGACGACCAATAACGACACCAGGTCTTGATGCATGAATAACGACTTCCGTGCGCATTGGCATTTTTCGGATCTCAACACCACCATAACCCGCTGAGTTGAGTTCCTTAGCTAAGAACTCGTCAATTGTGAGCTTTCGTGTGTTTTGCTCAATAAAATACTTGATTGCAGACATTATGCCACCTCTTCTAGTACTATCTCAACATGGGATGTATTCTCAAAGTAGGGCGAGCTTCTTCCAAAAGCTCGTTCAATGAACTTCTTGTAAGTACGTCCTCTCTGGGCTGCTGCATGAACAACTCTTAACCTGTCGATGTCCAAACCCTTGTTGTCAGCATTCGCTTCTGCATTTCGAAGTATCTGCAGGATGTGCTTTGAAGCTTTAACAGGGTGACCACCTGATGGGAACTTCTTCATTCCAGGATGATGGCCTCGTTTCTTCTTATGCCGACGATAAGGAATCCAAGCCTTCTTCTCAACAACTGCTTCGAGTAGGTCAATGGCCTTGTCTAGCATCATGCCTCGAATCTCATTACAGACCTCACGGCAGTGCTTAGGGGAACAGCGCATATTTCTCCCACTAGCAATAGATGTCCTGTCCGGGTCAAGTCCTATTATGCTGTATCTATATGATGGCATATTGCCTCACTTCCGACTCTGTCTTTGAAACAGACTTCGTTTCACCACTGTCATGGTGAGTAATCTAGTGATACACCCTCGACAATCACTCCAGAGATCTCCGGCATACGTTTACAAGCGGTTCTCGCGAGCAGAACTAGGATGCCTGTACTGCTTCCTTCGTTTCTGAAACAATCATCTTTCAGAGAGCGACATCCGACTGCCCGAGAGAGTTTACATTTAAACATTGTGAAAGACCAAAAATGAGGAATCATGGATTATTTCCAAATTCAGCCGTAATGCGTTTGAGAGCAGGTGTACTCACTGCTTTCTCAATAAAAGTAACTCCTTTCTCTGTGAGAGTCCCCTTGAGGTAATGAACTCCTGCAGACTGGAGATAGAGGAACTTCTGTTTCTGTAATTTCCGCAGACTCCCAAGTACAATTTGAGTCAGTTCGTCATCTGTAATGGCAACTGTTGCACCAGCTGTCTGCATCAGATGACTCATTTTCAAGATGTTCTTGATTGAACTCAATTGACGCCGATTACTATCATACGGATTCGAATAGAGCCAAAGGAGAATTATCATATCGACTAGTTCTAATTCGGTATCTGGATGCCTCTCAAGTGCTTTCTGTGCAACTAGCTCTACGATTGGCATCTTTCTTCATTATCCTATCTGTCTGATTGCTATTGAATGAATCGAAATCTCATATTAGTTCAATTCTGCCATGACATGGTTCATATACATCTCCTTTCCGTAAGAGTTTCTCAAGAGTACTCTCAACAGAAATTCTATTTACCCCCTCAGAGGAAAAATAAGCAATCATGTCTTTCAACTCGGCTCCACCACCACATTGGCGTAGATATCTAAGAAGGACATCTGACACATCCTGCTTGTTACCTGACTCTTTCTTTTTCTTGATTGTGACAGGAACAAGCCGAACCGTCCATGGACGAGGGAAGATAATGGTACCAACATTTGCTAATCCAGTGAGCTGCTTTTCAACCCATGCCCAATCGAGCCCATATTTTTTACTTAATGTTTCAAGTCTATCAAGAGTGCAGGGTTTAGTTTTTGCTTCCTTTTCAAGGAGCGCCATCAGTCGGTTTATCTTACCTGACGGAAGACCATCTAAATCACTGTCAACGATATCCTTGGATGCAATGCGATCATCGGGCATCAGAGATAGAATCCTATCTTTCGACCTCTTGACAGCCTCATCGAATTCATCCCCTCCCCGAGCTGCATTGAACTGCTTCACTGCAGCAGAAGCTTGTTCAGGGGAGTCATACAATGCTGATGCGGCTTTTGTGATGTCTATGATTGTTCCACAATAACTACACTTTCGTCTTTTTTGACCTGCTGGAGCATTAGTGAAGTTTCTACACTGCGAACACATGAAAACTAAATACGGCTTCAATGAACCACCTGCTTCTATATTTGAATCATTCATTATCCTATATAACTTACAACTTTGTCTGTGAAACAGTGACAAATGAATATCGTTATATCTTGTTTCCAAAAAGCGCAGAATGGTGATGGCAGGAATGCCAAAGAAAGCCAAAGCAATAGTCATTGATTCAAAGCTATGCAAAGGGTGCCACATCTGTATCTCTGTATGTCCACATAATGCCATCGAGAAATCAGAAGAGGTTGATAACAGGGGATTCTATTTGCCTACCGTGAGAAACCTGGAAGCATGCAGAGTCTGTCGTTTATGTGAAATGCATTGTCCCGATTTTGCCATTGTGATTGTGGAAGAAGAATAAACCTATGATATTTTATAACACAAGCACCGATATACTTTGAAGAACTTAATCTAATGCTAGTTTAGAATAGGTGTCAAGAGATGGCGAATCCAAAAATCCCAATCTTATTAGAATTGAGGGAGGAAATCGAAAACGAGATCACTCAACTCAAGACAAGAATTCAGAAACTTGAGGAGTTTATTGATGCCCTAAATTCAGTTATCACTCAGGGTAGTTTTGCTACTGCAGATTCTGCCCTAGCTGCCTCAAGAGCTGAAGAAACTATAGAACCAACTGTAGAGGAAGAACCAGATGAGCTGCGTAGTGTTGTTCTCATGAACAAAGCACGCGATCTTGAATTAGCCACACTTGAGATTACTCAACAAGAGATTAGAGCAATCCCCGCCCCACATTCCATCTATGATATCAAACGGGGTGCTTTCGCAAGATTCTTCGTAGAACGTATTTTAGGTAAATTCCAAGAAGAGGACCGTCATAGCGTAGAAAATGATGAACTCACATGGGATGATGCCTTTGACTTCGAAGTTCGTTCTGAGGATGGGATTTTGGAAGAGATTGTAATCAAGAACTACCGTACGGATGACCGACTTGGAGAGATCGAACGAGCCTTAAGATGGGCCTTAGAGAAGACATATAGGGCAAGATAGACTACGCGCGAATCAGAGTAGGTACTCACCCTTGTTTCCTATGCAGATATAAGGAAAGAATTTTCCTTAGGATATACCTGTTGTTCGGTGGAGAATAATTCATGGAGTTTGTTGAAGATCACAGGAGAATGGCTGTTAGCTCACAGGTCTTGGTCGATACTGTAAGAGATGCTCATGAGTTCTTCAAAGAGAACAGGATTGATGAGAGCTTTGAGCATATCGCTCTTGATCTTATCAGAAGATACGTTTCTCAAGAAGGAGAACCAAGAGAAGTAGAATCGCTATTTGGTGCAGCTTTGTTCATTGTGAGCCGGCATCCTTGGAGCCACCCAAACCCGTTAACAAAGAATGAATTTGCATCAAGACTCAGAATGAAAGAATCCAGTCTCGAATGGTACACTGATAGTATCGCTGAAAAGCTGGGCTTTCTTGTCTTGCACGACCGAACCCAACTACCATTCTATGTTGATCCTCAAGGAACTATCGCTAGTGTTGTGATATCAGTAGTCAGAGGATCGGTCGGTGAAGAAGTAGTGAAGAGCATTGTTACTGGAAGTATGATTCCAACCAATATACTATGTGATAGAATAGTAGATAGGTTATGCAATGTTGTGAAGATTGTACCTACTGCTTTCGAACAGGAACTCTACTCAATCATTGAAAAGAAGATAGAGGAGGAGAGTTCACGTCTCCTAAACCAAATAGATGCTAGATGAGGATGTACTAGGAGTTCTCTGGTTGAAGTATTACTTCTTCAATCAACTCTTTTCCTGCAACTACTTGGTCGATGGAATGGACAACCGCCCCAGCCTGCTCCAATACAGCCTTAATAGAGTCATAAGACATGTTATCACCCTCCAGAGTAATTGTGATTGATTCAGTATTAGCATCTACCTCTTTAACGGAGATATTCACACTGTCAACTTTAGTATCACGAGCAATCATTATTGCAAGGTCTGGTATTCTTGGAGTGTGAGGTTTCAAAACGTCTAGCACTAATCTTCGAATGCCATTAGGCAACTTACTTACCATACTCCATATAGGCTGAACGCCATATTATTTCTTGGGGTTTGAAAGGACATTATATTGTTAAAGCTTCCTGAATGGACTTTGAGAGAATATTATTGCCCGAAGCCTTATAATAAAAGAAACCTTTCGGAAGTATAATACTCTGTTGCACAGAGATTGTTGCCGGGAAAAAAAAGGACGGGACGCTAGAGTTGAAACAAGACAGACTTACCCGCCATACAAAAGACGGTATGGCAAATCCATCATTTTCTGAGGTTTCAATAGATAAGGAGAGAGAGAGCTTATCCACTTTGACTATCGATATCGATCTTGCGGATTTTAAGACGCATCCATTATGGAGTATTCTAGTTGAAACTACTCGAAGAAGCCCTCTATACCCAGGGCTTGTAGGATATATCCGAGAGAATATTATGCCAAATAATCCTAATATATCGCCCAGAGAATTAGCCAGCAAATTGTCTATTTCAATAGGAGAAGCCCTTGTCATACTAGACTCTCTAAAATAGCTCACTCATGAGTAGCTTTATCCCTCTTCTATCAATTGTTGTTCTCAGTTGGGATGTGCCATGGGTAACCGACAGAAGAGCTTCAGGTCAGCTAAACTTGCTAAGGGCATAATCAAAGAAATACGCGATTTAGTCCAAGATAAGAACATGAGAATAGTTCATGTTTGTGGAACTCATGAAGACACCATTACTACTCATGGACTTCGCACATTATTACCTTCAGAGATAGAACTTGTTGCAGGACCAGGATGTCCAGTATGTGTCTGTGCAGCAGAAGATGTTGATATGGCAATCGAACTGGCAAAACAAGGTTATATCATCACAACATTTGGAGATATGGTACGAGTCCCATCAACTTCATCTTCCCTTATTAAAGAGAGAGGAAATGGTGCAGATGTAAGAGTGGTCTATGGTGTAAATGATGCGATAGAAATTGCAAAAGAAAACCCAGACAAAGAAGTTGTGTTCATTGGAGTTGGTTTTGAAACAACAGCACCAACCATGGCCGTAGAAATTTCAAAGGAGCCTCCTGATAATTTTTCAATCCTGACCTCTTTGAAGGTGATTCCCCCTGCTATGGAGCTACTTGTAAATATTGATGGTTTTGCGGTGGATGGGTTCATTACACCAGGACATGTAAGCGCGATTATTGGTACCAAGGTCTACAATCCAATTGCAGAAAAACACAAAGTACCTTGTGTAGCAGCAGGCTTTGAGCCACTAGATGTGCTTGAAGCCATTAGGATGATATTATTGCAACGAAAAGAGGGGCGTGTGGAATCCGAAAATGAGTACACAAGAGTAGTGAAACCGGATGGGAATCCTGCAGCTCAGAGGATAATCGACCAGGTTTTTGAGATTGCGGATGCTCCATGGAGAGGCCTTGGAATCATCCCAAAATCTGGCCTCTATATTCGAGAGAAATATGCTAGCCATGATGCAAGAAAACGATTTACTTTCCCACCTATTGAATCTGTAGATATACTTCCAGGTTGTAAGTGTCATGAAGTCATCTTAGGTATATCAAATCCACGTGACTGTGCACTATTTGGAAAAAGATGTACTCCAGAAGATCCATATGGGCCTTGTATGGTTGGACACGAAGGCACGTGCAGAATCAGACATGAAAATGTAGAACTATAGTTCAGACTACCTATTATTACGAGTATTTTGCTCTATTCTTCTCATGTCTTCTGGTGTATTCAAATTCGTAAATGATTCTAGATTTTCATCAAACTGTTTCAAGACTTCAGTGGAAATGTATAGAACATTAGGTAGAAACTCAAGTAAATCACGCATTCTTCGCTTCCCGGATTCAAGACACTGTAGTCCTTTGGAATACGCTAGCTCGGTTCGATATACTGAATGCAGTGGTTCAATGTATCCGTTTGGCCAAGAGGGTACGATTGCAGAATGACCGGGAGATAACTCGATGAGTGTTCTGAACAAATCATACTTTGCTAAAGGAGAATCAACAGGAAGCAGAAGTGTATATTCACGGTCAGTAAATTCGAATGCGGTAACTGCTCCATTCAGAGCGCTTCTTTCTGATTCATCTGGGTCAACAACAATTTCCATATTTTCAGCATAGGGTTTCAAAATGTCAATCTGTTCATCTCTTCCCACAGCTATAATGACACGATCTGATAATCTGCGTGCAAACTCAATCATATGTGTGACAAGGAGTTTCCCATGAAATTCAACCAATGCCTTGTCCATACCGTATCGAGATGAATTACCCCCGGCAAGAATGGCAATGGCAATATCTTTTGTTTTCATCATTCAACACTCGGTAATAAGTGACTAACTGATTTTTCCTAATTGCGATGTTGTTCCAAGTACTATTACTCGGAGCTGATGGATTATATTATACATTCTATGATGCGTGTGTATATCTCTTATTGTAAAACATGTCATTATATGTTTCAACATCTTCATTCTGATAATTTTAATTGCCACGAGTATTGAGCAAGGTGTAGCAGTCGAAGAATTAGAAGTAGAACAGTTCTAACTCAATCATATTACTTGGAGAGAACAAATCGTTCTTCATCTTGGGAACTAAGATATTCATTGCATATCTTCCAAAGTGTTGACGCGAGTTCTTCTGCAGATGGACTTGCATCTATGATATGGGTATTCTTTAGAACATCTTTCAATCTATGAAAAATGGTGCGTACTTTTCGTTGATAATCCAGAATCTCGAAGAAATTAGGTGCCCCATGTTCTCTGTTATTTATCCTACTCAGTCCTACTTCAGCAGGTAGATCGAGAATCAAAACTAAATCGGGTTCAGGAGCAAAGGAATTCATCTTAATGATTTTTGTTGGTTCAATTCCCAATGCACCTTGATATGCGGCATTAGAGATATAATATCGGTCAAGTACAACTACTTGACCACGGTTAAGCGCAGGAAGAATGTTTTCCTTTACGTCTAATTTACGATCCTCTATGAAATAATGTAATTCTTCTTCTGGGGAAACGGATCTTCCCTTAGCAAAGAGCTCACGAATTTTCATGCCCCAAACACTTCGTGTGGGTTCGTGTAGATGAACAGGGTCATAGCCACTCTCACGTAGTTTTGTAACAAGCATCTGAGCCTGTGTTGTTTTTCCAGTGCCATCAATACCCTCTAACACAATCAGGACGCCCTTGTTATCGATACGTTCAATTCCCAAATCGACCATTCGTATACCTTCTACTCTTTGTCCAGAATTGTGTCAAGCTCAAGCATTGAGGTGTCCATATTAAGAATTCTGTGAATTGTATTTAGTATCCACATAGAAAACCAACGAAGACAAATATTCACTCGAAATGCTTTTGAAGAAACCGCTAAATGGCGTAAAAAACCTCAGAGAGAGTAGAGATGACAAAGATATCGGTAGTACTGAAAGCTGAACCATATAGTGATGAAACTGCATACACTGGATTGAAATTTGCTAAGACAGCACTTGCAGAAGGACATGAAGTGGACATGTTCCTTTTACAAGGTGCTATATTCGTAGCACTGAAAAAACAAGACCCGAGCCATCTAGTGAATCACTACAAGCTTCTTGGTGAGATTATTGATGGTGGAGGGAGGGTTTTATGCTGTGGAAGCTGTACAAAAGCTCGTGGTGTTACTAAAGAGATGCTTCATGAGGAAGTGGGAATAGGAACCATGCCAATGCTTGTAGAAATAGTGACAAATTCAGAAAGAGTGGTAAACTTTTGAGATGGGAGACTTTCTTAATATGAGACTTATACCCATACCTAGATGAGGTCAGTAATTTGGTAGTATCAATTCGTTGGTTAGGTCATGCAAGTTTTCAGATAAAGAGTAGCTCCGAAAATATCTACATAGATCCATATAGAACAAAGGAGCTTGTCAAACGAGTCCCAGATGTGTCAGAAGAAGGAACGATTATTCTAACATCACACGGTCATAATGATCATTGTCATCCATCCTCAATAGAAGAGCTAAAGGGACCAGATACAGTTCTTGTAGGTCCGAAGGTCTGTGCTGAAAAGCTCGGTGATGAATTACGAGAACTTAATCCAGGAGATGAAACCAAGATACGAGATGTTGTCATTAAAGCGGTATATGCATACAATGTGAAGCGATTTAGGTCTCCGGAAAATCCATTCCATCCAAAAGGAGAAGGTGTCGGGTTCATCATCAAGGTCGATGGAAAGACAATCTATCATGCAGGAGATACTGATGTAATTCCCGAGATGAATGAATTAGAGGGGATTGATGTTGCACTCCTGCCATGTGGTGACACCTATACCATGGATAACAAAGACGCAGTGGAAGCAGCTAGCATCTTCAAACCAAATATAGTAATCCCAATGCATACCTGGGATAAAGGTGTAGATGAAATGGCAAAGGGCATCAATAATCTTGAGGGCGTAAAGTTCGTGGCACTCAAAGAAGGGGAACATTACGAACTCTAATGTGATTACCAATAGGCAGGTTTTGAAAATAGATTCCTACTGAGGCCATTTGATATATTCAGTCCCTGACTCATTGCCGGAGAATATGTATGTTATATTGTAGATTGTATGACCACAATCCTCACATTCGTAGGTGTTCATAGTTATGCCCATACCTTTTGCACCCATGAATCCATGAGTCTGAGCGAATTCTTCAGGATTATCAATCTTGATCTCATTGACACCTTTCCATCTGAGGGTACCCTCGCATTTTGGGCATAATGCTGGTTCATCAGCACGAGGATTCAACTCGAGAATGCAGGTTCTTTCATCGTTGGCTGGGAGAATCTTAGTACCTCTTGCCCTTGGCATAAGTTCTCTTCGGATATAATCATAGGTGATACGTTTTGCCATCATTAGGTCTCCAAGTGAAGCTAGAAGCAGGATGGATAGCTCACATACCCTTGTCCATCTGCAATCTATTAAAATTCGTCGATTTGTGAGTTTAAGACCATCGAATAATTAGAACACGTGTTCTAAATTTTTGCTCGACCTGAAACAAAATTTGTCCTATAAATGTCAAATCAACAGAATTGAGAGAAATCCGATTTGAATCATCATGAAATTATAGAAAGAACCGTTATTATTACGTGTGAAAACGATAATATCACATAGTGCATTCCAATTCTTTTATGGCAGGATTCCCGAAACCCATTATATATTCCAGCAAATGTCTTGGATTTTGTAATTGTTGGTGGAATGGTACGATTATTTTTTCGGAGTTTATAGAGAAAATCAAACCATTTGTAGAATTCGTCACTCATTGTCCTGAGGTAGAACTAGGACTGGGTTCACCTCGTGACTTTGTTAGGATTGTTTGGATTGATGACCGGAAACATTTCGTACAACCAGCAAATGAACGCGATTTAACTAATGAAATGAATGAATATACCAAAAAAACGGTTGGAGGACTTGGGCGAATAGATGGTTTTGTGTTGAGAGAAGGTTCTCCATCATGCAGCATAAAGGGAGTAAAGTACTACAAAGGAGTAAAACCGGGTTCCCCATACAAAGGCACGGGCCCAGGCATATTTGGAGCAGAGGTTCTGAGTAAATTCGAGTATCATCCAATTGAAACTGATGGAAGATTAAAGAATGCAAAAATCCGTGATGATTTCTTAACAAAGATGTTTCTACTTGCAGGATTCCGAGAGTTACTTGATTCAAAAAAGATTGGTGGATTGATTGATTTCCATGCAAGAAACAAGTATCTCTTAATGGCCTTTGGTCAAAAATATGTAAGGTCGTTAGGTAAGATAGTAGGAGAACAAAAGAAAAACAGCGATGAACAAACATTCACAGAATATCATGATACATTACTTCAAACCATAACAGCAAATCCACAAAGAAAATCGATTATTAACACGTTTATGAAGATGTTCGGTTACTTCTCGAAGCAGTTGACAAAACCAGAACGTCAACATTTTCTTGAAAGACTAGAACAATATAGAATTGGTAAAACAACACTTGCAACATTAAGAGAAATTCTACGTCTCTGGATACTTCGATTTGATGATGATTACATTAAACAACAAACAATATTCGAGCCTTATCCAAATGAGCTGAAGATTATATGTGGGTATGAAGAGTATGAAAAAGAAATGAAAAGGGAATGAATCCCTCTTCATGGCTATGTGATTTCTATTCCTTTTCTGGTATTTTCTTTCTCAACTCTAAATCCATAACAGAGGGAGTATTGGTTTTCACACACAGTTCTGAAGTTCTAATGAGAAATGGTGCAGGAATGTCATACAGAGCATAGACTAGCGTATGTCCTAAATTTCGTTCAAGATAGTCTTGGATTATTCCGAGCCATTTGGGGGATAATTCATACTCCAAGTCCGGATGTTGGAGCAGAGTGATTTCCTTCATCTCGCCTTTTGTGTCAGTTTGCTCTCTTCTTGACAAGCTGAACTCATCAGATGTCATATGAGCTTGGCCTTCAAATTCGTTTGTATGAGTATCGAGAAGCAGACCGATTATTTGTTCCTCATTCATTATCATTTTGGATCCATGAAAGTTTCTTACTTCTCTATCCATTTTGATACCAGTTTCCTCTTCGAATTGTTCTGCGTAATTTAGTACTGTCATATTTTCATCATTCATCATTAAAATAGCGACTTGAATCAAAAATAATGCTCAAGAATGAAGACTCCTCCAATAGCAGAAGATCCACTCTTATTCATCTACTTGTTCTTTATTGATATAGTGAATTGAAATCTTATTTCCTTTAGTACAGTAATATTCCAATTGAATGAAATATAGGTCAATACATAAGCAGAAAGACACTATATACTAGAATTTGGCATATAGTCAAAGGAATACCAATCTTTGCGAATTCTGTGAAAGAAATTGTTTCATCAAATTTTTCTGCGTTCTGAATTATGATTACATTACTCGCTGCTCCTAGTATCAGTAAATTTCCAGCAATAGTACTTCCTGCAGCTAGAGTGACTAGTTGTATTGTAGATGCACTCGTACTGGTAAAGATAGGGAGGTAGAGAGCCACTAAAGGTACGTTTGATATGAACTGACTAAGAACTACGCTTAGGACCATTATTGCTGGGATTGATGTCAAATCAAGTGGAACCAAACTAATCATATCTTGAAACACGCCACTGTTCCATACGCTAGCCATAAGAACGAACATAGCTACAAAAAACACAAGCGTCTTCCAATCGATATTGCGGAGAATTTCAGTTCTACGACTACTTAGAAGTACTACAGGTGCAGCCCCAACTACAGCTATGTAGGTCATTCTGAAATCAAATCGAGGGAAGAAGAACAACAAAAGAATCTTCAGAATAATCATAATTAGAACCAGAAGCAATGCTAGCTGAACAATTTTCATTAGTTTCCGATCATATCCATCATTTGCAGTATCAGGTTGAATAGATTTTTTGAATTCGGATTTATATAATAAACGCAAGAAGAGAAAGGAAAGGCCCATGCATAGAAGTGTAGGAATAAAGAGGAATTGGATGAAGATAAGGAATGGATTCTCAATATTTCCTTCAGTGACAATAAGTAAGTTCTGAGGGTTTCCTATCGGACTGAGCACGCTTCCAGTAGTTACACCGATGGCTAGTGTCAGTAGTAGCATTCGAGGGGAAATATCGTGTGTCTTTGCAAGGCGTATAACCACGGGAGTACCAATTATTGCAATTGTATCATTCATTAGAATTGCTGACATAAACCCAGAAACTAAAAGAACTAGCAAAACAAGTTGATCTACACCTCTTGCTTTTCCAAAAATATTCCTGGAGAGTGATTGCAAATAACCACTTCTCACTGCTGCTTCCCCGATAATGAACATACCAAAGAGAAATATTATGACATCCAAGTTTACAGAAATTACCGCATCAATGACGTTGATTTGACCTGTGATGAGAACAATCAGAGCTCCTATTACCATTGCTTGCCATATCTCAACTCTGAAACGTCCAATCTTTCTGACTGCGATTAAAACAAAGACAAGGCTTAATACTAATAACGAAATAACTCCGATAGTCTGCATCTAAACTATGTGACCTCAATACATTTTGATATTCGATGACTTTTATCTTGCATCATATGACTTCATTAGGTAGATAACGATAGCAAATGTTTTCGTGTTTTGAAGACTATCGAAATATCTTGACAAAACCCAAGGTATCTTTAGAACTGCAATAGTTGCAATCATCAGCAAACCTATTCCAAATAGCAACCCACCAAACAAGTACACAAAGAAACCTATGAAAATTAAAACAATGCTGATGATCAATAAAACAAAGAGTGGATCCCTCTTCAATTCTTCAAATGAAGACTCCATAAATCATCACAACCATATAGCACTCTTCACTGGATTCTTAAAATTGTTCTCTTGAAAAGAGTTGAAGTGAACAAAATTTGGATTGTGTAGGTCCTGTTCATTGTGTACCAATTTTCTTCATTAGGTCCAGAACATCTTCATCTACTACCTTCAGCTCAATCATTTTGTTTGATTCAATATCAAAGACTCTAATATTGTATTGAATTCCAGCGTCCTGATGGTCTTCTTTTATCTGGAGAAACTCAGTATGAGGTTTACCTTTGAATAATTCAAGAGAAATCTCTTCTTGGATTTCGCCGCTACGGACCTCTAAAAGTCGAGATGTTGTGAGATAGTATTTTGTTCTTCTGATTTTAATGAAACTGTATACTGTGTATAGAATACCAATTAGCACAAAGAATACTAATCCAAATACGATAGATGCACCATAAATACTCCCTGTAAAAATGATCACAAAAACAGATAGAAGGGGAAAGCATACTCCACAGAAAATGAACAAAAAGGGAGTACCGGCCCTTTGATGCCAAACAATCTCTTCACCTGGTTTTAGTCCATACTCTGGTGGTTCAAATCGCTCCTTTTCCACATACATAATAGTGATACCTCCACTATGGGGAGTTAAATGAGGATTTGAATCTTCTTAACAACAAAACTCCTTCGGAAAATCGAGAACCCGTTGCTTTCATTGGAAAGCTTATTTTTCTTTCATAATACATGATGGTGGAGTTTCATATAGTTGTCAAAATTCAAAGACCTATCAAGACCAGTTATTGCATCTTTCATAACACTACTTGGAGTTATTTTTCTCCCATATGCCTATCAACAAACATGGGGACTGGGTTCTGCGAACCACATAATTCGATGGCCACTTTGGATTTTCCTCGATTCGTTCTATTTCTCAGGTTTCACACTAATTGAATTACAAGAGTTTCTGAGTTTTACACCAGCGTGGATCATGAGGTTTTTACTTGTCTTTTGGGTCAGCAGATATTATTCTGGTAGATCCTCACGAAGACAGACATTTGCAATAGGAATGATATCCGAGTTACCACCTCTGTTACTTTCGCTATCTGAAATCATTGCAAACAGCATGCAGCCCCCAACATTTTCTTCTGTACTATTACCTATACCTGTACTTCTTGGCTTTGTGGTTCTACTTATCTTTCTCCTACCGTACGACCCATCCAAAGAACCTTGGAAGTGAATATTCATCCTAGATTATTTACTCTCATTTTAGTGGTAAACTGTTCAATATCATTAAAACGAATTATTGCACGAAGGTGTGGTCCAAAGTAACGAGTATTGGTAGAAAATCAAGACAAGTGAGAATATCGGTTTGAGAAAATGAGAGTTAGAAGGAAGGGTTTGCACCCATCCTTCTGAAACTATAGGTATACACTCTAGATACAGCGATGGATTACTTCCGGTCCCGCTTCTTCGAACTCCTTGCGTGAAACCTGAATCCTTCCAAAAAAGTGCGAAAGATGAAGAGAGAAATACCTAATTTCGAGTCACTCGAATAATCTCAAGAGAATTATAAGCGGATGGTGCATTAACACAGTTAGTATATTCTGAGAGGGATATGATATGGATGTTGATGATGTTATCTCAAAGGTTCGTAGTTTCGTCAAGAAACAAGATAGTGTCATTGCAGCATATCTTTTTGGCTCACTTGCAAGAGGTACAGATAATCCAATGAGTGATATCGATATTGCATTACTACTTACAGAAACAGAAAATGTTATTCCCAGAATTAAGGAGTTCACTGTCACACTCGCAAATATCATAGACACTTCAAATTTGGACCTCATCAGCCTCAAACATGCAGACCTGGCTTTGAAATACAATGTCATTCGAGAGGGGATTCTTATCTATGAGAGTGATCCAGTTGAGAGGATTGCTTTTGAACGAAGGACAACCACAGAGTATCTGGATATGCTTCCAGTATGGAGAGAGTATGATGAACATATGAAATCCAGACTTCAGGAGTATGCAGCAAGTGATTGATAGTGATACAATATATTCTAGACTCTCTACTATTGAACAATGTATGAGAGTGATTGAAAGAACAAAGGAAAAGGGACTTCAACACTACCTCAAAGACTTGGACACCAGATTTCTGACTGAAAGAGCACTACACTTAGCCATTGAAGCGAGTATAGACATTGCTAATCATATCATTTCAAATCATGGGTTTCGCAGACCAAAAGACTATGCAGATATTTTTCAGATCCTTGGTGAGGAAAAAATCATTACTGAAGACTTAAGCGAGCGCCTAATTCATATGACAAGGTTTCGAACCAGATTAGTACATCTTTATTCAACGCTGGACAATGAGATTGTGTTCAGCATCTTAGAGAACGAAATATCTGATATTCTTGAATTTACAGCTGTTGTTTCAGAGATGTTGTGACTACACAGATTTCTGGGTTTCTATTGTTTCCAATCAAAGTTAAAATAAAATGAGATTTAGAAGGAAGGGCTTGCACCCATCCTTCTGAAACTATAGGTATACGCTCTAGATACACCGGTGGATGACCTCGGGGCCAGCCTCTTCGAACTCCTTGCGTGAAACCCACATCTTATCCTTTCTTCTTCAATATCACAAACCCAATGATTACTATAGCTACTATTACTATACCGATGCCAAGGATTACAATAGTATTGTCCACGAGTGGATATGCAGGGGGAACTGCAGATAGTAATTGTATCAGTTCTCCAGTCTGGGATATTGAAGCTACAAGGGTCGATTGTATTTTGACATATTCCCAATCATTTGGATTTGCTGTTGATGACACTCTTACAGTTAGATTCGCATAAGTAAGGAACTCCCAATGCGGTTCAATCAACATTGAATCTGCTTGTTGATTTGTGAAAATCGAATGAACAGGACTATTCCCATAATAGAACGAATAGCCAGTTTCGTCATATGACCATAGCACGAACTTCAGAGCTGAATAGCCTTCTGAAATTGGAACTTGGAGATTAGCTAATTCCAAATCACGTTCTTCGGTTTCATTACACAGAGTGGAGATTGCATTCTTCAATGAGGCTACATAAGAATATTCAGTGATATTATCAATTGAAGTGATTGAAATAATGTTCATAATATTCGTTGAATCATATGTTAAATTATATGTACATCGAATTGTGGAGTGCATATAGTGACTTTCATTCAAAGCCATAACTATGACTTGATCACCATAAGCAGTTCGATCAATAAAAAGTAATGAATCATTATACCGACTCATCAGATTCCTTACAGTTGTATTTGATAATAGACCTGAGTGAAACTCTAACGCTTGATTCCAAACATCTTCACCAAGAAGTAGCACTTCCTGGTCTCCAACATCTAGTATGAAATCGTTTGTACCGTCAGAAAGTATTGTACTTCCCCTGACCATAGTAAAACCTTCAAACGATATACATCTAGGTATTGAGTAGCCAGATATCATTAGAAGTAATAGAATTCCAATAATGTATGATTTCTTCATATAATCATCTCCTCAGTAATTGTTAGGACCATCATAGTCTGCAAAGTAATACCAATCCAAATGATAATGCAATTTTCCATTTACAGTGTTACCATCGTAAGGTCCCCAATCCCCTTTTCCATCGTCGCCACAAGAATATATTCTCAACCAATCGAATGTGACTAAATAATTGGCGGAATAGTACCATGGTGCATTGAATAAATCCATTGTTGCATCACAGTGAATCCAAGTTCCACTTACATAGGTTTCACACCAAGCGTGACTGAAAGTACCACCCAACCAATTCCCATCATATCCTATCATAAACCTACAAGGAATATTCAGAACTCTGAGAAATGAACACATAACAACAGCAAACTCGTCACATACACCCCTCCAATTGTAGTTGTACGTAAACATATCAGCATTAGTGGTTTCATGCGTATCACTGTTCATATAATATGTAATCAGACTATTAACAGCAGACGTTAGTACCTCACTAGAATATTCAGGATAGCTAATACAGTTATCTACTAAATACGCTGCTTGGTATATAATAGGCCATTCTGTAGGCCTAAATAATGCACGTGTGATTGGAATACCAAATCCATCTCCTGAATTACCCTCCCAATAGTAATTAGGATTTTGTGAAAGAGAACTCATATCGTCATTTGGGGGCAGTCCACCATATGTCTGAAGGTCTGATAAACCATATCGAGAAATGAATTCGTATCCCCATGTTTGACTTCTGTATACACTATCATAGCGTAGAGTTCCCGGAGCTGTTCTTAGACCATCTGGTTCAATAGAATCTGGAGTAACCCCATCATAATAATATGCTTTTCCAGACACTGATACTTGAGCCCTTTTTAAACCGACAGTCGCGGTTGAGGGCAAATAGCAAGAGAGTGTATTTACACTACTGTAGCCAGATGCTCTTACTGACTTGGTTTTATAGACTTCTCGAATTTCCGAAGGGCCAGGACAATTGTCATAGCCTTCGAATACTAGGGTCACATCTGCGTAAATGTATCCTGAAAGATATACCGTAAATTGGACATTGAAATTCTCAGTTCTTGTCCATAAGCTGGGAATGGACGCGGATATTTGGAAACTACGTCCAAAGCTGTTAATAGCATCCCCTTCACTATGTTGATTACTTGTTTTTTCCGAGTAGAAAAAACCATTCTGATCCTGCTTAACTTTAGGTATATGTTTAATCGAAGGAATTGATTTTCCCAACTCATTTGATTCAACAAGTGATTTAGGATTTTTCGGAGGCATAGTGATTGGTGATAATAGCAACGTACCACCTATCAACATGAAAATCAATATTGACTTAGCTCTATTTTCCATTTGTTTTTTCCCACTACTACAATTCTAGACATTGTGTAGTAAGGAAAAAACTCGATTTTGGCTATTAAAGAGTTCACTCTTTCAAAATAGTCTTTTGAATGCAAATCTGTCATTCTTACGACTTACTTTTTATTCAGATTCTATTTTCTCTTATAATGTTACATCAGGAATATATGTTACTAAACATTTGGCCAGATGCTTTGTTTTACTCAGGTATGGCAATTTGAAAATCTTGCAATATATTGATTCAAGATGAATGTATGAAAAGGAAGGATTACTATTTTTTCTTAGAAGAAAATGAGAGTTAGAAGGAAGGGTTTGCACCCATCCTTCTGAAACTATAGGTATACGCTCTAGATACAGCGATGGATTACTTCCGGTCCCGCTTCTTCGAACTCCTTTGATAAAATCCATTAGAAGAGATTGAATATTTCGGAAATACAATTTCAGTAGTATTCTTCATTTTTGATTTCCAGATATTCTCTAGTAGAAGTTGGTAGCTGAACAATATAACTGGATGGCATGTGTTCTTTTATGATTCTCATCAATTGTGAGAATTCTAAAGGATCCATTTCTTCATCAACTTTCATTTTCAAAAACTGCAATAAAGAATCCAATAACTGATCATCTATAAAAAAGGGTTCAATAGATAACATAATTTCGATTTCTTCATTTTTTGTTTTTGATGACTGTAGTTTTGAAATATATTCATCTCTTTTTGAAAGGATGGCATCTCGTACTTTTCGTGATTGATAGAGATGGGGAAAAGATACCAATTGCTTTATTGGGTTGGTATGCTTTATTGGTTTGAGAATCAAACTCTCAACATTGTCGATTACCCTCTTATCTCTACTAGCATGTTTTAAGGAACATTCAAAGGATTTGTGAATAATCCAATCAGTGGCATCAACAACGACATTTTCAAATACGATTTTCTTGAATATTTCTCTAGAATGTCCCGAGAAATGAAATCTATGGTCTATTGTCCCTATTACATCCAATGGGTTTTCTGAGAGTATTATTTTTTCAAAGAGTGCCTTCAGGATGGAGGGATGTTCAGTAAGAATTCTAAATTTCGAGATTGTTTCTACCACTCGCCAAAAGTTATCCTCATCTGTAAACATAGCAATGATATCTTCTATTCTTTCTACAATAATCTCTATAAGCTCGTATTTTCTCTGAAATTTGGGAATAAACGATATTGCATTTAAAATGGATAAATCAATATGACTGTTTTTCAAATACTTAATGAAAACCATATTTAGAAGGTTAACTGTTGTGTTATCTTTTGTTCTAACAAGATTCTCTATTTCATATGTCTTGATTCGTTCCGAATTATCTCGAAGTGAAAGAGAAATTTCAAGTAGTCTTTTGCTAATGGTAGGTTCATTTTGAGTAGTAATCAATCTTTCTGGACGGTGAGATGTATTTTTAGTTATTTCTTCCAATTGTTTAGCTATAACTTTACCAGCTTGAAGATGGTCTTTCAAATAGTCACACGCCCTAATTTGCCGCTCAATTGAATCAAGCGTATACCTCTCTCGAATTAATTTAATTTTAGATGGGAATTGCTCAATGAAGCCATCAATGCGATTCATTAGCCATTGGTTATCATAGAAGTCTGGTACAGAAACTACTTCTCTGATAAATGAGATGAACTCAACAATATTATCTTTATATACAACTTGCTCTTTTTTTAGTTTCAGTTTGAGAACCAATTCTCTACGAAAACATACATGGCGCATTACCTGACATATTTTGGATAATGTCCAGTACATCGGATATTTCCTGAAGGAATTAACAACCAAACTGACTACATCCTCCTTTTTTTCATTGGGAGCAACAGAATAGAGAATATTCGCATATTTTGCTAGGCCCCTCCCTTCATGATACCTATCAATCTGGCACTTGAGTTTTTCATAACTTTTTTTTGATTCAGAAAGTATTCCTATATAATATGGGCAAGCATTTACATATTCAAGTAAAGCCTCAGGGTTGACAGAAGTTGTTATGGCTTTAAGTAACTCATCTTGAGTCAATGTTGCGGATGTGTTTCCTGGAATCAAATGAAGAGCAGTTTCAACAATCATTTGCTCGAAGCTGCTACTAGGAAGATGTCTCCTATTAGGAGAGGCTTTCGAATCTCTTTTTGTAGCATAAAAAAAGCCATCTAGGAAATTAGATAATCCAGCTGCTGTAATAACATCAGGTCCTTCGGACTGTTCTGCAACTTTCCATAGAAGCAGAATAGATGCGGCACGTCTTTGCCAGATTTTACTTTTCAGTCCATTTCTAATTCTTTGTATCATAGACGGATTCTCTATGACCATCTGAACAATCTCATGTATAGCTTCATCTGTAGGCTCATATTTTTCACTATTATCTGTAAGATCAAATCCATACAATGTAAATTTCTTTGCAATCCATCTGAGAATTCGCCACACTGGAATGTCTATTTTATGTTTGATTGCATAGAGAATTAGTTCTGCGTGAATCTTATTCGAATTGACTATCTCGATTACTGCATTTCTGATTTTGGGACTAACATAATACTGGGCTAGATAACAAGCGCCAGCTGATATTTCTGTATCAGAGTGTTTTATGCAGCGAAGCAATTCATCTGGACTAATTGGTATCGACAGATTGTCAACCCATTTTTTCATAGCCACATTATTTCCATGGAACGGGTCTCTACAACCATATCTCATTATTTCTTCTATAGCTTTGCTAGTATTACGTTTTGATTTTAGTAAGATCACCTCTGAACACAAATCATAGTCATCACCCATATTTGACACTGAGTAGTAATCACCTGGATCCTCACCTAAGCCTTCTAAAACTGCAATGGTTCCTTCGTTCAGTCCACCCCATTCTTTGTATAGATAGTTTTGTAATTTAGGAATCACTTCTTTACCCATAGATATTATTCCATTTACAATTCTATCATCAACACAGCTGCCACAATCCCACTTTCTATGAATCCAGTACAACTCTTTCACAAGTTTGTCAAAGGCATCTAATCCTTGAAGTTGAACAATAGCTTCTATAGCAAGTTCTACCAAGTCACTATCTCCTGCCCATGGACTAACCCAATCCAGAAGAGATAGAAAACTCTCCATTTTCGAAACGATTTCAGTTCTATTATATCTGATTGCTATTCTGACAGCAGACTCCAAAGCTTCATAGCTTGTATCCACTGTTTATAGAAGTGGAATAATGTTCAAATCTGATTCAATTGTCAATTATCCAAGAAGAGAGAGTCTTGTCTTGCACCACTGAACCTACACCTTTTCTTATGGTGTGAAAAATAAAATAGAAATAATCTGAGCGATGGTTGTAGACATCACCCAGTGACCAAATATTCTGATTGCTTTTCTCTTGCTACCCCTAACCCGTATCTGTCCTATTCCAAACACCTAACTCCATTCCACTCCCATGAGAATGGAAGACATAATCTCATATGAAATGATTGATTTCTTTGAATACAGAAACCAGAACTCTTTTCTACTACCACTTAGCTAAACATTATTGGTTAGGAGTAAGATTCTGGTGTTCCTGGCGTAACAGGGCCACACCTTTAGTCCTTGGTAGGAGATTGCATCCCTTGCTTACTCCCAACAATAGCACAAGTGGGTGAGGTCTATGTCCATTGAAGGAATTGATGATAGAGGTTTACTGGTCGAGCCATTAGAGCAGAGCTGGTTCAAGAAATTCATTACAGTCTGGTCAAATCCGAGCTTTGGACAGGTCTATGTTAACAAGAATAGCATGACTGTAAACATCTATCTCGGATTCAGGATGCTTCAGGGAAAGGTTCTCATCTGGTCCGCAAAGCGAAATATCAGATGGGTAACAAAGAAATGGTTCAAGCAAGGACATCAAATGCTTCTTTACAAAAACAAGTCCGTTGTAAAAGCCAATCTGATAGTTGAAACTCCAGCAGGAGAGATCATTCCAGATGAGGAGTTCTACAAGATAAGTGATAGAGATTATAGCATCCTTCGTGAGTATTTCAATAGGAAAGAGGTCAGAGATGAACTGAAAAGATTGGCTGAACAGATTGAGAGTAAGATATACCTGTTCAGGGTTGGAATGCCAGTCGAGTTCATTCTTCCCATTATCATTCCAATCATTGTAGTGCTACTGATTATTTTATTTTATTAGTGATACACTAATATCCTGAATGCATCAATTTGTACAAAAAGATACAAGACATTATATTGTTTCCGAGTTAATCAATGGTGAGAGGGCAATCTCGTTGGTCTTTCCATATTTTGAAACAAACCTTCCTATGTGTTTCATCAAGGCAATATTAATTGAACATCTAGGAGTCTGGGATGGTATAGTAGAATCGAAAAAAGAGTCCATCTGACCTTTTTGCTACTCCACCGTAATCTGCACCGTCACACTCCCATCCTTCGACGGAATCAACACCATCCGCGTTTCAATGACCGCCCCAGTCCTCACCGCTCGCTCATGCAACGGCTTCGGCACGGTCAGGACTTCCTGATTACCGAGCGTGAACACGCTCATCACAAAGCTCTTCGTGTTCTCCTTGTGTCGTCCCATGTTCGTCGATAGCTCCTAGACTATACAGGAATCTCCCAGTCAGCAGTGAACCGATGTCCCTGTGCAATCAGGTTCCGTAACCACTCTAATAAGAACCGATTAAGTGTAGACTTGTTCTTGATGTCAACTGTGTCGGGCGTAGGATAGGAATCGCCAAGCTGGAGTGCCTTGGCAGACTATTTAAGCCCCACACGAATTACTAAGTAATAAAGAGGTCTCACTGCACGGTCATGTGAATCGCCAAGTTCTATGCGCTGTGTGGTGGGGCCACCTTCCAGCTATCCATAGAATACTCTTTCTTTTCAAAAAGGCAATGAGAAAAATAGATTGTGAAGGTGAGCCTTGCAGCTCTACCTTCTAAACTAACAACCCGTTAGATACATCGGTGAATTACTTCAGGTCCAGCTTCCTCAAACTCTTTCCGAGATACCCACATTTACCACGCAGCAACGGAAATCGGTGCCGCTTTTTGGAACGTTTTCAGCGAAGCTAGAATGCTTCCGCCAATCCAGACAGAGTATTGTCTCTCGGGTGGAGCGATGATGCGTACCTCGATGTTCTCTGGGACTAGTTCGGTGATCTCCTTATGGAGTCGTTCCTTGAGTCCTGGGAACATGGTTGAACCGCCTGATAGTACAATGTTGGCGTACAGGTCACGTCGCAAGTCTACATCGCAAGCCTTGATCGACTCGACAATGTGTTCATCCAGTGGGATTGAGTCTAGACCTATTGCGCTTGGGTTGAAGAACAGCTCGGGTGCTTGGAACCTCTCTGCACCAACAGTGATTACTTCACCGTCTGGTAGCATGTAGGGTTTGTCAACACCAGCCTTGTCGGCCACTGTCCTCTCGCGCTCTGGGTCAAGAGCAACGTAACAGAGTTTCTCTTTTACATCACGGACAATCTCTTTCTCTGCACCGCTCACGAATGAGTAACCTCTCTGTCTGAGAAGTCTGCGCAGGTACTCGGTGATGTCACGACCAGCAAGGTCGATTCGTTTGATTGCGTGGTTGATTGAGAAACCTTCGTACACAGGTACAATGTGTGTGACACCGTCACCAGAGTCGATGACGAGACCTGTGGTTCTTCCGGATGCGTATAGTGATAGCACAGCCTGTGTTGCGACATAGACGGCAGGTATGCCGAAGTTGTCGAACATGACAGATGCCATGCGTTCACGATTCTCTCTTGGGTTGTATGGTGCTTCAGTGAGAAGCACGGGGTTCTCGCTGGGATCAACTTTCAAGTCGTTGTAGAAAGTGTAACTCCAGATTTTTTCGATTGCGTCCCAGTCGTCAATTACACCGTGTGTAATTGGGTAGACGAGTCTGAGCACACCACGGAGGTTGATTGCCTCTTCACCAATGTAGTAATCCCTTGTGTAGTGATCGACGTCCGTCATAATGGACTCGTATCGTGGATATCCAATTAGTGTAGGCCATACACTTCGTGGCTGATCTTCACCAGCGTAACCGTTCTTACTCAGGCCAGTACCATTGTCAATGACAATTGGTTTACTGCCCATGTAATCTTCCTCAGCCATGGTTTATCGGTCCTCGTTTTTTTTTTCTCGTTGTGCGCACTTTAGAAGAGTTCAGACTCTTAGTATAAAGCTTCCAAAACTCTGTGCTACGTCATTCGAGAGCTGCTTCCTTAATAACTATTATCAGGTTGTCAAACACATATTTGATATATATATATTATGTATTTTGGGTGGAAGAGGGCGTTAGAGTGCAGAGTGGGCGGAAAATGGCGTTTCGGGCAGCTTAGCTGCCTTTCCGTATTATGTGTATACATACTCAGACAATAGCTGGTCAGCTTTGTTATTTTGACTACAAAATATATATATGTCATATAGTTCTTAGCAAGCAGCAAGAGGTAATATTTCCCATATGAGTAAAACCCCGTACTGCACAGAAATTCTAGAGATAGTGGTATGATGCAAAATCTGCCACTTCCAGTCCCTAAACGATAGATAATTCAAGTTGAAAAATGGGTTTTGTACATAGAAATTCATCTTCGGGAAAGAAAAAACAGGTGAAACAGAATGTTCAGACTAAGTACAGACGACGTGGTACGCAGAGAGATAGAGAGTGTACGAGCCCGACAGGTCATACTGGACCAATTAGAGGGAGGTCCAAAGACAGGGACTGAACTGCGAGAAGCCATTCGCAAAGATATGACGGGACAGGTCATTGAGAAGAAAGGTAGACGAGTCAAGGATGAGAAGATTGTTGTTTCAGACCCGAAACTCTATCACAACACAAGCCATCTTGAGAAGATGGGTATCATAAAGAGTAGGAGGCAGTCAAGAGAACGCGTCTTCGAACTCACACTTCATTCATACCATCCTGTGAGACGAGCATTACGCGAGTTGGGAGTGGTTGAAGTAGAAACCCCGGTGGCTTTTGTTGTCAACATGAAGATGCCAGACGACCAGAGACCTTTCGCACTCTGGTTGAACAAGACAAAGGCTTTCAAGCCACACAGTCTGATGTTCTTCACCGAGGAACGGGGATGGAAAGGCCAGGTACTGAAGGCCTTTGACAGATATGCCACACGGCCATGGGACATTCACTGGCACAGTATACCCTTGGAGATCACTGGTGCCTATGAGGATGCACAACATGGAAACATCCGAGCAGTCTACGAATTCATCCAGGACAGGATAGTAGAGTTGATACCTACACACGATGTGGTCATCGACCTCTCAATGGGTACACCCTTGACCTTGCTGGCAATGGCACGTATTGCTGAAGAGTACTCACTCAGAGCAGTTCACGTAGAGAACTATGAGGTGGACAAAACCCGCATCATACAGTACTATCCTAGAACCAGCGATACCAATGCGTGGTAAGAGGAATAGACCATGAGCCCTGATAGCATCCCCACACTAAAATGGGAGAGTATCGATATCAAAAAAGAACTAGAAGTGATCGTGTCTATCATAGAAGATGAGGTACAGAAGACACCAAGGCGTAACACACGAACTCTTGGTAAACTGAGAAGGTGGAAGACCGAGTGTAAACAGATTCAAGTAGGACTGCAAAAAATCAAGAAACATATCAAACCACATCTTCAGGGTCTCTTCGGACTCGACTTGGACAGGAATGGATTACTCACTGCTGCAATGTTCCAACCTAGTACTAGGAACTTATTCCTCGAGATGCGAATCCATTACGTTGTATCAAAAGAGCGCCTCTTGGATCTTCATACAGTAGATGAACTGGCATCATTGAGCGACTTTGCAAAAGTACTTGCACTCTTGGGAGATGCAGCAATAGACATGGCAATCTTACACCATCTCTGGCAACCAAGAGCTGTGGATGTTGGTCAACTGACCCAAGAACGTGCTCGAATCGTCAGTAATGAACATCTCGCAGAAAAATGCGACGAATGGAAACTCTATGAGAATAGAATTCATTTCGACCCTGCTACACCATCAAAGTCAGAGATAGAACATATCAAGGGTACACTGGTGGAGGCAATCTTTGGAGTCATGTATTTAGAAGCAGGGTATAGAGAGGCACTAGAGAGTGTTGTGTATCTACTTGATTGACTCAGTATTCAGAGAATCCATATTCATCTTCACGATGAGAAGTATTTCTTACTACAGGAAACATCCTCTCAAATTTCGACCTCACTCTAGATGCTGTACTCGGGTCAGAATACACACGAATTGATGGAATGGTCCTTTGTTGCTGACTAAGTACCTCTAAGAGAGGACGACCCTCTTCGGTATCACTCAATCTTACAAGATCAAAGCCATCATCACCACCAACAAGGACATCTATTTGACTCAGAAAATTCTCTCCAAGAACGGGATTGACTACATCGATAATGACTTTCCCCTCATCTTCCTCCAATTCCAATTCAGCCTCTATGAGAGCATCAATATCACTGTTCATATTTAGAATGCGTCTCTGAACATCAATGTCAAATGATGAAATAGGTCTTGAAGTTATAACTTTGAACAATCGTCGATATCGGATACGAGCCACATACTCCCTGACAAAATCAATATCGGATTCTTCTAACCACCGATACAAATCTGCGTCAGTCATTCTCGTGAAAAAGCCGATACATTCGTTCTTTGAGAGGTCCTCTTCTCGCATCCTGAAGTAGGTCGCCTTTGAAATGAGAGCTTCAGCGACTCGTACAGCATGATGGAAATAGAGATCAGATAACATCCAACTCCTACTAAGTATCAATGCTTCAAGTGAGTGTAAAGCTTTTAGCATGAATGCACGTTTGAACATGCCATCATCATCCCTCACAACACGGTTTGTTAGAAGTACTCTCTCTGCAGGAAATACGCCAAGTTCAACCCCACTGAAATGAGCATCACGAATCAGATAGTCAGTCTTGTCAATGTCCAATGGGCTGTCAACAAATTCAGAGAGTAATCTAAGTAGAGGCTCCGAGGACCTTCGTTTCAGGATGGATACAACTGATTGGGGATCTATATTATTTCTTGAGAGGGTATCAGCCACATCACTATGTAGAATTAGAAATTCACCCAAATCAGTATGACTGAGACCGGACCAACTATGTAGTGAGAACTCGATTGTGTGAGAAGTAGGAGGGTGTCCAATATCATGAAGAAGTGCAGCGGCACGAAAGAGTTTCTGGTGATGTTCATCCAAGAGCTGGGAAAGAGGTTTGAAACGTGCACTATCCATATCGTCACAATAATTCACAACGCGGATACTCTTCTGAGCCAAGAAATTAGTGCCTATGCAATGTTCGAATCTTGTATGAGTTGCTCCAGGATACACAATATGAGCAGGACCAAGCTGTTTTACATAACGTAGTCGAAGGAACTCCCATCCCGAAATTAAATCCAACTCCCACGGTTCCAACATAATAGCCCCATGTATTGGGTCTTGGATTGCTTTCTGTCGAGTATGGGGTTCACCAAGTGCCAATATTCGTTTGTGTTCTATTATCCGTTCAGTTATTTTCGACCAATCAGCACCACCCTGCGCCTTTGCATCCTTTATCCGGTGTTCGCACAATCCAGTTAGTCGTATCAGATTCACAAGATCTGTATCAAACCCTTCCAGCATGGAAAACAGCTCGAGTCCTCCATAGCTGGAACCAAGATATAAAGTGTGTAGAAAACCAAGTTATCTCTGTTTATCTTGTTCGCGAGCGATACGATAGGAAGATAGTCTATCATTCTGCATATTCTTGCAATGTCGGTCAGGTTCACAAAGACCCCATTCGTTCATCCTCTTGCATCGAGGAGGTAATTTTGCTTTATAGAATAGCGGAGAGACCAGATTCACTTTTGTCAGATAATCAGTAACTGTTCGAATTTGATGCTCTTTGAATGCATTCCTGATGCATGGAGGGGCTCGTCGCACGAGTTTCCAAGTAACAAGATCAAAGAGTTTGTACCACAGCAAGCATTTTTTTGTAACATAAAGTTGGTCACATTTTCCGCATAACTTGTTCTCAATAGCAACTGTACAAATCTCGTTATTACTCTCCTGAGAGAGACCTGCATGCTTCAGAAGATGAAACTTGACTTCTGCAAACCAAGGGGGAGTAAAAGAACCAAACTCATCAACAAACGAAGCCAATTCCTTTGCGAGAATTGAACGTGTACAATTCCAGCTCTCTTGACTGAGTTCTTTGTGGCCTTGTTCTTTGACCATTCTACCTCATCTTCCGTTGTGTCGAATAGCACTTAAGCACATCAGTATTGCATCCATGATGCGCGAGTCAGAACCGATAAATCTTAAATCCAGCAGGCGGTTCAACGAACAATAGAGCATTCTTCAAGTGAAAGAGGTCTTATCCCTATGCCAGGTCTGGAATCTGTGACAGAGTATTCGTTCAAGGAAGCTGTAACAGGGATAGAGCTTCGTGACATAACAAAAGATGGACGAGACAATCTTATTGCTACAACAATGGCAGGAGATATTCGACTTTTTGATTTTTCTGACGATCCAGTACCAAAACTAGAGGAGATTGTACGAACTGAAGAGATGCCTCCCGTTGCATCATTTGCAATGGGAGATGTAACAGGGAATGGAATAGAAGACTTTGTTGTTGGCGGAATGGACTTCGTTCTTCGTATTCTTTCATTTGAAGAAGGGAAGATTGTAGAGAAGACCAGTACACCCCTAGGATCCTTACCGACTTCCCTCATCAGTGCAAATGTACTGGGTAAGGATAATTGTGAGATTATTGTTGCAACAAATGACAAAGCATTACGATGTTATGGTTGGTATGATTCGTTTCTTGACAAACTGGCCCACAAGGTTGTGGAACAACCTGTTTTTACAATGAAGACGCTCCTTAGTGACGGTATGCCCTTTCATAGATTCATATTTGGTGATGATTCAAACCTGATCTATCTGTATCAATATGCCGATGACAGACTACACGAACGTGATAGGGTTGAAACGAATGGCTCAGTCAGCCTCGTCACATCGGGACATATTACTGAGTCTCGACATGAAGAGGTCATTTCAGTAAGCGATTTTCGCCATATCTCACTCTTCGCTTTTTCCAAAAAACCAAAGCAACTACTTGCACGGATACATGCTCCCGGTGATATAACCTCAATTCGTGTCGCAAAATTATTACAGGATGCCAGATCACCCGGACAAATATTATCATGCCAAGGAAATTCAGTCATAGCGATTTTATCCTTTGAAGGTAGACAACTGTTCCAAGAAGCCACTCTACGAGTAGCTCCTAAAGCCATCGAGTCATTAGTCTGTTGTGGGGACATTAATGGTGATGGAGCCTTAGAAATCATACAGTCTACTGGGAATACGGTACATCTTATTGCTGTAGATGAATAGTAGATAGATTAGTCTAGGTTGGGCATATACAATTCATTAGGTTGAAGAACCTTGATGGTTTTTACAGCTGTCTTCTCCTTAATTTTAGGAACGACTTCGTTTTCAGCCCATGCTTTGACTTTGGAACGGGCTTCCTCAATGGTTTCGCCTTCTGCATTGCGATCTAACCTGATGAATAGATGATAAGGTTCTCTCTCAGTCAAGTCCTTCTTGACCATTGCCCAGAACGCCTTGGAGCCCTCAGGAATGTCGATTCGGCCTACAATCTCGGACCATACTTTTCCTTCCATTCTTTTTGATACGATTGCCAAATCTTGGAAGACAGATACTTCTTTCAATGCTGAAAGGACAAGTTCGCCGATTTTCATTACATCTGAAATCTCTTCGAACTCTGCAGTTAGATAGTGGTCCGCTCTGAAGATAGCCATTTTTCTTACTCCATAGAATGATTGAGGGCGGCCAGATTGATTTGCCTCTTAAGTATAATGGTGTATCAAGGTTCCTCATCTTGTATTGTAACATTGGTTTCAATCTCTTTGCAGTAATGCCAGAATCTGTAACCAGCAGTGAGAACACCAATAATTGTCACAACAACAAGTCCCCACAGTGTCCACCAAAAAAGAGAGAACACAACTAAGATGAAAAGACGTTCAGACCTTGCTCCAAGCCCTATATCCAAATCTTGCACATTTTGATTGGCCGCAATTGCACGTGTATAACTTGTTAAAATCCATCCAGTGTAACAAATCAAAGACCATATTGGAACAGGTAATGTGAGTAATGAGATTGAAGAATAAGCTACCGCTATAGAGAGTAGGAGTAGTGCTTCTGATACTTTGTCTACAAACGAGTCGGTGAACGCTCCTTGGAGAGTCTGTTTCCCACTCAATCTAGCAACTGCACCATCAACACCATCAAACAGACCGACTAAGAATACAAAGAAACCAAATACTGGTTCAATTCCACTTATAGTCAGAGAAAGGAATGCGATAAGTGCGAATAAGAGTGTAGTATATGTGACTGTGTTTGGGGAAATTCCCATTTTACTCAGGGGACGGGCAATTGTAAGTACTATTCCCTTGAATATCCTGCGCAATCTAAACCTACTTGGAGACACTATCATCACTGCTCCCATATACTATTCCATCATATACAACCACATTAGATAGGCTAACACCTTTAGCTAACCTTGTTTCTCCAACGACTATTGCTTCGCTTATTTTACATTGTTCAGAAATAATACTCCCTGATAAAACTGATACATTTGGACCTAGGCATGCTTCCTGATGTATTTTGACACCCTTTTTCACTAGTACAGGCCCTATGAGGTTGACACCAGACTGGATAATTGTGCCGCCCTCAAAGACAATTGTTTCTCCAAATTCTATTTGATCTCCTTCTGGTATCAATAGACTCCAGTCACGTGCATATCTAGTGTCAATTAGATAGCGATTTGCTTCTATCAAATCATGTAACGAATCGATATCAGTCCAATAGTCATTGATGATGATGGGTTTCACCCTTTCACCTTGTAGGATGACATCATTCAATACATCCACAATACGACTGATTCCTTTACGCAAAGCAATTTTGCATTCTTCTAAGAAAGAGTTGTTTATCACCAATACCATTGCTGATGATCCATGTGGATTCGTTACATCTTGACCTTTACCTATAGATTCGATGCATCCTTGATCATCTATGACCACTGGTGCACCAACATTGGGTCTTGAGTCTACAGCGAGATATGCTATTGCATCATCCAGATGAATTGCTTCTACTAGTGAATTGATGATATTGATGTCAATAAGGTTGTCAACTGGGCATATTATGAACCAGTTGTTATCTAGACACTCTGCTGTACTGACAAGTGTCTGTAACGGGCCGATATTGTAATTTTCTACGTACACGGTTCTGATGGCTTTCTCATCCCATTCCCTCAGGTGGTTCTCAAGCTTATTTCCTAACCATCCGAGTCCAACAGATACCTCCAAGAACCCATTATCGGTCAATGTTCTCAATAGATGGATAATAAGACTTGAATCACCGCACGGCAGCATTCCTTTTGGTAATAATTGATTTATATGACCCAACCGATTACCTTTTCCGGCGGCAAGGATTATAGTATGGATGTGAACACCTCAATAGTACATCTATCTAAAAGGTTCATATGTCTGTTTGCAAGGATAACAATTGTGGTTGTGGTTAAGTGACAACTAGAACGATTAGGTTTGAGGAGCCAGAGGACCTTGATTCACTAGTCAAGGAAACAGTGGATTTACTCCGTGAAGGAGGGCTTGTCGTTTATCCAACTGATACCAGCTATGGTTTAGCGTGTGACCCAATGCAGGAACACGCATTGGAGCGACTTTTCGAAGCAAAGAAACGTAGTAAAGATCTGGGTGTGCCATTAATATTTTCAGATCTTGCACAATGTGAGGCGTTTCACGAGTTTAGTGAACTTGAAAAAATACTCGCACGTCTCTTCTGGCCGGGGGCGTTGACTCTTGTTGTCACTGCTCGTGAATCAGTAGCCGTTCATCTAACTGGAGGCAGAAACTCAATTGCTATACGTGTTCCAGACCATCCCATTCCTAGAAATATTGCAAAAGAACTGGGTACTCCTATAGTTGGGACAAGTGCAAACATAACAGGAGGACCAAGTCCTTTTGATATTTCCACTGCGATGGCACAACTATCTGATGATGTTGATCTATACATAGATGCAGGACCTTCAAATATTACAAATAATTCAACTATTATAGGCGTAGAAGAGGAAAATGGTGAAACATCTAACATCAAAGTGTATCGAGAAGGAGCATTATCTATTAACCGACTCACAGAAAGTCTAAGAGTAGATTCAGATGCACTCAGATTCTGGACGAATCGTGTCGTATACGCAGATATGTGAGGCGATTATTTCTGAAGGATTTTAATTTGATAGTTTCATGCCCAAGAGAGCGTGAGCGAGGAGCCCTTTCAGAGATTAGATACTTTATCGGCGATCTCTTAGAAGACCAAGACCTGAGAATCATGATGACACACGTTTCTGGATTGATAGTCTGTAAGACGAGTCTAGATCCATTTGATGTAGTAGAAAAATTGAGAGAGTTTGCTATTGAAAACCCATATCAATTCAGATTTGCAATTAAATTCACTCCAATAATACAATCAGTTAGGTCATCTATTGATGAGATAGCCAAAGTTGCCTTAGAGATTGCAAAGAGAATTGATGACAAGGAAACGTTCCGTGTTACGGTACGACGGCGACACACCGACTTGGATCATATGGATATTATTAGTGCGGTGGCAAAAGATATCGATAACGAGGTGAACTTAGACAATCCTGATAAGACCATATTGATTGAAGTGATAGGGGAGAGCACAGGAGTCACATTGCTTGACTCAGATGATGATATACTTTCCATAATGTCTATGAGAGATGATATGTACTAGGTTTCTAAAGCAACCAAGGATACTCTTTCAGCAACACACTTTGATAGAGCTGCCTGAATTGACTCAATATCCTTTGATTTTGTCATTGTTTCAATTTCAAGATTATTGATAACGAAGTGTTGTTTTATTGCCTCTATTCGTTCTTTTGATGGATGAATGAATTCACTTGATTCCGTACCGATTAATCTAGACATTGATTTGATACATTCTTTGACTGTTTTCTTATGCTTGTCAATCACTACAATAGCAACACGTTCGTTATCATCCGTTACACCAATGCTATCAAGAGCTTTCGCAATCTGACGCTGACCTGACGCATAGAGACCTATCTCTAAGCTCAAGGACCTAGATATTGCATACCCTCCAAGCCATGCATTCAGAGCGTTTTGAGCAGCACAGATTAAGTGATGAGTATCAACGATTAAGATAGGGTTCATTAGTTGAATTGCAGATACCTGTTCTTCAAAAGAAGCAACTGCCGACAATAATTCGTCTTTGGTCAATCTCATCTCATTCGATAGAAGAGATACACCTGTAAAGTATGCCACATCTTTGTAGGAGATACTCTCCAATCTCACTTCTTCACCACATCCAGTTTTGATTCATAGTCGTTTTAAGAAATAATCTGCAACGGTGGGATCAAATCCGACTTCGAAGACCAATTTCTTTCTCAAACTCTTGATATCCATACAGGGATCTTCTTCTTTGAATTTCTTCACTAGAGCAATTATGGACTCCCTATTTTCCCATGGGTATACAGTCCAGCTGTCAACTAATTTCATGTAGAAATCGGGAACTATTTTCGAAGATGGCTTTAGATGGAGTACTGCGCTTTTAACATTGGTTGCCCCAAGCCTCTTTATGTAGTCTAATGCATGACAGAGACTCTCTCCCGTGTCAGCAACTTCATCAACCAATAGAATGTTTTTCTCTTCGATTGGAATGGCAAGCGGTTGTGTAATCTTTGGCTCTCTACCATGAGTGCCAAGATCTGTGTAGTATTCTATCCTGACATTGAACATAGCATTTGCATAGAGAACATCGGATAGAATTCGTGCAGGAATCCACCCCCCTCGAGCTATTCCTACAATTAAATCAGGTTTGAAACCACTATCCACAATACGTTCGGATAGACGTAATGTAAGATTGTATACATCCTGCCAACTTAGAATCAAATACTTCATGTAATGATACGACCCGTCCGCTTTGATATTTAAGAAAATCACTTCTTAATTAATGCCTCTACTCAACACAAGCTTAATTGGAGGAATGGTATCAGAACTGCTGTGGTCAACATGAAACCCGATATTCTTCTTACCAATATTGGCCAATTAGCAACACTTGAAGGAAATAGATCTCAGCCAAAGAGAGGTAGTGATATGATGGAGCTGTCCATTATTAAAAATGGTGCTATTGCAATTAAGGATGGGCTCATCAAAGCAGTAGGGACGGCTGAAGAGGTTAAGGCTGAAATCACTGCTGAACCAGGTTTTCCAGAGATTGAATTACAAGGAATGCTGACATTACCAGGTTTTATAGACAGTCATACCCATCTTGTCTTTGCGGGTTCTCGTGAGAATGATTTCTCAATGAAATTAGCAGGTAAGAGCTATTTGGAGATACTTGAATCGGGTGGCGGAATTCTGAATACACTACGAGCAACACGTGCAGCTTCGCGAGAAGAGCTATACAGGAATGCTTTCTCATTCGCTGAGAGAATGATAGCTGAAGGGACAACAACAATTGAAGTAAAGAGTGGATATGGACTAAATACTGAAACAGAAATGAAGATGTTGCAAGCTGCTGATGACCTTAGAGAGAAGGTCCCAGCCAATATCACATCCACATTTCTTGGTGCACATGCAGTTCCACCTGAATACAAGGGACGTACTGACGACTATGTTGAGATTGTAGTGAATGAAATGATCCCTGCAATCGCTGAATCGCAGTTAGCTATCTTCTGTGATGTGTTTTGCGAGGAAGGTGTTTTTGATGTTGAGCAATCTCGAAGAATTCTAAAAGCTGCCGGAGAACATGGAATGAAGCTGAAGGTTCACGCAGATGAGATTGTACAACTAGGAGGAGCTGAACTAGCAGCAGAATTGGAAGCGGTTTCAGCTGACCACTTGCTCATGGCTTCAGATGATGGTTTAGAAGCAATGAATAAATCAGGTACAATTGCGACCCTTCTTCCAGCAACAGCATTCAGCCTCAATACAGATTATGCAAGGGCTCGTGATATGATCGAGATGGGGCTTCCCGTTGCATTAGCAACAGATTTCAATCCAAATTGTGCAAATGAGTCGATGTTCTTCACATTTGCTCTATCCTGCTACAAAATGAAAATGCACCCCCGAGAGGTGATTTCAGCGGCAACCATTAATGCAGCACATGCATTGGAATTGAGCGATGTAATTGGCTCAATAGAGGTTGGAAAAAGAGCAGATATTGTTGTACTGGAGTGTCCAAACCCAGAATTTCTAGCATATCGATTTGGAATGAATTTGATTCATACTGTAATTGCAAATGGAGAAGTAGTACATACACGTCTAGGTCCTTGATAGTGGAGATTAATTGGACTTTTGATACTTGTGAAACTGTTCTAACCACTTTGGGTCTTCAGGATATTGTTTTACCCAATTTACAAACTCAGTTATCTTCTCCACGGTTTCAGGTCTTATTATATGTTCAATCTCGCAAGCATCCTCATCAGCTATCACAGAATCAACACCAATCATCACTAGGAACCATCTAAGAGATTCATGCGTCCTTTCCAAATTCTCAGCCATTTTCATCCCTTTTGGAGTAAGACTCACACTGCGATATCTCTTGTAATTGATCAAATCTAGAGCTTTGAGTTTTCTGAGGACATATGTGACACTTGGTGATTTCACTCCTCTTTCTTCAGCAATATCAGTGACACTGGCTGCACCCCATTTTTGCTGAAGCATGTAGATAATCTCAAGATATTGCTCCATTGATTTTGTTAGTTCTACCATAGAATCAAGACCTGAATCTATAATTCTTAGACGCCTCTAAGATATATAGAATTGATGTGGTTTCTACATAAAGTTTCAGTAGTAGCAAGAATCATTCTTCTATCAAAGAAATGGTGGCATTTTCTATAGAACCAACAATTTCACCAGCATCCATTAGTGAAACCACGGAAATGATGTCATCATGTAAGATTCTATCTCTCTCAAGCTTGGGTACCTCAAGTCGGATTTCTTTCAAGGCATCTGCGATGGCCAATGAGGGCTTCAGTGGTGCTAATAGATCAATCCCCTGTGCAGCACACAAGTATTCTATTGCAATGACATGTTGTACATTCTTGAAAATTGTTCTTGCTTTTCTTGCAGCAATAGTTCCCATACTTACGTGGTCTTCTTGATCTGCGCTAGTGGGAATTGAATCAACACTTGCAGGATGTGCGAGAATTTTATTCTCCGAAACAAGAGCTGCAGCAGTATACTGGGCAATCATCATTCCGGATTCCAGACCACTATTCTGAGTCAGAAATGCTGGAAGACCACTCAGATGAGGATTGACTAGGCGATTTATTCTTCTCTCCGAGATATTAGCAATCTCACATAGTGCAATTCCTAAGAAATCCATCACTAGAGCGACGGGTTGACCATGAAAATTGCCGCCGGATATAATATCACCGTTATCAAACACCAAAGGATTGTCTGTTGCAGAATTTATCTCTGTTTCAAGAACACTTCGAATATAGCGTATAGTATCAAGTGATGCACCTAACACTTGCGGAATACAACGTACTGAATATGCATCCTGAACTTTCCCACAGTCAGCATGACTCCTGTTAATCTCGCTGTCTGAGAGTATCTCCCTTAATGCTTCGGCAACATGAATCTGTCCTTCATGTGGACGGACATCATGGATACGAAAATCATACGCAGTTCGTGTCCCACGTAGGGCTTCAACACTCATTGAACTAGCGATTATTGCATCACGTATGAGTTGTAATGAATCATAAACTAAAAGGCAACCGATGGCAGTCATTGGTTGTGTGCCATTAATTAGAGCAACACCTTCTTTTGCCTTTAATTTTACTGGTTTCACTCCTGCTTCCTTTAGAGCATCAATGCCTTTCAGGCTTTGATTATTATAGAAAGCTTCTCCTTCTCCAATCAAAACCAGTACCATATGAGCTAATGGAGCTAGGTCGCCACTTGAACCAACAGACCCTTGTTCAGGAACTAAAGGTATGATGCCCGCATTAAGCATGTCTAATAGGGTTTCTACAGTACTGATGCGAATACCAGAGAAACCTTTTGCTAATGCATTTGCTCTAAGTAGCATCATCGTTCGAACAACATCAGAGGGTAATGGATTGCCAACACCTACACTATGACTGCGAATCAGGTTTAATTGCAAAGTTGCTAGGTCTTTGTTACTAATAGTAGTGCTTGCCAGCTCTCCAAATCCAGTATTCACCCCATAAACCACGCGACCTGCCTCTAGAGCATTCTCAACCACCATGCGACTAGCACGCATATTTGACTTAGCTTCATCAGATAGTTGTACTTCCTCATGATTTCGTGCCACTGTAACTATCTCTTCAATTGTGAGAGAATTGCCATCTATTTCAACAACCATGGATTAAACCTCGTGTCTAGGGATGTACAGAATAACCACACATCTCACAACAAACTGCATTTACAATAAGCATGCTTTAGAAACTATCGTTACAAGTCACTATGTGAAAAAGAGTGTAAATAGAAAAATGAAAAGAGCTCCTGAAATAGTTAAACTTTCTAGCAAGGAGGTACTAGACATTCAAAGAGCTCATCTGAAGGATCTTTATCTATGTCGTGATATGCAGCCCAAAGGCCATCTTGACCCACTAATTCGAGCTTGAATCCTTTATCATTTAGTGTCCTTAGATATTCAAGGTGGACAATTATACCATCAAGAATTGATCTGGAAGTAACTCCATTGAATCTCTTCTCATAATCAGTATCTAATTCAAGAATGGGAGGTGTTATTTCCACGACACGTCGTTTGGGTTCATCTCTGCTTCTAGAGAGAAGTATTTGAACTCAGTCAGTCTGATGGAATATTTCGATGGACTCACCAGTTTCATCATATTCAAGCTCATCAGGCGGTTGGTTGAAGATATCTAACAATTTCATTTTCAACAGAGATGAGCTCGTCATTATAGCACTTTCCAATTTCTAATCTTTCCCAACTACATTGTAGATTTGCTATATTTCATGAATATCGCTCTTGCTTTATCAGAGTCTACAGAGTAAAGGGGCTTACGCATATCAAGCAGGTTTGGTATTTTTCTGCAGATCTTTTCATGCATGAGTTTTCTAAGTGCAAAACTAACTGTACGTAGAGGAAGTTCTGTCTTACTACTGATAGCATGAGGAGGGAGAGGACCATCACTATGAAGGACATCGAGTATGACAAGAGCGCTTCGGGGGAGGGATGTAGACATTTTTCACTTCACCTATTTTATTTATATCAGGTTTCTGAATTCAATAGGCAAGAAACATGACATTTCTTTATCCAGAGAACCCTTAGACACATAATATTCTGTGTAGAAAATGCCTAAGTATTCACGGGAGATAGTAGGTTGTGTTTTGGGACTGTTTTTGCAGTTGGAGCGTGCATTTCCGAACCAATAGGTTAGGTTTTGCTCCATTTCATGGAAAAAGTCCAGATATCGCCCAATAACGAACTGACAGGTTAGGATTTCGGCATTTAGAAAGGTATTAGCTGCAGATTTCCACCCGTAACACTTCGCGTAGATAGATACGTACTCATTATCATTAAGGACTCATGAGATGCGGATGCCGATATATAGCCGTTCATTGTAAGCTGAACAGATCTGGACACCGGAGTCTTGTCCGTCCAGAAATGGTACTGGAACGTCACTCTGTGGGGTCAGCACAACGATGTCAGTCGACCTGTGATAGCATTTCGTATCGAAGGATACAAGCTGCTATACGGAATGTCCAGGTCTGTCTAGGCTTTTTGCAGCTGTGAGCAACTCTTTTTTCCCACCAAGTCTCCTATTTTTTCATAAATAACTGGAAGATTGATAATGATGCATATAGATAGAGTTCAGAAACTCAATGATGCGCCTATTAGAACCGGTGATTACGTTCTCTATTGGATGCAGGCATCTCAAAGAACCAAGTTCAATCATGCACTTGAATTCTCCATAAATCAGGCAAATAAACAGAACAAGCCCTTGGTAGTCTACTTTGGTCTTATGGAATCATATCCTGAAGCAAATCTACGGCATTACAAATTCATGATAGATGGCCTGAATGAAACTAATGACTCTTTGGAAAAACGAAATATCCAACTTGTACTCTTGAAAGGTGAACCCCATGTTGAAATACTAGATATCGCAGGTTCTGCATCCCAAATCATAGTGGATCGAGGGTATCTCAGGCATCATGCAGATTGGCGTTCTTCAGTAGCAAAAAACTGTGAATGCCGTATAACTCAAGTGGAAACTGATGTTGTAGTACCAATTGAAACTGCTTCCCCTAAAGAAGAATACACTGCAGGGACATTTAGACCAAAGATTCATCGTGTAATGGAACCGTTTCTAGAGAGTGTCGAGTATGTAAACCTAGAGAAATCCTCCCTCACAATCCCTTTTGATTCTTTATCAAATGAAGACCTTGATAATTTTCTATCCAGTTCTAGAATTGATTCTTCTGTCAAGCCTGTAAAAGAATTCCTTGGTGGTTCTTCTCAAGCTGAAATATATCTCCACGAATTCATTTCCAACAAGCTTGATGGGTTTGCTGATTATCGAAACGACCCTTCAAAGGATTATCTGTCAAATCTCAGTCCTTACCTTCATTTTGGTCAAATCTCTCCCCTTTTTGTGGCTTTACATGTTCTCTCAACTTCAAGTCCTGGTCAGGAGAGTTTTCTCGAGGAACTTATAGTTAGGCGAGAATTGAGTATGAATTTTGTACACTACAACAAGCAATATGACTCTATCAACTGTCTCCCCTCATGGGCAAAGACCACATTGGATGACCATGCAGATGACTCAAGAGAATATATCTATTCATATGAAGAACTGGAAAAAGCAGATACTCATGATCCATACTGGAATGCAGCACAACAACAGATGGTCCATACCGGAAAGATGCATGGTTACATGAGGATGTATTGGGGTAAGAAAATATTGGAGTGGATTGAAAAACCTGCAGATGCCTTTGATATTGCATTGCGTTTGAACAACAAATATGAATTAGACGGACGCGATCCAAATGGATACACAGGGATTGCCTGGTGTTTTGGAAAACACGACCGGGCGTGGAAAGAGCGGCCGATTTTTGGAAAAGTTCGTTATATGAATGACAGAGGCTTGAAAAGAAAGTTCGACATTGAAGCGTATGTGCAAAAAGTAGATCAGGTCTTAGAAAAATAGGTGGTTCCAATCCTCGAACCGTTTTGTCAGACCATTTATCTGCGTATTCTCCAATACTAATTCATTAGGTAGGTGATTTAGAGTTGAAATTCCAGGAAAGGGATAGTTATGAGGTAAAAGATTTCATCCGTGACTTGAAAAAGATTGACCCCTCGCCAAGTGTGGCTTATGAGGTCGGTTCCAAATTGATTTACTTTGAATGGACCTGTTGTGAGAATCAGTTAGGTGATGACCATCCTGTCACAACAAACCTCGAAGCATTCCTTAAATTTCTGCAACATGAATATGAAGAACACCTCGTGAATGGTGAACTCTGGAGAAAAGCCGATACCCCAAACAAAGCATTCAATATC
Organism: uncultured archaeon; assembly: GCA_964610875.1. Taxonomy (GTDB): domain Archaea; phylum Asgardarchaeota; class Thorarchaeia; order Thorarchaeales; family Thorarchaeaceae; genus CAZSWP01. Next base: position 51,411 of record CAZSWP010000013.1, read on the forward strand.
TTTCTCCGTGGCCGTCCCAAAGAATTTCTCAAATACCAATTTCAAAGATCAGCAGAGTATATTCGAAAAATACTTGAAGAAGCGCATGAAGCTAAGAAGAAAGAAGTTGAGGAATACAAGAAAGTAGAATCTGCATTGCGAGCAAAGATTGAGGATGATCCTGACAATCCCGCCCTGTGGAATCAATTACGGCTGACATTATGGATTCTCGGAGAGCATGGGGAATCAGCTGATGCCTATAAACAAGCCTCAAAGCTAGGATGGGACTCACAAGACAGTCGCATTGTGGCTATCTGAAGAAATCACGAGCTGTAAAGAACACAGCACTAGGTCAACATATCCTACAGTTAACTTAAATCGGTTTCAATGGATGGAGGAAGTGTTGGAATTCTAAATCACGTCCTTCTGGGTCCTTTGCAAAGAATTGGTATATCTTATACTTTTCATTCTCTTTTGGTGGACCTGTGGCAATCTCTTTGTGTACTGCATATGCTAGGTCTACTGTGACTCTTTGCTCGAAGAATAACGTAATCATACCTTGGGTTTCTGCCTCCTCTCTTTGACAAAATCCAAGTAGAAGATTATCATATTTGAGAATGGTACATCCATCTTGTTCAAGCCAGATTTCCATCTTTAGCTTTGAGGTATAGAATTCTACAATCTCATCAAGCATAGTTGTTTTGAAAAATACAATTCCCGACATCAAATCCCACTTCATTTTCTTGGGATATTGTCATTGAAAAGATTATCTCCGGTCTATTGAATAGATTAGCTCAGTTTCCCCAGTTTTCCTATATTTCGGGGATTACATCTGTTGCTACTTTCTCAAGAAAGACAATTTGATTCTGACCGAAAAAAGGATAATAGAAAATCAATTCATTGATTCCAATTGAAGAATATCTCTCCAAAGATATGACAAAAACCGAAGATTGATTGTCGATTTTTTGCATTTAAGGCGCTTCTGCTGCTTATAGCAATGGCACATATGCATACATAGCAGAACATAGATCTCCACAAGATTTACTGGAATTAGGAAATTATCTTCGGGCATTGGATGGAGTTGAGCTGGTTGAGATTTATCCAATATTAGGTAGGAGGGATGGAAAGATGGACTTGAAAAATCTGCATCTCCGTGTGCTTAAGCAGCTCTGGGATAATCCAAGGATGCCTGTAGTGGAAGTTGCTGAAAGATCTGGTCTTACAACAAAGCGGGTTCGAAGTCTCATTTCAGAGATGATTGATTCTAGGGTTTTTTTGGGCTTCAATAGATGCGAAATTAAGCGCTGACACTGATATCTCATTTCTGCTAAGAATACGATACGATGAATCAAAGACCACGTATGATGAAGTTTCTACATGGATCAGTAATAACTTTCCTCTCTATGTGTGGGAGACCTACATTCTGGCATCCGAACCTATGATGTTTGTGCTATTCAATGTAGAGTCATTGAATCAGATGAATGACATCTCCAGAAACATCAGACAACAGGACTTCATTCATAGTTCGAAGACACTTGTGAGTGCCTATCATTCTCTTTTCAATGGTCTTTCTACAAGATATTTGATTGATTTGATAAAGTCCATTGAATCAGAATAATTTGGGTTTGCTTCTTACGAAAGATTGGAAATTTAATTTTCAATGTACATGTAATGTGCATCGGATTTATGTATAGAATAGGGTTCTATGGATATTGCTGGTGAAAACATGTTTGAAATCTCCAAGGCTATGAAAATCAAACTACCTAGTGAACTCCCTCCACAACCGAAGTTTGACCCTCAGTATAGGCGTGCACCTAGTAGAGGGTTCAATCTAAGCAAGGGTGAGACCATAACTGCTCTCAAAAATGCTCTCCGTTATGTTCCTGAGGGACTACATGAAAAGATTGTTCCTGAGTTTCTGAATGAATTGATGACTCGTGGACGCATCTATGGATACAGGTATAGACCAACTGGTGCAATTCGTGCAAAGCCAGTTGATGAGTACAACGGGACTCTTGAAGCAAGAGCAATGCAATTGATGATGGACAACAATGTTAGCTTTGAAATTGCTCTCTATCCGTATGAACTGGTGACTTATGGTGAGTCTGGACAGGTCTGCCAGAATTGGATGCAGTTCCAACTGATTAAGAAATACCTCGAGATGATGACAAAGGAACAGACACTCGTTGTCAGTTCAGGACATCCCGTAGGTCTCTTCCCTTCAAAGAGGAACGCCCCAAGGGTAATATCTACTAACGGTCTCATGGTCGGAATGTTCGATACTCCTGAAGGATTTCATAAAGCATCCGCGCTAGGTGTCGCTAATTACGGACAGGTATTAGCAGCTCGTTAATACCCCGCAAAGATGACAGCTGGTGGCTGGATGTATATTGGTCCACAAGGGATTGTACATGGAACCTATATTACATTACTAAATGCTGGAAGACTATACCTTGGACTCCCACAGGACAAAGATTTGGCAGGTCATCTGTTTGTCACTTCAGGCCTTGGAGGGATGAGTGGGGCCCAAGCAAAAGCCATTGAGATAGCCGGCGGTGTTGGAGTCATTGCTGAAGTGGATAAGAGTCGTATCGAAACAAGAAGTCAACAGGGTTGGTTAGGTAAGAACTCAGATGACTTGGATGAAATATTTGATTGGGTGCAAGAATACAAAGAGAGTAAGACCCCTATTTCAATTGGTTACTATGGGAATATTGTTGATTTGTGGGAATATGTTTTGAAGAATAAAGTTGAAGTTGAACTTGCCTCGGATCAGACCTCTTGTCATGATGCGTATGGGGGTGGTTATACTCCCCAAGGTTTGTCATTCGAAGAGGGACGAGACCTTCTTTGTGAGGATAGGAATAAATTTACCAGACTCGTTGATGCATCGCTGAAACAGCAATTTGAACTCATAAGAAGCATGCATGAACGTGGTACTTTCTTCTGGGATTATGGTAATAGTTTCATGAAAGCAGTATTTGATGCAGGAGTCAAAGAGATAGCAAAGAATGGACGTGACACCAGTAATGGGTTCATTTTCCCATCATATGTTGAAGATATCATGGGCCCCATTTGTTTTGATTATGGTTATGGCCCCTTCAGATGGGTCTGTCTGAGTGGAAAGCATGATGATTTGATAAGTACCGACAAGATTGCTATGTCATGTATCGACCCAAATCGGCGAGGACAAGACCGTGACAATTACATTTGGATTCGTGATGCTGAAAAGAATGATCTCGTCGTTGGTTCTCAGGCTAGGATTCTTTATGCAGATGCCAGTGGGCGTGTGAAGATTGCTCTCGAGTTCAATAAAATGGTTAGAGAAGACAAGATTGGTCCTATTATGTTAGGAAGAGACCATCATGACACCGGTGGTACAGACTCCCCATTCAGAGAAACTGCAAATATCTACGATGGAAGCAATGTGATGAGTGATATGGCTCATCAGTGTTGGGCTGGGAACGCAGCTAGAGGAATGTCATTGTGCGTCCTGTCAAATGGTGGCGGTGTGGGAACTGGTAAAGCTATCAATGGCGGGTTTGGTCTTGTGTTGGATGGGTCTGAACGGGTGGACAACATCATCAAGTCTGCTTTAAACTGGGATGTAATGGTTGGAGTATCTCGGAGGGCATGGGCTAGAAACGACCATGCAATAGAAACAGCTATAGAATGGAATAGAGAGATAGGAAACAATGGACAGATTACGGTTCCTTACCTACCGAAAGAAGGGTTGGTTGAGGACCTTGTAGAAGAAAAGTTCAAGGAGTAGTTGACGACTGGCTCGATTGGCGTACTGGTGATACTGATGTCCAACGTCAGGTATGCCGTCATTGCTGACTCTCATGGCAACATACTTGCACTTGAAGTAGTTCTTGAGGACATCCAAGAGAGAGGGATTGACTGTACCTTAAACCTTGGTGACTCACTCTATGGTCCACTAGAACCAGAAAAATGTGCAAAGCTACTTGTCGCTAATAGAGTGACCAGTATTCGTGGAAACGAAGACAGAATATTAATTGAACCGGAACTGAATAATGCACATCAAATCCCTCTCTCGCTTTCACATAAGGTGTGATATCTCCAGAAACCGTTTCTTGGCTGAAGCAGCTCCATCCTGTTTTCGAAACGACTGAGATTGCAGCATTTCATGGCACCCCGTTGAGTGATACTGAATATCTTCTTGAAAGAATTGTTAACGGTAAGACTCAGAGAAAATCCACAATAGAGATTGAAAAAGCAGTTTCATCCTTCAAACAAGATATTATTCTATGTACTCATAGTCATTCTCCTGGTGCCTCACTTCTCTCAACAAAGCAGTTAGTCATAAACCTGGGAAGTGTGGGCCTCCAACCATATGTTGATACAGAAGAACCTGCCCATGCCATTTCAGTCGGAACTCCGCATGCGAAATATTGCATTTTGGAAAGGACTGACTCTCGGTGGAGATTCCAACATATCTCTCTGCCATATGACTGGGAGCATGCTTCAACTATGGCTAGCGAGCACCATCGTCCAGATTGGACTTCTTGGTTATTCACTGGATGTGCTAAATTTCCCTAGTAATCTTTCAGCAATCCGCTTGTACGCCTTGTAAGTCATCTTAAGTGATTCAATAGGAATCCTTTCATCGTTTCCATGTGTCATACTCATGATGTCTGTAAGACTAAGACTCTTGTCAACTGGGGCATATGCATATGCTTTGGTCCCAAAACACTCCCGTAGAAATCTGCTATCGGTACCTCCTGGAGAGATAGTTGGAATGAGCACTGCATCTTCTCCACATAGTTCTCTTGTAACATCTACTAAAATATCGACAAATCTGGATTCTGGATCACTTGATGTACCCAATGAGATAAAACCACCTTCCTCAGGTGGAATCTGGCTGATTTCAACCTCATCAGCAAGATCTCCCAATGCTATCTTGATTTGTGACATCACATACTCAAAATCCTGTCCTGGTAAAGTTCTAACATCAACGTGCAACTCAGCCCTGCCAGGAATAACATTTACTTTTGTACCACCAGTGCACATGTTGGGAGAGATTGTCATTTGACTTAGTGCATGTAGACTTCTAGCCTGCGCTAAGTCCCGTTTCGCTATTATCTTCAAGAGATGTGGCAAAAGAGATTTTCGTGCTAAAAGCCATCGGAGGATTCGATTTATTCCCATTCCTTTTGCTAGTCGTAGTATATACTCGGTTTCAATTGGCGGTTGATACTTCACCAGTCTATCTACGACTTCAAACATTATTTGAACGGCATTTTTTGACATGAACGGCGCTGAACCATGCCCTTCTTCTCCACGTACCGTTATCTTTAACCATGAGGCTCCTTTTTCACCATACATGAAGACATACTTGTTCTCTGATATAGGATAAATTGCGGGTTCTGTCACAGAATAGTCCGTACGGATAGATTCCTGGTGATTTTCCATCATCCATTTTATTCCGAAAGTTCCTCCAGCTTCTTCATCTGCTACAATCAAGAGTATCAAGTCCCCCTTAGGCTTAAAGTCCTCTTTGAAAAGATGAGCAAAGACAACAGTCTGACATACAACGATAGAGAGCATATCAATTGCCCCTCTTCCCCAGACTGAAGCATCTTTTACTACTCCTCCAAAAGGGTCTACTGACCACTTACTCTCATCCTCTACAGGTACGACATCTACATGCGATGGACCAAACATTAGACTGGGGCCATCACCAGTTCCAGGTATGACTGTGAGTAGATTCCCTCTCTCACCTGCTGTCTGATAGATAGTAGATTCGATTCCAAAAGATTGCAAATACTTCTCAATTGTCCTTATCGATCTCATCTCATTTCCAGGTGGATTCACACACTTGTTTTGAATACAATTCTGCAGCAGTTGGATTATCTCATCAATCAAAATTGGTCATCTCTGCACTGCTTAGTGTTCAATCCCTATGAAAAAAGCATCTGTTTTTAGATAACGAGGAGAAGTGCCGAGAACCATTTACCGAGAAGGGGAACCTATGAAAACTTGAGTGGTTCTCGCCGAACGGATACCGTTCATTGTAAATTGTACAAACTTGGACACCAGAGTGATGTACCTCCATAAACGGTAATGGATCGTACTCTGTGAGGTTATTCTATGTGTCTGGTCAACCTCACAATACTATGATTATCTTTTGCTATACAAAGACCTACAGATGTACATTCTTTATTCAATCATTCACTAAAGAAATGTCCAACTTTGACCAGATTTCTTGTAACTGTTGGCAACCCAATCACACGCCTTTCGAGAGAAGAGAGAAACTAACGAGATTGTACATACCTGATTGGGGTTGCTCACAGCTGCAAAAAGCCTAGACAGACCTGGACCTTTTTGGATGGAGTTTGTATCCTTCGAGAAGGAACCAGTTCACAGGTCGACTGACATCGTTGTACTGACCCCACAGAGTGATGTTCCAGTACCATTTCTGGACGGACAAGACTCCGGTGTCCAGATCTGTCCAGCTTACAATGAACGGTGTATATCAAGTACACAAATGCAATTGTACCTAATCCACCAGACAAAGCTAGAGGAAGTATTACAACCGATGAATCAACTCGTTGAGTCTATGAAGGAAGAGTGATTTTTCCGTCGTCCTCCATCCTTACACACTGTTATGATATTCTCATCTAGCAAAATATATTCTTTCATTATTTATTAGAAAGGCAAGCCCCAAAGGAACCAGTCTGGAAGAGGTGCAAACAAGCGAAGATAGATTGCAAAGACAATCAACAATATTGATAGAAAAACTACAAGCCAGTCACTCTTTGTGAAGACCAGTTTTTCTAGGTATGTACGATGATCAGAAGCACCAAAGGCACGTGATTCCATACTCTCAGCTACAGATAGTGCACGACGTATTGAAACGATAATCAATGGAACAATTATAGGTATGACATTCCTAATCCTTCGAAGGATATTCCCCTTATCCATCTCAACACCACGGGCCCGTTGTGCATCCATAATAGCGTAGGCTTCCTCGCCCAAGGTAGGCACATATCGCATCGCCATACTCATGGCAAAGGCAAATTCGAATTTCACTTTCATTTGTATGAGTGCTTGAGATAGTTCATCCGGATGTACCGTTAGAAAGAAGATAGAGAATGAAGTCATCAAAGTGATCAATCGGAGAGAGAGTGCTATTGAATACGAAAACGGATTCTCTACGGATGATAATAGTGTATTGAATATAATAATGAAAATCAGTAGACCACTAAGTCCTTTCATACTCCTAGCCCATCTTTTTATCGATTTAGCCAGAAGGAGAAGAGGTAGTAAGAATATCAAAAGAAGCAGTAATGGAACTATATTCAAGAATAATAATGAGAGAACAGCTAGAGCAATGGACAACATCATCTTTGAACGTGGGTCAAGATTGTGAATCGGTGTGTCCTGACGTGTATATTTGAAGACTTCAAGAAATGACACTCTTAGCACCTCCAAGTATCTCAACGATAGCGTCTTCAAGCTCGGATAACAATGTCAGGTTCTTTGATAATTGTGGGAACACTTGGTGTAAAGCTCTTGCAGCCTGAGAGAGTTCGGGCTCAGTCAAGGAACAACGTTCTATTACATCCTCATTTGTGAGTACTGATGATGTGTTCCCATCCGCTACTAGTTTCCCATCGGACATAGCAATTGTTCGAGGAAAGTATTCAATCACAAATTCGATGTCATGCGTTATGCAAATGACTGTACAACCACTAGCATTTAGTTCCATCAAGAGCTCAGCCAGTGCTCTCTTCTGGCGTGCATCTTGACCAATTGTGGGTTCATCAAGGGCCAATATCCTAGGTTCTGAAGCTAATACAGAAGCCAAGGCAACTCGTTTTCGTTCGCCACCAGATAATGAGAATGGAGATCTTTCCGCTAAGTCACAAAGCCCTAAACGACCAAGAGTTCGTTCACATCTTATATTTGCCTCTTCCTCTGTGAATCTCATGTTTTTTAATCCAAAAGTGACTTCTTTCCGGACTGTATCGAGAAAGAGTTGATGATCCGGATTCTGCCAGACCAGACCTACATTTCTAGCAATCTCAGCAACCGACATCTTTCTAGTATTCTTGCCATCTAAAAATACATGACCACGCTGTGGGCGTATGAGACCATTCATGTGCTTGACCAAGGTTGTTTTACCAGCACCATTTGATCCAACGATTGCTACACTTTCGCCATCATCAATTTCGAGAGAAACACCATTCAATGCAGTATAGACACCATCGTAGGCATAGTACACATTATCCAGAAGTATCATTGTGTACAAACTCCTTTTACTGCGATTGCCAGTTCCTCTCCGGTTAGAGGGACTGTTTTCAAATCTAGTCCTTTTTCAAGTAACCTCTTGTAAATTTGTGTTGCTTTGGGAATACCAACTCCAATATCCTGACACATATCCATTGAGAGAACTTCCCTGGGTGGGCCATCAGCAACAATCTTTCCCTTATCCATTAATATAACACGGGATGCGTCTCTGGCCACCAAATCAAGTCGATGTTCCACAACGACGATAGTCATCCCTTGTTTGTTCAATTGCGTCAGAATGCTTAGAATGGTTTCAGCGCTCTTAGGATCAAGATTTGAGGTAGGTTCATCAGCAACAAGAATCTTTGGTTGCATAGCTAAAGTGGCAGCAATTGCCAATCTCTGTTGTTCCCCACCACTCATCTCATGAGGGTGTTTTTCCTTCAAATGTTCCAGGTCTAAAGCATCGATGAGAAAATCAATACGTTTGATAATCTCCTCAGGAGCTACACCTAGATTTTCGGGACCAAAAGCGAGCTCTTTCATTACATTAAGAGTAACCAATTGATTTGAAGGATTCTGAAAGACAAGGCCTACGACTCTTGCCAGCTCAGCAACTTTATTCTCACGAGTATCTTTGTCATCAACAAAGACATGACCTGCAATATATCCTCTATGAAACTGCGGTACAAGCCCGTTTAGTGTCCTACATAGAGTGGTCTTGCCACAACCAGACGGTCCTGTGATGACTATGAATTCACCTTCTTCTATTGTGAGATTGACTCGCTTAAGAGCAAGAGAGTCAGCTCCAAGGTATTTGAAGCTGAAATTTTCAATTCTCACAATTGGCAGATAATCACCTCATTGTCCAGTATCTTCCAAATTAGGAGACTCGCTATTACTTAGCAATGTGCGTATAAGTGCAATAGCTTCTTTCAGAGCCTTTTTTCGTTTCATCGTTCCATTTGCTCCAGCAGCATTCGCATGCCCACCTCCAACGCCACCAATCAATTCACCCAAAGGTTCCATTATGTCGAGGCCCAGATTAATTTCGGTCTTTTGATGAAACTCCCGTGTACTACGTGCACTCAAACGTACTTTGTTTTTTGCAGGTTTGCCGCCTACGATAGCCACATCAGCCCCTAGTTCGATTAGACCCCTGCAAGCACTTGCTTCAAATGCACCAATTCTAGCTGTTGCTATTACCCATTCATTGATAGTATGAACCTTTGATCTAGATGCAGCTTTCAGTCTGGCAATTCGCTCAGACCGGTCTTGTCTGATGATTAGAGCATTGAGACATGCCTCATAGTCAGCTCCTGATTCCATTAGGAGTGTTGCTGTTGATAGTGTGTCTTTGTCTGCGTAGTAGAATCTACGAGTATCAAATAGTATCCCACAGAGAAGAAGATTAGCAACCATAGGGGATGTGCTAATGTCATTTTCTTTGAATAAGTCCACAAGCATTTCACATGTTGAGAAGCGGTCACTTCGTATGATTCTATGGTCAGCAATTTTCACTGATTCTGGGTTTTCTTCGTGATGGTCAATTATCAGAACCTTGCTTTTGTCATGGAGTAGGTCAGAAAAATCATCTCCAAGTTGAACTTGAGAATTAGTGTCTAATACCACATAGAAATCAAATTCTTCTTCAATATTTTCATGAATTATTGTATTAGGAGCAAGTGCATCCAAGACTTTCATAGATAAACGACTGACATCATCACATGCAAGGACAGTATTTCCATCAGGATTCAACTTGTAATATAGTTCAGCAAAAGCCCGCATTGAGCAGACAGCATCAGGATCTGCGTTATGATGGCCCAATATCAGTATGTTCTTTACATCTGAAAGAAGGGCCTTCAAATTCAATCAGATTTCATCTCCGCTAACTTGTCTTCTAACCAAGCTGAACAATATTCTACAGCATCCTCAGTAATTTGCTCCAAATCGTGTTCGGTTTCATATTTTTGGATGACTTCCACATCAATGGACACTTCTAACACTTTATCAAATTCCAAGGTACAGACCACAGATAACTCCTCAATACTCTTGACTGGAAGGGTTTTCAGGATGTACTCTGTAACTTGTTCCTCACATGCTTCTGCAAGATTTTCAATATCTTCCTCAGACAGGTGGGGAAGACCAATATCCATCGGAGAGGTCATGTCCTTCACGAGAGCCGAAGGTTATGTTTGCTAAGTTCGACTTGCAGTTTATTTTGAAGTTCTTGTAGTTTTTCTGTCAATGTTTCTATCTGTTTCTTGGTTGAAGCAAGACGCATTTCCAGAGTCTTTTTGCGATCTTCGAGTTCATCGGTAAGAGCTGGTTTTTCCACACGGAACATTACTTGACCTACAGATTTGTATGTCACAACATCATCAGGTTGTTTAGTTAGTTCTTCGAGGGTGGCTTTAATCTCGCTAAGGTCTTGTTGTATCGTTTGATTCATCATTTGTAGCGTTTCATGATTTCTTCGCATTGTGTCAAATTTTTGTAGTTCCTGCTCCAATGCCGGAGGTATTGATTGAGCCATATTAATATTCACCACAGTATTCGATAAGGTGTATTCAGAGTCCGCCGCTTCAGATGTGACTTAAGACTTTTGGCTTGGATGAAAAAGATAATCAGATTATTACATCTTAAGACAAGATTTGAAAAATCATGTTGGACTAAAGAAACTTACTTGGTTGTATCGAGTCTACAGCTCTTTTACTTCCTGATATCCAAGAGAGAAAAGAATTTGCCGCTGCACGAAGCGCAGTCAAATCGTCTGCTTGTATCTCAAGTATCAAGATGTTTTCTTTTGTATGGACTTGTGTGATTGCTCTATCAGAGGGTACATCGAGAGTTTCAGGTCTTAATGCACGACAGAGAATTTCAGCCATCTCTGAAGATTCAATCTCAATCGCTATTTGTGCAGTCCCTCTTATGTTCTGAACTTCATTCATTCTATTGCCCCTTTAATTCATACATTCTCAATCTTGGACCGAATTCTCTTCCTGAGGAAATGGCATAGGTTGTCCATAGAGTTCTGCCTTTCGTTACATCTTCAAACCAATGCAGAACCTTGTCTTCAGTCTTTAGTTCTGATGGGTTTTCCAAATATTTGAGGTCAGACTCCATAATAGAAGTTATTAGTTCTGCAAGTTTCACTGTTCCAACTGAGCTCTCTTTCTTCACTGCAAATAAGATGGAACTATTAATCCGTGACGGTGAGCCATTTTGTATCTCTCGTCGAAGCAATACACTCTCTAAGCGTATTTCACAATGTGTATTCCCGTCCTTATTGATTACCTCGATACCGCCAGGATTTCCTTGATAAAGTGATACTATAAAAGCTGCATTTGCACCTGTCTGATTTATTCTCGAAACTATCTCAGCTCTACTCAAGCTTCCTCGATTAAACCGATCCGAATCCGGGAGAATATAGTGTAAATCTTTGATGAATGTTCTAACTCGATTTGATGTCCTACGAGAAGTTGTAATTAGGACGGATGCCAAAATGCTTCGCCTAAAATCTAATCTTCATCGAGTTCTTCGTCATCGAGTCCTATCTCTTCCTCACCAAATTCCTCTGAATCGGGTACATCGATAGCTTCAATGACAGGTTCATCAACATTGGGCAAGAAGTCCAATGATTCAATGATTTCCTCGGCTTCATCCTCATCTCTAAGGGCAAGGAAATCGCCAGCTATTCTCTGGGCGATTGCACGTCTTGCAGCTTTACCTGCATCAGTGTATGGAACGTAAGCACCACCAGCAAAGAGAATATCACATTTCTTGCATCTCCAGAGACCAGCTGCTTCTCTCTTCAAAGCTCTTGTCGCACATGCGGGGCATCTATGGGGTTCTTTTCTCCGTCTTTCAATGTCAAGCACTCTACGACGTAGCTTGGCACCATATCTAGAACCGAATCTTCCGGTGCTGCCGACTTTTTTCGTTCTTCCCAATTTTCTGGTCTCCTTCTTGTTGTTTTGTCACTCCAATTGTTACATTAGAAGGGTACTGCTGGAGTGTGACAGTCGCCCTGTAATTTCCTTTATTAGCGTATCTATTTGGCGAGACTGCATGGAAGGGGCAAATGTGCCCCTTACAGTGTCTAATTGATTTTCGCGGCTGCCTCTTTGATGAGTGCGCGAACTTCTTTTGTTCGATCAAGTGCAATACCCATTGCACGGTCGACTTCATCAAGGGTTATTGGACCGATTCCACCGCCTTTTTGCATAGCTGTCATGTTGTCTTCTTCATCAACAGCTATAGTCAGACGAGTGTCCTGGACCATTTCTTCCTTAATGTGTGGATCAACGAGCAAATGCTTTCCAATCTTAGAAATTGTGCATTCTATCGCCATGTTACGAAGAGGAATCTTTCTCATCTTGTCAGTTTCAACAAGTTTACCGTCTTCCATCTTCATCTCTGGAAATGTTGTGGTTGCCAGAGCAGCATTGACTGCTATTGAGGATGCATCTATGAGATTGCCATCGTATTCAAGAGGGTACAGGTCTGCAAAGACCATATAGACACTCTTTCCTTCTTCAATGCACAGCTCCTTCACATCCACTGATTCAGATTCTCGCAAGCCTCTGTCTACAACACGTGCAAGTTCAATAGCATCCTCTCTGGGAGGACCAAGTTCGAACAAGGGTGATGCTAACGGAGACATCTCTGCAGTGACCATAGTCACTCCTTGATCAGGAGAATCAGGATATGGCTCACCTACAAGAACCTTGACACCAGCAACAACACTTGTATCACCAAGGCGCACTAGCGCAGAACCTTCAGCCTTTGCTGGTACGACATCAGCTTCAATCTCTATGGAACGGTATTCCTCGAAAGCACGTCCATCGACTCTCTCACCGCGATTTAGGAGGTCTAAAATGTACTCGCGATCGATTTTGCTAATGACTTCTGAACTCCAATCACCCATTATTAGTCATCTCCTGGAATCTCGGCTTCACCGAGGTCATGCTCAAGATCGTCGTCATAGTCATCATCGTCATCATCATCATCATCATCATCCTCTGATGGCGTTCTTGCATAAGCTATCTTCAAGGCATCCTTCTGGAGTTCATGTAGATACTTACAAGAAGTTATGCCCATCTGTAATGCTTCTGTTATCTCTTCACGAGTGAACGAACCATCTTGTTGTAGTAATACAATTTCATCCGTTGCAGGGATTGTAGCCATGGGAATGTCACCTTGACCGTACTTGTCTTCTTCATCACCCAAGTCTACTAACATCTTACCATCAGCCTTGCCGACTGCGATTGCTGGAACCAGACTTCTCATTGGGATTCCTGCATCTGCAAGGGCTAGTGAAGCAGCGTTAATAGCTGCACATCTCGTACCTCCATCAGCTTGAATCACTGTAACAAAAACATCAATGACCGCTTTGGGAAATTCCTCCAAGAAAATCACCGGACTCAATGCATTTGCAATGACCATTGAGATCTCTTTCTCTCTTCTAGATGGTGCAGGTCGTTTCCTATCGGGCACGGAGAAAGTTGTCATTCTGTATACAACTCTCAGGTATGCCCTATCATTCAGTGTAAGATGACGTGGATGAAGTTCTCTTGGGCCATATACTGCTGCAATTATGTAGGTCTTTCCCTGCCTTATTGATGCAGATCCGTCGGCTTGTTTCAAAACGCCCACTTTCATCTCTACAGGGCGCATCTCATCCAGTCGTCTTCCGTCTGATCTAAGCCCCTCGGGACTGATTAGATTTTCTGGTTTGGTTTCGGGACTCATTCTATTCTTTCACTTCCTTATCTTTCTTCTCTGTGTCAGCGGGTTTCTCACTAACACCATTTTCTTTTTCTACTTCTTTCGAGCTCTCTGGCTCATCTTCTTCCGTCTCATCTGAATCCTCTTTCTCATCAGATGTGTCATCTTTAGTTGGTGGTTCATCTTTCTCAGTTTCTTCAGCAGACTCTGATTCGGTTTCGTCTTCTAATTTGGCTAACTCCTCTTTGAGCATATCATGAACCCTATCTGTAAGCTTGCTAGTATGTGCCTCAGATTCAATCATCCGAAAGGCATTGACTGCAAGTTTGATAATGACAGGGTCACGTGCACGAATCCAGATTCTGCCATTCTGCCCCACTACTGTTTGAATTCGTAGTAGGTCCTTGATCATGTTTATCATAGAACCACGCCTGCCAATCACTCGTGGTATTTTAGCAGGACTGATGTTTTGTATCATTCCTCCCTCAAGACGACGAAGACCTCTTCCTTTCATAGTCAGGAAAGGTCCACTTGTTCTGTCAAAAGCAATGACTTCTGCTACGATTACATCTCCTACATCCATGTAACGCGAGATATCATCATCATATGGTCGTCTCAGAGCGTTGTTTGCATGTAGCGATGCTCCATAAGGACCACCAATATCAACTTTCCAGTTATTACCAGCCACTATGGTTATCGTACCAAGTACTAAATCCCCTTCACGAGGAATGTATACACCTTGTAGTGGCACAACTTTTACTGTATTCCCTCTCAGTTCAGCTAGACCTACGACCGATGAGAAAATTTTGTCCTCATATCCATAGGTACCCATTGAGGTTCTGTATCTACCCTCAGCAAGTAGCTGACCGGGAACCACTATTTCTCGTTTTTGAAAATATACTGCCAATTTGTTCCCTCATTCTATATTACTTGTTAATTATTGTCTTCAATTATCATCATTCGTTAATTACTATCTTACAACCTCAAGTCGAATTTGACCTTTTGTTAATTTATTGAGGTCGTCATAGAGTTCTTGTCTCTTTGCTGCGGGAATCTCTACAAGTCCAGTCCAAGACCCATCTTGTTCCCAAGTATCACTCTTAATTACGCCTGTTTTAGCTACCATATTGTAACCTTTTCCTGCATATGAGGCAGGTATGGATACTTTCAACTTTACACTTTCAAAAGATATTGGAATTACCACACGGAGTGCCTTTACGATATTAGGAACCTGTTCATCAACACTTATGAATGGGTTCACTTTGACCTTAGCCTCCTCCATTGCTTGTCTAATCCTATCTGGAGGGTGTGGATGTCCAGTCTGGGGATTCATCGCTCTCTTGGAGATGTCATGAATTATCGCTTCGGTCTTTTCCTCGGTCATTTGGACTCGTTGTTCATGTGTAAGCTTGAATTCTCCATTCTTAATCACTTCTGGGGCAATATCAAAGACATCCGTTGAACCAAAAGCATCCTGAACAAGAATATCAGTCGCCTTCTCTCCACGCCGTGCATCTTCGTATATCTCGTAACTCATTAGAATCTCACTTAGGGGATGGTCTTCGCCACGCCTATATTCAAAAGCAAGGTCAGGATCTACGAACAATTCCACTCGAACATGACCCTTCTGAAGTCCAACTACAACAGCATCAAGATCAATCCATTTATCCCCTGATAGTCTGCCAGATCCTCCACTCATTCAATGTCCAACTCCTATTTATTTTTGGATGACTCTCCATCATTGAGGTAGTCTTGTACTTCCTCAATTGTCAGTCTATAGAACTCTCTTGATTTGACAGGAATTCTAGCTATCTCTACATTATCGGAAGTCAACTCTATATCGGTAGTATCTCGTAATGCATTCAGACCCAGCTTGATAGCAGCAGGGAGTTTCAGCGAATTCTTGTAATGCTTTTCCAAGTAAGCTCCAACTTCACTACTGCCTCTGCCAATTACTGCAGCCATATATCCCCAGTAGGTGCCTACAGGATCAGTCATGAACAACCTTGGACTGTCATCATGGTCAACTGAACAAATTAACATTGCAACGCCATATGGACGGCCACCTTGTCTTGGATCTAATGAGAGTCGTGTTACCTTCACATTACAAATATGCTCTGCAAGAGCTTCTGCAGGTACTGGTTCTTCAAATGTGAGCCAGTAAGATTGTGCTTTTATTCGAGCTTCGTAAATCAGTTGCCTTGCATCTGCCATGAAGCCCGAAGTGGCTACACCAATATGGTTGTCAATTTTGGAAACCTTCTCTACGCTGTCAGGTTCCTGAAGTGGCATTATTTTTTTCTCGGCAAGGAGAATGACTCCTTCCTTTACTTGAATGCCAATAGCTGTGGCACCCTGTTCTACCGCCTTCTTTGCGTATTCTGCGGCAAATATCCGCCCCTCAGGACTGAAAATACCTGTACTGGTATCATATCCAGCACCTGAAATCCCGAACATAGTAATTTCCTCCAAGTAATCTTCCTGCATCCTGTGGAAGTCAGAACCTTAGCAAGCGAGAGAAAGCTGACAATTCCAGCAAGTTGATGGTGATTACAGATAGTAATTCCCCGATGGGTTGTTTGTTCCCATTAGGTTCTGACCAGCTTCCACTGGGTATACTCATAAAGCTTCTGGTGTTACCGAACCTATTCTACCTAGTCCTGAATGAGGTAGATATATGCAATGAAGGCTAAACATATCGCAAAGCTAGCTGCAGTCACCTCAAGTCCGAACATGAAGTAAGACATTATTGTGATTGCTGCAAGTAGAATGATTATTTCCATCCATCCGGCACGCATTTGTGTAAGGTATAGCTGAAGGTTTACGACTGTCACCGTGAGGAAGAAGAATGAAAATCCCATAAACGCGACTTCAAGGATTGGGGCCATGAAGTTATTAATATTGTTCAGTTCTGTCAGAGGGGTCGTTCCCTCAAGTGTAGACCACCACCAAAATATCACTGATAAAGCTATGAAGAGGGCTGTAAATACGGTTGTGATTATTGTTGACCGTAAAATCTCACTGCGATCAGGTATTTCATCACTCACTGTCGTTCTCACCGACCTTGATGTGGCGAAGCCAATGTTTCCCACTTAAAGATACCGACTTAAACAGACTTGTACTGTATCAAGGAGAATGCTCATGTTTGCTATCGATGATAGGAGTTATCTTAGAGGGGGTTGTTTCTTGGATTTCTGCATCCAATTCTTCATCATCTTTCACTCTTTCCCTATATCGCTTTACCTGCATAGCAATAACATATGAGAGGGCAGCAATGATACCAGCAATTGCACTTGGAGAAGCACTGATAGTGAAGGATGCAGCTAGGCCGAGTAGTTCTGAAACTAGAGCGATTCCAAATACTGCAAGGATAACACCTTTGAGAGAGGTCAGGAGTTCATTTGCAGCTGCAGCAGGAGCAATTAGAATCGCATAGACAAGGATTGCACCTACTGCTTTTGTTGCGAATGCAATTGCTAAAGCATAGATGATAAGCATCAAGTAATGATATGCACGTGTGTTAAGACCGTGAGCCTCAGCGCCCTCCATATCAATGCTTACATACACGAATTCGCGATGAAACAGGAATGTTATGAATATCAGAAAAACAGCGGTTCCTGCAAGCAGAAGAATATCAAGGTTGTTTAGTAAAAGGATATCTCCAATCAGATATCCCCAGATTTGAGGAACTTGGGTGGGAGGAATATAGTACATCAAGAGAACTGCGATGCTCATGGACAAAGCAAATGATACACCTACTGCCACCTCCATTTTTTGAGCAATGCCCTTCTCGCCAGCATACCCAGTGATTACTGCTACAAAGACACTGAATAGGAGAGCACCAATTATTGGGTCGAACCATGGAGCAATACCAGAGTATTGAAGAAACAGACCAAGTGCAGCTCCACCCAGTGCGGCGTGTGCAACACCTGATGTCATAAATGAGAGACCTCGAAACACAAGAAAAGTGCCGCTTGTGGAAGCAACTACTGCAATTAGTATTGTACCAATAAGAGCTCTTTGAACGAACGGAATAGAAAGAAAACCGATAATTGCATCAATCATGATGACGATCAACTCCTGAGTCATGGGTCATACAGTATCTGTGACCACCATATTCAACAACTCGTGCAGATGGGCCGTAAACTTTTGTCAAGAGGGTGGGATCCATCATGTCACAAGGAGTTCCAATTCCAACGAGTCTGTTCTTGAGAAGAAGAACATTGTCAACTAACACATGGATCGGATTCAAATCATGGGTCACCATTATAACGCTTAGCTCATGTTCTTTATGATACTCACCTAGGGTTTCCACAATCAACTGTTGACTTTTTGCGTCAGTTCCGGCCAATGGTTCATCTAGAATCATGAGAGACCCGTCTGAAGCTAAAGCTCGTGATAACAGGACACGTTGACGTTGTCCACCAGAGAGCTCATTGAATGGATGATCCCAATAATCAAGCATATTCACTCGTTCAAGCGCATTTTCTGCGAGTTTGATGTCTTTTCGTGATGTCAGTCTTGGGGGAGACTTTTTCAAAAGACGACCCATAAGAGCGATATCTTTGACCTTCATAGGTACATTGAGGTCGATTTTGTCTCGTTGTGGGACATAACGTACTCGTTTTCGAATCTCCTTCTGTTCTGAAGTACTGTCAAAGCCCAAAACGTGAATTGACCCACGAATAGGTGTTAGAAGACCCAACATTGTTTTTAGAAGCGTGCTCTTTCCCGAACCATTTGGACCAATCACAGCCGTAAAGGAAGGAGACTTTATTGAGAAATCTAACCCATGTAGTGCTAATGCACCATTTGGGTATTTCACTGACAAGTTCTTCACTTCCAGTAGCATTGAAGACGACATTCTATCCACTCCCAATCATATTCAAATACATACGACCAACAAGTCGGCTAGTTCGAAAAGATTTTACAAAATCTTTGATAGCGTCTGCATCACCATTTACAACGAACACTTCTACACAGCTGCCATCTATAGTATGAGAGTGCATCATCGCAGAAATCAGATCAGCGTGAGTGTGCTGCACTTGTTTACAGACGCCATCCTTATCAGCCTCTTGATACATAATCGTGACCACAACGGTAGAAGGACCTGATAAAGATTCTAACTCTGCTTGTTCGGTAAGCAATGAAGAAAGAGCGTGTCGCATAATCTCCGACCTATTCGAGAACATGCCTTTTGATTGTATTCTCTCCAATGCATCAATGTCTGAGTTTCGTAATGAGATTGCTACTACGGGCATTTTTCAGCTGGCCTCATTTGAACCTGTTTTGATTCAATGTTATTAAGTTGCAGCAAAAGATTTAATAACGTTTTAGTTATTAACATTTCAATGTAAAATTAATAACTCTAGTAAGGTGAGAGAGTTGAAACGAGAGAGTTCAGCATTAATACTAGGTATAATGATAGTAATTATGATTGCAGGGAATGTAAGTATTGCAGAAGCCCAATCTGAACCAGTACTGACAATCGCTGTATCTGTAACTCCACTTGCAGGCATCGCTGAAAAGGTCGGCGGGGGCTATAATGCAATCACAACTATTCTTCCTGAAGGAGTTGAACCTCATGCAGCACAACTTCCGCAGGATGCGGTAAATGCGGCAAATGATGCGGATCTCCTAATTCTCACTGGCCATTTCTCATGGGAAGACAATCTCTTGGAACAAGTCAACAAACCGTACATATCATTGGAAGACTATGAGATGTTTGGAGCAGAGCTCTCACCACTACCAGGGGAAGAACATGATTCACATGCATTAGCACAAGATGACCATGATCATCATGAAGGAAATATTCATTCCTACTGGCTTCTCCCAAAAAATGCAATTGCTATAGCCAATGCCACCATGAACGCATTCATGGATCTAGCCCCGGGAAATTCGGAGCATTGGCAGTTATCCTTTGATGGGTTTGTAGCAGATGTTGAGAGGTTTCTCGATCTTGTTGATGAAGCTGATGAGGAATACTCCTTTTCAGAATTGCATGCAGTAGTTGTTTTCCCCGCAGAAGCATATGTTGCTGAGGCATTTGGTATCGAAGTTGAAGGTGTATTACAAGAAGGAGACAATGTGTTCATTTCAGGTGCTGAGCTGGTTGAAGTTCAACGTGCATTAGGTAATGGTAGTATCGATTTGATTCTAGGCTCAGATATTGCTCGACTACAGGCGGGAGGAGAGTTTGCAACTCAGTTGGCGGAAGACACGAATTCCAAAATCATATGGTTCCGAGCAATCTTCTTCTCAGGCCTCTCAGATTATCTGTCAGTTATGACTTACAATCTAGGTAGTCTCACATCTGGATTAGAAGCACAAGCACCTGTACAGAATAACTCAGGGGTTTTGGTTGGATTTATTGGCATCATTGTAGTCTTGGGAATAATGCTCTTAGTAGAAACAGTATTGCTAGTTAGAAAAGTACGAGAAGTATAATACTCACATCTCAACACTTGTACCAAGTCTGAGATTATATACGCGAAACTCCAGTTGTGTTAGTTCATCTTGTAGCTTCTTGTATTTCTCTTGAAATTCTGATTCACCTATAATACCAACCTTTTTCTCACGGACAAGGTCTTTGAGAGCTTTTTGCCTTTCATGAATCATACCTTTCAGTTCTTCCCATCTCTCCCTGTTTTGAGATGTGGCGTTGTCCCAACTCTCACTAGAACTCTTTGAGGCATCAAGTTTAGACACTAAATCATCAAGAGATTTCTTTATCTCCTCGGGAGCTTTTTTTTGCTCTTCTTCATCGGCCAAGAAAGTCACCAGTAACAAATTATCATCCAGAGTTTGTTATATGATTTGAGTTCCGTCACTCTACCAAATTAAGAGAGGAATGATTGGCACCACAGGTAAGAGGAGGAGCGTTCCTAGTGTGACAATTGTCGCAGCCATTTCGGAATCCAACTCGAGCGCTGTGGCGAATATCACAGTAATCACTGCTGCAGGCATCATAGCTTGCAATACCAAGATTGCGCGTGTGACTGATGTAACTGGAATTACTAGTAGGACAAGGAACACCACAATAGGTACGATGAACTGACGAACTGCAACCGTTTCTATAGCAGTTCTAATGTGAGACATCGTGACCTTTGCACCTATACCTAGTCCTACTGCAAATAGGGCAAGATAGGTAGTGATAGTATTGCTAGTACCAATGACAGGTTGAATTTCAATTGGCACAGAAAATCCAAAGATAGCAAGCAGAATCCCAATCATTGATGAGATAAAGGGAGGAAACAGTAAAGCTTTCTTGATCATAGCCAATCTGTTTGTGCCATCTCTTCCATACACTGACCCAATAAGAGTGCCTAGAGTTGCCAGAAGAATCATTTGACCGATCGAATAGAATGCAACAATCGGGACACCAATATCCCCTATGAACATAAGAATCAATGGAACGGGAATGAAGATTGCATTATTGAATGCAACACACAGTAGAATAGAACCTCTCGTAGGGGAGGGGATATCGCTATTTCGCATTCGGAGTAACATGATGATTATACCAAGGAAATGAATCAGAATAACAAATCCAATGACAAGGGGAAATTCAGCGAGAGTCTGACTAGCTGCTGAGAGTAATGTGTTGATTATTAATATGGGAAGTAGTATGTAAATCAGGACTTGAGTCACTACTTTGTTGAACGAATCAGCTCTTGGAGCAAATTTCATAGTAAGAAAGCCAAGCAGTATGAATACATAGAAGAGACTCAATCGTATTGCAATATCAGTGACCGTCTGCATCTACTTCACAACCCGCTTGGAAGATATCACACGAAAGAAGATATCGGTCTGTACAATTATTTCTCCGCTATTTCTCTCAACCCAAGACGTTCAAGTTCGACCTCTGCAGGAATTCCAGAAATTGAATCCCATTTTCTATATTTGTAATAATCACTCAATTGCCTATTAATGTCAGGCACAAAATCCTCAGTCACACTCTCTGGAAGTGGTTTTAGGAGGTCCTCTGGGAGGGAGTCATACTCTGGTGTCAGCCCGAATCTGATATTTAGTAGTCGTTTCAGGTTCACAATCCTTGCACCAATGGTCAAAATGTCACCAATAGAGTATGATGATCCAGTTGCTAGATTCAGAAGACGAACCATCAGTTCTGGTGAAACTTCAGGAAAGTGACAAAGAATCATAGAGTCATGAAATGCACGAAAGTCCTGGTTCTTCGCTGCTGTAATCCCTTTCCCCTCATCAGATAAACGATTACTCGATTCAATACCAAGGGAGTGGACATCAATACCAATATCTATAGTGTGCATATCTGATTCTGTATGACTAGCTCCACGAGCAGAAACAGCATAAGTAGTAGCCAATCCTGCATATGCTCGCGGGTCATGATTAGGAATCTCCATTCCTTTCACATGTAGAACATATTTTTCAAAACCATATTTCTTGGCAAATCGGAGAGACCCCTCAGCAAGTTCGTTGCCATGTCCTCGTCTGAAGGATATATCACTCACTAATTGAAATACAGCATCCATGTCACCCCACTCAATATCCCAATCCAAGAGTCCCTTCTCACAGAACATCATAATAAGTGCAATAGTACTTCCGCAACTAATCGTATCCAGACCGTAGAGATTACAGAGGTGGTTTGCATGAGCTACTGCTTTGATATCGGGATTAAGGATATTTGTGCCAAATGATGCAATTGTTTGAAACTCAGGACCCGCAATATCAATAGTATCATGCTCAGGAATAGATATCAATCTACCACAAGCGATAGGGCATGAATAACACGCTTTTCGACCAGTCAGAATTGACATCATGGCCTTTGCATTGAGACCAGAAACATCATACTCCGCCTGCTGAAAATATTTCACGGGTATATCACCGGCATTCATACCACGATTCACATACATTGCGGTCCCTTCTGCACCTAGAGTTCTATGCTTATCTCTAAGCTGTTTAGATAATGCAAGAACAATGTTTCTGAATGCATCAGTACTATGAACTGCTACTTTCTTACTGCCCTTGACAACAACAGCTTTCAGCTTTTTTGAACCCATGACGGCGCCTAGACCACATCTTGCTGCGACCCGTTCTTCATTTACTATACTCGAGAATCGAACCAGATTTTCACCAGCTGGACCTATACACGCGATTCTTGATTTTCCATGTTCCTCGCATATCTTTACCTGAGTTATCTGTGTATCCAAACCCCAGAGATGCTCTGCATTATCTAACATGCTCGTTACATTATCTATCACCAGCATCTGTGGTTTGGTTGCTTTCCCGGTGATGATAACGCCATCATAACCCGCAAACTTCAGTTCTGCGCCGAAATGACCACCAGCATTCGACTCCCCCCAAAATCCAGTCAAAGGAGAACGCCCACAAATAACATGACGACCAGTACAGGGAGCGCGTGTACCAGTCAAGGGGCCAGTCATGAATACAAGAGGGTTATCGGGTTCAAATGGTCCTGGAACTTCATCAGTCATGTCATAGATTAACTTGGATGCATAACCACTACCGCCAACAAACAACTTTGCATGGTCATGATTGAGAGAGATGGATGTGATTGTTGCTGAAGTTAGATCAACTCTTAGTAACCTTCCCATATATCCATGCAAACTTCAAAGGCCTCCTTTCCTGTTTAAAGCGGTCTTATATTACATAGTTG
This sequence comes from uncultured archaeon, assembly GCA_964610875.1. GTDB lineage: Archaea > Asgardarchaeota > Thorarchaeia > Thorarchaeales > Thorarchaeaceae > CAZSWP01. Next base: position 75,028 of record CAZSWP010000013.1, read on the forward strand.
TTTATGTCACAAACCAGACTTCAATCCACACAGATACCTCGTATTATATACAAATTATATGTTCTCATACATGTGATATACAACGAATGAATCTGCTATTATAATAGAAAATGTAACCAAATGATTCAATTCATGGCCGCTGTGGATTATTTAAACCTCGAAATAAAATGGAGTGAGCTCTTCAGTCTTTTACGACCTAATGGAGCAGGAAAGACGACTCTGCTGAATGTTTTAGCTACTAAATGCAACGCTAACAACCGTTCATTGTAAGCTGGACATATCTGAACACCGGAGTCTTGTCTGTCCGGGGACGGTACTGGAACGTCACTCTGTGGGGTCAGTACAACGATGTCAGTCGACCTGTGATAGCATTTCGTATTGAAGGATACAAGCTACTACACAGAATGTCCAGGTCTGTCTAGGTTTTTGCAGCTGTGAGCAACCCAAGGTTCTGTCCAAGTAGGCGGTTTTTATGTTGAGTTTGATGCGAACAATGCTCGAAGGATTTCCCCTTTCTGCATTATTTTATTGTGCTGACATGCACACTACATGACACGCAAGGGTCATACGATCTAACAACGGTCTGCAGTTTTTCAGCGATTATTTTCGAGTCATTTACTCCTTGCTCTAAGAGACCCTGTGTCATTCTCTGAAGGTCAGCTTCCATAATTGGGAGGAACATGGCAGTCGGGGTGATAATATCGGCTTCTGATATGCGGCCTCTCTTGTCAACACCTACAGTGTATGCCAGAAGTCCACGAGGTGCTTCTGTGACTGAAACACCTGTCCCGCCATCGGATATTTTTAGTTTCTTTCGTTTTTCGTCCTTAAGAGAAGTGACAAGGTTTCGTGCAATCTCTTCGGCTCTGTGTACAAAATAGACAAGTTCTACTGCTTGAGCAAAGTTATTTGCCATGGGATTGTTGGGGTCCAACTGATTCTCATACATCTTTGCAATATCTTTTGCCCGACCACTCATGGTGTCCTTGAAAAGTGTAAAGCGGGAGAGGGCGCCGGTCATGAATGGTTCTGAGTTATAAGAACCATGTTTAGCAAAGGAGTGTGGAACAACAGTTTCCGAGATACGCATCTTATATGCATCCTCTTTGAACTTTCCTCCACCGGTTGAATGAATTGTTGAGCCAAGCATGCTGTATTTTCCATCATATGGTTCCAATGCAAGATGGGTGCGTTCTGCATCCACTTCTGGCCAGTGTCGGAATGACACTAGATGTTCAAGAGCTTCTTCTGATTCATTACGCAATGCACGAAGACGGTCTGAGAGTTTCTCAAGCTGTTTCTTGGTCGGCAGCTTTCCAAATCCACCCATGAGGACATTCTCTTGATGGATGTATCGTGAACCAAGTACTGTCTGAATATCAGCACCAATGTCTTTCAAGCGCATACCAGCAGAAAGCAAGTCAGGATGTTCTTTATTCATGGAGAATCCATCAGGAAATCCCAGAAAGTCTGGCAACGCTAACAAGAAGAGATGAAGTGCATGACTCTCGATAATGTCACCAATATAGAGTAATTCACGCAGAGTTACTGTCTGTTTGGATGGTTTAAGACCAATAGCATTCTCAGCAGCCTCAACGCCTGTGATTTTATGAGCGGCAGCACAAAAAGAGCAAACTCGTGGGAAGACAGCAACAGCTTCCTCAACAGGTTTTCCTAGAGTAATTGCTTCAAAATGCCGAGGTCCTTCAAAAATATTCACCTTGGCAACAGAGACCTTGTTTCCCTTCAGTACAACTTCAATTCCCGCTTTTCCTTCAATTCGGGCTATGTGGTCTACTGAAATAGGTGAGGTGATTGTTTTCTTCTTTGTTTTGGACATTCATTTCTTCCCTCCATAGACTCTATCAAGCATCCGTTCGATGTTTGGATCGTGCGCTCCAAAGATACGCATCCGATCTCTGACAAAATTCTCATCGAGGCCTTTTTCTTTGAAGGTCATAGCTAGAGAATCAAACCAAGCTGTATCATTGGGTACTGGACCTCTACATCCAATACAGGGGACATCGTACTTGATGCATCGTGCCTTGCAACCAGCTGTTGTTACTGGTCCCAAGCAAGGTGCACCACGTTCTATCAGGATGCAGGGATTGCCTGCAAGTCGACATTCCGCACAGACAGGATAGTCCTTAGCTTCCGGGAATGTGCCGAAGAGGAAAGTGGATATCATATACATTATCTCATCCTCTTCCGGAGGACATCCGGGTAAGAAATAGTCGACATCAACATGGTGAGCAATCGGGGTCGCTTGTAGGGGTTTCATGTCTATTTTCCCATCACCATATACCTTGGATTGAAGCTTCTCAATGTCCATCTCATCTTCAGCCCAGCTCTGTACACCACCATTCACGGCACACGCACCAATCGCGACCAAGATACGACTGTGTTTTCGAATCTCCATGAGCTCTTCTAGATCCTTCTCTGTAGATACCGAGCCTTCTACAAATGCAATATCTACATCAGCTGGATGTTTACTAGCACTTGAAAGCATATAGAAACATTCGAAGGTCACTGCATCTGCGATGTCCATAATCTTCTGTACAGTTGCCAATTTCAGTTGACAACCATAACAGGAAGTGAGTGCAAACACACCTACTTTTGGTTTGCAGTCATCTCTGCATTCATCGATTACCGCCATCTAAATCAACCCCGGAATGCTTGTGATTGCATAGTAATCGAACACAGGTCCATCCTTACAGGCGTATTTCCACGATGTGGCAGTGCCTATGTTACAATGACCGCATTTCCCTACGCCACATTTCATACGCCTTTCAAGTGTTACAAAGATGTATCTTGGGTCATATCCCTTCTCAACAAGATAGTCAAACATACCACGATACATAGCTGGAGGACCACACATTGCAACAGCACAATTCTTTGGGTCAACATTTGCTTTGTCCATGTGAGCTGTTGCTCTTCCATGCAATCCTTTGTATTCAGGGTCTCTCGTAGCACTCTGAACGATTGCTATATTCTCTGCTGTGGCTATATCCTTCATAGCTTCGATTTCTTTCTCGAAGAGAAGTTCTTTCCCAAACTTTGCAGTGTTAATGATAGTGATATTACCGAATAGCCACCGGTTATCGATAGCATAGAGAAAAACTGAACGAAGAGGAGCCATTCCTAGACCTGCTGCAACACAGAGTAGGTCTCTACCGTGGAACTGCTCCATCGGGAATCCATTCCCATATGGTCCTCGAATACCAACCATCTCACCAGGAGATAACTCGTGAATCTGTGAAGTGACACGACCAGCATTTCTTATACAGAGTTCAAAGAAACCCATCCTTCTTGCTGATGAGCAGATGGATATCGGTACCTCACCAAGCCCGAGAATGGACACTTCAACGAACTGTCCAGGTTTAAATCGCCAGTCTTGGGCCACATCAGGGTCTTCAAATCTGAAGAGGAAGAGGTCTTCAAGATCTGTTAGTGGATATCTTCTGAGAAGACGACATTTGTGTGTTTCATAGATGCTTCTATCATCATGTGTATGTACCATCTATTCTACCCCCTTATAGCCTGCAATTTCCATGAGATTGCTTCTGAATTTGATGTCAGCAGGACAGAAGTATGTACAACGTCCACAGCCAACACAATATGCGGTGGTTGTTTCAGCACAGTATGCATTCTTGCATTGGTATCTATTGAAGAATCGACTCTTTTTTGTTGGGCGAAAATTATGGGGCCCAGCTGTTAGTCCATGAGTACGGAATTGGCAGGAGTCCCAACGACGTATTCTTGACCCTGTCCGTCCATCAATACTGGGCAGGTCAATAACATCATAACAGCGACAGGTCGGACATGTAAGGGTACAGTTCCCACAACCCAGACACTTGTCAGCCTCTCTATCATACATTGGATGCTCCATTCGTAACTCCAAGAAATATCGGAGATTATCCCAGTTTCCTTTTACCGGAAACATACTAGCCTTCTTTTCTTCAAATTCCTCTAAATATTTGATATCAGCATCACAGATCTCTTCGAAGAGTTCAGGATATGGATCAATTAGTTTGTGTCCAGTAACTGTTCCTACACGAACGAGATAACCATCTGGCAGTTCATGGAAGAATAGATCGAAACCAGCATCAACAAACTCGATTCTGCGGACGTTACAGAAACAATATTCATCAGGAAGGCAGGATAGTCCAATGATTATTCCATTCTTTCTCCTTTTCTCATAATATGGGTCAGGTAGGTCATCGAGAAACTTTGCATCCATAATTCTGAGTCCAACTATATCACATGCATGGACCCCGAATAGGATTATACGCTCATCCTTGGGTTCCATAGGATAGAGTTCGACGCGGGCGGTATCGAAGGTGAACATTGTTTCCTCTTCGGGATAGAAAAACCTCCTTGGCGGGCGTATCGTTCTGTTATAATCAAACGAAACGTCACTTACGTCATTTACCTCACAGAAGTCATAGAACTTTTCACTAATCTTCTGTGGCGCATATAGAGTCCCTTTTTGCTTGAGCAGGTCTAGGAATCTATACGTGTTTTCCTTGGAGATTTTAATATACCTCAAATTTCAGGCACCTCACGTTGGTGTCAAGTCTTCGACATCGTTTATCCGTATGCTATATTGTAATAAAATGCTAGGTGTGTACCTCATTTTCCCCACAACTTGGCAACTAATAGTAGAGGACCTATGGGAAGATGTTTTCAATATGAGTTAGCTATATTGAAGCGCCAGACTCTCAATAATTAGAGTTTCATTGGATTAAAAGACAATGCTAAGCAAAAAACAAATCCTTTCTGGGTTTTCGTAATTGCTATCCGTCGCCCCATTAAAGGAGAAGCAAATCATCCATTGTGCTATTTTGAGTATGCGGTAGTTCAAAAGTTGACCTAGTACAATAACTAGATTATGCCAAACCTAAATTATATACAATACTAAGAAAAAGGTGTAGGGTCCAGAGTAGCAACAGGTTGTGCAAACCGGTTCATTTTTTTCTGTCTCCTCACACGCACTTCTGGACCTTATTATCCTGTATGCGTGTTTCATATCAAACGGTTCACTATAATGAAATAGAGACTATCACTACTAGATCTTAGTGTAATTTAATTTCAAGTATTCAGAGTACTCATCATAAGAAATGGTTCCATTCTAGTAATACGATATTATGATAAAAAGACAAACTAAATTAGACTTTTTCGGAATATTCCAATGTGTGGTGGTTTCAATTTGGATTCCATGTGCAAAAAGTCAAGATTAGTAGTTGTCACAATAATATTTCTATTCAGTCTATTATTGGGTTATACAATAGTACTAGGCACTCCAACGCTTACTATAGACCGCGAACGGTCTCAAATTCTTGATGATGAGTACACGCTAACCAACACTAATGGAGTTCAGACTCTTGAGATGCCTGATACAACATACGAGGTAGAGATAACCAGTCTCGAAACAAATGGAAGCAGTGTAGAAATTAGAGGATTCGGTGAGAACGGGACGTTCGTCATTCTAGAAAATGTATCATCCATTGATGGTCATTCCATAGTTATGACTCTTGGAAACCAAAGATGGTATGATCCAGAAGAATGGAATGTCACCATTCGTAGACAAGATGCTGATGCAATTGTATCCATAATTGCTACAATACATTACTACGATCCCATTGTGGTTGATTTTGCTCCACGACCAAACTATGGTATTTTTGGAATTATGTTTGCGGCCATTTGTCTGTATTACTTATTCATGATTGATAGAAACTGTAGAATGAAGAATGGAGAACTCAATTGGGAAAGAAAACAAGGACCATTAGCTATCATTGCGCTAGTTATTATTGGATCATTACTCATGATGCCATATACAGTAGTAGCTGCCGCGGGAGCAGGATTGCCATTTGAAACATGGACATCCACTACGAGCAGGAACCTGCAGTATGACTTGGATTTAGATGAGCCAGTAGCTGAGATTGACTTGGAGAATCTGATTGAAAATTGTGACAATTGTATAATTCATGTTGATAGCAATATGAAAAGTGTATTGTTGATTTTCGAAAGTGAAAATGATGCGCATAATATAGCAACTGCTTCAAATATCATCAGCGGATACAGTTTTTCACTCAATATTACACCCATACTCAACGAAATAAAAACTCTAAGGATGGAACGGATAGATAGCAATGTCACTGTGAGCATATCCATCCAAATAACACATACTTACACTGATTTCAACTGGTTCGTCATACCATATCTTGGATTGCTAGTAATGGGAATAATTCCTCTTTCTATGGCTGTCATTCGTGCCAGAAGAATTGACATTTTACCAAACGAAGAGAATGGCTATTGACTCATATACCAATTTGGATAAACTATATCAAAGAGTGGCCTCAATCACTAACATTGTGAGAAGAAGATGCAGCTCAACCCGTTTGACCAGTTTGTGGAACTCATACGAACACTGCTAACACCATTCCAGCTTCAGGATTATGCGATAATAGTGGCAATAATTCCATTTCTCATTATCATCTATCTATTGTATTTGATAACTGTCCGTGTAGTTAAGATATCATTCAGAAGAGTAGGTATGCCTCAGGAAGCTACCACCAGTATCGTCTTCATTGTGCGTCTGGTATATTTTGGTTTAGCCTTAATTGCTGCCTTGGCTGCGACCAACTTTATCGTTGGTGAAGGGATAATTGCTTTTGGAGCATTGATTGGAACTGCAATCGGACTCGCCTTTTCAAGGTCACTAGGAAACCTAGTGAGTGGCCTGTATCTCTTTGCATCACGACCATTTCGTGTAGGGGATTACGTTCGAATTGGCCACCATGAAGGTCTAGTCACTGATATCACCTTGAATTACACAAGAGTCGTTCTCCCAGACTTCACACGACAGTATATTCCCAATGCCAGAGTCATCGAGTCAGAATTGACAAACTTTCGTATTCGTATTGATGATTATTTGACAAACAGAGGAGAAGAATACAAACGTGAAGTTGCCAGAAAGGACCGTCTACACGATGCATATGATAAGCTCAAATTCCTGACGAAAGGAGAAGAGATCTATAGATACACCTTTGAAATATATGTACACAAGGATTTTAATCTGGGCGGCGTCAGGGAAAAATTCGATGAACTATGTGCCAAATGGGAAGACAAATTCCTTCAACGTCCAGAGTACTTCTACTACAATAACCAAAACTTTGGGGTTGTATACAGATTCGGTGTGATCGTGCAAGACCCCAAGACGATTCTGACAGATGTTGCTGATTTCTCTGCAGAAGTCGCACAATCGTTCCAAACATGATTCATAGCAAATTGAAGAGGACTGCAGTCTTTCGGTTGTAAATGCCACAAGCTGGTCATGAGAAGTTCTAGTGAAAGAGCTTCCATTTACAAGATATTTCCCGCGAATCTTTTCATCTTTACTTAACAATGGATAATGAATCTATCAAATACATATCATAAGTCGCACGACCACGCCTTCATGCTGTAACCAGCTGTAATACGTAACAGTCCGATAGATATGACATGATGAGAGTTGAGGGACCTACTCGTTTTAAAAAACTAGTAGATATTGCTATTAATAGGACTACAAAATTTGATAAACAATTACGCTGATTTACTAGATACCTGTTTGGATGATATAGCTAGGCTTTATTCAACAATAAAGTGAGGACTATAGACACCAACTCCATGCTCTATAACATCCCCACCAATCTTGGCATTGTTGCAATAGTAGAAGTCTGCGTTGACATTGTCACCTCTCAATACAATGCCTACTGGCATCGCAGTCCCAATTGTGATATTTGCATGTGCAATCCCAGCCGCATCATAGACATCAAGGAGTGTTGGATTGTCCACGTATCGTA
>CAZSWP010000014.1:0-80862 GCA_964610875.1 uncultured archaeon
CCTACCAGTTAATCAGCCAGGCAGAGGAATATTATGCCATACCCCGCGATATTTACCGTTATCTCGCAGGCAAAGATAACGAGGGATTAACATTCAGCGGAACAAGTGACTACGATATAAAAGATCGATATTCTGCTTCAGACGATATGTATCATGAAGGGCATTCCATCAATGCTTTTCTCGGTTGGGAAGTGAACCCTTCCCTGAAATTGGGAATGAAAGCAGGAAAATCTCGTATGCCTTTAGATGCTCGCGGTACATACTCAGCTGAGTTGAAGGATGAAGTTCGAATTGAACTTGAAGAGATCGGTTTGATTGAGAAATCCGAGTATCCTGAAGTAAGCTCAGTTGATGTGAAAGAAATTCTATCGAGTATGGATTATGCTGTCATGGGAGATGATATTAAACATTCCTCTATCAAAAGCGACAAGATATCTGTAGGTGCTATAAGGGGTTTGAAAAATGGGTCTCTTGGCCATATCTTCGTTGGACTCATGACAACTCCAAGGATTGGACATGAGGCGCTATCAGTAATTTTGGAACCAAATCTAGCAGTCCGTCCAAGTAGCATCATGCTACCCACGCGAACAATCAAGTCTCTAAGACAGGCTTCGCTATTCTATGGTCCAGTGCAATCCGGTGCTGGCAGAGCTTTTGCTAAGATGCTTCAAGAGAAGTTGATTCCGGATGAGTCGATTGACAAAGAGGTAATTATTCTTGCAATAGATATCAATCTCAACTATCGTAATAGAAGAGAGATTACAAGTTTTACCGAGAAAGCTATATACTCAGCACTTCGCGAACTATGGGGGTATCCTAAATGAGTGAGTCGTTCAAATTCAAGGGCGTATATCCAGCATTAGTAACACCATTCAATGAAGACGGAGTTGACGAAAAGTTATTCAGAAATCTAATCGACTATGTCATTAAAACCGGTGCTACTGGAATCGTTCCCTGTGGCACAACAGGTGAATTCACAAGTATGCGTTTCGAAGAAAAAGTTGAAGCAATTCGCATTGCTTGTGATGCGGCTAAAGGGCGTGTCCCTGTCTTAGCAGGCACTGGGGCGCCACATACAAGAGATGCGATTATAATCACAAAGAGAGCCGCTGAGTTTGGCGCAGATGCCGCACTTGTTGTTTCACCTTACTTCCTCAAACCTTCAAACAAAGAAGTCTACGAACACTATCAGAAGGTTGCAAATAACTCTGATATTCCGATTTTTGCGTATAATATACCTCAAGTAACAGGAGTTCCTCTCCATTGGACTCTTATTGATGGCTTACAGCAAATTGATGGGATTGCTGGTTTGAAAGATTCTAGTGGTGACCTTGTTAATCTCACCACTATTCTTGTTCGTCGTCCTGCGGAATTTCAAGTAGTAATCGGTCACGATGAAGTTGCACTACCTGCATTAGCCGCTGGCTGTGATGGAGCTATTTTGGCAAGTGCGAATATTTTTCCAGATCGATACATCAAGATGCAGAATGAGTTAGCTGAGGGTGATTTGAAAGAAGCAATGATTGTTCAAAGGAGCATTCAGAGAACAGTTAGGATCATTGTGAATAGGGGTGGAGGCATGGCAGTGAAAGCCGCTTTGAACATGATGGGAATACCTGTTGGTCATGCTCGTAAACCCCTTCTAGAGGGTGATTCGTTTACCTATGAAGACATTGACGAATTACGGACCTGTCTTGAGGACCTCCAACTCATTCCACGTGGACCTGTAACTTTCAAAATGGGCGAAAAAGCAATCGTTGCTGAGGCCTATCCTAAAGCGGTTGGTCTTGTTCCTGATGTTGTGGAGGACTTGACACTTCTTCATGGCGAATCACTATGTGGTGGAGGCCAAGAGGTTGCTCATGTAGACTTAGTGATGGGAATCAGAGATGGTCCGTTACAGGAAGCAGTTGAAAAAGCCGGAAAGATTGTCGAAGACTATCACTCATCAAATATCGTGAAAGACTTAGAGCCCGTAACTGTCTTTGCACCCACTGTGACTATAACAAATGAGCGACACAAGAAGATGGTCTATGAAGTAGCTCAGAAAGCAGTTTCAGACGCAATAACAAGGTGCATCACCGACGGGATTCTTCCTGAAGAACTCCTTCCAGATATTGTCATAGCAGCAAATGTATTCGTACATCCAAATGCGGTAAATACTCGTCGGGTTCATATCAATAACTTCCGTGCTGTCCGTCATGCTATTCGTCGTGCAATTGAAGGACGACAGGAGACATCTGAGATTGTGGAACGGATCGAGTCTGCAAGACATCCCTTTGCTTATAATCCATAGAATCAGTAATCTTGGGGGGGAAGAGTATCCTCTCTTCCTCTCCATCAAATATCTCTGTAATTCGCTTGGCCATTTGTTAAGTCAGTCAATTCATCTTCTGCATTACCAGTATGCATTTTCAAAAAGATGCAATGGTTCTAGATTAGTGGACTCTATAATCCATTCTTAGGCCTTCTAGCTTATTTCTAATGCAGATGTTGAACTCTTCTTGTATATATACCCGTTTGTGTAATGATAGTATCAGTCTAGCATCCCATTCAGGTGTCGCGCCACCACGCATCCCTGGAGAGATAAATATGGCTGAAATCCGCGAGATTTCCTTAAAGTATCTCCCAACCCGATCTCTAAAGAAGGTAAGGAGTTTCTTACAAGGAGAAGAAGTGTCAGTCATAGACTCATATGGACGTAGTTTTTCAGTGGGACTCCAGAAAGACAAGCTGGTTCTAAAGTCAGAGTAATCTCTGCGGACCCACACGGATGACGGGGAATGTGGGAGTCATTTCTGGTTCTCAGAAAAAAAGACGGATTTCAGCCATCCCTGATTTTTTGTTAATAGTGGCAAGTCTCAGCTGCACACCGTTTCTTCATCGCTTACAGCTCCGACAGGGGTAACTGCTTCATTGACTGCCATTCTATGGATAGGACTCTGAGTTGATAAAGTGTATGAAGTGCCAATCATGATTTCAGGTTTGTCTACAATTTTATTTGTGCATAATGCATTGTCTTTTCTTAGTATGAATAACCTCATAACTACCTTAAACACCGAAAAGTCCGGGTCTTGTGAATGAATCAAAAGCGAGTCCTTCAACTCCTGAAAGAACTAGTGAATACAAACTCCGAGAATCCACCTGGGAAAGAAGATGATGTAGCTAAAGTCTTGTGTGACCATATGGAAGCACATGGCATTGGTTGTGTTTCTGTCGGCCCCTCGAAAAGACCCAATTTGATTTTTTCAACACACGAGGATGAAAAAGGACCATTGGTTTTTCATGGGCATATGGATACAGTTCCAATAGGTGAATTGAGTGATTGGAGTCATAATCCCTTCGCAGCAGATGTGCATGATGGTAAATTGTATGGCCGCGGGTCATGCGATATGAAAGGTCCTGTAGCCGCTCTTACTGAAACAATGATTCAGTATAATGATGAGGGACACGAAACCCCGTTACTTCTGTTGTGTACATCAGATGAGGAGAGTGGTTGTTCTGGTGCTGAAGAAGTTGCTGCATCGGGAATTCTTGATGGTGTGAAATTCGGTGTTTGTGCAGAACCAACAAGTTTAGGCATCTTAGTCGGAGAGAAGGGGATGCTGTGGTCTCGTGTTATGGCCAAAGGAAAATCTGCTCATGGATCTAGGCCAGAGGAAGGCATCAATGCTATCTCTCTTTGTATAGATGCGTTGGATTTACTTGTTGCTGATGATTATGAATATGAAGAAGATGCCCTTATGGGTGAGATGACAATAAATATCGGCATGATTGAAGGTGGAATCAAAATCAATGTTGTTCCATCTGAATGTCGTGTTCAACTTGACATGAGACTAGTCAAGGGTCAAACGCCAGATAATGTAATCAAGGAAATGCAGCAGAGGATAGTAGATGGAGAGCTATCTGATTTCGTGAGTATCGAATACATCCATGGCAAACCTGCAGTGTACACATCTCCTGATACTGAGATAGTAAAAATTGCTCAAAACGCAGTAGAGAGTGTCACAGGTCGGCTATCCGATCTTAAAGCTGCAACTTATGGCACAGATTGTTCAGTCTTACAACCCAAAATAGGTATTATGAATATTATATGTGGGCCTGGATCAATCGAACGAGCCCATCAGCCAGACGAGTACATTCGATTGAGTGAGTTATACCATGCTGTTGAGATATATAGTTTGATTGCCAAGCATTTTGATTCATCTTTGAAATGAAAATTCGTGTCTATTGTCAGTCTTTCGTTCCTGATCGTTTCTTAGCAATCAAACAGGCAAATGCTCCAGCTCCTAAACCATTCCCAATATTTACAACAGCCAAACCTGGTGCACAGGATTGAAGCATCGATGCTAATGCAGTTTGCCCTTCTCCCCCAAAGCCATAACCTACAGGGATAGGAAGGCCAATAACAGGAATATCAATCAATGATGCCACAATTGTGGGGAGTGCTCCTTCCATTCCAGCGAGAACAATTACAGCATCAACATCTCTTTCAATAATTTCTGAGATTGGGTCAACTAGTCTATGGATTCCAGCTACTCCTATATCATAAAACTTGATGGTTTCAACTCCTGTGACTTTAGCGATGAACTCGACCTCCTTAGCATATGGTACATCAGAAGTTCCAGCTGTTAGGATTGCAATTAGACCAGATTTCTCTGGAGGTGCCCAAGCATCCGATTGAATCAATATTGTGATATGATTTTTTGAACCATCGGATTCTATTCTATAATTTCTAAACTCCTTCTCCAGAACCTTCAGAATCTTGTGATTTGCTCGCGTAATTAGTGCAAAACCATTGCTATGTAACATACCCTTTACTATCTCGACAATTTGTTCTGGGCTTTTTGTCTGAGCATAGATAACTTCCGGAATCCCACTGCGATGTGCTCGATCATGGTCCAGAACTGCAAAACCTCCTATGGATATTGCAGCACGACTTTTTATTATCTGTTCTGCATCTGCAACAGATACTTTGCCTGCTGCAACAGCCTTCAGTATTTCTTTGATCGAGTTCATAATTGATTTCCTCCTTCACTCTAGAAAACGGAGAAACCTTAAAGTTGGTGTTAGGTGCTGGATTATTTATGTGATATCTACAAAGTAATCATCGTTTAAGATATCAAATCTCATCCAAATAACCGGAAGTGATACGATGCCTTTCTTCGGGCGAAAAGAACCTCCCATTATTAAGAAAATAAAGAAACTTCGCTCTGCTGTTGAAAAAGGAAAAAAACCACCGTCGCTTGAGATAAAATCAAGGGAGGAAATAATCACTACTAAATTTGAGGAAGCGATGCATGAAATTGGTTTAAATCCATCAGAAGATTCTGGATACATCCCCACTTCTCAGACTCCACTTGCTAGATATCTCCGCAAATACAAGATTCCTGATGATATCATTGACGCAGTGATTAGTGGTGTTGCAGAAGCTGAAACTGCCCAAGCTGTAAGAGATATCATCGACGCTGCTGCTGATTCTCCTAAGATTAATCTTGAAGGAATATATTTGGGGCAAGCAATGGACCTCGCTGTTGAAGAATGGGAGCGTAGACGAAAAGGTTCGATTGATTAGGTGTTTTTGAATGACTGAACTTTTGTATATGGGCGATAATTATGTGAAGGAATTTGATGCTGTAGTAACCAAAGTCGGTGATGATTATCTTACTCTTGATAAAACCGCTTTTTATCCAGAGGGTGGTGGCCAGTTTGGAGACAAAGGTTGGATTTCTGTAGATGATACTGAGGTCGAGGTAGATACAACAAAGCGGCAAAAAGGTGAGGTATGTCATATGGTAGATGATACAACGCCTTTTGTTGTTGGAACAAAAGTCACTGGAAAACTTGATTGGGAACGTCGATATCGTTGTATGCGATTTCATACAGCCCAACATGTTCTATCAAGACACCTTCAAATGAAATACAATTTAGTAACAGTTGGAAATCAAATCAAACCAGATAGGAGTCGAGCTGATTATTCCCCGCTAGAAAGCTTTGATGAAAGCATGAAAAAAGACGTTGAGCGGGCGGTAAATGCCCTAATTCAACAAGAGATGGATGTTAAAATATCATTTATGCCACGAAATGAAGCCATCGATTATCTCAAAGAGAGAGGCTATCAGACACGATATCTTATGATGGTTCCTGAACATGTGAAGGAATTTAGAGTAATAGAGATGGAGAATTTTGATGCAGCTTCATGCGCAGGCACACATGTTGCAAATACAAGTGAAATTCGTGGAATAAGATTAGGCAAATCAAAAAATGTGGGTGCTGGGAAACAAAGAATCTACTTTACACTTGTTGATTAACAGAAGTACAATCATGGCTCGAAGGCAACATCTTTATGACATTAGGAGCTGTGTCAAAAGCTAGTGGATGAAATGAAAGCACTCGTGCTAACGGCTGGTCTTGGCAATAGATTAAGACCACTAACCTCCAAACGTTCCAAATCTATGTTGATGATAGCTGGTCGTCCTGTTCTGGATTATATTTTTGACAGTCTTATAGAGAATGATTTGAAAGATGTTGTCGTAGTGGTGGGTCATGGTAGTGATGAGATTGTTGAGCATTTTCAACATGATGCGGATAAAGGATTGAACATACGCTACGTATACCAAATGGAACAAAAGGGTGTTGAGCACGCCATACTCACAGCTAAGAGTGAAATTGAGGAAGATGATGCATTTCTTCTTGTGAATGGCGATGTTCTAGTCGAACCTAATATGGTGTCTAGAACATTAAACAACCATCAAAGCATGGATGCTGATGCAACAATGCTTGTAACTCTTGTTTCCAATCCTGAACAATTTGGAACTGTTAAGATTGGACGAAATGGAATTGTTGAGAAGCTTGTTGAGAAAGGCGGTCCTGATAGATACGTGAGTAATTACGCAGTTGCAGGAGTATCTGTTCTTCCGTCAAGTCTTCTTCCTCTTTTAGAAGAGCACAAAACAATGGAGCTCGGAATAGAAAAAATGATTGACTCAGGTGCCAAAATTGCAGCCACTGTCTGGGAGAAGGAATGGGCTGAGTTCACATGGCCATGGGATATCTTAAAGGCCAATCGAATTGTTATGGATCGCATTTTGAAAGGAAAGGGTAGTTTCATTGCTGAAACAGCTGATGTACACACAGATGTGGTTATAGAAGGCTCTGTTTTTATTGACGAAGGATCGGTTATTCGACCCGGCACAACGCTCCGCGGACCTGTCTATATCGGAAAGAGAGTCTATGTTGGCAACAACTCCCTTATTCGGGACTATTCCAGCCTTTGTGATGGAGTTCACATAGGCTATGCGGTTGAAGTTAGAAATAGCATGGTATTCGATCGTGTCAATGTTGGTAGAATGACATATCTTGCTGATTCGATTGTTGGGACTGATACTTGCATTGAGGCTGGTGCACAAATGTGGAATTGGCGTCCTGGAAAGAAACCTCTCTTTATTGACTATTCTGACAAATCTGTTCAGTTGCCCACTATGAAGTTTGGAGCCATTATCGGAGATGATGTTGTTATTGGAGTTAACTCATCTATATACCCTGCTAGAAGAATTGGTGAAAATAGCATAATATCTCCCGGATGTATCATTGATCAGGATATTCCCCCATTCAGTGAAGTTACGGTGAAACAAGTACAGAAGATATCTCCCCGAAAAGATGCCATAGAGGGTTGCGAGTGAATAGACGGTCATAATTTCGGCACAACTTGACCATTGCGTCGAATCATTGTTTTTTCGTCTTCATATGTAATATTAATTCCATCAGTTTCCACAAAATGAAGGCTCTCTATTAGAATTCCATCAACAAAGAGAAACTTCTCTCCTTTATTTCTATGAATACACACATCGTGAAGAGGCACTTATTCCGATTCTATCGTTCCTCTTTCAATTAGTCTTGTATGTTGTTGCAAATCATCAAGCTGTTGTATTTCGTGTGGACTGAGTTTTCCTCTAATTATTTCGTAGCCAAGATATTTATCTTTTCCATTTTTAGAATGTGATCTTGATACTTACGTGTGTATATTCGTTCAATTGCGAGATATAATCCTAAACCTTTTTTCAAAACGAATGAATCAGCGTTAATCTCTTTGTGTTATTCTTGTCCTAATGAAAGATGTGCATGCTCTTGGGAAAGAAGTCCAATAACTGCTGCATTGTGCCAATTTATCAATATGGGATTGCATTTGATTTCGGCCCATTGTTTCTTAAGCTCCCATTCTACAACAGCGCAAGAAACCATGCTTCTCCAGAATAGCTTGATATAATATCTTCTGGTTTCACTCATAGAACATTTACGAATATTTTCCAATATATCTTCGATTTTGAAAGGTATTGAATCTGATGGAATTTGTACGAAACCTATGTTTTTTCACAAACGTATGAGTATCTTTAAAAGCCAATCCTAAGAGGTTGCGTTGACCCCAGAACATCAATCTAGGAGAGTAATTACTATCAGTCGTAAGAAATGGGGAAAGTCAGCAGCAAAAACAGAGAAAGCCATTCGCGACGCTATTCCCAAACCAGATGACATGGAATCGATTAACAAATTCATCACTAGTGGAAAATCCTTCACATGTTATGACCTTGCTAATCGTTTCAACATTAGAATGAGTGTTGCGAAACGGATTCTTCGCGAGGCTGAAGCAGACGGGAAAGTCACTCCATACATTCGTGAAAGTGGATTTGTTGTTTATACTACACCTTCTGAAATTGAAAAAAGGGAAGGAGGTGCTCCAATTATGGTTGCTGATGTTCTTGCAGAGGTTGCAGCATCTAAACCTCCTGAACCTATAATCACGGAGGACATGGAAGCACAACTTGCAGCCGCATCCATGGGTGTTGTAAAACCAAGTAAACTTGCTCGCAAGAGAAGGGAAGCGGGAGAAAAGAAGGAACGTAAAGACAAACGTCCAGAAGTAGTTGTTGAACCACTCGAATCAGAAGTGGAAAAGGAAACACCTCCTGAACCTCCTAAGACTGAGAAGAAGGAGGAGAAGCCCAAGAAGAAGCCTGCAAAGAGAGAGGAGAAGAAGGAAGAGACTCCCAAGAAGAAGCCTGCAAAGAGAGAGGAGAAGAAGGAAGAGACTCCCAAGAAGAAGCCTGCAAAGAAAGAGGAGAAGAAGGAAGAGACTCCCAAGAAGAAGCCTGCAAAGAAAGAGGAGAAGAAGGAAGAGACTCCCAAGAAGAAGGCTGAACCAAAACCAAAGAAGACTGAAACTAAGAAGACTCCTAAGAAAGAAACAAAGAAGAAAGTTGCACTCACTGATATTCCTGGTGTAGGTCCTAAAACAGCAGAGGATTTGAAAGCAGCAGGTATCACAACAGTTGCCAAGCTTTCGAAGTTCGATCCTGTGAAGCTATCTGAAAAAGTAGATGGTATTGGGGAAACATCCGCTAAGTCTATGATTGACGAAGCAAAGAAACTAGCCTAATTCATTTGATTCAACCGTTCATTGTAAGCTGGACAGATCTGGACACCGGAGTCTTGTCCGTCCAGAAATGGTACTGGAACATCACTCCGTGGGGTCAGCACAATGATTCCACATGACCTATGAATTGGTTCCATCCCCAAAATGTCCGGGTTTGTCTAGAATTTTTGCAGCTATAACCAATGCTTTCTATTTAGTAGTATAGGAAAGCTCCTTGTTCTACTTTCCTATATTCTCTTTTTTTGAATTAAATATGCCGAAAACAACTTTTCATTGAAATAAGGTTCAAGTGGGAGGGAAATCCCTCCCCCATTTATATTGATTTTTGTGCAAAGAAGATTATTTCAATGCAGTAATTTGCTTATCGAGATCTTCCAATTGGGAATCAAGCTCTGCTTCTTTGCCCTTATATTCTTCTTCAGGGATGTAACCACGCATATAATCAAACCTAAGGTCTGTCAATGCAGCCTTTAGCCTATCCTTCTGTTGCAATAAAAAGTCGAGCTGATCACTGCCTTCTTCTGTAACTTCAGCTGTTACTGATTCAGCTTCTACCTTTGGTGCTGGTTCCGGCTCAGTTTTGGGAGCTGGTTCAGGTTCTACCTCAGGAGCTGGCTCAGGCCCAGTTTTGACAGATGCAGATGATGGTGCTGTGCTGGCTTTAACACTCTCCATCTGTTCCATATTTTTCCTAAGAGTATCAATCTGGGCAGCTACCTCAGTAAAGGTTTCATTAATTGTCTGGTTGATAGACATCTTCATTTTTGCAAAATTCTCAGCGAGCTGATCTGCAAGTTTCTTGGTTTCGGTTACTTTCGCGGCAAATTCTTCTATTGCCTTAAGCTTCTCGAGTACTTCACTAATATCAAAGGCCATGAATGGTCACCTATTTTGTAGCCCATCTTGTGATAATTCCTTTGCCACATTCTTAACCTTTGCTATGACTTCATCAAAAGCATAGAAATAATACACGAGTATTATTTTCTAGTTATCTGCTGCATCTGATTTGCCCTCAAGGATAGCTCTGCGGATTATTTGAATGAGTCTATCCCTATACGATATATCAATAGCAACAAGTTCGTAGGTTGCAATACCTAGGATCTGTCCGACTCTTTCTGGAGTTAAAGCCGTAGGTAGGTCCTGTTTGTTGGCAATTCCAATTATCTTAGCGTCAGGAACTTCCTCCTTTACGAGTGAAACAAGTTTCTTACTCCTTAGAACATTCTCAAGCGTGCTGTCTGTAACAATAACCACTACTTGTGCATTGGCAATCATCTTTGCCCACAAAATGCTAAATCGGGACTGTCCTGCTAAATCCCATAAAACAATATTTGCATTCTCAACTTCTTCAGGTAATTTTTTGATACTAACACCAATTGTTGGATCATGTACCAAGGGTAAAGTTTCTCCTCTTAGAAGATGTAGAGTTGTTGTTTTTCCGACACCTGCAAAACCGAGAATGGCTACCTTGACCATTGTGACAGCAATTTCATCAACTTTGGCATCAAATCCATCAAGTGGTTGTCTGGCGCGCGCAAGTTGTAGAAAATCTCGTAGAAATATATCCATGAGCTGACCCATTTTCTCTTCTATTTGTGCAGAATCATCTGCTTTATCAGCTATGAAGATGAATGTGAAATCTTCCTTTAAAGTATAGAAGAATCTAGATGCTGCAAGATTCATGTACTCGATTTTTTCATCTAAATCAACTGTGTTAAGAAAATCTGCCAAATTTACCAGGAATTCAACGAAACTCTGTTTTGTTTCAACTTCTGCATACTCCTTTGTAAAGATTATTTCTCCTGATTTTTCAAGTATGTAGATACTTCGAATCAAATCAATCACTCCAGTTCTCTACAAGGAGATCCAGATATCTTCCTGCGGTTTGCGGTGTTAATTCCTTATCAACAATCTTCCGAGATACTATATCTAACACGTATTCTGGCATGAATGTATCCATTCTTGGGTCTGTTAATAATGCCCAGAGCTTATCATGTTCGAAATATGCTGTTATTCTATTGTCTTGTAATTCCCATAACGATTTTGTTATAGCTCCTTTTGGTAGTGAGGTTATTGTAGAAATTTGTTCAATTGTGCGAGGTTGATCTCTCAAACAATCGAGTACTTGATAGTTTAAGGCTCCTGTAAGAACTCTTGCAATTCTTTCTCTATCTTCTACAATAGGTGAGTTTGGATCATCAACTGGAATTGTGGGATTGTAACCTTTGTTAGGGGGTGGAGGTGAGAAGAATGTTTTTACATATTCTCGATATTGTTCTCGGATTGAAAGGTCGAGCTCTTCTGTTTTCTTAATAGAATTTACAGGCGGCTCTCGATATCCAAAAACATCCTTGATTAAGAAAACAGTTTCCTTAGTTTTTCCGACTAACTCAACTTTCACAATTCCTGCTCGAATAAGGGGTCGCATTGCCTCTCGAATATCGACATTATCACTTTGCACTTCTTTTTTGAGCCATAATGCAAGTTGTGCTGCAGTTTGTACTGCTTCCTTTTGTAGTTTTTCCAGAACTAATGCCGTTGAAGGAGTGACAAATGATTCAGCAACAATCTGCTCTTCATTAGGTAGAGGCAGAATGCTCTTCTTTTTGAGTATCTCTCCTAAATCTACAATCTCGGGGTCTAGCTTGACCAATTCAAGAATTAGCCGGCTCATGCCTTTTGATACTTCTAGAATGTCTTCTGGAGATGTAGTCCTTTGCAAACAGAAACATACCAAATGTCCCGGGTGATTGTGCGAAGAGAATGTAAGGATACGCAGATTATCTATTTCCGTGAAGGACACATCCTCCTTCTTTCCTTTCTCATGATTATAATAAATGGTATTGAGAATTTTTTCGTTTAACGATAGAGTTAATGGAAACCTTTTCTCGACTAGGAATCCCTGATAATCATCAAGCAGTATTACAAAGATAGACTCTATCACATAGAAGCCCCATTCATTCGTTTCAGGAATAATGATAAATCTTTGTCTCTAATATTCGTTATGTGTTCGTAAAATGTTTTAGGATAACTACGAATCAGTCATCATTGAATATCCAACAATCTTCACATATGATTTCTGCACATATTTCATAAGTGCCAATTATTTGCAAATGATTAACTAATTTTGATTCAGTGACGAATCTACTATGCTCATAACAAAAAAGAGCACCACAGTGTGAACATTGATATTTTGCTTCCTGTTCACATCTCGAGCATATTTTTTGTCTTCTCACGCTTTGCTGTTGTTTCTCCATATTTCTACAAGATGAGTCCTTACAAAAACCAATTCCTTTGTACTTCTCACATCTAGAACAAAATGGGTCTAAGAATGGATTCATTTTTTCAATGGTATACTCCTCGTATAATGAATAGCGCCAAGAATGATTAGAAAATGCTTCTCTAGAAAGTATGAAAAGGCTTCCCTTCAAATCTCAGGACTGGGAGTCATTAATGGATTTGGATCGAACTGACCTCTATGTTCCTAGTTTTGCTGTAGTGGATATAAAGTCGGGCTCTGGACTCCAGATGACTCAAGCCCTGCCAAATGACTACACTTTAGCTTCAATTACCTTACGTGCCATGGAGTTGAAAAATGGTGAGGATATGGAGTTTCTACTGAAGGTCTACTCCCCAGTCCGTCTTTTTCAAAACACTTCATTGGATGATTTATTTGCCTTTGATATGTTAGGTTCTGTTTCTTCAAAATATTCAAGGATCTCTTCTTCAAAAATATTTGAACCACCTCCAGATTCTAGTGAATTATTAGACCATGGAAGGAGCTTACGTGCGTTCCTTGTAAATGAAATCAATTCTCCGTCAACAAATGTTGTTGGTCTGATATCAAATCCACTCAACCAGTCCATACAGGAATTACTAAAGTGGCCAACACTTTCGACTTTGGAGTCGTATGCTGTTATAATCGATGGTATATTAGATAATGAAATTATTGAAAGCGAAGCAAAATCATTGGTTTCAACAAGTGATAGATTAAGTAATTATGAGTCGAAGATTCCAGGTATTGCAGACTCATATTTTGAACTAGTTGAAAGAAGGATTTCATATCTAGAAGAATCCCAATCCGGTAAGATATCAAGACTTGAACAAAGGATTGAGAAAATTGGTATTGATCTGGAGGAAATAGAATCAAGACTAAAAACATCAAAAAGTAGTGACCTTCTCAAAATTAGAGATGCGCGACGGAGTGCACTACAGCGAGATATTGCCAGAAAAGATGCATTGAAACTAGATATCGAAACTGAATCTGCTGAATTACTTGAAATTGCGCACGAAATCAAATCATTGGCAGCGTCTTTACTCAATAAATTAGACACAATTTCTTCTCAAATTGAAAGGCTGAGGCTCGATTCTATAGGAAGAATCACTAATGATAAGGATTTGACTCTTCTAATTCCATTCATTCTTGCGGGATACTCAAAGAAGGGTCGCCTAAGAGTTGAGGCATTTCCTCCCTCAATGATGTTAGATTTAACCGAAAAAGTTGGCATACGGCGAGATTTTGTTGATTCGCTCAAAGATGCTCTACCATATGTCGAACCCATTACCAAATCAATTACTAACCTAGCTAATAATGATGTAACTTTTAGGAGGTTCCTAAGAGAGCAATCAAAGAAACGAAATTTGCTCTCCGAAACTTCTGCGAGAGCTCTGATACTTGCTGGATTAGACCTTCTTGTTGCTGATGCAATTGTTAAGGAGTCTATGGCTTCTGAGCTAAAGGACTTCGTGAATCAGATACCTGCCGTTCGCATAGAAAGAAAAACAAAAACTATTCCAATCACAGCAACCGCAGATGAGATTAGCAATGTTACATTCATAGTTACTGATCAGACTGGACATGCTATTAGTAATGTACGCTTAGATCTAGGTTTAATTGAACTTGTAACCGATAATCGCGGACGTGCATCTATTCAGTTGCCACGTAGCAATTATGATGCCAAACTAGAAGCTGCTGGCTATCAAGAAGAAGGGATTGAGTTCTCCCTTACTCGTTCTGGAGATTTGGTTGTACCTGTTATTCTTCAAGCACTATCTCATGAAGAGAAATTGTCACACTCACTTGATGAACTGGTAGGGAGAGCAAAAAGGATTGATCAGATCAAATCCAGACTCCAAGAGGCCTTTGACATGCATGGTGAAACGATAATCAACATCCCTGCATATAGAACGGTACTCTCACAATTACTAAAAGAACTCGGCTATGACCCTGAGAGTTGGATTGCTGATGCTACTACCAAAAAAGGAATGATGAAACGTCTATTAAAAAGGGATGAACGTAAAGATGGAATCAGACGAGATTTACTCTGGATTGCTGAACACTCCAAAGACACTGGTGGCATGATGCTAATCTCAGAAATTCTTGTACGACTCGATGAGAAGGGTTGGGCCACAAATCCCAATGAGATTGAAGCCTTACTAAATGAAATGATTGCTGAAGGTCTAATAGAAGGCATTTCGGGTCTTGAGAATGGCGCTCGAGTGGTCACATTTATCCCTGTTGAATTGACCGATGATCCTAGACGAATTCTCTCTCTTGCCTCAAAGAATGATGGTAAACTGACACTTGAGGATGCAATGGTATCCTATGAGTGGTCTGAAGAGCGTGCAAAGAAAGCATTGGATTTACTTGTTGAAAATGGAGTTGCGAAGATACAAAAGAGATATTCGCGTTCCACTGCATATTGGTTTCCTGGACTTCGAAGTCGAAAGAAATAAGATATACTATAGTATTCCCTGATTTTGTATTCGTCAATGTGGAGAGGTAGAAACTGAATCGATTATCACATATCATGTTTGCATTCTCGCTTTTTGTTGCATTGTACTCTCTTGTTTTCGCCTTCAGTGTCTGGTATTCCGATATTGGGATTCTTACCGAATTTGCCTTCAATTATATAGCAGGTGGATTGGCTATTAGTGTAATATTTACACCTATCATGTATTGGAAAGCACCTCACAGGGAATCATCACGAAGGACTACAAGCAATAGAAGTGCATTTGGAGCTCTTTTCTTCATGTTATTCTGTATTGGTTCACTTGTTGGTACCACTATATACCAATATCAATCAGGAGTTTTTATGATCGGTAATGTGTCGATTTTCATTGGTGCATTGATTACCATGTCTGGTGCTCTTATTCCTGACTGGGACATCATCTTCCTTGGCATATCTCGTCATAGAAACATCATATTCCATTCTCTAATACTACCAGTTCTGATATTGTTAGGGACATTAGTCAATGTGGCATTCTCAGTTATATCATCAAGTAGTCTAGCAGTTGGTGCACATCTCGAATACTATATTGCAGCACTCTTCCTTATTGGATATTCAAGTCATTTGTATCTAGATATATTTCCTAGTGATGCTAGTCCTTTAGAAATCGTTTGGCGTGCCGTAAATCCTTTAGATGATGCTCCAACAGGAATGAAACAATTTGGGCCTTGGAAAATATCAAAAAATCAGGCTCGTTCATGGCTAGTGGGTAATGCCACCATACTATTGCTAATTGCAATTGGACTTCTTGGACTGTATTTCTATAACCTCTCCCTTATCATGCCCTGATTACCAATCCTCATCGATCAAGTCATCCATATCAAGATCGTCGATATCATCATCTTCATCATCATCTAACCAATCCTCTTCCTCATCATCGTCATCAATATCTTCGAAGAGAAAGGTTTCAGGGTCTACTTCTTCTACCTTTGTGATAGATGGCATCTCTTTCTGTTTCTTCTCTTTTTTCAGAGTTTCTGGAGCAAGGCAAATATTTTCCTCTTCATCAAAATATGTGCATTCAGGACAGCATTCACCTTTGTGATTGCAGGTGTAGAAAGCACCACATAATTTACAGCATTTTAATTCGGACACATTGATCCACCGAAGCCATTTTTGATGATTTCTCGGAATTTTGATTAGTAAATAAGAGTCTCCGTAGGGAAAAATAAATCCTTCTAAAGACATTAGGAAGTTACTCTTAGTTAATATTAAAACACCATCAAACATGACATGATGTGAGCTGATCCTTTTGGATGAACTGCAGGAATACATATTGAAAATGGTCTTGGAAAATGCAGTGAAATATGATGGCACGCCTCAAGTTAAGTCTGTTATGGGTGCCATTATGGGGTCGAGAGCGGATTTACGTTCACGTGCTTCCGAGGTAAAACAGCTGGTTCAAGAAACTGTAGATGACGTATCAAAAATGTCGGTTGAGACGCAAAGATCTGAGCTAAAGAGAGTTAGTCCTGAATCGCTGATAGAAGAGGAAACATCAGAACCTGAAGAAAAGGAGATGCCAGAGTTGCCCAACAGAGAAAAATGGGACAGTATTGTGATGCGTCTTGCACCATTTCCATCAGGCCCACTTCATATCGGAAATGCAAGGATGGTTATTCTAAACGACCACTATGTGAAGCACTATGGTGGAAAGCTTATCCTTGTTTTTGATGATACTATCGGCTCTGCAGAAAAACAAGTTGAACCTGAAGCATTTGACTTAATTCCTGAGGGTCTAGAGTATCTTGGTGTAAAATGGCATGAAACTGTATACAAAAGCGATAGGATGGACCTGTTCTATGATTATGCTGTAGATTTAATCAAGAAAGAAGAAGCCTATGTTTGTGATTGCGATGCTGGAGTCTGGCGGAATAAACACAAAGTTTTGGGTATCCCTTGCAGTTGTCGGGGCCTGTCACTTGACGAGAACCTAGAACGATGGGAAAAAATGCTTGATGGTTCTTATGAAGAAAAAGAAGCTGCAGTTCGTTTGAAGACCGGAATGGATGACCCTGATCCAGCAATGAGAGACCATGTGATCCTTAGAATATCTGAGACCGATCATCCCCGCGTTGGCACGAAATATCGAGTATGGCCTCTCCTAGAGTATTCATGGGGTATTGATGACCATGAACTCGGTGTGACACATATCATTCGAGGAAAGGACCTAGTTAAAGAAGGGAAGATTGAGCAACATATTTGGAATATTTATGAATGGAAACATCCTGAACTCATCTACTATGGTCGTCTTAAATTCCAAGATGCCACTCTTAGCAAAAGCAAGTCGCGGAAAGAAGTTATGTCCGGAATGTATTCTGGGTGGGAAGATCCACGTACATGGAGTATACAGTCATTGGAACGAAGAGGTATCCATCCAGATGCTGTTAGAAAAGCCATGCTTGATTTGGGATTGAGCATTGTTGATATCTCAATATCCATGAAGAGCGTCTACTCTGAGAATAGAAAGCTTCGAGATGCTGATGCAATTAGATTCTTCTTTGTTCAAAACCCTGTATGGGTTGAACCTACTGGACTTCCTGAAGATGTATCTTCAGCTGAGGCTCCAATGCATCCGGACTTCCCAGAGAAAGGTGTTCGTACGATTCCATTGATTAGAGATAAAGGGTTTGAACTTGGAATTGCAACTAGGGATTATGAGAGGATGGAGTTAGGATCACTATTCAGATTGAAGGACTTGGCTAATTTTACTCTTATTGGCAAAACACCTCCCAGACTTGAATTCCACAGTTTGAGTGTGGATGACGTTAGAAACGCTGGAGGGTCTATTATCCATTGGGTGCCTAAACAAAATGGAGTTCCTATAGATCTTGTGCAAATTGATGGCACTATCGAAACTGGAATTGGTGAACCCGCTTTAGCTGATGTTGCTGAGGGTACGTTCTTACAATTCGAGCGTGTTGGTTTTGCCAGAATCTTTGAAGTTGGGGATACTATCAAGGCAGCTTTTGCGCACAAATGATACCAGATAATTCACAGCCAAAGAGAACAAATAGTAGTTTGCTAACCCCCTTTTAGGGATGTACTGATGGCTAAGAAGAAGAAAAAAACACAATCTCTATCTAAAACGCTCTTCAAGACAACTGGCAAAGATACAAAGATGAAGATAGATGACAAGAAGAAGAAACTCT
This sequence comes from uncultured archaeon, assembly GCA_964610875.1. Taxonomy (GTDB): domain Archaea; phylum Asgardarchaeota; class Thorarchaeia; order Thorarchaeales; family Thorarchaeaceae; genus CAZSWP01. Next base: position 18,372 of record CAZSWP010000014.1, read on the forward strand.
ATTATTTCAAACCAAAAGTGGATGAGGAAAAAGCTAAGAAGCTTGGTTCTGTTGATGGTGCAGAAATAATGGGTGTTTCTGAGGATTCATTGAAAGTAAGCAAACCTTCACTAAAATACGATTTCTACTGTATATATGATGCGACCGTTTACATGAAGTTTGTTCGAGTTCGTGATCAGGAGATTGGCGTTCAAGAACAGCTATTGGGTGCAATGGTTGGGAAAGAGGTTTTCATGCCTAAGAAAGGCAAAGAAATTCCGGGAAAAGCAATTTTTCTTGAAATCACTGAGTTATTCGAAATTGAAAACAAGGCCGAATTCATCATTGATGGAAGCACTGGTTTTCCTGCGAGGACATTAGAAAAATTACTCAAAGGTCCGGGAAAGAAGAGAGCTACTCCTGCTTGGCTTCGAAAGGGTAAGATTACTTCTGGAAAATTGAACAGTGTCGAGAAGGTTGTGAAAGCTCTTGCCAAAGATGCAGGAAAAGCTCCGAAGGAAGCAAAACGTGTTGTGGAACATTCTTTGACATTCAATACATTGGATGGATTCTATGTCCCGACGTATTATGTAAACATCAGAGCTGGCGAACAGAAGAAGACAATGCGAATCAATGCAATAGATGGTAATGTGGCTCTCAAGGTCTGAGATTCCTCCTTGAGCTAGGATGGACTAGTCATCAGTCCATCCCCAGCCCCCACCACCCGGTGTTTCAATTTTTACAATAGACCCCTTTAGGGTCTTCACAGTGGTTTTTGCTTCTAGTTTGAATTCACGATTATCATAGATTAATAGGTTTCTTCCGGGTTTTCCTGGCATTCCTTCTTTCAAACCCCAAGGTGCTTTCTCTCGACGTTCAGATTGTATTGAAGCATAGCAATCATCTGACAAAATTTGAATCTCTCTAATTATGCCATCACCGCCATACCATTTCCCTTTTCCTCCACTTGCTTTACGTATTGAATACTCTATTACCCTCAATGGATATTCTATCTCGAGTGCTTCAATGGGAGTGTTCAGTGTGTTTGTCATATGACTATGTACACCCGCGGTCCCTGCATAGTTTTGCATTGCTCCAACACCACCCCCTATTGTTTCATAGAAGGAAAATTGCTCTCCTGTTCCATGGTGTATTCCTCCAATAGTAAGGTTATTCATTGTTCCTTGACTGGCTGCAGGAATCTTCTCTGGAATTATCTTTGCTAATGCTCCTAGAGTAGTGTCCACTATTCGCTGTGTTGTTTCAACATTACCTGCTGAAACCGCTGCTGGTGGGTTCGGGTTTAGGAGTGAACCAGGGGGAATATTGACACGTATTGCTCTCCAGCAACCTTCGTTTGATGGGATATCGTATCCAAAGAGTGCAATGAATACATAATATACAGCAGACAATGAAGATGCTAATGGACAGTTAATATTTCCACTCACCTGTCTACTTGTACCTGAGAAGTCTACTTCCACACCATCTGATGTGAACTCCAAGCTGACCCTAATTGGGATTTTCCACTCTCCTGCTCCATCGCTATCCATGATGTCTTCAAAAGATGCTTTTTCACCAACTAATGGGCTGACAGCATTCATCATCCTTTTTTCGGAATACATTATGAGATTCTGAAATGAGGTTTCAATGGTCTGCCATGAGTGGGCCTCTCCAATCTCAAGCAGATTTCTTCTTCCCACATTATTTGCAGCAATTTGTGCTGACAAGTCCCCCAATCTTTCTTTAGGTGTTCTAGTGGAATCCAAAAGGTCTACAATTGCTGATGTGTCCAAAATACCTTTTTTCACAACAATCCTGGGTTCAATAATTACACCTTCTTCGTCAATTGAAAGTGAGAGTCCGGGCATGGACCCAGGGCTTATACCGCCTATATCTGCATGATGTGCCCTGTTGGCAGTAAATCCTCTCAACTTTCCATCTCGGAAAATTGGCGACACCAATGTTAGATCAGGCAAATGGGATCCTCCCGAATATGGGTCATTGACTAATGCCATAGTGCCTTCTCTAAGTTCAAGTCCCAATGTATTGATACAGCTCTTTACTGAGAGTGGCATTGCTCCAAGATGAACGGGAATGTCCTTGGATTGAGCAATCAATTGTCCTTTTGAATCGAAGACTGCGCTGCTACAATCTCTTCTCTCTTTTATATTTGGACTGAATGCCGTTCTACGAAGAGCCTGACTCATCTCCCGGGCAACAGAGATGAGTGCATTCTTTATAACCTCAAATGTTACAGGGTCTTCAATCATGAGAGAGCCTCCGTACCCAAATTCTTCCTCGTTTATTCTCCATTACTTTCCAACCTGGTGAAACATAGGTTGTTGTGTCAATTTGTTCTATGATCAAAGGTCCATCGATTTCTGTATCGACCACGAACTCATCTCTTCTGTATACAGGAACTTCAAGTCGTTCTCTGCTGTCGAGTACAATCTCTCTCCATGAATTCATCTTATCCTCTGATTTTAGTGCATGTTCTTCTCTCTGTACTCTTGCTTGTGATGATTTTGAAACAACTCGTGCAGTGACCCATTCAATCTCCTTATTCTCAAGGTGGTATCCATATGCTTTCTCGTGCTGATTTTCAAAAGCCATCAATGATTTCATGATTCCATTTGAAATGTCTTTGATAGGTACTGCAATTTCATGTGACTGGCCCACATATCTCATGTCAATCCAGAGTTCATGAGAGATTGTTCCTCCCTTACATCCTTGGTCCAATAGTCTCTGTGTATTCTCCTCCACAAGATTTTGTAAGACATCTACTGTCATCGTTTCATGGGATTGTGTTGCTTTTTCGATTATAGACAGCATAGAATCGACTCTTAAATCAGCACATACTAAACCCAATGCAGAAGTTATACCTGGATGCTTTGGAATGAGGATTGAATCGATATCAAGCTGCTCAGCAATATCAACGGCTTGTGTCGGCCCAGCTCCTCCAAACGGAATGAGAACAAACTCTCTTGGGTCTCTGCCTCTTTCAACGGTGACTTCTCGGATAGCTTGTACCATGTTCGATGTTGAGATACGAATGATTCCCAGAGCAGTTTCATCTAGATTAAGACTCAAATTTGAACCTATTCTCTTGATAGATTTCTCTGCTAGTCCATAGTCGAGCTTTAGTCTTCCGCCTACGAAATATTCTGGGTTCAAACGACCAAGCACTAGATTTGCATCAGTAACAGTGGCTTCATCGCCTCCTTGTGAATAAGCTGCTGGTCCCGGAATCGCACCTGCACTTTGAGGGCCAACATGGAGAATCCCAACATCATCTATCCAAGCGATACTTCCTCCACCTGCTCCTATGGTCTTTACATCCACTGATGGAATCCTTAGAGGGAGTCCCCCAATCTCATTGTCTGGTCGGACAACAATCCCCCCTGATAATGCGCTAATATCACAACTTGTTCCCCCCATGTCGAACGTAATAGCATTATGTACTTCTTCCCGTTCTGCAACATACCATCCTCCAATCACTCCTCCAGCTAGACCGGAAATTGCCAAACCCACTGCATGCCCTTCTGCCATTGAACATAGCATAGTTCCTCCATTTGACTGCATGACAGTGACTTGTGCATTCCTACAGTAATTTGATAATGTTCTCTGTAAGTTTTCGAGGTATCCGACCACCAATGGACCAAGATAGGCTTCTAACACTGTAGTCGAGGTTCTTTCAAATTCCCTGAACTCTGGGAGTATATCTGAAGAAGCAACTACATAGCTATCAAATTCATCATTGAGAGATTTTAGAATTTTCTTTTCATGATTAGGATTCAAAAATGAGAAGAGTAGTGAAATTGCCACAGCTTCTGGTTTTTGCTTGCGTAGAGATTCAATGATTTTGTCTACATCCTCATTACTTAATTCCTGAATTACAGAACCCGTTGAGTCCAGACGTTCCTTTATTCCAAATCGAAGGTTTCTCGGCACGAGCGGTTCAGGTTTCCGAGCTAAGAAGTCGTAGATCTCTGTTCTATTCTGCCTTCCAATCTCTAAGACATCTTCAGTGCCCTTGGTAGCGATGAGGCAAGTCCGTGCACCTTTTCTTTCAAGCATCGCATTTGTGGCTACCGTAGTTCCATGAACAATGAGATTAATTTCATCAGGGTGGACCTTTTCTCTTGATAGAACTTCTTTGATACCTTCCACTACTGCAATGTCCTGTGAACCTGGTGTTGAAGGCAGTTTATGAATCTTTGAAATTCCTGTTTCTATATCAAGCACTATTATGTCAGTAAAAGTGGATCCAACATCGATTCCTACTACTTTCATTTTCAATTTCTGGAGTTCACACAGCTAGATATGAAGCCTTGGGCAAGGTAAGCTGTTATCTATATACATAACTGTCCTATTACATAATTGTTAATTGGAAAGAATCTTGTTCTGGAAACCTGAGGTCTGAAAATGGAACCACGTTTCTCATCAGTTCTTGTTCGCTTTGGAGAGATAGCTCTGAAGTCCAATCAGACAAGACTGCGAATGACAAAGATGTTGGTTGATAATATCAACGCTGCGCTAACAAAACGTGGTATCCCTTTTGATAGAATACGACGTGATTTTGGCAGAATCTTTGTTGAAACGGATTCGGTTGATGATGCAGTAGAAGTCATTGCTACCGTTTTTGGTGTTGTATCATGCTCACCTGTTGTTGAAACAAATAGTGATTTTGATAATATCATCAATATTGGTCTAGCCATCGCAAAAGGGGAGTTTCAAAGAGACCTTAGCTTCGCAGTCGGAGCCAGACGTTATGGTAAGCAGGATTACTCTAGTCAAGATATTCGTGAGCAACTTGGTGCAGCAATTCTTGAAGAACTCTCTACACATAATTTGAGTGTCAATCTTGACGGTCCTGACCAGAGTATCTATGTAGAAGTAAGAAAAGAAAAGGCGTACATATTCACAAAGACAGTTGATGGATTTGGTGGAATGCCCACAGGCACGCAGGGGAAGGTTGTCTGTACAATCTCCACTGGTCTTGACAGTCCTGTTGCTGCCTTCAAAGTTATGAAACGTGGATGTATTCCAATTCTCGTTTATTTTGATAACACTCCTCATGCTGAAGGTGGTTGTGAAGAACGAGCCTTGAAACAAGCTCAGAAGTTGGCTGAATATATTCCAAACCATGAAGTGAAGTTCTATATTGTTCCTCATGGTCCAGATCTAAATGACATCGTCGAAAACATACCAGAGAAAATGACATGTGTTTTTTGCAAGCGAAATATGCTAAAACTAGCCCGTGAAATTGCACTCATTGAAGGAGCCGATGCTATTGTCACAGGGGAGATAATTGGCGAACAAGCATCACAGACAACACAAAATCTTCGAGCTATTGGAAATGCAGTGTGTGATATTCCTGTGCTTCGACCACTTGCTGGCGATGATAAGGTCGACATCGAACATCTCGCTTCCAAAATTGGGACTTACCAGTTTGCTTCAGATGCCCCAACATGTTGTTCCTTGCCTCCTAAGTATCCGATAATTCGCGCTGATTATAAAGAAGTAATTGATTTGGATAGTAAATTAGATATTAGCATAATCTCTGAAGAGGTTAAGAACTCGAAAATCTACATTCTAGACTGAATTAGTATAGAAGAAATCTTATCAGGATTTTAACACGTTTATCTGTTTCAATAAAAGCCTTTAAATACCTCTTTGACTCGATTGACAGTTATACGGGGTTTTTAAAAGCCCTGAGAGGTGTAATATATTTGCCACGTTCTAGAAAGGACAGAATTATCCCAGTAGCTCCGATTGACCGACTTATCAGAAAAGCTGGAGCGGATCGAGTAAGTGACAAAGGTGCTGAAAGGTTAGCTCAGATTCTCGAAGAGATTGGAGAATTTCTTGCCAAAATTGCTTTTGAACTGACAGAACACACTGGAAGAAAGACCATTACTGACAAGGATATTGACTTGGCATACAAACAGTGGAAACGAACTATGTAATTCGTTTCTGAAAACAATGCAATCTGCGGTGCATATATTACTCGGTAGTTTAATTCAGGGATGTTAGGAGTGACTATCTCATTTGTGTGCTAATAGAGTAAGAGATGGAGTAGTACTCATCTCTGTGCATGACATCATACCATCTGCTGAGAATGATGTTGTGAGTACTCTTGACTGGTTGCAGGAAATTGGGATTGCAAATCCGACACTTCTAATCACACCATTTCATTCAATGAAATCTGCAAATAGTTTTGAGAAATGTCCTCTGTTCATAGAGTATCTTCTATCCTTGAGAAATGAGATTTCTTTACACGGCTATTCTCACCAAACAAAGTCTGGTTCACCAGCAGAATTTCAACGAATGCCACGAGAACGAATGCAATCTAGATTACTTCTTGGAATCACATTGATGAAAAAGTACTTCAAAATACGACCTTATGGGTTTATACCTCCAATGTGGTTAGCACCTAAAGGACTGGCAAAAATTTTTGAAGAACTTGGAATGAAATATATTGCAATAGGCAGTGAGATCCACTTTGCTGGCGCATCAGCTCCGCTAAGTGCTTCGTCCTTGATTATCAGTCAAGGTGTCAACCGTCTGAATTTATCCGATGTCACGCTTGAATTAGAACTCGGTGGATCAATACAATTGGCTATCCATCCCTTAGACCATAGGTCGGACAAGATGAGATCCTTCGTTCACGACCTTATTGATAGATTAGACTATGAATTCATGCCCTATGGGCAGTACCTCAAAATTCATTGAAGCAATTTCGGCTTGCTCATTAATAACTAGTAAAACTATCCGCAGGTATGTACAACGTATGTATATCTATTGTTTTGTTTCGATTGCTTTCTGGTTGCTTGAGTAGTTAGTCTCAGGTCTCTTATGTGAATGGAGAATGTGGTGTATTGTTAGTAATTCATACATGTTCCAAAAAATCGGCAGCTCTGTCAACACATAGAAAGAGTCTGCCCAACAATGATTATTATACACTCCCTATCACTTTCACTACTAGACGTGAGACCATATCTTACACCACTTGTGTGTTGAGGAAAGGTTCGCAACCAGAAATGTATCGAGGTCAGTCCAAATGAAACGACTCAGTATTATTGCTGTACTATTCATACTTGCATTCATGCTTCCAATGACAACAACGCTACCTGTTGTTACAAATAATCCAAATCAAGAAACAATTACTGAACAAGATGACATGAAAAGCAGGTATGCCGTTTCTGACATATCCTCTGGAGGAGGTATGACTCTACCTGTCACAATGACGGGTACGTTGACCAATACATATGATGGCCAAATGGTCATTGATTCATCAGATTCAGGTGAAACTACAATAACAACGACTGATGGCTGGACTGGTTCAAATCTCGATTCTAGTATTAATGACCTTTCGCTGACAATTGATAATACTCTAGAGAATGGTAAACTCGATGATTATCATAATGAGAAATGGCTCATTAGCGGCTATGAAAGCGAAGATGTGGGAGTTCCCAATTCATGGACGCTGACCAAAGACATCTCAGGTGGCGGTTCAACACATCCGCATTACGGAACATTTGAACTAAACCGTTTTGCTGGCTCAGGCTATCAGAATTCAGAAGGGTGGCGTTTTGATGCGGATTGGAGTAGTGGAACAAATATTGGCGCAGGGGATACTATCTACATTAGCCAGATGGTTTCTTTGCCATATAGAGACATCCAATCTGCAACACTCTCATTTTACTATAACGTTGATTCAGCATCCTCAATGCGTGATGACGTGTTTGTATTCGTAAGAATTGCAGGATATGAAACCGAGTTTCATGTATTCGAGTCTGGGGATACAACCAGTTCTTGGTTACAGACATCTGTTTCACTGACCAGCGGACAACTAAACACAATTTCTCTTCCTGATTCTGTTCTTGTAGAGATTGGAATTGCTACTGACCTCTCTGGCTTTCAATCAAATTCTCGCACCTACCATGTGTATCTTGATGAAATCCAGCTTTCGACAGATGTACGTCCATTCCCCGAGCAGGTAGGATTGAAAGCAAATGGGACATTGGTGCAAGGAGCAATTGAAGGCAGTATCTACAATTATGTTCCAGATGATTCAAATCGGGATGCCTACGATGATAATACCAATGGAATAGATCTCAACGGATACAACAATAATGGTCAGTTGGATGTTGGGATTTGGAGTAATGATGGAACTTGGCCAAATGCTTTTACATTTCAAGTCGGTATGCAGTTTCCTCTCACAATCCCACAAGGTGCTGCAATTACTTCTGCTTGGGTTGAAGTTGAAGCGGCAACTTCCTCAAATACTCCTGATATGCGTATCTATATTGCTGGAGAGGATACATCATCTCAACCTATTACTAATTTCACATCAGGTACACCTCATATGGAAGACAGATACAATTGGGTCGACACAAGTATTGATTGGGATGTTTCTGGATGGACTTCTCCTGTCACGATTCGTCAAAAGACTCCAGATCTATCAGGTCTGATTCAAGAGATAGTGTCATCTAGCTCTTGGAATGAAACGTATTATGTCTGTGTGATGCTTGATTACATGTATTCATCAAGCAATCAAGCCTACAATACAATCAAAGGCTCATCAAATTATGCACAGAATGAACTCGCACGTCTCTTTGTGGAGTATATGATCCCTCTCCCTGAGGATGAAGTAACAACATTTGCATATGAAAAGGATATAACAATCGACCAGTCGATGGTCGCCGGTCCTCTAACTGATTTTCCTGTGATGATTAATATAACCGATAGCGACCTAAAATCCAAAGCACAATCTGATGGAGATGATATTGCATTCAGTATCGATGGAAAAGCAGTCGATTTCGAAATTGAATACTATGACCCCGAATATAGCGTATCTGAAGCTCACCTAGTCGCGTGGGTAAAAGTACCATATCTCTCAAGTTCGAGTGATACAATAATTACGATGCATTATGGAAATCCTGATGCTCGACCTATGAGTTCAACGGCCGTTTGGGATGGCTATGAAACCGTACACCATCTCAATCACGATCCGACGGGTGTTACTTACGATAGTACTGCAAACAATCATGATGGTACATCTTATGGCTCGATGACGAGTGATGATTTAACTACTGGATTGGTTGATGGTGCAGTTGATTTTGATGGAAGCGATGATGTAATTAGCATAGGTCAAATAGAAACTGATTCGTGGAATTCATTTACTCAGAGTATCTGGGTATACAGAGATACTGCAACTGACTGTCGTGTCTTTTCAAAATCTTATACTACATCAGCAAATCAACACATTCTCTCGACTCGTATAGATACAAATAATGTTCTTACTGTTCGACTATGGACTGACGGAACTGGTGGTTCTGGAGCGTCTTACAGTACTGGTGCTACTGTTTCATTGAATCAATGGCACCATATAGTCTGGTCTTGGGATGCTTCTACTGGTAATGTTATTGTATACGTAGATGGTAATCTTGCATATAGCACGACTCATGATGGAGATACGATTTATAATGCAGATGAGATGTTCACGATTGGTAATGTATATGTTGAAGCAGCTAGGAATACCAATGGCACGCTTGATGAGGTGAGGTTGACCCAGAGTGTATTAACTGAAGATTGGATTGATACTGAGTATAACAACCATTTGAATCCATCATCCTACATATCTGTTGGTTCTGAGAGGTCTGTTCGTGATACCTGGAGTGATGATGATCAAGCAAAACTTGTGATGAGCACAACCTCTCCTGACCCTGTAACACTTGACATAATGATGACTATGGATATAGAGGGTTCAGGTCAATCCCTCGATGAGAATATGGAACCCGGTTCAACTTACTACATGACAAATGGTAGTGCCATTGTTGATTGGGTGGCGCATGTCCTCATTTCACCTCCTGCTGAAGCAACTTCAATGATGGCTGAAATTGCGTACCCAATGACTGAGTGGAACCCCACTAAAATTCTCGACCCCTTGAGCATCGAGCTCACATACGGAACTGATTGGACATTCGATGGTGGTATCATAAGCATCTCTCTCAATACAGCTGGTATATGGGGCGTGTACGAACTACAATTCCAGAGTTGGAACTATGTTGAGAATGCACTACTGGGTCACACTGGACTCTCACTTGCAGAAACGGACACTTATGACATTGGCGACTCGATGAAAGTGAAAGTTACAACTCCATGGATTACAGATGCGCGGGTTGGAATGATTCTAACAGACCCATCTGGCACTGAATGGTATACTGCTTTCAACACCACTACTGGTTCGGCATCTCACGAGATTCCCTCTTTCAAGTACAGGAAGACCATAACAGTGGAATCCGATTATGTAGCTGCAGACGTCGATAATTTTCCATTCTTCATCAGTATTCTTGATACAGATCTCTTTGATACCAGTAAGGTTCAATCAGATGGTGATGACATCCTATTCATTCAGAACGGTCAAATACTATCACACGAGATTACGTCGTTTATTCAGAATTTCGATGGTTCTCGGGCAAGACTTCAAGCTTGGATTGCAGCGAATCTCTCTAGTACTGTAGACACACCAATAACAATGTACTATGGGAATCCTGTTGTTGGGTCTCAGGAGAGTGTTGGTAATCTCTGGTCAGAGCCATCCTACGAGGGTGTTTGGCATTTGGAAGAAGCTGCAACTGCTGGACAAACATCAGCAATTCATTATGACTCCACGACAACAGATGCAGATGGTAATCAGAATGGAAATGCAAGGAATACAGGTAGAGCAGGATATGCTCAACAGTTTGATGGTACAAATGACCAGATTGTTGTCAATGCTTCATTAGGTCCTAGTCCCCCTGCTGATGCAACAATCTCTGGTTGGTTCCGTCTTGACAACTCCTTCAATGATCTCTCATCAACATCACAATTGATTGTTTCAAAATACTACTCTGATTATCACGATATGCACATAGCTCTTGTGGGGCAGGACTATGGAGGTTCTAATGCTGAATACGGTGCATTGGGCTTTAAAGTTGAAAACGACCCGAATTGGCTATACAAATACACTACAATCACATCATGGGCAGCAAATACATGGTATCATTTTGCATGCTTTATTGATTCCGATAATCCTTCTAATCACAAAATCTACATTGATGGTGTCGATCGAACAAGCACAACATCTGGAGGTTCATCTTCATATGCAAATATCTCCTATGCTGGTGATTTGCAATTTGGAGGTGGAGTTGCTGATTCTCAAGTTGATAATAGATGGCTAGATGGTAGAATGGATGAGATGCGTATATCATCTACATCTAGGTCAACTGGATGGCTCAGAACAGAGTATCTGAATCTGTATAATCTTAATTCATTCGTTTCGGTAGGATCTGAAAACCAACGAACATCTCCCGAAGCCACATTCACAAAGACAATTACTAGTGATTACAATGCTGGTCTTTGGACTCTAACCACATATTTCAACGATACAGGAACAACTGTCACAAATGCAACTGGAATATATGAACGGAATTTCATTGTTCAACATGATAGCAGCCTTTCGCTTATTTCCCCGACAGATGCAATTTCTGACAAAGTTGCAGTTGAAGTTGCAGGCAATCAGTTGATGCTCGAAGTTGAGCTAACCGATGATGTTACTTCCAATGGAATTACAGGAGCAGAGGTCACTATCAACTGGACGGTATCAGATGTTGCTACTGAAGTCACTCTAGATGAATACGATGATGGGCGATATGGAAAAGTCCTTGATACGGACGATTTGGGTCATAACCAAAGATGGAGAATCAATATCGGATCATATCATCCTTACTACAATAACGCAACAGATTATTTCGATCTTGATTTGTATCACGAAACCAAATTGACATACAAGCATGTTGAAACAACGCCTACTGGGTTTGACTTCACTGCAACCCTTGTGTATTGGGATGTATATGACAATGTACCAATAACAGGCGCATCCATTTCATTTGATAATGGTACGGCTATTACTCCGGATGCTGAAGGCAGTGGTGAATACAATATCTCACTGAGTAGTAGTAGTTACAATTATGGCGACCATATTTTCACATTCAATGCAACCAAGTCTTCGTCTTATCTTTTGGTAGGACAGTCTGATGTGATATTTACACTAAGGAAGCACTATACTGCTGTTTCTGTTACGGGTGATCTTCTAACACCGTATGGTGAAACGACAGAGCTAACTATTATTCTGATTGACTTGGACACAGGTACATCTGTACCGATAGGTGATGTTGCATCCTTTACATTTACACCTGATGTTGAAACATCTGAGGGTGAAACTAGTCCAATCAGTGATTATATCTATACAATGGGGACTGATGATTGGTCTGTTAAGACAGAGGGAGTTACACTATCTGTGTCATTAGCTGGTTCGCAGTATTATGACCCAGATGATTATAGTTTTGATATAACAATAAGAAAACACTACACAGCACTATCTATCAATGCGAATCTAACAACTCCCTACGGATTTACAACTGATATCTCCGTTATATTGATAGACTTGGACACAGGCGGAACTGTTGCAATTGGAAATGTGTATAACATTACTTTCGACCCAACTGGTTATGGCTCCGATTCAGAAACAGATCCTATACCTGATTATGATTTCACTCTTGCTACAAGCTCGTGGTCAGTAGGAACAGTGAGTGTCACACTGATAGTAGATATGACCGGCTCTATCTATAATAACCCCGATGACTATGTCTTTGAGATTATCATACGAAAACGTATGACATCAATGTCGGTTAGTGGTGATTTTGTCACTCCTTTTGGCGAGAGCACCGATGTTACTGTGACGATTACAGACTTGGACACTGGTTCCACTGTAACGATTGGAAATGTGTATAACATTACTTTCGACCCAACTGGTTACACTTCCTATTCAGAAACGGATCCTATATCCGATTATGAATTTACACTTGACACGAGCTCGTGGTCAGTAGGAACAGTGAGTGTCACACTGATAGTAGATATGACAGGTTCGAATTACGATAGTCCCGATAACTATGTCTTCTCAATACAAATCAGAAAACACTATACTTCAGTGACGGTTATTGGCAACCTCACAACTCCACATGGATTCACAACAGATCTAACTGTTATCCTGACTGACTTGGACACTGGTTCCACTGTAACGATTGGAAATGTGTATAACATTACTTTCGACCCAACTGGTTACACTTCCTATTCAGAAACGGATCCTATATCCGATTATGAATTTACACTTGACACGAGCTCGTGGTCAGTAGGAACAGTGAGTGTCATACTAATTGTTGATATGGCTGGATCTGACTATGTAAATCCAACAAATTATGCATTTAACATTATTATTCGTAAACACTTTACATCAGTGAGTATTTCTGGAGATTTCATAACTCCATTTGGAGAGAATACAACTGTTACCATATCGCTCATTGATACTGACACTGGCGGAACTGTAGCGACAACAGATGTCGTATCTTGGACATTTACACCAGATTCCAATCCTGTCAATTCAGAATCTTCTCCATCTGATTACGAATTCGAACTGGACACTGATGGCTGGGTTGTTTCTACCGATTCAATTACTTTCTCAGTAGACCTTTCAGGCTCTATCTATATTGACCCTGATGACTTTGTATTCTCTGTCACTATCCGAAAGCATTACACTTCAGTTACTGTTACAGGTGACTTGACAACTCCATATGGTAATGATACCACAGTTACAGTCGTCATTACAGACCTTGATACTGCGACAACAATTGGCTTTGGAGCTGTTAACTATCTAAACTTCACATGGACTGGAGGCTATAATGATACAGCATCAGCACTCATGACGGTTCTACAGACTAATACTTGGAATGTTGGCTCAACGACAGTGACACTTGATGTGTCAATGATCGGGTCTAACTATTTTGACCCAACAGATTACGACTTTTCAGTAACAATTACCCCATTAGAAATCACACTCTATCATGAACCTACTGATTTGATATTCCCACAAGAAGATGATTTTGAACTAGTCCTTAGAGTTAATGTCAGCGAACCTGGTCAGTACCATGGTGATATTGTACCTGATCTAGTGCAAGCAGAATTCACAGTACGAAATAGCACATACACTTACACAATCACACTCTATGAAATCGGTACCAGCACTGGTAGATATAATCTAACTATCAGCTGGGTTAACAATTTCTTTGAGGGTGACTATACAATAACTATCAGAGTCAATCCTGTTGACTCAAGATACAAATCTGATTCTTTAGTTGTCACCTTCAACTATCGACCTGCACGAAGCGAATTATCTTCTCCCGACCGTGCTGCTGTAACACCATTTGAAACAAACTACACGATATCTCTCAACTTCACAGATATTGACCGAGATAGTGGTATCTCGGGAGCCACAATTACAATCGATGGAGTTACCAGTTATGTCGTCTATGATTTAGGTGGAGGTCTCTACGAAGTTTCAATCAATGTTGATGGCATGTCCAAAGGCGAACATCTCTATGATGTTACTGCTGATGCTGATGGATACGAGGCGCAGACTATTGAATTCAAGGTCATAATACGTATTGCTTACACCTATGCTATCCCAACTACTGGAGCGTTAGATGTACCTGTTGGCAATTCGCCTGTATTCTATGTCGATTATTGGGACATCGACCATGATGAAGCAGTTACTGGAGCTACTGTCACAGATAACTGGACTGCACGTGTAGATATTGCATGGACTGGTTCGAGGTATAAAGTTACATTCAATGTCCCCGATAACACAACGCTTGGAACCTATCTCGTGATGTTCACCTTCTCCAAGGGTGAGAACTATCAGGAAGGACAATTCAATATCTCTGTAGTTGTCCGAACTCACAATACAGATTTCCGACTCGTAAGCGCGATTGAACCCACAAGCTTCAATGGTCAAATCAATATCTCTGTATTCTATGGGGATCTTGACAGTGGAGGCGCTGGTATCGCTGCAAGCAATGTGACTCATGCTGTATGGAATGGAACAAATTGGGTTACTTCATCATTTGAGAATGATACAAGCCTAGGTGTGGGATATTATCTGATAGCAATTCCTGCATCACAATTTGGAGGACTCGGGCTTCAAAACTTCACAGTTTACTTCAATTGGACTGGTTCAGTATACAAATATCAAAACAAGACCCTGATTGCATCAGTGAATATAATTGGAGAAGACTCCAAGCTAACACTTCTCCTATCCTCTGAACCAACACCGTACTTGGATAATATGACATACACCTTCTTCTATGCTGAACTCTATAGTGGTGATGGCATCACTAATACTAGTAGTCCGTATGGAGATGGCAATGTTCACATCTCTGTGAGTTTCCAAGGTCTCTCGGTTGACCTATCACAAGTTGATATCTGGGAGATAGATTCTACAAACAATCCTGGAGAATACAGAATCCGATTCGACACTGAGATATTTTCGGATATTGGTGTCATATACATGAACGTATTCATCAATTGGTCTAAGGGTGTAGAACCCTTCTACACAAATCGGACTGATACGATAACTGTGAGAATTCTCGCAAGAGATACGCAGTTAGCTGTTGTGCCTGCATCAGCCACTCCTTACGCTGAAAACGCAACCTTCTCCTTTACATTTGAGGATTCGTTATTGAATACAGAGATAGCGAATGCTAGCAATATGATGATCACACTGAGCTTATCATATTATAATCTGACCTATAATGAAACCACGTTAGTATTCACGGTTTACTTCAATACGAGCCAATTTGGCGAAACAATTGGTCAGAAGTCATTTACGTTGGGAGTGGAATGGGTTGGAGCACCCTTCTATGCAAATAAGACTGGTAGGATTCTCTATGTTACAGTTACAACACGTGACACCGTTGTTGATTTCCAAGCTCCTGCTCCCACACCATATTTGAACAATGTGACTTTCACAGTGACTTGGACTGATGTAACTGGTGCCTCGACATCAGGTATTGAACTGGCATCTCTGATTCTTTATGATGGTGTAACTGCAATCGATACTATCTATTATAATGTCACTGAAATTGGGAATGGTGAATATAGCATCGAATTCAATACCACATATTATACCACACCTGGAACTTACTCCCTAAAACTTGAAATTTCGTCAACTAAAGTCTATTACGCGACTAAGACTACTACTCGAGATTTGATTGTTCAATTTAGGAATTCTATATTGACAACAGACCCCATTGCAGATGTTGCATATAATTCTTCAATTATCATACAGGCATACTTCCAAGACTCCTTGACAGGCGCGAACATTGTCAACAATTCCGACATTGTTTTCACAATTGAAACCGGCAGTAACTGGATATTCACATGTGAATGGCAGCCTTCTCTGGAGTATTACCTCATAACCATAGAAACCTATAATCAAGCTGGACTTGAGATTGGTGTTGATTATAATCTCCGATTAAGAATGACCTACGCATATCAGAGTCCCTTCTATGACTATGATGACGTAATTGTAACATATGAGATTAGGTACAGAGATTCAACTCTCGATAGAGTACAATCTCCAGTACAGACACCTTACCTTGACACTATTACATTCTCTGTGCTTTACACTGATGCAGATGGAAACTCAGGGATTACAGGTGCAACTATTTACATCTCAGAAGGTGGCACCTTACTTACCTCCGGAGTCGATTATACATTTAGTGATGATCTCGATGGATATTATACAATAAATGTTGACACCACAGCACTTGATGGTCTAGGAAGTACAAATGTCAGAATCTATGCAAACTGGACTGGCACTCCCTACCACGACAACGCCTCACTCAGCATTAATCTTGTAGTCACTCGACGTGTCACAGATATTGTCGTCGTGTCTACACCAAGTAGAACTAGCTATAATGAGAATGTTACTTTTGTAGTAACATTCAATGATCTGGGAACTGGAAGTACTTTATCAGTAACAAAGAATTTACTAACACTGTATATAGGCACATCAAGTCTGTTCTCCAGTGACTGGTCCTTTACCGAGATTTCTACTGATACATATGAGGTTCAAGTACTCTCAACAAAATTGACAACTGTTCTCGCCTCCGGGTTGAATGTAACACTACATGTTGATTGGCCGGATTCACCAAACTACTATCAAGATGATTCCACATCTGTTTCAGTAACTATCATAGCTAGAACTACTGCAGTCACGATAGAGCGACCTGCAAGTACAGCTTATGGTGAGAATGCAACCCTTGAATTGACATTTATTGATACAACTGAAACCCCTGAAGAAGTAATTGACTCTCCATTAGTTGATAGATCAACAAATCTAACCGAAACACCAACTTGGACTTATTCTGCTGGAACTGGAATCTGGACCCTGTCCTTTGACACTGCACAATTTGGTGAAATTGGAGAAATGGTATTTCACATCAATGTGACATGGGTAGGTTCACCATTCTATGCGAACAAAACCCTACGAATTGTATACGTCGTAATTATAGAACGCCAAACACAGGTTGAGTTTGATTCTCCCACACCAACTCCATATGGCGACAATGTCAATTTCACGATTGAATATATTGATATTGCTGGTGCTACTGATACTGGTATTGATGATGCTACACTCACTCTATATTACCTTGGCAGTCCAATCAACTCACTATATTATGATTATACAAAGCAAGGTAATGGAGTTTTTGAAGTCGAATTCAATTCAAGTTTCTTCGCAAATCCTGACTCTTACGATTTAAACGTGAGTCTTGTATATGATGGCTTAGGATACAAAGCGGATGGTTATGCTATCAGATCTCTTCGTGTACTATATCGTAGTACTTTAGCTTCTGCTGAACCAGCTGGGAGTATTGGATATGCGACCATATTTACTATCGAAGTGTCATTCATTGATTCATTGACACTTGCTGTGGTAGGTAATGGGTCGGGTTATGTGACTTTCACAATTACTAATAACACAGAAACATGGGAGTTCAATATCACTTGGAATGGTGCGGATGAAACTTATACACTCTCTGTGGATACTGACGGCCATCCTGGTTTGGAACTGAATAAACCATATCGCCTTTACTTTGAGATGTCTTATGATAATGTTGTTCCATTCTATCGATCTGATGATTCATATATCTCATTCACAATCAGACAAAGGACTTCAATATTGGATATTACGGAACCGCCGACTCCTACTTCGTATCTTGAATTTGCTGAGGTCACAATCTATTATCTCGATACAGATGAAAATCAAGGGATAAGTGGTTCATCAATTGTCGTATCCACAACTGTTCCTCTAACATTGAATGTAGACTATTTTGTCACTCCCGGTGATCCGGGATACTATCTCATTCAACTAAACACTTCAGTATGGGGTGCACTTGGATCGTTCACAGTCACTATCACTATTACTGGTGATTGGTCTGATGCTATAGCTCCATATCATGCTGATGCAAGTAGAAATACGACCATTAGAGTGATTCGAAGAACAACAAATGTCGAGATTCTTTCTCCACCTTCAAACACAATGTATCTAGATAATCTTACTCTTACATTTGAGTACGTTGACACAACGAATTTTGATAGTCCAATGCCAATTTCAATAACAAGTGATGATATCGTTATATATGCAGATGGTGCCCCACTTGGACCTACAGACTTTGTATTAACTCCCTTTGGTTCTGCTTTCATATTAAACATTAATTCCACTGTTTTTGGTGAGTTCTTGGTTACAAATCTAAATCTGACAATAGTCGTTGATTGGGACGATGGGACTTCGCCGTTCTATGAGGATGACCAAACCTATATTCGTGTTTCCACTACAAAACGAAATTTGGCAATAACACTCGGACAAATCGAAACAACTCCTTATGGAGATAATATGACTATCGAATTCACTGTTGAGGATAGCAATAGACTATCCGGTGTAGGTGATTTGATAATTCTCTTTGAGTGTACTAACTTAACACTCATAGAAGGGTTCAATTTCTGGATCACAGAAGGAACTGGAGTGAATGAGGGTCTTTACACAATCAATGTTGACACTGGTCAATTTCTAGGTGATGTTGGTAATTATCAGTATACACTTAGAGTCCAATGGAATCAATCCCAGGTGCCATTCTATAGAAACCTAACAGCAATTACCCTAACTGGCTCAGTTGATCTCATATGGACAAATCTACAGAACGATTTACCTGATCCATCTCCTGTTCAATATACTGGCAACGTGTCTATTCTAGTGTACTTCACTGACCTTGACCACGAACAAGTTGGAATTGATGTAGCGAATACAACATTTACAGTTGTTTATGTTTCATCTGGAATAGCACCAGAACAGCTTAGAATTAATCCATTAGGCAATGGAGTATACAATATATCTTTCAGCACAGAAAACCTACCTGGTGTTGGTTCAGTGCGTCTGAATATTACAGTAGATTCATTCCCATATGAACCGATTAGCATCACGCCGTCACTAACAATCTCAGCAATCCAGACAACTCTTGAACCTCTCGAAGCAACCATTCAGCTAAGTTGGACAGAACTGGCGGACATAACTTTTTACTACTTGGATAATCTGCATGATAATTTGACCGTTGGGGCTGAGCTGAAGTATAATTGGATTGGTGGTGATGGTGTCTTAGTTGAAACTTCTCCCGGTGTATACGAAATAAGCATTGATACAGCTCTTGCTGATGCTGGCACAAGGGTCATAACTTTCAATGCAACGAAAGATAATTTTCAATTTGCCATCGCCACAATTACATTAGTTGTAGCAACTCTTCCTTCTGATATAGATGCAATTGTACCTTCAAGCCTGGTTGAAGATATCAACAGAGGTTCTCCAGTTGTGGTTACTCTATATCTAAATGATACTTTCAACAATGCAGCAATAGACGACGAGTATGTCAACGAAGTAAAAATCTCCTTCATAACAGGAACATTCTATCTCTCATATACTGGTACTGCAGGAATCTATAATGGTAGTATACCTGGTGATAGTACTATTCTTTCACCTGGCTTCTACAGTGTGATTATCACATGCACATACAGGAACTACAATCCCGCGAGTTATCAGTTCAAGATCAACTTAAAGGAAACACCAACAGTTCTTAGCTCTTCCAGATACGGCAATGCAACCGCTCTTGAAACAGTATTCTCTACTCAGTTCAATCTTACTCTGGCTCTTGAAGCACCTACTATCGATTATATCATTACAGATGGGATAGTGAACTGGACCATTCCACAGCTTAAGATATCTGGTGATTTCATTAATCTCGGGAACGGATCTTATGTTGCAACATTCAATACTACAGGGATGTTCTTTGGTGTCTGGGCTGTGACAGTTCGAGCTTATCCTGACAACAAGACGTTAGCTGAAACCGTAAGAGGATTCACGCTCACTATCAATCAGATTACTACAATTACTATTCGTGAAGTAATTCCTGATAGGTACTGGGGTTGGGTTGGTAATGTATCTGTACAATATTACGATATATCATTCGAGCGTGGTATCGGAGGAGCGAATGTTACCTATACCTGGGAAGGAGGAAGCGACCTGTCCTATGACCTTGGAAATGGTACCTATCTCATTCCAATCTATAGTAACTCGGTGTTACCAGATAGTTATAACATCAAGATAACTTTCACCAAGGAGAACCATCAAGTTGGTACTGCGACTATATCTATAATCATTCGTCCTGTACCTACCGAACTCATTGCAACCGCTCCATCAATGAATTACATACCTGATTCAACTACGAGCCTAGAACTTCCAATAAATGAAACAGTAACAATAACATTATACTATAATGACACAGATAATTCCGACGGATATATTGGAGGTCTGGAAGGAGCTAATTTTGGTAGTTCAGTCATCAGTTCAGACCTTGGAACTGCTTTTGTAATTCCACTTTCAATCGAAGTATCAGAGATTGGTGATGGCTATTATGAATTCAGCTTTGATACAAACCTAGTAAGATTCAATGTCAAAATAGGATATTCATACACAATTACTTTCATCGTTAATCTGGCTAATAGAACAAGAAGTGTAGCACTGATGAAAGTAAAAGTTATTGAAATGCCTACAGTGATTGAGATTATTCAACAAGACATTAACATCATGTACGGGGAAATTGGAGAAATTTGGCTAAACTATACGAATGGATGGCCAGCATATGAAGGACAACCTATCAGAAATGCAAATCTCTCTCTAGATTATGCAAGTCAATTCCTTACATTTTCCAATCCAGAAGAACGTAGTCCGGGAATATACGTCATTCAATATACCGCAGGATCTAGTTTTGTGCCATCGGATTACGCAATACCAATAGAGGTTCAACTAAATATCACAAATCATGAAATCAAAACTTTGAGTTTCATAATTATTGTTGCGCCCACACCTGAGGCACAGACATTGTACAATAGTACAATTCTAGGTACACCAATTCTGCTGTTCATTCTAATACTTGTTGGACTATGGATAAAGGTCTGGAGTGTCCCCAAAAAGCTGAGGCAGATCAATGGACAGATCAAACAACTAAGGAAAGGAAAGATTCCAAAACCAATCGATGATGCCAAACCGAGAGAAGCTCTGGTCGCTGAGTTGTTCAACGACACCTATGAAGATTACAGAGTTGGAGATAAAGTCATAACACGAAAACCAGATCAAATGCCTTCCGAAGCTGTTGCCGTGGAAGTACCAGAAATGGGCGAGTTACTTATACAACTCTCTATTCTCACAAACCTTTCACCTGAAGAGCTTGATGAGTTCAAGGCTGATATTTCTAAGATGAAAATCAGTGAACAGGCTGCATTTGTGAAAGAAGTCATCATGCAAGAAGCTATTCGTGCGGCTCGTCGTGAAAACAAGACCGTTGAAGATATCATAGAAGATATCGAACATCAAGCAAGAGTTCAGCTGAGTGGCGAGGATATCGAAAGGGTTGATAGAACAAAAGCACCTACTGAGGAAGAACCAATCCTTCTCCTTGATGATGAGGTAACTGAAGAGGTCACTCCCATTGATGAAGAAGAGGAGATTTCTGAAAGCGCTCGTGAGATAATTGACACAATTCGTCGTGAAGAGGTAGCAACACCCTCAGAAATGATGAGTGAATATGAAATCGGAGAGCTCAGAAAAGAACTTGTCCAGAAGGGCGTTCCACCGCATGAAATAGATACCATCCTCGAACAGGCTAGAACACTGCCTAGAGAACTTGTAGAAGAGCTTCTCAAGAGCCTCGAAGATGTGTAAATCCATTGCCTGTCAATCTTCTTTTGGCAGGCACCTACTCATCTGAGCTCTCATCATCACGGTTGAGAAAATAGGATAGAGGCAATGTACTTCCAAAATCGGTCGGTTTCGAACGCGTGCTACGTCTTACTGGATATTGTGGATGTTTTGCCAATGTGTACTTGGAATAAGATTTGGACTCCTCAACGTAGACATGAATCTGCGAATAACTGGCAATTGCTTTCCCACCTGCTGGAGAATACTGACTTCTCTCTGAACTTGGTGCAGAAACAACTGTGAATAAATTTCTCTTGAGCGATTCGGTCATGATTCTGGTTATCATGTGTGTGAGTTGTTGCAGCCCTTCACCAGTCAGTCCCTCTTTGATGTACAAGTCTGGAAGACCTGTGACCATTAGCACTTTTGCGTGTACTCGTGAGAGGAAGTCATCAAGCTGGTTCATTATCAAGTCATATGTCTGTGAAGAGTTGAATGCGCGTGTGATATATATGCGGTCCATGACCTCTTCTGGTTCCAGCCCAAATTCGAAGGCATAGTCTGTGATATTTTCGAACTTCACTACGTTCGCACTATCAATGATTATTGTTGAACAGTCGAGTCCACCCTTTTCTTCGGGCAGCTGAGCATGGACTGCAATTTTCAGAAGGTCATTGTGTAAACTTCGGACTCCGTAGAATAGGTGAGTCAATCCAGCTTCAAGCCCTCCGGATAGCAATATGTCTAATGCGTCAATCCCAGTACCCAGTATTCTACGCGTCACCTGATCTGCAGTCTGGAACCCTGAATAGACTTCCGCATTATTATCCTTCATCTCAGGTATTGGTTACAGCTGAACATTAATAACGACCCCTAAGTTTGGCGCCGCCTTATGCCGCTGGCGACTTGCTTAAAAGCTGAGGTAACATACTAACTAGTAGTCGGGAGGACAGAAACTTGGTTGGTCAAAAAATACGAGTGTGCCCTCGTTGCGGAAGTGCTAGAATCAAAGAAACTGCTAGCTCTGTAGGTGGTTGGTTGATTCCTACGACGTATTACTGTGAGTCTGAGGGTTGTGGGTACTCGGGCCCAATATATGTCGAAGTTGACGCTGAACAACTCGAAGATTTTCAACGTGCAATAAAAGAAGAAACGGAACTTGAGTCAGTATATTAACATTTACTCCGAAATTCACTTAAGGGGTATCTATTTCCCTAGATTAAGGTGAATAAACGTGGTCAAGGTAGATGAATTCGAATTTCCTGATGACTTGAGATATTTCTCAACAGAAACTGATTCACTGTGGCTGAAACAAGAGGATGGAAAGGTGCGTCTAGGCATTACTCCCCTCGGTGCTTATGCTGCAGGTAAAATCAAGTTCATCCGGCTACGCCCTCCTGGAAAAGAAGTAAAGAGTGGTCGAAGTATTGGCACACTCGAATCCGGCAAATGGACTGGAGCTGTTAAAGCTCCTCTTACAGGAACGATAGTTGAAGTCAATGATGATTTGAAAGATAATCCCTCTCTTCTAAATGATGATCCTTATGAAAAAGGATGGATTACAGTCCTTGAACCATCTGACATGTCCGAATTTGAAGCACTACAAGGTGCTGATGGGCTAGAAGAATGGGCCAAGAACGAAGTTGCTGCGAAGAAAGCGCTGAAAGGAGATTAGACATAAAATATGTGGGACCGGGACATACCGGTCTCGCACATTTTCATTTCTTTATTTTTTCATAAACCTATTTTCTACGAATCAGTTCTCTTCTGAGATGCACTGCTGCATCATACAATATCTCTGGTGGGACAAGTATGTACAACAGGTTCCTTGAGTAACCTGATTCAAAAATCACACTTTGAAAAATCAGAGTCTGTAGACTCTTCTCTATGTCACTTAGGGAGTATTTTATGCCCATCTCTTCACATTTGATCTGCACAATTTCATTCAATGTTTTTCTATCAACATAGGTTTCGCTCTTGTAACGCATTAGATGCTCAGCTAACGCCTCTAATACAACTAGGGTCATAAAATCGTTCAGGCTGATTGCTTCAATCGTATCCATGTAGTCATCATCATTAATGAATGTGGTAATATTGCTGGTTGCATTTCTAACAATATCTGAATCAATTTGTTGTCCACTTGATGCGAGTGGCCATAACGCTTTGAGTGCCTCGATTGATGTCTTTGGTTTTGAAGCATCAAATTCACATACTATGTCTGTGATATATCTAACAATCTCATCTGTGAGCCCTAATGGAAAGGTGTCCTCAACTCGCATCCTCACAATGTCATAGAGTTGTGACTGAGTGTAGGTATCGAGTGGAATTTCAAAATCATATGCCATGGAAGTTGCAGGACCCTTCGTGAGAAGTCTATAATCATGACTGTTCAGCACACCGATTGTACTTGCCTTTATCTCCTTGGATAACCTCGCGAGCTTTCCGTAAATCTCCTCATTCCGTTCATCAATATTATCGATAACAAAGACCCCTCTTTGAGGTGCTGCTGCAGCGGTTCGTCGGAACTGCATCCATAGTACATCTAGGTCAAAAGCAATGGTGATCGGTGTGTTTGTTTGTTGGTGAATCTTATCATTTAGTTCTGACACAATTTCTAGAATATCCTTATTCTTTGCATCCACGTAGACCGTGTAGGGACTAAATTTCTCAGGAATCAGCTTGGTTAGAAAATAGCGGGAAAAAACCGTCATTCCTACTCCAGTTATGCCATGAATAAGGCAGTTCACACCATAATCATCTTCGTAAGAGTCTCCGTATATGCCTCCAATGGTTTCTAGTTCTCGGTCCCGATAGAGTAGTTGTTTCGGAACGTAATATGGATCAAAAAGCCCTTTTGGACTTGTATCAACCTTTCTCATGCACATCATAACTTGGTCATGATGTGTACTTATAAGCACCACAGGGACATGACCGAAAGTAATCGGTCATCTTCATACCATTGAAGCAAGGACATCATTACAATCAGGGTCCAAAATGAAGCCGTTAAAACCATCACCAATGATCTCTCGTAGTTTCTTGATTCTTGTCAATTTAATCGTATCACTGAATATCCACTTATGTTCTGGTTTTGGTGTGACTCCAAAATGTTCACACAAATCAACAATATCCAAAACGGCTTGGTAAAGGTCCTGTCCAGATTTTCCTTCAGGTCTAATTTCACGTGAATGTAATACTATTCCATACGCTGGGGTGTTATTTCCCAGATACCACTTGCTCGGTCCATGCCCGTATTTGGAAAAGGATTCAAGATTATGACTCTTGAGTAGTTTGTTTATTTCGTCAATTATATCCTGCATTTTCAACAAGCTCTCGGAATGAAATCCATATCCTTCAAAGAGAGCCATTTGATTACCTTTGATTGGATTTCTCTTGGGTAGTTTTATTCTGATATGCCTCATTCGATCTAATTCTTCTTTAGATAGTTCCCTCACTTCAGCAAACTCTTCAATTTCGCATTTCTCTACTTCCGGACATTCAATAATATGTACTGGCGGATTCAAATCCCCTCGGATATCCTCATGAACCGCTGCAATTACTTCACCGTACCGGACTGGCAGGGTTCTTTTTTTCATCTCATTCAATGCGAAGCCAGTTTCATTATTATCAGAGTATTCAATCTTTAGACCAAAAATATCTTCATCAATGATTGGCTTGATTGTTAGCCTCAGTTCAGTGATGAAGCCAAGTGTCCCGTGTGAACTAGCAATATCATGAATAGTCATATTTTGTCTGTTCAATTCTTCTTCGAGCGTTTTGTCCGAACTAGTAACTCCCTCCCAGTCAATTACATGCTTATTTCCAAGATAGTCTACTATTTTTACTTGTTGAGTGTTATCTCGCATTGTACCATTGACCCAAGTGTCATTTCCTCCGCCATCTGTTGATAGAATTCCCCCCACAGTGGCTATATCTCTGCTACTTGGTGCTACATAGAGTCGCATCCCCATCGGACGTAAGTGATTATTAATTTGGTCTGGTGTCACGCCTGGCTGAACATCAATGAATCCCTGTTCCTTTGATACTGAGATGATCCTCTTCATTTTCAAACTACTCAGCATTATCCGTTCCCTATCGCCTCCAGTACAAGCTCCACTAAGTCCGGTACCTGCCCCTTTTGGTGTTACATCAAAATTCTTCTCTCTTGCATTTCGAATTGCCATGATGACATCTTGTTCATCCCTTGGATAGAAAACGCCCTTTATTCTGTTGAAATTCAATCTATAGTAGATAGAAGCATTCGCACCAATTGCTATATCCCTTAATTTCACCTAATCATTCGCCCCATTTTGTAGTGCTTTCCACAAAACTTCTATGATATCAAGAGTGTCCAGTTCGTTACTAAAAAGTTGTTCGCGGCAGGATGGACAACATGTAATCACAGTAGAATCCTTGAGATCTTCACTTGCAGCTCTCATTTCGATGATGATGCTACTGAGATTAGGGTCTGTCATTCGTAACAAACCTCCACCACCACAGCAGCTTGGCTCAATATCACGATATTGTATTCCTAGTTTCCTAAGAAGAGATCGTGGTTCTCTCTTGATTTCTAAAATGCGATGTAGTTCGCAGGGGTCATGATATGTAAGATTCTCATTCGTTTCATACTCTGGTAGTTCATCAAATAATTCATCAAAGAATTCTGAATGATGAAGAGTTTTGACCCCCTCTAGATTGTGATATTCTCTCAATTGAATTAAGCAACCTGGACAACAGGTAACAACACGAGAAGCTTCCGCATCCTCGATAACTGATTTGTTGTGTTTTCGAAGATCTTCTGCTCTTTCATCTTGACCCATTAGGTGCAATGGGTGTCCACAACAGAACTCCTCAGCACCCATAACCAAGTATTCCACTTTTTTCTTTTCCAATGTCTTGAATAATGCACGAAGCACATCTATCTGTGTACCACGAAATGACATTACACATCCAAGAAAAATCATCACATCAGCTCTCTTACCCGGTTGATAGACTCTCTCTGATATTTCTGGAATATCATCTTCCAATTCATCAAGCCAATAGATAGCTCTGTCTTCAGGATCAAGACCGTAGATGTTTTGCACATTGGCTAGAGCCTCTCTAAGGGAATCAAGATATTCAAACTCCTGAGGAGCCATTTCCAAAGCTTTTGCTCTTTGTTCATGCCATATACGAAGAAGATCCACATCTGAGGAACATATCTCTTTGCAGCGTCCGCACATTGTACATGTAAATAATAATCTTCTAAATTCACTTGCTAGTTCAGGGTCATCATCGATCAAATCCATTACTTGAAGCAAGTATGTCTTACCTCTGGGTGAGAATTGTTCCTCTCCTATTGCGTCAAATATGGGGCATATAGCGAGACAGGAACCACATCTTACGCATTTATCATATGACATTGAATTGACTCCATCTGAATATAGTATAAGGTTACGATTTGAAACATAAAAGATATGTTGTTCGGATGTATTTCTAAATGTGTACCTTCTCATTGCCCTTTGGTAAACTTTCAATACTGCTCTTTTCGGTGTGTATTTAAGCTCACAAGAATTGCATGATGATGTCCTCGTATGCAATGAGGTTAGTGCCATGGATAGACGAAGAACCGGTGGAATATTGTTCATTCTTGTTGTTGTTATATCGAGTACATTTGCATTGCTATATTTCATGCAACCTGAAAATGGTACTAGTGGAATAGATGACACAGAGATCGAATTAAGCCCCCTAAACAAGTTGAATTGGTGGGAAGTAGCTTGGGAGTTGTCTGAATCCCCAGTAGCAAATGGTCTAATATCAAAACTTGCAGGTTTTGCTTCACGGTTTGATGGAGAACCCGGTTTCTACGAGGCTGCTAATTATCTATTCGGATTATTTGAAGATTTTTCATTACCTGTATCATTCAAAGGCAAACACGATTCTGTGGTTGCTTATCAGGAAGGTTATGGGACAGATAATCGTGCATTAGTATTTGGGGCACACCTTGATTCTGCTCTTCTTGGTCAATTCACTGGGAACATGGGAGTGAACAACAATGCTGCTGGCTGTGGTGTCGTGATGATGATTGCTGATATTCTTTCTCAATACCGGTTGCCAATAGACATCTACTATTGTTTCTTTGCGGGGAACTTAGAAATTCTGGATCCCAATGCCCCCATCCAAATGTTCTATGGGGCTGAAGAGGTAGCAAACATTCTGAATGAAACAGGCGTTGATGTAATTGCTAGTTATAATTTTGATGAATTACTCTATTATGACCCTGAGCAAGGAGAACAAGACCGACTCATTGTGGAATACAAACAAGGTGTCTATTCGAGAACAAAGTATCTGGCAGACCTTCTTGAAGCCTTCATGAAAAGTCTTGGTAGTGATATTCTGACATCTGTTCTTAATTCACAACGAAAAGCCGATCATCAGAAGTTCTGGTCAAAGGGATATCCTGCTGTTCATATCACAAGTGGCCATAAGATTCCCATAGGTTATGAAGATACTGACAGATTGAATAACCCTGACTGGAATTATACGCAAGCTTTCATGATTGCCAGAGCGGCTGCTGCAACTGGAGTCTATTTAGCTTTAAGTGGAGATGGGCATGATATTGATTATAAGATGGATTCCATTATCACTGGTCTTCAAACGCAGAGGATTGTAATACCCTTGACTCATATCCAGTCTGTCCAAATTTCTGGTAGTATTGAAACAGATCGAAATGTTGTTCTCAACTTTGGTAACACTTCTCTAGTATTTGAGTCCGAACAAGTGTCAGCCAACTTCACAACTAGCTTTGAAATCACAAACAGAGGTCTGTTTGAACTTGCAATTGAAAATCCAATTAATGAGTCAATTTCTGTCAAGATTCATCTAAAATACAGCAATGATATGGATGGTGATGGGGTTTCTGATGCAGATCAGTACTCATGGCCAGAGCCGGACCCACCATTAGATTGGGACAGTGATGGCTTACCTGATAAGTTAGAGAGATATCTGGGTACAGATGTATTTCACAAAGATACTGATAGAGATGAAATCTGGGACGGCATAGAGGTAGACAATAACCTCGATCCTCTTCGCAATGACCTTCAAGAGGACCCAGATGAGGATAAGGTCGTAAACGAGAAGGAAATCTTCTACGGCACGGACCCATTCAATAGCGATACTGACAATGATGGGATGGATGATGGATGGGAGATCCAATATCACACTAATCCAACCGTTAATGATGCTACTGATGACCCCGATAATGATACGCTGACAAACATAGAAGAGTACGAATACGGATCAGACCCTATGTCCGCAGATGGTGATAACGACGGACTGCCTGATGTGTATGAGGTAGAAATCGGTACAGATCCCCTATCTAAGGACTCCGACCAAGATGGTTTGGAGGACCGTCTTGAACTACTAGAAGGTTTGGATCCGCTAAATCCTGATTATGATGTTGATATGGCTGAAGATGGTGATGATGCTAACCCACGAATCAGTGTGTTGGTTGTTCTGGGCCTTATGATTACACTTCCCGTTGGTTTTGGATTTGTATATTTCAGAAAACGTGTGGTTTAGACTCTCACAACAGTAAATATAGAATTGAAAAAGAAGTGGGATTGGAAAACAAAGCTTTCAGGCAATGTTTTCCATTATCTAATCTATGTCTTAGGTGCTTTTGGTATGTAACCTTTCTCATAGAGAATCTCTGAAGACTTGCGAGCAGTTCTAATGATGTCCTCTGCATGCTTATAGAGGTCTTTCTCATCCCACTCTACTCTTGCAATGCCTTGTTCAATGGCCTTCATACCGACAGCAGTGGCTTCTAATGGGTAAAGATCCCATTGGTCCATTGTTGGAATGACTTTCTTCTCACTTACTTCCTTTGCACCAAGGTCTGCTAGTGCTTGGGCTGCTGCAACACACATCTCATCAGTAATGGTGTGAGCACGCACATCCAGAGTGCCTCTGAAGATACCTGGGAAGCCAAGTGAATTGTTGATTTGATTATCAAAGTCACTTCGTCCTGTTCCGACTATTCTGGCACCTGCATCCTTTGCATCCCATGGCCAAATCTCAGGTAGTGGGTTTGCGCAGGCATAAACTATTGCATCGTCAGCCATCTTTGAAATCCATTCTTTCTTGACAGTTCCTGGAACTGGTCGTGAGGCTGTTATCAACACATCCATTCCTTCAATAACATCACCAAGGTTTCCAGTCATTCTGTCTGGATTGGTCTTCTGTGCAAGGTCATACTTGAACGTGTCATAGTCTTTCTCTTCGACGATATCCTCACGATCTGCGTAGATTGCACCTTTACTATCAACCATGACAGTGTTTTTCGGGTCCACACCTGCTGCAAAGAGCAAGTAAGCAGTCCTTGTATTTGCTGCTCCTACTCCGAGGAGTGCAACCTTGATATTCTCTATGTCCTTCTTCACAACATTGAGACCGCCAAGTACTCCTGCCAGAACAACTGTACCAGTACCCTGTGCATCATCGTGCCAGACGGGAATCTTGACCTCTGGGTCATTCCTTAGTTTTTCAAGAACATCGTAACACTTGGGTTTTGAGATGTCTTCAAGGTTAATACCACCAAAACTGGGTTGTAGTAATTTCACAGTCTTGATGATTTCGTCTGCATCCTTTGTGTCCAAACATATTGGCCAAGCGTCAACGCCTCCAAGATATTTGAACAGAATTGCTTTTCCTTCCATAACGGGGCCTGCTGCATATGGACCAATGTCACCAAGTCCGAGAACTCGAGTGCCATCACTTACGACAGCTACCATGTTACCTCTGTTCAGCATTTCGTAGGAGGCTTCTTGATCTTCCTTTATTGCCAAGCAAGCTTTAGCAACTCCTGGAGTATACCAGATTGCAAAGTCTGAGAAATCACGTACGGGTGCTTTTCCTATAGATTGAATCTTCCCCTTATAGAATGGATGAAGAATCATAGCATCCTTACCTGGCTTCTCTGCTTTCTTCTTAAGTTCTTCAATTGTCTTCTCGTCAGAAGTCAAAGTATTTGCCCCTTGTATTATACTAGCCAGCTTAAGTGGGCCAGACAAGAACGAGCTGAAAATAGGCCTATATTAAAGACTATCCATAGGGAATATTCGCTCAGAGAATGGTAAAATCGATTCTCGTCAAGTAACACTTCTAAATTCAAAATGTGTGGGACGCAATTCATAGACACATGGGAATCATCAAATGAAAAGATTCTGAGTGTATCCTTATGGACGATAATATCGGCGAAAGATTTCATGCTATGACAAAATATGCTCGAGGAAACTTACCGAGGCATATGCTTGACTGGGACAAGAAACCATCAGTTTACAAGGAATACAATGACGTGCCCAAAATACCTCTCCCCAAACCTAATGTGACTGGTGGAGGTGCCTTATGGGAAATTATTGAAAGAAGGAGAAGTGTTCGTGCATATGCTGAGATTCCTATCTCACTAGAACAAGTTTCCCAATTACTTTGGGCTACACAGGGTATTACAGGGCGGGTTGGTGGATATGAGCTTCGCGCTGCACCATCAGCAGGAGCTCTTTATCCAATCGAGACCTACCTGTCTGTACACAAGGTTACAGGAATTGAACAAGGTCTCTACCACTATACTCCGTCATCTCATTATTTAGACCAGCTCAAGAAGGGTGATTATTCGACA
The DNA here is from genome assembly GCA_964610875.1 of uncultured archaeon. Taxonomy (GTDB): domain Archaea; phylum Asgardarchaeota; class Thorarchaeia; order Thorarchaeales; family Thorarchaeaceae; genus CAZSWP01. The sequence goes on from CAZSWP010000014.1 coordinate 50,192, forward strand.
ACAGTTGCATCTAGTGCACTTGACCAACAAATGGCCAAGAAAGCCCCACTCGTCTTTATCTGGAGTGCTGTTTTCCCTAGGTCAAAATGGAAATATCTGCAGCGTGCCTATCGCTATGTATTCTTGGATGCAGGTCATATTGCACAAAATCTAGCACTTGCTTCAGAATCATTGGGGCTAAGTAGCTGTCAGATTGCTGCAATCTATGATAATGAAATGAATGTATTGCTTGACATAGACGGTGAATCTGAGAGTGTCATCTATCTTAGTGTAGTAGGTAAATCGCGATGACAAAATGTATGACCTATATCTTCAAGCCCCAGAATTCAACTATCTGTTCTGCGTGTTTACTAGATTTGACTTTTTCAACGCCCTTTGAACCACCAAACACTCCCTCGATTTTTCCCTCCTCATCAATAAGGAATGTTATCCGTTTGACTCCAAGAAGTTCTTTTCCCAGTAATTTGATTGGTTTGTAAACTCCATATAGCTTTGCAATTTCATTGTCCTCGTCAACCAGTAATGGGAAATTCAGATCGTATTTCTCTTTGAACTTCTGATGCGACTCTGCATTTCCTCCAGATATTCCAAACACAGGGACTCCTGCATCTTCGAATACATCATAGCTATCTCTTATCGAGCATGCCTCAGCTGTGCATCCTGGAGTGAAATCCTTTGGATAGAAGTAGAGTACTATTCTCTTACCTCTATGTTCACTCAATCTAAACTTGTTTCCAGACTCATCAACTGTAGTGAAATCTGGTGCTATATCTCCTTCATCTAACATAATTCTTCACCATTCCCACTTCTTGGAATTATTTTAATCTACTATATTTTGAGGTCCCAATATTTTATGACTTGATCAGCGTGTTCCTTGGTCTTTACTTTCTCTATGCCTTCAGGTCCACCAAAAATTCCCTCAATTTTCCCATCTTCATCAATGAGAAAAGTAGTTCTTTCAATACCCATGTACTCTTTTCCGTACATTTTCTTCTTTTTGTAAACTCCATAGAGCTTTGCTATTTCAAACTCCTCATCCATTAGCAGAGGGAACGGTAGATTGTATTTATTCTTGAAGTTCTGGTGTGATTTTTCACTGCCGGCTGATATTCCGAATACCGGAATATCATTAGATGTGAAAGCATCCCAGGAGTCTCGTATTGAGCAAGCTTCTGCTGTGCAACCTGTTGTATTATCCTTTGGATAGAAATAAACCATGACCTTCTTTCCTCGGTGGTCACTCAGTTTGAATTTATCTCCATTTTCTGTGGTTGTTTCAAAATTAGGTGCTTTATCTCCCTTTTTTAGCATTTGATTAACTCCACCAATTCACTATTGTTAATGAGAGTCTGTATATCCCTATTAAACCTTTTGAAAGATGAAAGTACTACTAAGCAATCCTTAAAGAGAAGAGATATTGTTGAAGGTTCAAGGAGATTGATGCATGTCGGAGGAAATAGTACAGAACAAACCATTGGCGAAATACATCTCAATGTTGTTCTCTTTGTTTATTCTTTATCCTATTGGATTTTATCTGATATTACCTTGGTATGGAACGATGAATTGGCCATTTCTGATTATAGATTTCATTGTTATTCCTTTGTTCCTGATTTTTTCTAGTTTTTTCATAGGTTGGATTATGAAAAAGAATGCAATAGATTACAAAAGACCAAAGTGGGATTTTAAGACCAAGTCATTCTCCCTTGATGAGATTAAAACGAGCCTAAAGGGTTCGACAAATGGGAATTCTAGAGTTGAAGCAAAACCACATTTCTGGTTTTTCTTTACTCCAATTGTAGTGTCATTATTTCTATTATCTATAGCTCTCTATAGCATGTTAGTTAGCTGGTTTCCTCTTGACTTCCTATTATTTGTTCTAGTAACCAGTTACTTACTTCTACACAGTTTTTCATTTTGGAGCGCGTGGCGCGCAACATCAAATAATGCTACTGATGATTTCATTAAACTGCTAATTACCGAGAATCTTCAACTGGCAAAAACGCAATCACGACTTCCAGGTGTTTCCGATATCAAATTACTCATTGAAACTGCGGATGAAAAGGGCTATTCAGTATTTCGTAATCCGAGAGTGTTATTCCGAGTTAATGGATTGGAAAAATCGAGTTATGTAGAATCCCGGACTGACGAGCTGGGTTCAATTATCCGATTACGCGCAGGTCTACTCGACAACCAGAATCGTCCACTAGTGGAATGGTTCTGGCACTCCCGTGATAGATTCTTCAGAAAAGAAAACCGGTTGAACAATGACTCATATTATGTTGAGAACCCTGTACCAATGACTGCATCGGAGCTTGGAGTGAAGGATGTTCATCTAGTTACCATGAATGCAATAGCTTTGGTCATCTTAGAATATGGGAAAATACATGAGGACTGGACCTATGGTACTGAGATATTGGAAAAAATGGGTATTGCTCAAGCTATACCTTAGTTTTCAGGGAAGCGGTTCTCAGTGACTTCAAAACAACCCTTTGTTGAAACACCTTGGTATCAGACCATGATTCTTTTCTTCATCTTGTTTTTTTGGGCAGTATTTAGTGGTTGGGTTGCTGAATTCTCACTGACTTTTATTGTAACGGAACCAGTGACTTGGATTATATTGTCAACACTATATTTGCTCGGTCTAACTCTACAGATATTCTTCCTGACAAGATGGATGAAGAGTAGTCTTCATTTTCCAGAACTCGAGTGGCAATACAAGAAAGCATACGTTGAATATGATGAGTATAAGAAAATGGCATCTGAATACCATATTTCTTACTCCTTTGCCTTAGCACAAGGTCTACAAATTATGCCTCTGCTGGTTTCTCTTCTTATTGCAATTATCGCTATACTCCTTCCAGTTTATTGGGCAATGACTGTACCTTACCTCTTGGTCTCTTTACCAGGCATATTTGGCATAGAAGTGATGATCTTTTCGATATCGCTTAGTATTGCACTATACAGGATGATGCCCTCATCGCAAAAAAGCGGTTTCAGGGCAGCTAATCCGAAATTATTCGAGAAAGCAATGAAAATCTTCGAAGAGATTGACGATATCTCCTGGTATGGAATAGAATGCCTGATTGGAGAATCAGGTGGATATTTCACTATACCTGAAGCAAGACCAGTAGGCAGAGTTAGTGGATTCGAGAGCGTGATTGGAATCATTCTCTATGTCGACGAAAGGGGAATTACTAGTAAAGTAGTAGGATGGGTTACAGAAACATCAAATCAAACTGATGAATTTAAGACGAAGATTGAAATATCCTCTCCAACTATAATAATGATTGAAGATCTTATTGATTCACTGATTGAACAATATCTTGATTCTCGGGAGCTTGATGTAGATACAAAGGAATTACTTGAAGAATTCTGAAGTTAAACTCCGCAATTGCTAATCCGATTACCTTATGATGTATTATGTGAATGTCATTTCGAAAGTTGTAGGATGATTTCAAGATGTCTGAGGAGAACATTGTAAGTTATTCACGTCAAAGGATTGTAAATCGCATCTTCATTGTATTTGTAATTACTGTGATTATTGCTATATCCATCTGGATTTATCTCAGTGGATTAGAAGCATTTGAAGTCTTAATCTTCTCATTTTTCCTAATTCCTCTTGGTGTTCTATTAGTTTCAGCAATCTTGGGAGCTGCCTCAAAAAAGGGAATTGACTATATTCCAGGAGAATGGGAAGAATCATCAAAATGGGTTGGTTTTTCTGAATATCGCGAGATTGCGAATAAGTATGAGGAAGCGTATGGTCATCTCTATGCCCATTCTGATTCAAGCTGCAATATTCTCTGTTTCCTCATCATTGCTCCCATGCTTGGTTTTGGCGTTCTTGCATATATCGAAATTGCTACTCCACTCTTTTCTAAAATGATTGATACCCTCCTATTGACAGTAATCTACTATTGTCTCATTACAGTGCTTGGATTCCTTATGGGTTTCAGAATACCTACTATTGACTCGGATGCATTTTTCAAAGCCCCAGCTTCTGGTGATGACTTTGAGTTTACTGAAGCTCTCAACTCAGTGAGTGGATTAAAAGCTGGTATGAATGTTAAAATGGGTCGTAGATCTGGTGTTCAAACACTTATCGAAGCTGAACCGAAGATTTTCATCGAAGGTCTTCCAGATACTGTTACAATAAAGGTACAGGTTTCACATTCTGGATTTGCTTATCCCTATCTTGTAGGTACAATATACAAGGGTCCAAAAGTTCCTGATTTTGAGGAAGGATATGGGATAAGAACAAGATACCCTGCATTGATTGAAACCTCAATGGATGGAGAGGTAGCTGTATTTGTAGCTCGGTTTGACATTCCAAAGAGAACAAGTAGTGTACCCAGTATCTCCGACCGTGACTTCAGGAAATTAGCAAAATTACTCGTTGAGAGAATGAAAGAATCTTACAATAGAGGTGCTTGATGACAGACATCTTTAATTAGAGCGTCTTTTCCACAGGTCTTTAGTGGACTAATCTATACCACGGAGATGACATTCAAATGGCTTCAAATTGGACAAATAAGTGGGTTCTGTTACTTCTTTTCGGATTATTAATCCAAACGATTATCTATCCGGTGATTGCGTTTCTAAAACCTGTTGCTTTCGCAGGTCATCTATATTTCTATGACGTTTGCATCATTGCATTCATTTCGCTTATAATCCAGTATTTTGGCTTTGGAATAATTATGTCTAAAACGAAGAATGAGGACCCTGAAATATATGGACAGGGAAGACCTTTCCAGCATAAGCTCCGTGAAGAGGACCATGAAGTTGCAGATCGTAAACCTACTCATGCTGATTCTCAGGAGAGCTGATCTCATTGACAGAAAGTACTAATGAACCTGGACCTATTATGAAATTCATTCAGGACTATAGGATGAAAATGCTGATTCCTGAACTCTTGGTTGTCTTTGGTGTGTGGTATATGGCTCCTACATCGTTGACATCAAATATATATACAGCATTCTTTGGTGATTTCAGTATAATATTACAACCTCTATTTTTCCTACCAAGTGGTATCCTTGCTTTTATGACGGCATTCACATTACATGGAATTTACCCATTGGACAATTACCATGAGGGAAAGATTCCTCATCTACCTAGAGCTGCGTTGGTAATGATTATCGTATCATTCATTTTTCTACCTTGGCTCGTACTGATGCAAATGATTGGCTATTACATGACTGAGGCTACAGAATATATTAGCAGAAATCCGTTCTGGGAAAGAGTGGAAAGTGTTGGTGATCTGTTGTTCTATGCAGGTCCAATGTTTTTTGTAGCGCTCCAGTGGTGGTTGCTTATTCCTGTATTCTTCCTAAGTCAGGGTGTTGATGGTATTCATAAGATTGCTCATCATGAAACCTCTAGTGATAATATCACATGGGTATTCTATTCCTTGTGGCCAATATCTATTCCATTCTTCTTCTCTCCAGTAGAGATTCTGGCAATGGCTGCATTATCCATACCTGCTTTTGCTTTCTATAGCTACATCAGACCGTACTACACATATGTCACAGCAATTCATACGGCAACTTTCGCTGTTCTTGTTTTAGTGAGCTTCATGTTAGCTCCCTACTTGCCTCTAGTGGATTTATGGTTCCCAGGATTCATTCCCGACCATATACCTGCTAGATTATTTCCTGGAATTTCATGGTAGTAATTAATTGGTGGATGGTTTCATCCCATCCACTTTTGTTTTATTTTTCCACTCTACTAGTAATTTTATCAAAAGCAGTTGGATAAACACCTGCCATTTCATGTATTCGAATAATTAGTTCCTTACTCGCGCCTTTTAATCCACATTGAGTAGAAACCATACAACTTTCTTTTAAAAGGTCCAAATTTACACCACTTGCTACGAAGTTATGGAGGACATTTGAAAGATTGTGTTCAAGAGTTACTAAGACGGAAGCATCATACCCATCATCAGTATTAGGAAGTACACCTAAAGCAAGTGCCCCTCCTTTTTGGAGAAAGTGATTAATCTCTTCTGCTTGTTCAGAATCTATTGAAGTATCGTATGCCACAACGTCAATATGGACTATTTTTGGCTTTGAATTCCAGAGGATATACTCCTCGTCGATTTTTAGCTCTCGCCAATCCTCGCAATAGTGATATGCTGGGATCACCCTCTCAGGATACAAACTGTCCGTCTTCTTCAGCATTTTCTTCATATCTAGTCCATGAATTTGTTTATTCTCTATCATCTCTCTTATGAATCCAAAAGCAGGATCGTCTTGACATATAATAGTGGTCGAAGCCATATCCTCAAGAAATTCAACCATCCCTTGAGAAACTCTGGATATTAACGATGAATAGAATGCGAACATTTGCGGAGAAACATGATTCTTTCCATTGCTTCCTCTTGTACTGAAACACATTGTGGCAGGTGCAGTAACCTGAGTCTTGAATATATCAAATGAATCCTGTTCTTTGAGTAGAAATAGACTACCAAAATAGTCCTTGGATGGTGAAATTGGGTCATCATTCTCAATCATTTCTTGAAAGGATGAAGGATCAATGTCCAGAATAAAATCTCCTTCTTCTTCAAAACCATCAATGTAAGCTCCAAATTGACGTATCATGTCTTCTTCTCTTTTCGATGGAATCTGGTAGGCATAGGGCACTTTTAATTTTGGAATGTACTCCAGCGGAGCTCTCTCCTCCTTTTCGTTTAGACTTCCCACACCAAAGAAATGCCCAACCAAATCAAAAGGTAGTACTCTCTTGGCCAAGAAAGATTCACTCCTTGGTCTGCGATTTTCTTTTTGCTCCTCTGTTGCAAGACTGTAAAGCTGGACATCCGAAACATGTATCTGGAATATCGGTCAGCGCTTGTTCTCCGTATAATAACACTTGTTCAGCCACTTTGGTCCCTGTCGGTTCTGTTTCTTCTCTTTCCACAGAACCTGCTCTCCTGATGTGGCATCTATGTTCCTGCAATTCTTCAATGAATTCATCCGTATCGTCTCTCAAAATGACGGCTTGTGGACCAAGACGTTTGACAACATGTTTCGTGAAATCCTCAATTAGCAGCAAATCTTCAAGGTCTTGTTCGTTTTCAGTTTCAAATATTGTGACATTTGAAAGTGTGGCAAATATTGTTCGGGATGTCCAATCTTTAATTGAGCGTAGTACATTCGCTGGCACTGGTTTGCTACTTTCCGTTTCCAAGAATTCAAGAATCTCAGCTTCTCGCCAGTTGATTTCAATCGCTTGGAATATTGAATTCTCGGTGATTTTACATGTACTAACAACATCTGTTTTAACTGGTTCTGTAAGTAGCATGAGCTGATAGAGTTTGTAGTAGTTCATCTCTGAAGAGAAGACAGTAATCTCAAAATTAGGCTGCACAAAGAATGTTTCATGTTTTTCTAATTTTGTCATTGGTCTATTTGCAATCACGCTTGCTCCAACTTCTGTGAGTCTTATCGCCAGTAACTTCTTACCTTTATACGCTCCTTCTACCAATCCGAGTAGCAATGGTGTTTCAAGAGCCATAATGACCCTCTCCTCTGATACTTGTATCCATTTCAGAGGCTGCTCGTCAATAAACAATTCAGTTCTGATCCAATCTTTCAATTCAGATATCTGAATCCAATCCTCTGTAGTACTCTCTCTTAATCTGCAAATGACTAGATTTAGTGTATATTCGGTTGGTTGATCTGGTGTTGCCCATATTGCTCTAGTTCTTCCAAGTGCTGAGAGTAATATCCTACTTGAAACTTCATCTTGACGTCCATCAAATAGAGCTTCAACCTTTCCTGGGATCACTCTATCTTTTTCTACTATTACATAAGCACCAGCCTTTCTAGCAATCTTTTGCACTAGTTCAAAACGTTCTTCTGATGAATCTGACATTGCTTCTTTGATATGATCCATCTCTCTCTTTGGAAATTCCCAAGAACTAGTCATCTTGACTTCATTCTTTGCCAAATATGAAACGAGTAATAGGGAATCAAGTAGGATTGTGTCACGATTATTGACAATATTTTTGACTCTCTTAGGTTTCTCTAGGTCATGTTTAGGTTTCTTAGAGAAGTACTGTTTGAGTATCGGCATGAAGAAATCCAGTATCTTAAATTCGGCAACTTCTCTCCCAAATTCAGTAAGTCTAGACATCATTCGTCTAATAATCAAACCTTTTTTGCGAAGATCTCTCTCAGTTTGATTTAGTTGACCATAGCTATAGATTTTCCTGTAAGGCTTAAGTCGGTCATAACTCATTGCCCCGCCATTCAACACAAGCATTCCCAAAAGATCAATTTCCTTCTCAGTAAAAGTAGCAAAAATTCGTTCCCTTGCTTCTTTATTTTTCATTTTTTCTGCTAACATTTTCATGAGAGAATCGCCTGAAGAACTACTTCCAACATCGATGCCCCAATATTGGCATGCCACTATCAGGTCTTCTCTAAACATGTGTTCTATCTCTTTTTCAAGCGTGATTTTCTGCATTATCTTCACTTCTAGGAAATTTAGGAAGTAAACAAGCGCCCAGATATTCATGGTTTATGACCATTACGGTTTCGGTCATGTTTAGCTAAAATTTTCCAAATTAGAAAAATATCAATGAACATGCTTATCTTGTTATCGCAGGAGGAATGTATAGGGGTCCTCACCATGGAAGTACCATTGTGGTCAGTAAAATATCGCCCTTCATCATGGGATTCATTTGTGGGTCAGGAGAGAGCCATCGCCCAACTCAGACAATATGCTGAATCGGGACTCTTTGCTAGTTTGATTCTTTACGGCCCCTCTGGAACGGGCAAGACAGTAGCTGCGGAGTTGTATGCAAGAGAAGCTCTTGGTGATTTATTTGAATCAAATTATAAAATACTGAACGTGCGCGAGATATTCACATATTCTGCAACTACTGCAAAGCGAAAAATATCTGATTTGGCTAAATTAGATAGAAAGGATAGAACTGAACTTGATGAATACATGTCCTTTGTCTATCGAGAAGCAAAAGCAGAACTAAAGCTTAAAGGTAGGAGTAAAGAACCTAACAGAAGTGAAATGCTTCAACAAGCGATAAAGCTCTTCGCGTCAACCATGACAGTTTCTGACGAACTTGTGAAAGTGTTAATTCTTGATGAAGCCGATGCGATGGATTACAATATGCAACAAGCACTCCGCAGAACTATGGAATTATATTCGGATTTGTGTAGATTCATTCTAATAACTCCATCATTGACTGGGTGGAATCCTGCTATTATATCTCGATGTCTTATGGTTAAATTCTCAGCGATTTCTGAAGAGAATCTTTCAGACATGCTTACAAGAATTTCCAAGAATGAGTCAGTGAATTATGATGAAACGGGCATCCAAGCTATCACCAAAGAGTCTCAAGGTGACATGAGAAGAGCTATAGACTTGCTACAGATATGTGCCTCAAGTGGAAACACGGTATTTGAAGATATTGTCTATGAGTATTCTGAATCCTCCCTCTCTAAGAAAGTCAGGAAAATGATCTCACTGGCACTCAATAATGATTTTGTGAAAGCAAGAGATCGATTAAGGTTGTTAATTGCTATGGATGGATACGAACCAGAAGAAGTCTGTCTGGAGATACAGCGAGACTTACTCAAACGACCAATTCCTGTTACGAAACTGCAACATCTTCTCTCTAGAATTGCAGAGATTGACTATAGAATAACTCAGGCACGAAACCCATTCATTCACCTAACAGCATTATTGGCATCGATTAGGAATATTTTCTCGGAAGAATCTGTTATTGCATAGGTTTTTTTTCACTATTCATCCGAACTGGTCCTCCAAATGCTGCAACAAGGTCTATTGGTAATTCTTGCTTCTCATATAGGAATCCTGCTTTGATGCTATTGCCTTCGCGGTTGACCATTTCATTCTCAAGGGCAATTGTTAGAAGTCTACGAATATCTGAAGGCCGCCCTAACCTACATCGGAATGATAGAAAAGAAACTGCTTCCTCAATCTCCACATGAGATCCCCTTTTACGAAATAGATGAGTTAGAATCTGGATGACATGTTTTCCATTCATAACGAGTTCATGATTGCCGTGGGTTTAAGTGCTTTGGATTAGTTACTGAGAAATAGATGTCTCCAATAAACATCCAAGTACATGGGTTTGATTTGAACCGAATTCCAATTCTATTGAATGAATCAGTAGAAGGTCTCAGGGTAGATACTCATCCCCCTATCTTGCTACACGGTTGGTCTAATATTAACCTTCTAATGGATAGTTCAGATGGCCAAGTAATAGTAAAACTTCCTCAACTTGTATGCAGATATCAAGAAAATCCGTATGAATATCAATGGAATTGTCATGAAGCACTCTATCCTTCCGGGCTTTGCTCCAAACCATTGGCAATTGGTCGGCTTTCTGACCTAAAACAAACTCCCTTTATGGTACTCGAACATATTACTGGTCAGATACCCTCTCGGATATCTGAACTTGATTCTAGTGATATCGAAACAATATTTGCATTTCATCAGAAGTTCGCTAAATTGAGACCCAAAACCATCCATAAATTCAAGAACGCTGAATCATATATCAGATTCAATTATGATTCCATCTTACGTATTTACAATCAATCAAACACATATTCTAACTATATTGAAAATAGAATCTCATTAATGGATGATTTTCAACAATCTCTCTTAGAGTGGGCGAAATCTATGCCATGGTCGTGTGATTTAATGCATGGTGATTTTCACACGCAGAATATAGTTTTCCAAAAAGGTGGGCTCCTTTTTCTTGATCTTGAATTCTGTGCACTTGCAGAAAGCATGATTGATCAATCATATTTCTTTTGTGAACCATATAGTTTGAAAAATCTATCAGAACTGAAAAAATCCATTTCACAGATTGAAAAGCGAAACCAGATACTCCTTTTTGCACCTCTGGCCTTACTTGCACTGATATCTTGGTTTCTTATTTGGATAATGAACACTGAGCAAAATCTTATCGAACCCATTTTGTTAACAAATGGATCTAGAGCTTCTTGGATTGATTATCTTAGTACAAGAATGGATATTCTAGAATCTCTTCTAACTCCTTAATTATCAAGTTTCTCTTCAATCTCACTCTTTTTCGTTCTAATGTCATTACCCTCTATAATCAGTTTGGTAAGATCTTTCTGATATTCTTCTTTGGAAATCCACCCATTACTTAGTTTTTCATCCAAGTCTATTCTCTTGTGACGGATTTCTGTGAAGGCTTTCTCGAGTGCTGCGTGGCGTATTTTTAGAAACACAGAATTCTCTGATTGCAATCTCTCCCGGCTTGAATTATACATTTACATTGAAACGCTCCGAACTTTAAAGGTTATATCTAATATAATATAATATAATATAAACTATGCTATATCTCCCATTGTATTTCGAAAATCCATAGCCAATAGATTGATGTAATATCTATCTGAAGACATTCAGGGACTTAAGAGATGAGTCTAGAAGATATGTTAAAGAAAGGACGTCCTCTTTATTGGACTGGAGTAGAACCATTGGACAAAGAAACTACGAAAGGGTTTCCAAGTAACGCATTTGGCTTTATTCGTGGACCTGGTGGTGGTGGCAAATCTGTAATATTGAATGAAATAGCAAAAGCGCAGATGGAAATGGGAAAGAAGGTACTTTATGTTTGCTTTGAAGACACTCCTCTCTCCATTCTACAAAATCTGTATTCTCTTGGATGGGATTATGCTAAGATGCTTGGGAAGGACATGATTCATCTCATAGATTGTTTTTCGGGTCAGATTCTACGAAAAACCGTGAAGTATAATCATACCACACTTGTTAGGAATCCCACTGAACCCAATGAAGTTGGTGATGCAATACACGCTTACCTAGATGAAAACGAAGAAGTAATCGGAGGCATTTTCATCGATAGTATCACAGAACTCTTCCTCCAATCACATCCCTTCAAGGCTGTAAATGCAGTGAAGGCTTGGCGCGCAACTTTCTCAAAAGATCATTATGTTCCATGCTGGGCTACCTATCACACTGGACTACAACAATTTGCTGCATATGATGATCTGATTACCTATAGTAGTGATATCATCATTGATACAAGACATGAGCCTGTATTCAAGAATGCGGGGGTTCTCCTAAAACAATTTAGAATAACAAAATTGAAAGGTGCACCTCATAATACATTATGGGTCACATTTGAAGTTGGTCCTGAGGGGATTGAACGTCTGACAATCGATACAATCAAAGAGATAGCACGGAAGATCACTACGTATGACGCTCCAAAGGATGAGAAAGACTAATTGAAGAACTTGGCGGGGTCTTTTTCCCAGATCATTTCATCATCTGATGCTATCACATATTGATAACCCTGTTCGGTTAAGAACAGTTGACGTTTAGCTGCAAAATCCATATCGCGAGTGTCTTTTGTTATTATCGAATAAAATCTGGCAAAGCTACCATCTGATTTTGGTCTTAGAATTCTACCAAGCCGTTGTGCTTCTTCTTGACGTGAACCAAATGTACCAGAGACCTGAATCGCTACATTTGCGTCAGGAAGATCTAGAGCAAAGTTTGCAACTTTGGACACAACAAGTATCTTTTCTTTTCCTGCTCTAAAGGCTTTGTATAGTTTCTGTCGATCATAATTGTTGGTCTTGCCTGTAATAAGCGGTGCTTTGATCTCATCAGCTATAGCCTTCAGTTGCTTCAGATACATACCAATGATCAATATATTATCCTTTTCATGATATTGAATCAGTTCTTTTATGATCTCGAGTTTTCTTGGATTTTCAGCAGCAATTCTATACTTCTTCCGATCCTCTGTGACAGCGTATTTACGTCGTAGTTTATCGGGCAACTCCAAACGTATCTCATAACAGATAGCTGTAGCAATCCATCCTTTGTTTTCTAGTTGCTTCCAGGGCATATCATAACGTTTTGGACCTATTAGGCTGAACACATCCTCTTCGCGTTCATCTTCCCGAATTAGTGTTGCAGTTAAGCCAAGTCTCCTAGTGGCCTGAATTACTGCTGTGACTCTAAAAACTGGTGCAGGTAACAGATGCACCTCATCATATATTATGAGTCCCCATTGACGCGCATCAAACAATTCGAAGTGCTCAAATTCATTCTCACGAGATTTTCGATAAGTCAGAATTTGATAAGTTGCTACAGTTACAGGCTTGATTGTCTTATCGTCTCCTGTGTATTCCCCAATCTGATCCTCTGTCAGAGTTGTCTTATCAAGAAGCTCGGCAATCCATTGTCTTACTGCAACCACGTTTGGACACAGAATCAATGTAGATGTTTGGAGCTCATGCATCGCACCTATCCCAACCATGGTCTTTCCGGCACCACAAGGCAGTACAACTACTCCTGAACCACCTCTTACTCCGCCTCCTGCGTGGAAAGATGCAACTGAATCGAGTTGATAATCTCGCAACCTAAAGGGCTTATTGTCAAGAGTGATGTCCCTCATCTCAAATGGTAGGGCTTCTCCTTCAGTATATCCTGCTAGGTCTTCTACCGGATGGCCAACCTCAAGCAAAGCATGTTTTATGAAACCTCTCTCTCTTGGGTCAACAAGAAATGTCCTTTCATCCACTCGCTCTACAATAAACTCTCTCACTTTCTTCTGTTGCCATATTTCCTCTGCAACATCTACATCCTCACATTGAAGGAGCAAATCTTCTCCTTCCGCGAACAATGTAATTGTACCATATCGGCTCATGTATTCAATTATATCTCGAGAAATGTTACTCGGGATTGGATACTTGGCATACCGTTCAAGAGTATCAATTACCTCCCTGGCTGAGATGCCAATCGCTGCTGCATTCCAGAGGCTCAATGGTGAGATTTTGTATGTGTGTACATACTCTGGACTCTTTACTAGTTCTGCAAATCTTGCTAGGGCATCTCGAGTTTCTTCGTATTTTTCATTGTCAACTTCGAGGAGCACTGATCTATCAGATTGTACAATTAATGGATTGAGCGGGTTTGGCATGGGAGTATCCTCATGAGTTCATTTCAGAGCTTAATGCTTATGCCCAATTATAAATTGGAAATCGGGGTTAGGCTCAAATCAACAGTGATAAATCCTTCCTTGTGACAATAGCAGGAATACCCACCTATATTAAGCAAACCAAATTGCTATGGACCTGAAGTATAATGGGCATAGAGGTAGAAATTACTCGGAAAAAAAAGAAACTATACTCTAATCCCCGAGTGATGATTATTGCCATTGATGCTATGCTTGTGATGTTAGGTTTTGGAATTGTAGGTCCGTCAATGGCATTCTATCTAATCGCCTTAGAGGGTGGTTTGACCCAAGCTCCGGGACCTGATTACGTAGTTCCAGCAGAAGTTGTTGCTGAGTTCTCTCTTATTCTGGGTGTGATGATGGCTGCATTCATGGCAACACGAACTGTTCTGGCCCGTTATTGGGGCAGTGTATCTGATGAAAAAGGACGTAAACCCCTGTTAGTATCTGGTCTTCTGGGATATGTCATTTTGCTGTTTCTCTTTGGAATGGCGCAAAATTGGATACATCTTCTGATAATCCGTTCTCTTCAAGGGGTTGTTTCTGCAATGGTTTGGCCTGTTGCTGAGGCTGCCTTGATGGATATTGTTGGAATGGAAAAAAGAGCTGAGGGGCTAGGGCTCTACATGATGGTTTCTAATGTTGGATTCATTTTGGGTCCTGGAGTTGGTGGTCTTCTATACAATTTCTGCAGAGATGTTCTATTACTCCCAGTGCCTGATGTGTTCAGAGTTCCATATTTCATCGCGGCAATAATTGTGTTGCCTGCGACAATTTTGACTGCTATTTTATTGAAGGAAACAGCTCCTGGAAAGATAGAGAGTTTGTTAACTGAAGAAGCCATTTCTGAAGTTCCTAATGATGGTTCAAATGAATCTGAACGGCTTGATGAGCATTTGACACCAAGGAGAGAAAAGATGATTCGAGCTATCTACCTTATGGCGATGGCTAATGGATTTGCAATGGGTCTTGGACAACCGATTTTTCAGCTCTTTCTAATGAGCAAGATCACGAGTGACATCGGTCTTATTGGATGGATAATTTCAGGTGCTGGTGCAATAGGTATGTTGTTTTCAATTCCCGCAGGCAGATATGCTGATAGACGCGGGAGAAAGGGATTAGCTGTTGGTGGTGCGCTGACAGCACGATTGAGTCTTGGAGTTCTTCCAATGACATCAACAATTGAACAAACGGCTGCTGTCTGGATAACACAGAATGCATCCTTTTCTGTATCTCAACCAGCTCTCCGTGCAATACAGGCTGATATTGTCCCATGGAATTTGCGAGGCAAGTTATTTGGTACTATTCAGGCGTATTTCAATGCAGGTGCCACTATAGGACCTCTGATTGGTGGAGCAATGTACGGTTTCTTTTCATTGCTTGTTTTCAACTTCGGTTTTTTCTCGTTGAATGGATATTTCATACCTTTCTGGATTGCGGCTGGATTCGGCATTCTTGGTGCGCTTGTTCTTCAGATATTCGTAGAGGAGACCCATCCTGTTAAGATTTCTGAAGCTGATGAGGAAGCGGCTCCAGATGCAACTTGATTTGCAGTTGGCTGAGATAGAAACGCCTATATACACAAATCTGATGGCCCTGAAGTACATGAAACAGCATGGAGGTGCAGTATAGATATGACAATTGTAATGGTTAGTGATATCACTAGTAATCTAATTGTAGCTGACAACTGCACAGATGCTGTAGGGGTCTTTTAGGACTTCGCTACTTCTTTGTGCACTGTTATCATATAGCACGACGTGATACTTGGTCTCTGAAGTGCAGCAAGTTGTCGCAGTAGTCGGTTTGTGATTTTATGTCGTTTTAACATAAGACGTGCTAAGCTCAGTCGATGTGAGTGACAATTAAAATTGAAGGAAAAAAGACCCACATGTTACCTGAGCTGTTCCGGAAGGATGCGGTGACAGTGTCGGGTATAGTCGAAAAATTCGATCCGAGAAAACCGAGTGCTCTATCTCGAAAACGGGATGCTTTGAAGAGTACTCAAGAATCAAGACAGGTTCGATTCCAAGAGATCTCTCTTGAGGAGGTTAAAACAGATGCAGTTGAGTTTGGATTAGCAACAGAAGTCCTCTACCAAATAAAGGCTGGAAAAGAAGCATCAATCCATCTTGCACTTTGGAAGGATCACCCCATCATTCTGAAAGTGTACCGTCTTTGGAAAACATCTCATGCTTCTAAAGAAAGAGGTACAAACGCTCCTGGTCAAATGGAAGCGTTAGCAGCAAAAGAATTTGATGTTCTTTGGAAGTGTTATCAAGCGGGTGTTCATGTTCCCACTCCCATCGGACGAGTTGGACACTATATCACAATGCGATTCATTGGTGATGGAACTGACCCTGCCCTACAACTGAAAGACATTCAAATAGATGAACCTGAAAGAGCATTGGATCAAATATTCGATGACTATCTACTCATGTACAGGGATGCAAAATATGTCCATGGGGATTTTAGTTGCTATAATATACTGTGGTGGCAGAACCGACCATGGATAATCGATGTTCCACAGGCAGCAATTGTTGGCCCTTGGACAGATATGAGAAAAGCAGAATCTCTTCTCTATCGAGACATCAAGAATGTACTTTCCTATTTCAAACGATATTATGGGATTCACCGAGATAGCAAAGCAATACGTGATACATTCCTCTCCGAGTATATTCCAAGTAACCTGGAAAACTACGATGAAGACGTTGGAGGCTGGATTCAATGAGTCATGTTGAGAAGCATAATCCATTGAAGAAAGATGCTTTGTCTCAAAAACGCGACTCCTTGAAAGACGGTGGACGCGTAGATATCCCAGAGATCACGTTCGAAACGGTGAAGGAAGATGCAATTAGGTTTGGATTAGTCACCGATGTTCACTATCAAATGAATGCTGGAAAAGAAGCTTCGATATTCTTAGCGGAATGGAAGGGACATGCAGTAATCCTGAAAGCCTATCGACTCTGGCACTCTTCACATCAGTTGTCAAAGACGAAGGGATTCATTCCAGTAGGCACTTCAAAGAGATCTTACTGTGTCTATGACATGATGGCGAACATGGCCGTGGTAGAATACGATCTGCTGATAAATTGCTTCAAAGCAGGAATGCACGTTCCGACTCCGATTGGTCGTGTAGGAACCTATGTTACAATGCGGTTCATAGGTGATGATTTTGAACCAGCACCTCAGCTAAAGGATGCTGAACTTCAAGAACCAGAGGTCGTGTTTGAACAGATTCTTGATGATTACCTCATTATGTATCGGGATGTACATTACGTCCATGCTGATCTTAGCGAGTATAACATCTTGTGGTGGCAGAATCGACCATGGATAATCGATGTTCCCCAAGGGTACAAGGTTGATACACATTGCAATATGAACAAGGCAGAGGCACTCCTGCGAAGAGACATCAGAAATGTAATGAAATACTTCGAGAGTTACGGTATCCATAAAGATGAGGAACACATCTTAGAGGCCTTCTTAGATTCGTATATTCCTCACAATAAGCAACACTACCGTGAACTCTTACCCCAAGGAGGTGAGCTACTGTGATGGGTTTACCACGCAGTGCAGTTAAGATACTAAAACATCTGGATCAGAAAGGTCCAATGTGTCCAGTAGATATTTGCGAAACTGCAAACATTGCTCCGAGAACTGTCAGCCATGCACTCCGTAGGTTGACGGCTACGAAGATATGTCGCAAGATTCCAAATCTACAGGACATGCGAAGACCTCTCTATTCACCAAATTATGAACGTGTGAAAGAGATTGTCGAGAGACATGGTCCAGAATCCGTAATTGGTTCTCAACTGATGATGTGTTTTAGGAGATGAAATTCACATCATTCTAGAACACTCATCATTTGAGCTTCTTAAATTCAATCCAGAGTGATAAAACTCCATTCACTCTGGACCTTCTTCTATGCATCCTGAGTACTATTGTAAACATAATAGTTTTAATAACCGATATAATGCTCCCATTGATTCTCATTAAACAAATTATCTAGGACGGATATCCTGTTGAATACCAGTCATAACCATTATCGTATTGAACAATTCACATTTTCAAAATCCCAGATTCCTGAACTGAGTTCTCTTATTGCAGATGCTTTTGTCGATCATGGTAGGAATGAAGGTGGCACTATTGCTTTCGATGAGGACACATTCCGTTTGAAGTTTGATTCGCCCATACGTGATTCAAATGTGTACATTCGTGCAGTCCATGAGCCTACTAGTGAGATTGTAGGGTTTCTTGGAGGTGTTGTTCGCCATACCTATATTGAAGGTGAAAAACACAAGATTGGTGCTCCAGCTTGGATTGCTGTAAGGCCTGACCATCAAAGGAAAGGTATTGCCAAGCAAATGGGTATCGAACTTATGAAGGCTGGTTTAGAGCTTGGCTATCATGGAGGTCTTGGCACATTTGAGCCGGAAGCACATGGAATTGACACTGCGATGTCAATTGCAAGAGACTATAATCTCGTTTCAAAAGAACTAGTACGAATCAATAACTTTGTTATCAGAGTTTACGATGCATATGCTGCTGCTCGTGCAGTAAGACTCAAGTCTTATGAAAAATGGGGATTAAGACTTATTCAAGGTATAAGGAAAGTCGATAACCCGCAAGTGAGAGAATTCGAAGAAACGGACGCAGCTAGAGTTTATGAATTGACAAATGATTTCATTGAACGAAATCAAATTGCCTTTGTAAGAGAGAAAGATGAATTCATGTGGTTTTTGAAGCAGAAACCAGTAAACTGCGTTGTTCATGAAGACTCGACTGGTGAAGTGGATGGTTTCTTGATTGCATGGGAGCATCTGCTTGGGGGTATTGGTGAATTCATTCCAGCAGGTTGGTTAAGTCATGTCCATACTCATCGATTAGAAAAGAGTGAGGCGATAAATCTGGTTCGATATTTGGACCTCAAGTCCCATGAACGAGGTTGGCTCGGAATTCAGTCTCCGTATATCCCCTATTTTGACGCAGAACCATTCAAGAAGTCTCGTTATCAATTCTACAAAAAACAACTACTGATTACTCTTTTTGCTACTCGAGATGTAGATATGCCCGACCAAATATCAAGCATCTATTATGACTACGAATAGAAATTCTAGTAACGAGCCAAATAAGGAGTCTTGAAAACATCATATCCAAGGGATACTCTGTCCCACAGACTCCTTAGGGTACGAGGGACAGTGTGCGACTAAGCCTAGGATACTTTCCTGAGAACTACCTTTGAAACGCCTGGGATTTTCTGCAGGCTTTCTTCAAGTTCTTTCAGAGTGATTACTAATTGGTCAGGTACGAAATAGCACTCGTAATAGCACTTCTCGCCTCTAAGGCATACGCCGGTTGTGAATATGATGTCGCTTAATTTGGCATCATTGAATGAGAAGTTAAGTTGCTTGAGGAAATTACGTGAAAGATCACTAATCTCAATTCTCAGAAGATAGATGTCATCTGAGGCAACTGGGAATATTTTCATCACACGGTCTTTATGGTGAAGAACTGTCAAGGCAGCTTTCTCCTTAATGTCCGCTACGAATTCAGCCGGGAACTCCACTGGCTTTCCCGGGGTTAAATGAAGTATGATTGCTGAGGTCGCACCCTCTCTGTCCGGTACCATCGCTTCCTACATCCTTTTGTTTCTTATCTAGCCCTTAACGGGTTTATATCTGGCTTTGTGTGTTTCTCTCTAATTAAGTTATTCTGTCGAGTCTCAAAACCTCTATACGAGGGTATTACACAACAGACTCGCCTTTAAAACAGGCACAATCTATAACTGTTATTGTGGTAGACTATAATCGAGGTTGAGAGATTTGCATCCTAGAATTTTACAGCTTGTTGGAATTGTTTTGCTTGTGGTTTGTGCAGCAATGACTTGGATCGTATATGATAGCACATTAGCAGTAGGTGGTGACCCATCTATACTACTAACCTCAGGAATTGTGGCTTGGGGCATTCTTGCACTACCTGAATTGATAATTGGTCTGTGGTTACTCGCAAAAGGTACACGTGAAGCAAGGATTGGAGACGTATCTGGGAATTTGATAAAGCTCGTGCAAGAAGAAGGTCGTATCAGTGTGGATGCAGCTGCCAAAAAACTAGGTGCAGAACCAGAAGATGTTGTAGATGCAGCTGAAAAATTAGAGCGAAAACGTTTACCCTTGGTCTATGTTGATAGGCGCAGAAATGAGATAGTCAGTCCGAGAGCAGTAGAACTCAAGGAGAGTATTCTCCATCTTATGTTCGCACAGAGAAGAATGAAGTTCAGTCAAATTGCTGAGGTAACTGAAGCTACTGAGGAGCAGATTATTGAAGCTCTTAAAGAACTGTCCAAAGAAGGTAAATTCCGTGGTGTTATAGATGAGAATTCCAGAGTTATTTATACAAAAGAAGCAGTAAGTCAGATGCCCAAAGCTGTCACCGCCTGTCCTAACTGTGGTGGAAAACTTCCGAATCCCATCCTACCTGGGGAAGAAGAAAACTGCCCGTACTGTGGTCATGTGATTACTAACAAATTGTGATAGAAACAAATTTGCTAAGATGAAACTCTGAATCTCTCAATCTTCCATTTTGTTTTGATTTCACTCCCCTTTACGACATGGAAGTAGTCAAAGAGATTAGTAACTAAACATGAATGATTTGGTATAATTCTGACTTTACTTCCAATTTTGGCTTGATGAAGAGGCGATTCAGAACTAATCAGTACCACTCCATGTTCTTGGGAGAGAGAAACTATTTCCGTATCATTAACAGGTTGCATATCATTGTAATCATCTATGATTATTCCATATCCACATTCTGGTTGAATATGCGTTGGTCCAAGATCCTTTGATAGGGCAGTTGCACCTGCATCAATCACAATATGGTCTGAGTACTTACCAACAATGGTAGCCACTACAGTTTGTGCACATTGGTCCAGTCTACAAGAACCAAGAACCGTTTGTGTATAATCATAGAATACATAGTTTCCTGGTCTGACTTCAGTTATCCCTCTCTGAATTTGTTCAGCTAATGAGATTGTGGGAGTAGAACCAATACTTGTTGTGTTGCATTCTATTCTATAATCATCTCTAAGTTTGTCTACAAAAACGAATATTGCTTCTTGTTCTTCCATAGCAACTCGTTTTATTTCCTCAGCAGATTGTTGATAATATGCATGTCCTGCATGTGTGAGTATTCCCTCAAAATTCAAATTTGGCGCATCTTCAATTCTATTTGCAAGCTCGTAAGATTTCTCATCATAAAGACCAACACCTGATCTGTGATATCCGCAATCAATCTTCAATAGAACATCGGTCTTAATCCCATCTTCTTCGCAGGACTCATTAAGCATTTTCACCGAAGCTGAATCGTCCACAAGCAATTTGATTTCATTCTTTCCAAGTAACGAAGAAACAGCATCATAAGTTGTCTTTGATATTGGAAATGCGAAAGTTATGTCCTCAAATCCCGCATCATAGAACCTGATTAACTCTCCTGCAGTTGAAACAGTTACACCTACCATCCCCGCTTTTTCTTGGAGTTTGGCAATCTCAATGCATTTGTGCGTCTTGATATGTGGACGCAAATCAACACCAAACGCTTTAGCTTTCTTTGCCATTCGGAGAATGTTGTCTTGGAGTTTTTCAAAATCTACTAGGACCGCTGGTGTAGCTAAATCTTCAATTCGCATACCTCAATACATCCATTGGTTACTAATAACTTGAATTACTTTTCAATTGGATAGATATCCGAACACATGGATTATTGGGATGAAATTACTAGAGATTATTCATGAATTTCTGAATCTGGACCCTCAATGGATACTTGTGCACTATTCAAATCAGCTTCAACTAATTTCTCTACAAACTCAGGTTTTGCACATCTACGCCCATTCGTGATTAGATTCATCCGGAGACCTCGCTCTCTACCATAAGCTATCAGTTCAAAGAGGTCATCTCGTAAGGTCGGCTCTCCACCGGTAAAGGAGAGACTTGGTACATGTGCATCATCAACGAGAATGTCAATCACTCGTTTAATATCCTCCGTACTCATCTCGCCGGACTCTCTATGAGGTGAGTATGCATAACAAAAACGACATGCATTGTTGCATCTGTAAGTGACTGCTATCTCACTCAAAACGGGATATCTAATCTCCCCCTCTCCGAAAGGGAGTATTTTTGCTGTTCTATAAGTGTAAATATTTTGATTACCTGATATCATATTCTGCAGGTCAAAGACGAATGCTGCAAGGTCATTCAATACCTTTTGTTGTGCAACGCTATGATTTGTTTCAAAGAATTCTGTTACTTCTTGAGGTGATTTTCCATCAAGTAACATTTGTAGCATCATTTGTGCAGTCTGGTTCAGATGCATTACCTTGTTTGGTCTGAGGATTAGTAGATTGTCTTCTGGTCTTACGAAGAAGTAATCCTTCACCTCACTCATGAATCTCTCTACCCAGCTGAGATCCTCAATGGTATAGTTGTATACTGGTTTCGTAATTCGAACCACCCATGGTAATTGAGATTTTGCAAGTCATGTTGTCATTTCATACATCTTAAGTGCTTAGATTAGAAACTCCTACCGAAGAATCATGTGGTACCATGATTTGGTGAAGTCAATGATAATCTCAGGTGACAGAGTGCAGCTTCGCAATGAACCACGACAATCAGACTATGAAAATATGTTACGATGGTGGGAATTAGATGAATGGCAGTATTATGATGAACCTGACGCAATTGTTGATAGGTCCAAATTACCATCTTATGAAACTTGGTACAAAAAGATGATGAATAGGGATGGGAGAAGCTGGCGTTGGCAAATAGATACAGAAGATGGTCAACACATTGGATGGGTCATATATTACGAGTACGACCAGGATGACAAAACTGCTTTTGTTGGCATCGATATTCCTGAACCTGAGAATTGGGGAAAGGGACTAGGAACTGAAGCTCTCAGTCTATTGATAGACCACCTCTTTGAGTATCTTGATTTAATAGAGATTAGAACTGCAACATGGACTGGTAATGGGCGCATGATTCGGTGTGCTGAGAAGTGTGGTTTTCAAAGATACTTAGTGATGCCACATAGAAGTCCGCTATCAGTACGCGGAGAACCTCTAGAACGAATCGTCTTTTTTCAATCAAAAGATGAGTGGAGAGAAAATAAGCGTAGTTGATTTTATTCTTGTTCCAAATCCTGAAAGGCTTATCAGGTCTTGTGCTACTCATTGCATAACAAAAAGATGAGGATTTGGAGATGAGTACCAACGAGACTAAATTACCATATGGAACAATCAAAGATAAGAAATTGATAATGCACTTCAGTGCGTATGATATAGACTTGCCAGTGATTGCTGCAGGAATTAGAGAAAGAATGGATGTCCTCAAGGAACTCGATGTTGCCTTTGCAGGTTTTGGAACTGAAGTCCCTGATAAAATGACGGAACAGAGTCCTGCAATGGTCAAGTGTTTCTTCGAATATGTCGGAAAACAAACTGACCCTGTTGTTATACTAAAGAGAGTCTATCATCTAATCTGGGGCGGTATGATTCAGGAGTTTCCTGATATCATTGATTGGGCTGCTGCAAAATCTGATCTTGCCAATCTGACCTACGCTCAAGCAGATGTGCTACGGGCACGAAAGGGTGATTAAAGGAAGCGCTTTAGCAATGCGTGAAGTCAGAGTTTCTGAGATTCTTCATGACCTTCTCGAGAGACATGTTAAGAAGACTGAATACGAATCCGTAGAAGCCGCAGTTGATGTAATTCTCAAGTCATATTTGATGAAGCATGATACTATTGGAAATATGCACCAGCCATTTTCTACGATTCTTATGTCCTCTGTTGATGATATTAGAGCAGCTCGCAAACTACTGGAAACTGTAAACTGGATGAGTCTGCAAAAAGATATCAACAAAACTATTGAGAAAGTGAAGGACATTGAACAGAACCTCTCTCAGCATGCGTATGCTTTGAATGAAGAGAATAAATGAGCAAGGAGAATTGGACGTGAGAAGTATACGACAAAAACTCTTTGTAATCACATTGATAGTGTTATTATGTTGTCCACTGGCGGTAAATTCTACAACTCCCGCTCAAGATAGAGTCGTGAATATAGATAGTGTTCTCGTCGATGTTGTTGTTTTACCGAATGGAAGAATCAATGTTACGTACTGGATGACATTTACAGTTGAAAGTGGTTCAATTGGTGGATTTGATCTTCGAGGAATTCAGGAGTCATCAATTTACGATCCTGATCGAGCTTATGCAGAATATGATGGAGAGCGCTACTCATTAGTGGTGACTGAATATTGGGATGGATATGGTCTTGATTGGACACCTCGAACACAAGAAGGTGAATCTGTTACAATTGTGTTTGGATACTTCAGTACAAATCGTGTCATAGAGAAGACAACAGGAACCTTCGAATTAGAGGGCAGCGGTGACACAATCACTGCTGATCTGGGAGTCTTTAATTGGGCTCCTGTCCAGTGGGAGTTGCCTATTGACTATTCCAATATCCGTGTTATTTATCCTATAGAAATGGAATCTGAATGGATTACATCTGAAGGAGGGATAACTCCAGATGGTGCTAACCATGCTGGTTATGTGGTAGACTTCCGTCAACAGATAGAAGAGTCCAATGGAAACACTCGTGACTTCGAGTCAGTTGAACTCATTGCATACCCTTCAGATGAGTCTGCATCGCCTAGAATTTTCAGTATCAGTTTCATTGAAAATTCAGTTAATTCTCTTGATCATCTGCGAGTCTTTCACTATACAAACTGGAGTTACTATGAACCCTTTTTGGTGCCTGGAGCGTTGGCAATTAATGCTGAAGATTATGTTAATGCAAATGCAGAAACAGATTTCGATATTTCACTAGACATAATCAATATTGGAGATGGTGATCTTACCGGTGTCACTGTGAATATGGCCCTTCCAGCAAATCTTACTCTAACACAAGGGTCTACTTCAACATTGGTTGGAACTCTTGTTGGTGGCGAATATTATACAGTCCTATTTTCCTTCATCCCTGCAAACACACCTCAGATTCTTACAATAACGTTTCAGGTTTCCGCCAATGAATTAAATACATCTGATTATCTGACCTTCAGTGTTGCTGAGCTTGATCCAGTAGAATCTGCATTCTTCGTAAACAACAGTAGGCAGAAAATTGTAGCTATGATTATGATGTCATGTGTCAAGAAGGGTGCAGTCAGAGTGATATCCACTGATCCATTGAAGTTGACTGATACCGGTGTACGATTTGAAGACCTAACCTATTATGAAGAGATGTTCATTGAAGCGATTGTTGATGACCAACTAGATGAGGAACTCGTTGATCAGATGATTGAAGAACTAGCTGAACGGGTTCAAGAAAAATCATGGAATGTTGATTTTGAAGCAACAAAGGAGCATCATGATCGAATGGTTGACGGTGCTTGGGACGAACTTAATGATCAACCTACTCTCAATACTCGTACATTATACTACTTCGATAGTCATTACCATAACTCTTGGGCTTGGTACTGGTTGTATATGCATCCACGACACGATAGATATCTCGAAGATGCATTCGAATCTTCTGGACCTGCAATCGCACCTCCAAAGATTCCTGATTGGTTTAATGGTCTTGCTGAAGCAACTGGTAATGCCATTGATACGACCGGTCGTGTGATTGGGGATGTTGCGGCTACAACAGGTCAAATAGTATCTAATGTTACGAGTACCATCGGGAAAGTCGTAGAGAATGTTGGGAGCGTGATAACTGCCCCATTGAAGCCAATCATCGAAGGCACAAGTCGTTGTGTATCGCACGATGCTTGTCATAGTGCTTGCGTTTCGCATGACGCCTGTCATAGTGCCTGCCACTCAGCATGCCATAGTGCTTGTGTATGCCATTCTGCATGTCACAGTGCTTGTCATAGTGCCTGTGTGTCAGGAGGGTTCCGCTAAATGCCAAAGATGAAGACCACGATCTTTCATCTAAGTGATGTGCACATTGGAGAAAGCGGTGTACTTTTAGAGGATTTCAGAAATATAATCGATAGTATTGAGAAGAAATCTAGAAACTCAGCATCTCCTATAGTTCTGATTACAGGTGATTTGACTTCAGAGGGTTTAAGAGATGAATTCGAAAATTTCTATTCTGTCATTGAAGGATTGAGCTTGCCGCTTGTTATAGTACCTGGAAACCATGACGAACGTAACTATGGAACTTCAATATTTGAGGAGCTTTTTGGTGATAGATTCTCTACTTATGAAACAGAACATATATCCATGTATGCGGCAGATAGTTCTGAACCTGATAATGATGCGGGTCATGTTGGTAGATCCAAATACCATGAAATTGCTGATTTCTTTCGAACTGCAAAAGAGAAAGTGAAAATATTCGCGTTGCACCATCATCTTATTCCCGTTCCTCATACTGGAAGAGAACATAATGTCGTTGAGGACGCTGGAGATATGTTGGGTGTTCTCACTCGTTCCAGATGCTCTATGGTTCTAAACGGGCACCGCCATGTGCCATGGATGTGGCGATTGAATGGGATGATTCTCTATAACACTGGTACTCTCTTATCCAAAAGAATTCGTGGAGCCCATTCTCAAGCATATACCAGAATAGAAATAGAAGATACGGATGCAATATTCTATCTCCATGAAAAAATTGGGGATGTGTCAAAGTTTGGAGAAGGTCAGTTGTTAGTATGAAGAACTGTGGTTTGGCAAATTAGCCGAGTCCGGTAAGTTGATAGTCTGGTTACATTCCTCAGGAACTGCCATGAATGCTCTTGAAAGATATGTGATTCTCTCTGGAGAAGTTGGAAATCTAGTCGAAAAAGAAACTGGTGTCAATTTGATTGATGCGTATTTTGGCCCAGATAATCTTGCTCCAAAGAATCAACAAAAAGACAGACCAAGTAATGACTTAATTCATGAACTTGAAGAACTGAAAGAAAAAATATCTGAAGAAATCACAGATAGGATACACGAAACCTATCTTCTTGCAGAGATTGACTCATTCAAGACTGTAGTTCAATGGCTCTCTGGCTCTGAGATGAGTTATTCACATCTTGTTGAAGCTCTATTTCATATTCCACTCGAGAAGTTCAGTGAGAAGGAAATCGATGTAGTTATAGATACAGTTGAAGATTTGACAAAAGACATCTCTGGGAAAGATGTTCATGAGCGGGTGATCAATTTTTCAAAAGAAGGAGAGATTCAAGGAGAAGAATTGAGTGATTTGATTGAAAATGTTCTTCAACCGAAGGCGAGAGAAGTTGGTGAACTTTTCCAAAAACGTATTTTCTCGAAAATGAAGATATCAGTTACAGATAATGGAGTGTTGTATAGTTCAGTCACTGATAAACCTTGGTCTGGTTATAATTACTATCAAGGTGACTATAAGTCACTCAACGAATTCAATGTTGATCGTCCTATGAACAAAGATAGTCTCTTGGGAGTCATCTATCACGAGTATGAACATCATGTATCAAATCTGTGGCGGGAGAGAAAATATCGTATTGATGGAAACCTTGATCTCTCAACTGTACCACTTCATACTGGAAGATGTGTTATATCTGAAGGCACAGCAGACACAGCAAAAGATTTCCTTGGTGTACGAGAATCAACCCAAAGAGAACGAATATTCGATGCATTATATATCCTACGTCGTATGACAAGTATCAACGCAGCAATTATGATGAATCATGAGAAAGAGTCTACAGAAGAGGCAGTTGATTACATGGTTTACAGAGGCCTCAGAACTGAGTCATCAGCTAAAGGGTCTCTAGGTTTCATTGGTCCAAAGAATAGTGATGGTTCACCTAATATTTGGGCTCCGTACATTATCACTTATTTTATTGGGAGAACTGAGTTTGTGCTTCCGACATTTGAAAAAGCTAGAAATCAAGATATGATTCCAGAATTTTTCAAAACCATCTATCTCAATCCATATGCAGGCTCAAGTGCTACATGGGAAATGGCTTTTGATTGGTTATAGTAGAAGAGGGTTATCCCCTCTATACTATGCCTGCAGTTCTCCATCTTTCATTATTTCTTTAGTGCGACCATCAGAATAAGTTACAACTACAGTTGGTTTATCCACTAAAAAATCTTGATGATTTGCAGAGTTGTTTGCTACTGTACCAGGATAGTCCATGTTATTGCCAAAAGCAACATGTATTGCTTCTACTTTCTCTGCTTCAAGAAACTCATCAACGAGACGCGCTTTTGGATTTAGACCAATTGCGAACTCACCGACATATTTTGCCATCTTATCAATAGACTGAGCCTCTTCAATGCTTTTCACAACATCACTATCCTCGCATTCTATTGATTCGACTCTGCCATCTTTGACAGTGAGTGTCACAGGTTTTGTAATAGGCCCGATTCCGCCAATAGCTAGGTCACAGACTAATTTCCCTTGCATTGATGTTTCAACAGGTCCCACTAATACTTCTCCAGTTGGCAGATTCATCCATTTCATTGTCTTCCAGTCGATGTATGTATCTGAGAACCAAGTTCGACCTTTTACACTTAGAGTGAAATCACTTCCACTCGGAGATGTAACATAGACTGATACTGTGTCTTGTAGCAGGGTAACGAGGTTTCTTGCCTTATTCTGCATCTCTGCATTCTCATTTCTTGTGAGAGAGAGTGCACCTTCAGTCATCATATCAAGAGTTATTCCAGGGCAATGTCCAAGGCGTGCTTTCCCTTTACGTGTTTCAAGCTTGATTATCTTGATCCGAAATGGTGTTTCTTGTGCTGGTCCTCGCAGGATATTAACGTAAATATCTGGTGATTGCATTGAATTTATCATCTCAACCAGATGAGCTGGAGGTTCTTTCCTGAATTCTTTTGATTTAGTATCCAAGACAAGTAATCTTGTCCAGAGACCAATCTCAAGGGCTCCTTGTGCAAAAGCCTCACCTATCTCTTTTCTAACATCATCAGTAACAATAAGTATTGATTCACCTGGTCTAGCTTCAAGAACTGTTTCAAGTGCGTTAGCAGCTGCAATTATTGGTTCCATGATACTCTCCTAGTTTTCTCTACCAAAGTGGTCACTTTAGTCTGTTTTGAATAAGGCGAAAAAGAAGAGAGATGATTAGAACGGCAATAACCGTTCTATCATCTTTGGTTTTCATTAATAGCTCCGTTGGGCTCTACTATATGCACTATCGAGTTCCTTGGACATTGCAGAAGGAATTGCTGTCTTTCCACTGATGTCACCCTCCTTCCTTCTAATGAAGACATAGAGCAGTGTGACATAGACAATATCGAAGGTCCTGAGTGTCAATGTGCTTGGAATACCTGCAAATACAGTGAAAATTATAGCTATAACGATAGTCATCAGAATATCCCCTGCAAAGATAAACCAACCAATGACTGCTCCACCGACAGCAAACGCTATGAAGAACATGGCTGCCAGTACACCAAATCCCCACCTGACTGCAGTCTCTTTAATAATAACATCTACAAAGTTGTTCTTAACCAGACTTGCACTGCGTTTTATTCCATCTTTTGCACCTTTCCGTTCAGCAACCATAACTGGTATGGTGAAGTAGTTCACTAATGCCCAAACCCAGTTGATTATACCACTCACGAGTCGACCCAGAGCACGTCCTCCAGGTCCTGATTTGCGACTTATCGCTTGGATTGCCAAAATGACAAGCTTGACAATAACACTGGCTATACTAAGAACGATTATTCCACCAACAACACTTAGTGTAGCTTTGAAGCCATCACCAATGTCTGGGTCCTGACCTCTCATATACAGATAGACCATAGCAGATGAAACACCATATGCGAAGTAATAGAAGAATATGGTCACGAAGAGATATATCACAACACCCAAGCCCATTGTCACATTTTGTTCAAGAGTGGGTTCTATCGTCCCTATAAGGACATCAAAAGGCACGAAATAGAATATGATACCTGCCCATAGTGCAGCAGCAACCAAAGTGAAGATCATCGTTAGGAGTGGTGGTATGAAAACACCTTTCTCGTCAAGACATACCTGTCCTGTAAGTTTGATTAGTTCACCTGCACGTTTTACCTTGTCCTTCCATACGGTGAACAGGAGAAGTGTGATGAATAGCGTGAAGAAGCCAGGAATCATTATCGGCCAGGATGAAGCAATGATTGCGAAGTTGAATCCAGAGGCAACTATCAATAATACTGGCGCTAACCATGCCATTACATTCATGAAGAATGCACCGATGTAAATCAGTGTTCCACCTAGTTTCTTCGCCAAGGATGATGCTCCAAAAGATAGTAATAGACTCAGAATCACGAGAGATCCAAGCAATCCCACAATAGTCAAAGCATTATCTGTGAGGATATTCGGCAACCCAATATCATCGAGCGCTTGTAATATCTGAGCACCATATTGATTCCATAATTGCCAGAGTGAATAAACACCAAACGCTATGAAAGATCCAAAAACAAAGAGCAAACCAATTACTGGTTTTGTAGTGCTTGGATAAGATTCTTTCTTATGATATTCGTAAATGTCCGATTTTGCCACTGTAAAATCTCTCCCAATAGATTTGGCTGATACATTCGTTTGTGTCCATTTCTAGTTAAATCTTCGGACTGATTATATTTTGAGAATTTGTACTAAATGCCAAGTTATTTTTGTATGGATGTCTAAGATAGGCTATGGAGAA
>CAZSWP010000015.1:0-77757 GCA_964610875.1 uncultured archaeon
TCACACTCCATAATCCTTTTATTCACTCTCAATTCGGACACACTGCCTCAGCACTTTCAGCTGAAAGACCAATTTACGAACAAGGTGAAGAATCATGGCAAAGAGACCCGGACATTGTTACAGGGAAGCAGACAGGCCTCCATTTACTCGCAAGCGTTATATTCATCGTAGACCCGCCAGCAGGATAGTCAGTTTTGACATGGGTAATACGTCAGGTGAATTTGAGGTACAGATATCTCTAATGGGTCTTGAGCGATGCCAGATTCGACATCAGGCACTTGAAGCAGCACGTATCGCTACTAATCGTCATTTGACCAAGTACGTAGGCAGACGTAATTATCATCTCAGAGTGCGTGTCAAACCATATCATTACTTACGAGAGAATAAAATGATTGCCGGTGCCGGCGCAGACCGTGTTCAGGATGGAATGCGTAGGGCATGGGGTAAAGTGATCGGTTCTGCTGCACGAGTCAATCCCAGACAGCCGCTGATTACAGTTCGTTGTAACAGGGCTCATATTAAACAAGCAAGAGCTGCTCTCAAGAAAGCTGCTCCAAAATTACCAACTCCATGCAAGATAGTCTTCGATGAGATAGATCCTGATTTGAAGCGGAAACTTGGTTATGGTATTGATTAGATTCTAGAGCACCAACTTCGCGGAATTCCTTTGTACAAAAGAGTAGTATCTCTAAATATATTTTCATTATTTTATTCTAGTCTATTCCTCAGGATTATCTATCAATGCTCGAATCTTACGAACAGTTCCTGCAAGAGTATGTATTTCCCTACCAGTGATAAAGGCCCTTTGTATCAGATTGCGCATCACTTGTTTGGCTATAGGTTTACGAAAATCTTTGATTGTTGTGAGATCTATGAGTTCATCATAGAATTTTGCAACCACTTCCTTTTCATGAGGTGTAGCTGGGCGTATATCTGTTGAAGTTCTCTCAGGAGTTATTCCATAGTTCTTGTGTAACTCATAGAGAGTAACAGCAATTGCATGACTCAGATTCATGCTTGGATAATTGTCAGACGTGGGAATCTTGAATGCAAGATCGCACATGGTTACTTCATCATTCGTCAATCCGTTTGATTCGCGTCCAAAGACCAGTGCCACATTGCCATTTCTTGACATCGGGTCTGGTAGCTCTTCCAATGGTACAACTGCCCGTGTGACACTATGATTACTACCTGAACGCGCGGTGGCCGCCCACGCATTCTCCACATCACTCAAGGCAGTACCCAGATCCTGAAAGATTTCTGCATTGTCCAAATTTTCCTGTGCGTTCACTGCAAAGATTCTAGCAAATTGGTCATTCGTTGGATTATTACCTACTATTCTAAGTTTATCAACACCAAAATTTGCTAACACTCTAGCTGAGAATCCAATATTTCCTGGATTTTCAGGTTCTACCACCACTACAATGACATTTGGAAGTCCAAGAATTTGGTCTTGTTCATCCTGATCAGTTGAAGTCATGTGATTACTCCTCTTACTATCTATGTGTGAGTTGGATTACATCTCCCTCTTGGAGTGGGTAATTCAGACCAACTGTGCGTCTCTGTATCTTGTCGTTCTCTCTTAGAATGACTGCCGCCTTGAATCTTTCAACAAAGAGCTCTTTGTGCACCTTTGCTGCAGCATCTTCAACTACTGAACCAATAGGGAGTACTATCGGCTTATCCTCCCTCTTTCTTCCTGGGATTTTTGTGTATATTCTGAGGATGTCGAGATGATCATAGAACGCCCAGCTCATTCCATCAAGATTTTCTTCCCTCTTTGCTGATGTTGGGATTATTTCAAATCTGTCTCCATATTTCTCCTCTAATTCTTGAAAACGTTCCTTAGAACCCTGTACATCTCCCTTTGTCGCCACTATTAGTGATCTTACATATGCTACACTTGAATCCATGGCATCGATCATGTGCTGGAATGTTGCTTGTTTCTGGAACCTGACAATTATGTTTGTTATTCTTCGCCCTTTAAGATACTCGATCACATCTTCTTTCGTTCCTTCATAGTTATGGATTCCATAAATCATATGCCCTCCGAGACCAGTACGTTCTATTCTGACTACTGACTTCTCTCTATTCAAACGTATACGTGCCCTATCAAGCTCTTTTAGAATAGTATGCATTTGCATATCAATGTCTTGTGACAAATCAATTACAAGTGCGATACAATCCGTATTCCTTGCAACAGCAAGTGATTGTCTTCCAATACCTGAATCGTAGCTATCCTCGAAGACTCCGGGAAGCTCCACCAACTGGATGTTGATATCTTGTAATTCAAGCATGGCAGGCGTTGGTAATGGAGTTGTAAAGGGATAGTCTGCCACATCAAATTCCGCATTTGTTACAGCATTGATTAGACTTGATTTCCCACTATTTGTGACTCCAAGAAGACAAATTTGACCTGCACCTTCTTTTCTTACTACACCTTCTTCTTCTCCACCACGTCTTCTCGCACGTTCTTCTTCCTTTGTTTTTTCCAGTTTTGCTTTTAGCTGGGCTAGTTTTTTGCGATAGTCCATCACCATTCTCTCAGCACCCTTATGTTTGGGTGCAAGAGAGAGTAGTTTTTCCAGCTCTACTATCCGCTGCTCGAGGTCATCTGTATCCTCGTATATCTGCCGCTGCTTGTCAAATTCTGGGGTTACATTGGTTGGCAAAGCTGGTCCTCTATTATGTTATTCACAAATATCTCATGAATGGATAGATTATGAAGATTTCTTCGTGTTCATTTTGATATATCTCTTTCATCAAACCAGTTATTCACATCTAAAATAAAGCGTTCAGGATATTTTGGACGCGGTAGCTCGATAGCACCAGTTACCTCTAACGACTCTGATGTACTGTAGATAAAGAGTGACTTCTCTGAAATGTCTTGGTAATCTTTTTGAAGATAAGGAATTTTCCTTGAGAGGTAAATGCAATTTGGCTTCCACTCTTCTAGTAAATCCCCAACAGTTTTTTTCTCAAGGATTATATTGTTGGGCATTTGCGTAGACTCTCCAACTGTTATATCCTTAAGTGATCTTTTAGCTTTTAGAAGAAAGAACGATATTGATCTCTCATCTGGTGATACTCTCTTTATTTTCGATGCAGGAAAAGAAATGACCTCAAAAATGGCATTTTTACGAATTGCTATGCTGATAATTACATCTCTTCGAAGATTTCCTGACAAGAATAAAGCTACATTTACGCTCCTACATGCCATCACTACATCTTTTGAGCTCGTACCGCGTTTCACATCTGGTTCATTTAGATCTAGTTTCTCAAATAACACTAAGAACCTCCGAACCATTGAGTAAATCGCTCCCGCTCCACTACATGCCTGGAAGGCCTGGAATTGGAAGTCCGCCTCTACCTCTACGACGTGACTTGCCCATCTGTTTCATCATTTTCTTCATAGCATCATATTGCTTGAGCAGTTCCCGTACATCCCTCTCTGATGTACCCGAACCTTTTGCTATCCTTTTAACTCTGGATGATTTAATGACCTTAGGCTCATCTAGTTCTTTTTTGGTCATGGAATTCATGATGACCTCAAACTTCCTCAAGTTCTCCTCTTGCATTTCTGCCATATTATCTGGCAGTTTATACTTGAACCCTAACATCTCCATGACTTTTCCGAGTGGTCCCATTTTCTTCAACTGTTTTAGTTGTGCCATCATGTCTGTTAGTGTGAATTGCCCCTTCATGAGGCGCATTGCTGCATCCTCATCAACCTCGATTTGTGCTTCTTTGACCTTATCAATCAGTCCTTTGATATCAGCCATTCCTAATAATCGCCCAACAAATTTGGTCGGGTTAAACGGCTCAATGGCATCCATTCCTTCACCAGTGCCTATGAACTTGATTGGAGCTCCTGTTGCTGCTACAGCTGATAGGGCACCTCCTCCTTTTGCACTGCCATCGAGTTTGGTGACCATTATTGAACCAATATCCGTTGCATCTCTGAATGCTTTTGCTTGAACTGCAGCTTGCTGACCTAATGTTCCATCGATAACAAGCACGATCTCTTGGGGCTTCACCGCTTTTGAGATATCTTTCATCTCCTTGATTAACCCCGTTTCTTCTCTATGCCTGCCTGAGGTATCAAGAAGAATTAGTTCAATTCCTCGCTTTTTCATCTCATCATAGCCTTTCTTGGCTAGTTTGACGGCGTCTTTCTGTGCTTCATCACCATAAAATGGCACATTGGATTGCTCTGCTAGTTGTTTTAGTTGGCTATAAGCACCTGGTCTGAAATTATCCGCACAAATAACACCCGTCTTTATTCCACGTTTCTGATAGTATCGAGCTAGTTTGCCTATCGTCGTGGTCTTTCCTGAGCCTTGAATACCAATCATCATGACCAGATTTGGTTTACCTGGCTTGATTGTGAATGAAGCCGATTTTTCACCCAAGAAGTATGCAAGAGTGTCCCAAACAACTTTGACAATATGTTCTCTACGGGATATCCCTCTGGGCAATGTTTCATCAAGTGCTTGTTCTTGTACTCTCTCTGTGATTGCCATGACTAAATTAACATCTACATCCGCCACTAGTAATGCTCTTTGAATATCGCGTACTAGCTCTTTGACGAGTTCTTCATCAACTACACTTGCGCCAAATAATCGTTTGAGTGCGGAATTGAGAGATTTACCAAGACTTTCCAAGACCAACGTATTCACCGTATCTAAAGCCTAGCTCTCAGCTCAACATATCAACCTTCGCCTACCAGCGAATATCTACGATGGGAAGTGCTAAAAACAGGTAATGTTGGAACGATGATTCAGAAACAGGTGATTTCGTTGAGTGACACAGAAAAGGTTTCAGGGGTCAGAATTGTAAAAATTCAGGATGGTACAGTGATAGATCATATTGCTGCAGGACATGCGTTAGATGTGCTCCAAATTCTGGGAATCACTGGGAAAGAGGGCAGCATTGTCACACTTGCAATGAACATTACAAGTAATCGTATTGGAACGAAAGACATTGTGAAACTTGAGAATAGATTTCTTATGGAGTCAGAAGTAGCCAGAATCGCTCTTGTTGCTCCAGAGGCAACAATCAATACTATTCGCGACTCAAAAATTGAGAAGAAGAATCGTGTGGCACTGCCAGAAACCATCACAAATGTTATCATTTGTCCAAACGGAAGATGTGTGACCAATAAAGAACGTGAACCCATAACACCAAAATATGAGGTTCTTAACCAAAAGCCAATCAAAGTAAAGTGCAAATATTGTTGGACCATTATTGAAGAGGAAGATATAATCTCACAATTCACAGATTGATATCATAAGGCTGTTTGCAAATCCTTTTTAGCCCTATACTGGTTTTTGCTGGTTTGTGGGTCTAATGGTCAGTGAAAAGATTGCAGTTATTGGTGACCGGGACACAGTCACTGGATTTCAAATGGTTGGTGTTAGTGAAGTTTCTGTCCCCAAAGACCCTGAAGAAACCCAAAGAGCCCTTCTGGATTATTTTCGAAATCCTCAGATGGGCTTGATTATTATCACAGAACCTTTGGCAATGAAGGTTGAAGATACAATTCTCGAACTCTCTGAAGCCCCTGTACCAGTTATTCTCTTGATTCCTGATAGACTAGGTTCAACAGGTGCTTACGAGTCTGTTCTTAAAGAGCTCATTCGTCGTGCTGTAGGTATTGAGATTAAGATGTAGTCCGCAAAGGAGTAATTAGAAATGACTGAATCAACTGGAAGAATTGAGAGTATTGCAGGACCTGTTGTTAGATGTTCTGGAATTCCAGCTGTGAGAATGTATGAAGTTGTACGTGTCGGTGATGACCAGCTTATAGGTGAAGTGATTGAAGTTCGAGATGACGAGTTTACTACTCAGGTCTATGAAGAGACCTCTGGTCTTGCACCAGGTGAACCAGTTGTGGCTACCGGTGATGCTCTCTCTGTCGAACTTGGACCCGGTTTACTAGGTTCAATCTATGATGGAATTCAACGTCCACTCCCGGAATTGAGGGAATTGTCTGGCGATTTCATTAGTAGAGGTCTGTCAGTTGATGGTCTTGATAAAGAAAAGAAATGGCTTTTCAAACCACTTGCTAAGGCCGGGGACAAAGTAGAACCAGGTGTTGTGATAGGGGAAGTACCGGAAACCGGAATCATCACATCAAAGATTCTCATTCCCATAGGAATCGAGGGAGAAATTACTGAAATCGTGTCTGAAGGCGAATATACAGTCGTAGAAACAATATGCAAGGTGAAGGATGAACAAGGTGGCATTCATGACATTATTATGATGCAGAAGACCCCGGTACGAATCGGTAGGCCTTTCAAAGAACGCGTACAATTAGAGGTACCTCTAATTAGTGGACAACGGGTGATTGACACATTTATGCCTCAGGCAAAAGGTGGAACTGGTGCTATTCCAGGTGGCTTTGGTACCGGTAAGACTGTGACATTGCATCAATTTGCTAAGTGGGCTGATGCACAAGTAGTGGTTTACGTAGGTTGTGGAGAGCGTGGTAATGAGATGACTGAAGCCTTGGAAGAGTGGCCCGAACTCAAGGACCCGAAGTCTGGGAGACCACTGATGGAACGCACAGTTCTCATTGCTAATACGTCCAATATGCCTGTGGCAGCAAGGGAAGCTTCAATTTATGTTGCTGTTACAATTGCAGAATATTTCAGAGATCAGGGATATGATGTCGCTCTTATGGCTGATTCAACTTCTAGATGGGCTGAAGCACTCCGTGAAATCTCTGGAAGACTCGGTCAGCTTCCTTCTGAGGAGGGTTACCCCGCTTATCTTGGCTCAAGACTCGCTCAGTTCTATGAACGTGGTGGTCGAGTCGAAACATTAGGTCAAGATGAGCGAATTGGATCGATAACTCTATGTGGTGCAGTATCACCACCAGGTGGTGATTTTTCCGAACCAGTGACTCAAGCAACCCTTCGAATTGTTAAGGTGTTCTGGGCACTGGACAAGGACCTTGCAGCACGAAGATTCTTTCCTGCAATTAACGTTCTTACAAGCTATTCTCTGTATCATAGCAATTTGCAGAAATGGCATCAAGAGCATCTTGGTGACGATTGGCCTGATTTAGTAAGAGAGGCTATGGCTTTGTTGCAGAAGGATCAAGAGCTCCGAGAGATAGTACAGCTTGTTGGACCTGATGCTCTACCAGAAACCGAGAGGGCAACTCTTGAAGCGGCGCGAATGATTAAGGAGGACTTTCTTACTCAGAGTGCATTGCATGAGATTGATACTTACTGCCCAATCGAGAAGACCTATCGCATGTTAAGAATAATCATCAGTTTCTCAAAGAAAATGGCAGAAGCTGTGGGTATGGGTGTGAGTGTCAGACGTATTCTTGAATTCAGTTGTCTTGATAATATTGCCAGAATGAAGATTGCTCCATGGGATTCGTATGAAAAGACGATGGATGCAATAGAAAACAAGTTGGAAGCAGAATTCAAGGCTCTCTATAGAGAACTCTCAGAAACAGGAGTCATTCTATCTGGTATCTAAGAATCAACAACCCAGAAGACATAGTAACGACGATGCTTTATAGCACTATACTCTTATTCATTTGAGATGAACCGTAGAAAAGAGATAAAGGCTCTCCACTCGGAGATAAGAGACTGCACCAAGTGCCCTCTACACAAGACAAGGAAGAATGCAGTGCCAGGTGAGGGTCCCCTCAATCCACAATTGATGTTTGTCGGAGAAGCCCCTGGTGCAACAGAAGATGAAACAGGGCGACCATTTGTTGGTCGTTCTGGTGAGCTTCTTGTCCAACTCATTGAAGGAATTGGTTTCTCAAGAGAGGATGTTTTCATAACGTCGATTCTAAAATCCCGTCCTCCAGAAAATAGAACTCCGAAGAAGTCTGAGAGGAATGCTTGTCTTCCCTATCTTGAGAAACAGATTGAGCTTGTGCAACCTCTGATAATAATACTACTCGGAGGTGTAGCTATCTCTACGATGATTGGTCCGTGCAAACTATCTGAAGCTCATGGACGTTTCTACGAAGCAGAGGGACAAACCTTCTTTATGACATATCATCCCGCTGCGGCATTGAGATTTCCTAAAACAAGAGATTTGATGAAAGAAGATTTTCAGACTCTAAAGGAAGAACTCGAATAAGTGGTCATTATATTATCTATCGCATACTTCACTATGTGAATCATATGTTCATATTGCCAATTCTCTTGCAGATAACTCCTCCTTTCGAGGGTCCAGGATTTGAGATGTGGCAAGACATCATGGAGAATCTTCTCAATCTCTTCTTCGTTTTCTCTCAGAAAGGGTATATTTTCCTACTCATACTGGGATTCATGGTATATGCTACAACCCTAAGCGATTCTTCTGCAAAGACACTCGTTGGTTTCTCTGTGTTCTTCTATTTTGTTGGTCCCTTGATTGTAGACCTTTTAGCTAACAGTGCAGGACTCTCAATCATGACTATTGACGAAGCCGCAATTATGTGGCTTCATACTTTTGGATTGACAGACTCGGAACTTCTGTATGTGGTACTAGCAATAGGCGATTTTGTAGCTGCAGTTGCTATACTCATAGGGGCAATCCTCTACTTCAATCCCACTTCAAATGATTTGAAATCAAAGGGGCACTCTCTAATCGTCAGAGGCTTCATTCTTCTCCCTGTCCTTGCATTTGTATATCTAATACCATGGGCTTGAAACCGTTGTTATCCCTCCACAGATACACTTCGCAAGTCTTAAATCCGCATTACAGGTAGGCTCGTCTGAGGTTGAGTCATTAGCCCGGGACGGATTTTTTGATGTCTAAAGAATCGTCGATTATGTATCGTACTGTATCTGATGTGAGTGGTCCTCTTCTGATTGTAGAGAACACTCATGACGTTGCGTATAACGAAGTTGTAAAAATCCGCGCTCCTAATGGCGACCTTCTCACTGGTACGGTTCTTGAAACTGGAAGAGGAAAAGCTGTCATTCAAGTATTTGAGGGTACAAGTGGTCTTGATGCCGATTTGACTGCAGTGCGATTCACCGGCGAAACCATGAAACTTCCTGTTTCATCTGAGATCCTAGGCCGTGTCCTTGATGGTGCTGGAAAACCAATTGACAAAGGTCCAATTCCCACAGCAGAAGACCATTGGGATATTTATGGCTCCCCAATCAACCCCTACGCAAGGCAATACCCACGCCAACCAATACAAACCGGTCTGTCTGTCATAGATGGTCTTAACACACTAGTAAGAGGACAAAAACTCCCTATTTTTTCCGGTTCAGGATTGCCACACAACCGAATTGCTGCACAGATTGTTAGACAGGCTAAAATTCCGGGTGAAGAGAGTGATTTTGCCATTGTATTTGGTGCAATGGGAATTACAGCAACTGAGGCACAGTATTTCATTAACTCCTTCGAAGAAACAGGAGCTTTAGAGCATACCACGTTATTTCTTAATCTTGCTAATGACCCTGCGATTGAACGTATTATCACACCTCGTGCTGCACTTACCGCAGCTGAGTATCTTGCATATGAATCAGAAATACACGTCCTAGTGATTCTCACTGATATGACAAACTATGCAGAAGCATTGCGAGAGATTAGTGCTGCCAGATCGGAGATTCCTGGCCGAAGGGGATATCCTGGGTATCTCTATACCGACCTCAGCCTGATATACGAACGTGCAGGACGGATTAATGGCAGAAAAGGTACAATCACTCAAATGCCAATACTCTCTATGCCCCAGGATGATATGACTCATCCAATACCTGACCTCTCTGGATATATCACTGAAGGTCAAATGATTGTTGGAAGAGGCCTTCATCGAAGAGGAATCTATCCTCCAATAGACCCAGGTCCGTCACTTAGCAGGCTAATGAAAGAGGGAATTGGTGAAGGAATGACCCGCTTTGACCATAAAGAAATTCAAGCTCAACTATACTACGCCTATTCAGAGGGACGTGACCTACGTGATCTTGTTGCTGTAGTGGGATCAGAGGCACTAACGGACCGTGATCAGAAATATCTCAAATTTGCAGACCGCTTCGAGGAAGACTTCATCGGTCAAGGAGAATTTGAGGACCGGTCTTTTGATCAAACCTTAGATATTGGTTGGGAACTTCTGAGTGAATTTCCAGAGCGTGAATTGAAACGTTGTGATCCATCTACTATCCAATGGGCTAAGGAACGTGGTGCGTATCGTCCTGTCTAGGATATTTTTCAAGGTCCTCCACCAGTTTTTCCACAAAAAACCACCTTGTTGCATATGTATAACCATAACCATGAAGCCCTCTAATGCTTCCAAAAGCATCTCTCCATGCAGGCCACAGGATCATAAGATGATGATGTGGCGTCAGAAAATAACATGAATACCGGTCAAGTTCTTTCTCTATTAGGAATCGTTTGAGTCTAGCTTTGAATATATCTGCTTGACCCTTTATTCTCCATAGTGCTCCTGGTGGATAGTTATAATCTGGATAATCGTAACGTGAATATGGTATAATTGTCATCGGTTCTGATAGAATAAGTAAATCGCAATTATCTCTAAATCTATGAAATAGTTGTTTATGTGAAACTGATTCCTGAATAGGCTTGGATTTTGAACAGGGAACGAAGAGAATTGGTTTTCCTGTAGGTTGCCATGACTGTAGAACGGACCTTGTGAAATCAATCACATCTGGATGCTCAAAGAGATGAGATACCTTCATTTTCCTACACAAAGGCGCCATCCTTATACGAATATTAGAAATCTTCGAGGGTGGCTTGAGACGTAGATGGTTCTTCTTGGAGTATCCTCTTCAATTCGTTATAGAAGACATATGTATTATGAAATCCTCTTCTTCTATTGCGATTATTCCCTCTAAAAATAATCACTTCAATTCCTATTTGTTTACATATTGCACAATCACACTGTTTCCATGGTTTATCTTCAAGTGTTTTCTTATACAAGTCTGCATGGTCACGTGTATCTCCCATGAGTCTATCATACCAGAGAAGTGCTTCTAACACTTCATCAATATCCGCATCACCTCTATCAAAAGCCCGGAGTAGCGTCATGCATCCTCTCTCATATGCGGCAAGTTCTTCATACTCTATCTTTCCCGCTTCTACAATCTTCTTTGCACGAGGACTCTTGTCAGATTGAGGGACTCGTAGGGCAGCATAGCCTTTATCCCCGGAAAGAATGTAGTTGGACCTAGCTCCTAACCATGAACGTCGTAGGTGAGATGCGGAATCAAATGAAGACAAGCCAAGTTCTTGAAGAGTACGAAGTGCATTGATTCTGGCCACACCAAAGAGATGTACTTTGATATCATCATCGTGCTTTTCAATCACATCATGAACTGCTCGCATAACCTTG
Source organism: uncultured archaeon (assembly GCA_964610875.1). GTDB lineage: Archaea > Asgardarchaeota > Thorarchaeia > Thorarchaeales > Thorarchaeaceae > CAZSWP01. The sequence goes on from CAZSWP010000015.1 coordinate 11,321, forward strand.
AGAATGTTCGATGTCTGAGCGCGAGTGAGCCCTCCTATTGCAATATACTTGTATCCCATATCGAGAAGAGCCTTGACTGCATCCTGATATGATGAAGGATTCCAACCTTGTGCTGCACCTATGGGTACGTAAGAATACGCTCTTTCTTGATGACGTTTCAAAAAAGATTCAGCATTTTTCATGGTTAAATCAAAACGATACTGTTTCTCATCTTCCACTGCAGGTACAATGAGATGGTCTACACTGACTCCATAGTCAAATCCTAATGCGTTGTAATAATCCGCTATCTCGACTGGAGAGAAGGGTGGGTCACGGTCATTGATATAACCATATGCTCCACAATCACCAAATACAGGTCCCTTGAAATTGAGATGCTCATGAATACCGCTTTTTTGTACTCGACGGAGATTCTTTTTGTTCTCTTCTATCTTGACCTTTGAAACAAGAATTCCGTCATAAGGTGCAGTTCCATATATCTCATGAGATGTTACCTTTAATCCATCAGTAGGAGTATCATTGATGAAATCATAATTCAAATCCACTAAGTCATCCCACCAAGGGATGAAATACATGATGTCTCTCTTTTGTGGTTGACTTTTGGACATGGAGTAATCCTCTACCGTTTCTTTGTTTTTTGACTACCTTATCAACACATCCCTTTTATCGGGACACCAACCTGCTTGATGTGGTCGATATGAGAATATGTGTTGTTGGAAGCTGCGGAAAGAGAAAAGCGACCTCCAGTCCACAATCTCCCACTTGTAAAGACATACCCTCGAAAGAGGCCCTTGTAAAATGGCAAAAAAAGCTAAAACATCTCTGTCGTCCAGCTCGTGACTTATATGTAGGCTCTCAACCCACAGAATTGACAAAAGGCGTATCTCTTCTAAGACAGGCTGATGGTGTATCTGTAGACTACTATATCATATCTGCAGGATTTGGTTTCTTGAGAGAAGATGAGCTTGTTCCTCCCTATGAATGCTCGTTTGCTGGCATGTCAAAATCTAGAATCGTATCAAGGGCTGATGCATTATCAATACCCAATGATTTTGAAAAAGTCGTAAGAACTGGATATGATATTCTGTATCTTGCTTTAGGTAAGAACTATCTCACTTCTCTGGGTACTTCTTGGGTTGATTTACTTAATGGGACAGTAGTAATTCTGTTTGGTGCTACTTGTCCGTCTGATAACATCATAAGTCTACCCTCAGACAATGCCATTGTACGAAGATTTTCACAGAGTGGGTATAAGATACATGGTGCAGTTGGGTTCAAAGGAGATCTCTTCAGGATTCTTGCAAGCAGTGTTATGAGTTGTAGTGATCCACATAGCGAGCTAATGGGATGGTTGGAACCTACTTATTTCAAACAAGTCTTTTCTGACATGACATCTGCTAGACAAACATATTTGTCATAGTGTGATTTTCTCTCTCTCCAATTCTACTTTAGCGTGTTGTCCCTTTTCAGTATCATCATAATAGATAACACAACTAATGGTAAATGAATTCACTGGCTTTGCCATCGTTACTGTGACCATACACTCTGTTTCATATGGTTCTGGGCTTAGAGATGCCTCAATAAAACCAATGATAATTCTATTTTGTTTAGGGTCGTATGAATACGGTTTGACGTGTTTAATCTTGAAGTTAGGACCAAGTTCTAATTCAAGTTCCACATTTTGATATGGATGTAGGATATTATTAGTTAGACCTATAGTCAAGAGAATTTCATCAGTTCCCTTCCTCTCAATTCTTTTAACCAATGTAGCCATGGGTGGAACATACTTTTTCTTCTGCGATTTTCGTCCACGTCGACTCTTCGTTGCTTTGCGCTTTTCAGCCGGTAGAGCTTTCCTTCCCTCATATGGCCCTTCTTCCAGTTTTGATGGGTCTTCATCCCATTTAAGTAGAGTTCGAAAAGTAGCCACTTTAAACGTGTTTAACTTGCCTGACTCAATCCTTTGTTCGCTCTGTGCCTCACGTACCACTTCCACAATCTCATCACGTAGGGCTGCCATTTTTATTTTCTCGAGATTTTCATCAGCCCTCAAAGTCTTTGCCCAAGTATCAATAAATTTGATGATTTTCTTTCCAGTTGGTATTTTCTCTTCATTCTCTGCAAACCAAGCTTTTCTAGTGGTTCTTGAATAATCAAAAGGCGAAAACCGCGTACAGGCTTTCTGCCATTCCTTTAGATCTTGCTTTGCGAGATCACCCCTCAGCAATTCTCTGATGTATTTCTTTTTCTTGGGTGAAATCTCAACCTTTTTCTTCTCTGACATGAGTTTTACATCCCCCTGAGTGTGACACTCAAAATTCTGCATCATTCTATTAGAGGGAACACCAATATAAATTCTTCCGCAATAGATATTCTGTATATCACTTGCAACATTTACTTCAAACTAATTAGTACTGTACAATCTTATATAAAGTCCTAGAAGCCATAGAAAAATCAGATATACTTGAAAATAATCCCTTTTCCAAGAACTGGATATGAGACCTTTAGAACACAAAGGAACTATTCCGATTCTATTCCAAATTTCAGATAATGTCCTTTTTCCTTTTTAGTACCAAAGCTCCTGAGGCCCTCTGATTTGAGTTGCCTCTTGATGTCCCTGGCCATTGAGTTTGTGAGTTCGCCACTCTTTACAAGATATTCTAAAATCTCCAAAGCTTGAGAAACCGTATCACATCTTCTAATGTAATCAACAACACTAGGAATGTAGGTCCTTGGCTCTGATGGTTTGTCTGAATCTTCTGACATAACTCGGACCCCATCTATCTGGTATTCTTGCGTTTCGCTAGACTCCAGCTCCTTCGCCAATGCAGGATAGTTTTTTCGGAACTCTTCGTCCTTCATAGTGTATCTCCTGTTAGGCCGTAAGGATGGTCAGGCATACGCAAGGACAATCTCTCAGACTACTCTTATAATCCATTTGATGACGCCCTAGTTATTGATGAATTTCCAAGGGAGTGTAGCTTTGTTCCTGTTTTCTTGGCTTGCAATCTCAAAAAATGGGATTCCAGTGTTCTTTTCTGCTCGTCTCCATCCCCCCAATCCTCCATATTTAGCTGCTTCAATTATGACACGACCTAATGTTCTGTCACCAATTGAGAGAGCGGCTTGAATTCGAGCATTTCTTGGGTCTAGAAATTCTGTCTTTACTCTTGAAACATTCTTTAGTTCATCTTCTATCTGCTTGAACTTACTTCGCATCTCACTTAGAGTCGGTTGTGGCTTAGTTTCCCATCTCGTTTGTGCCTTTGGAATGAATGGATTGACATTCGCAACCACACGTAAACCTGAAATCTCAGCTATTGCCTTGGACATTTCTGCAATAGATGAAACATCATCTACAGTTTCACCAGGAAGACCTACAATGTAGTATGCCTTGATCGAAAGGTATCTGGTTTCAGCGGCAAGCTCTGCAGCTTTAAAGATGGCATCATCCGAGAGACCTTTCCCTAGGTCTCTTCTCAGCCTTGCAGAGCCAGTTTCAGGTGCAATTGTAAGAGTCCTCTGCCCTCCTCTATGCAATGCATGTAGGAGTTCCAAAGTCACAGTGTCTGCTCTGAGAGAAGGTACTGAGAGTTCAAGTTCTTGATCCACAATCCATGTGGATAGCGAATCCAACGAATCTAAATCACCAAGCGAAGATGCAATGAGTGAAACTTTTCTAACTGGTGTTTCTTGAAGCCCTTGTTCGATAATATCTATCAATCTTTGCAGACTTCGGACACGTCTGGGTCTACAGACATGACCAATTAGGCAGAACTTGCAGGAATGACCACAACCCCGACTTACTTCTACGAGAAGCGACCTACCAAAGACAGAATCTAGCTTCTGTTCTTCATCTTCGAAAGGAATCACCTGTGCGGTTGGATGAAAGAGTGGGTCTACATCTTGGATTATTAGACGCTTGACATGTGTCGAAACATCTGGTACATATACACCTTCCAATCCTGCCAAACTTAGTATACTTTCATCGCGACTTTTGGAATTCTTCACAATCTCAATTATCTCACTAATCACCAAGTCCCCTTCACCAATAACAAACACATCAACAATATCCGCGTATGGTTCAGGATTTGCGCTTACAGCTGGACCCCCTACAAGAACAATGGGATCGTTTGCCCGTCGCGACTTTGATTCAGCTGAAATGCCTGCTTGAGTAAGCATCTGAACGAGATTGATTATATCTTCCTCATAGGTCAAAGAAAAGCCAACAATATGATTATCTTCGAGCTTTCTTGCTGTTTCTACAGAATGTACCGCAGATGGAACATCATATCGAAAATACCTCTCACAAGATGTATCTTCTCGCTGATTGAGAATTGAATAGAACAGATGACTTGCGAGACCTGTCATACCTGCCCGATAAGTCGAGGGGTAACAGTAGCCAAAAAGAACATCGACACGACTAATGTCCTTCCGAACTGCATTATATTCTCTGAGGACCTTCCCGCGCAAGATACCCCCCTCAATCAGTTCCATCAATCTGAATCGTTTCTTGTTGCTGTTTAGCTATCACAAGTGTGTTTGGGGCAATATCTTTGTCAACTATAACACCAACACCCGTCCTTGCACCTTTATGGAGTACCACTCCCGGTGCAAGTGATGTACCGATTCCTGTTTTTACATCGTCCGCGATAATAGCACCTAATTTACGTCTTCCTGAGCTGACCCGTTGTCCTTTCACAGAAACTCGTACATCTGCATTATCATGACGGAGATTTGCAGTGATGGTTCCTGCCCCAAAATTTGAATGCCGCCCGATGATAGAGTCCCCCACATATGAGAGGTGTCCCACATTTGTATCTCTCATTATGATACTGTTCTTTATTTCAACAGCATTTCCAATCTTTACTTTTCTCTCCAGAGCAGTATACGCTCTGATATAGCAATTTGGCCCCACTACACACTCAGGACCAATATATACGGGGCCTTCGATATAGGCACCACTCTTTATCAATGCCGAAGGCTCAATAATTGTGTTTCCTTTAATCACTGCGCCTTCTTCAACTATTCCCTCTACTCTCCTCACTGCAGTACTCATAATTTGCTTATTCGCACGTAACAAGTCCCAAGGTTTTCCAATCTCAAGCCAGTATGATGAGATTTGATATGCACCAACATTACCATTCTTGATAAGCATCATCACGGAATCGGTGAGTTCGTATTCTCCACGTTTCGACAGTTTCGTTTGTTCTATTGCATTCCATATCCTCTGACTGAATGCATAGACTCCAGCATTGGCTAGGTTACCCATCTCCTGTTCGGGTGAGGGCTTCTCATAGAGGTCTACTGCTTTCCCATCCTCTACTTTGAAGACACCATATGCTGCAGGATTATCAACAGGAAAGACAGTGACCGTGGCTTTGTATTGACCCTGCTTGTGTGCCTTGATAGTACCAGCAAAGTCGTCACTAGATATCATGATGTCTCCATTCAAGAGTAGTATTTCATCATCACCCGCAAACTCTCTTGCATGACCTGCTGCATGTGCTGTTCCCTTTCGTTCCTCTTGGAGGATGTATGAGATTGTCATCTCTCCCCAGTCTTCAGCGTCGATGGTTTCCCGAAGGAGGTCACCATGGTAGCCATAGATGATCAAGGTCTCTTTGATGCCTGCATCTCGCAACGCCCAAAGAGTATGAAATAGCATTGGCTTTCCAGCAATTGGAAGAAGATGTTTTGGTTGATTAGCTGACAGGGGGAGCATTCTTGTAGACTGTCCCGCTGCCATTATTGCAGCCTTTTTCATGACGAGACGCTGATAGAGAGTCCCCTTAATGACTTTCTCGGTAGAAGTGTTATTACCAAAATCGGAAGGCATCCGACTAGTTTTGGTGCAACTCATATTCATGGCAACACCATACGAACTATTGTTAACCATAATTGAGATGTTACGTAGATTAACTGTTTCATATCCTGCGTTATATAGTCAAGTCTTTTGTTCTAGATGCTCACGATGGAAATTTGTGAATATGAAATACGTGTTTTAGTGCTTTGGATTGACTCCTTATCCAGGTTGCCTAATTCAAACGAACGCATATATATTCAAAAGACCATTCGATTGGCGCGGTGTGGTACTGCGACATGTAAAATTTAGACGGCGATAGATTAATAAGGGTCGTTGTAACAGTAATAAGATGTGGTTAGAGGCAAATCGAAAATTAAAGCCTCTATTACAATAACATAAAGGTTGGACCAAGTAAAATGATGAGTGACAAAGAACTACAAGAAGAGCTCAAGACGATGAAGCTCACTAAAAGTCAGATGATTGTCCTCGATATTCTACGCAGCAGTGGTAAGAACGGTGTTACGCCTAAGCAACTACTGGACAAGGTGTCCTTTGCACCAAGAACAGTACGTTACGCCTTGAGAAAACTTCTCAAAAAGCAGTTGATCAAGCGCGTGCCATGCCTGCAGGATATGAGGCAATGGATATACGTACCAGCGTAATAGCGACACATTTTTTCGCGGTCGCAAGAGAAACGATTAATATTGACACACCTGTGACTGGAAGCCTCAGGGCTCCTGGTTTCAGGAGGGACTTCATTGTACGATTCTGAACACATATTTAGTGAGGAGAGACAATTCATGCAGGGCCCAAGAGCAATGGATACACTGAAGATACTCACCGGTGATGAAGCAATTGATGCTGTCAAAGCTCTCAACGATGAGAATCGTCGTCAGATACTCCATGCACTGAGAGCACGTAGCATGACCACCTCTGAATTAGTTGATTTCCTATCTAGCCAAGACTCAGAAAAAGAAGTGAAGCCACAAACAGTTCGCTATCATGTCAAAGAATTAGAAAAATGTGGCTTGGTGGAACAAGATGGCTATGAACCCACAGGAAATGGCGATAGTCATATTATGCAAAAGAAATGGAAAGCAACTGCTGAGAATGTGTTCATTGCAACAGGTGATATGGACAATCTCCCTGAGAGAGCATCCTATGACTTGGATCGAACACTAGATATTGTTGAAACCATGCGACAGCTTGGCCTCGAACTCAAAGACGATGATGAGATGAAGAGTGTTGCAGAGGACTTTGTGAAACGTGATAAGTTATACATGAAAGGCCTCGAACTGGCTAAAGAAACATTGAAAGATGTGTGTGAGTTGGACCCAAAACTCTACGTCGTCTTCAGAAGAATTCTGAGTGTTGTGAGACTCAATGATGCTGACTACAAGGATTACTGGAAGTTGAGTCGCAGAATCACAGATATTCTACGAGAAGCATATCGCAGAGGTCATGGTAACCCAGAGGTATACTAATCCTCTTCATCCTTTTTCTTTCTTTTATGGTCTGGATATTCAACGTTCAATAGTCTTCGAATCCTTCCTGCAATCTTAGGACCTACACCTTTGACCTTCTGAAGATCCTCTTTCTTCGCTGAGAAGATATTCTCTAGGGTACCAAATTCGGTAAGAATCGCACGAGATGTCACCGTATCAACGCCAGGAAATCCTGAGAGTATATATTCCAAAGTTTCTGCATCAGTACCTTTCACATCACCACTTCTGGTTCTCAGCGTCTTTCTCTCGTCAATCTGCTCCATCTTTGCAATCCTATATAGAACATTAGCGGTCTCTTCTGCATTCTTAGTCCATATTATTGGCACTTGAATTCTAATAGCAATAGATGCCAATGCGCCATATATTGAAGCAGGATTGACCGCTCTGAAACCTGTGATTTGCTCTCCTTCAATTATTAGAACAGGTCTTCGGTATGCTAAACGCAATGCACTCAGTTGACTGAAGAGTCTCCCATCAATCATCGATTGGATAAAATCGTTCGATTCTTTTCGCTCGATGGCCACATCCTCTGAAGCAATATAATCTCCAATCTGTAGACTCTCTCCGGATATTTGGATATCCAATCGTGCAAGTTCGCGTGCGACAGCAGTTGGAAGTTCACGTGAGTCGACTATCATTCTGATGCGTTCATCTCCTTCTTGAGATTTGAAAACTGGAACAGTTTCTATCTCTTCACCACTATCATCTGATTCAAACTCATCCAGACTCGTTTGACTCTCATCAGGTGCTCGCTCCGCATCTTTCAATGCTTTTGGCATCTTCTTCAATTTCCTCAACACACTCCAGTGATAGAATTCATCATGTGTCTTCTTTGCTACAAAAATCACCACTCGTCCAGGGGCGTGTCTTCCTGTACGACCACGACGTTGTATATATGGTACAACAGATGGCACACAATCATAGAAAATAACGAGATTGCACTCGGGGATATCTAATCCCTCTTCTCCAACTTGTGTTGCGACCAGTACATTGAACTCATTATTTCTGAATCCATCAAGAACCTCTATCTGTTTCTTCTGAGAGAAGCCTTTGTCAGAACCTCTCGAACTTTGGCCAACAAACCGACTTATTCTTACATCGTCCAATTCTTCAAGTGTTTCCGTTACTTCTGCAGCAGTATCACGAAAACGGGTGAAGATTAGAATCCTAGAGTCCAAATCTACTGAAAGCTGTTCGCTTACAATCTCTAATAGCAAATCCGCCTTCGGATGTTTATATCCCTTCTTGATCAGTGCTTGTAAAAGACTCTCAAACTGTTTGAATTCCGCACGGGATATGAGATCTTTAACACCCTTTGAGCTCTTCTTGTTTCTGACCTTTTCATATAACCCCTGAACATACCGGTGGGTTGGTGCAAGACCCTGTGTTCCTATGAACTCAACAAGATGTACTATTCCCAATGCTGCTGTAAGGTTTCGAATGAGATAGAATAGTTTGGAGGGTGGTTTTGTATGACTTCCAATTTCCTTTCTTACTAATTGTAGTACTCTTAGGACCTCTTTCTTACTCATACGTCTACTATTGGGCAGGGAGAATCCATAATCTAATACAGGTGAAACATAGTCATCTAATAGTGAGTATAGAATGTCTCGTAAGACCTCTATCTCAGAGGTGAGTCGTACATACCGCACATCTGACTCAACTGAAACGATGTATTTCTTCACATCCGGACTCTTCTCGGTACGCACTTCAACTCTATGGAGCCGTAGGTTTTGACAAACTGTTCTAATCTTATTTACGTCATGACCTGGTGAAGCTGTCAAGCCTAGTGATCGGATATTCTTCCCTTGTTTTTCGTATAGTTCTGCAATGAATGTGTAAGCATAGTCTCCTACACCACGGTGAGCTTCATCATAGACTACCAATGACACCTCTGAGAGGTCATAGCTGTTCTGTACCAAGTCGTTCTGAAGTGATTGTGGAGTCATGGCTGCGACTCGTATACTCTTCCATGCTTCTTTCCTCTTTTCGGGTCCATCAGTACCAGTCAAGCAAACAACTTGCTCCTTCTCCAGATCCAATACTCTCCTCAGAAAACGGGCTTGTTGGTCTGCAAGAGGTCTTGAAGGAGCAAGGAACAATACTTTGGACTCTGGGTATTTGTCAAGACGTAATGCAGTCGCAAGTACTGCTATGACCGTTTTTCCCAGACCTGTACTTAACACAACTAAAGTATCCTCTTTACTAGAAATTTCTGCAAGATTGACCTGATACTCTCTGAAACCAATGGAGTCTTCTCGTATCAAAGGCCATTGTGAGAGTTTGTTCTCTTGCATTCAGTTTTCCTCTATATTGTCTTCTTTAATCACATAATTTTGAATGGTCCTTAAGTCTTCATCTACAACTCGGTCTTGCTATCTATTAGAGTAATACACACTGTAAAAAGCTCCTGCCACTCATGAATAGACTAGGAGCCGACAACATATGAGCGATAAGGACTCTATGCCCACAATTGAAGCTGAACTGTATGAGCTCAGTATGCCTGGAAGAATACTTGGAAAAGAGGTACTCGATAGTAGGGCCAAGCGTATTGGTATTGTGAGAAGTATCAGAATATCGTTGAATCCTACACGTTCTGAGCTAATTGTAAAAGGCGCTGAAGTTGAATTTCCTGTAGATTTCAGTAAAGTTGATGCAGTCGGCACGGTAGTTCAACTCAACTCTGTAGTCAAAGACGCAGAAGAGATTGAGATTCATGATGTAATGCGCCTTCAAAAAGAGGTATTGGATGACATCCGAAGTTATCTCGGCGGATGATGATATAGATTATCTCCTTCCGAAGGTGTTAATAACTCCGGCATTGTTTTCACATGGTCGGAGTGATTCCCATGGATGTCACAGTGGAACAGCTCGCTCAAATGATTGATCACACCGTTTTGAAACCTGAAACGACACGGAGTAAGGTCAAACAGATTTGTGACGAAGCACTCGCCTACAATTTTGGAGCAGTCTGTATCAATCCTGTTCAAGTGAAGTATGCAGCTGAACTGCTTGAGGGCTCTTCTGTAAAGGTGTGTTCGGTCGTTGGATTTCCTTTGGGTGCAAGTCTTTCTGAAACAAAAGCATTCGAAGCAAAACAGGCAGTCAAACAAGGTGCTCATGAAATAGACATGGTCATGAACATTGGTGCTTTCCGTGATGGCAATTACGAACTGGTGCAGAGTGATATTGAAGATGTTGTGTCTGCGTCTGGTGATACACACGTAAAAGTGATTCTGGAAACAGGTTATTTGATAGATGAAGAGAAGGTGAAAGCCTGCCTAATTTGTAAGGATGCGGGAGCTGATTTTGTAAAGACTTCAACTGGCTTTGGACCGATGGGTGCCACACCGCATGATGTCCGGTTAATGCGAGAAACCGTTGGTCCGAAAATGGGTGTAAAAGCTGCTGGTGGGATACGAAACTTCAAAGATGCAATAAAAATGATTGAAGCCGGTGCTACCCGTCTTGGAGCCAGTGCAGGAGTTGCCATAATTGAGGATTACAGGTGGGCAAAATACTCTGACGCTTGGATGACCCCCGACAAGCCGTGTTGGGATTGTCCAAGTAGGCATGCTAATATTGGTAAGCAACCAAAGGATGTCTATTTGTGGTATAAACAGCGTTGCATAACCTGTCCACATAAAGAGCACAACATATTCAATGACTAGGAGGAGTATGAATTGGCTGAAACAAAATCCAACATAACCGACGCTTCAATATTATTCATTTCACTTACTGATAGAAGCTATCGTACTGAACCCATTTCCAAAGACCTATTGAAACAGTTCCTTGGTGGTCGTGGGCTTGGAGTCAAGATGCTCTATGATTCGCTTCCTCCAAAGACCGATTCTTTATCTCCTGAAAACTCATTGATTTTTGCTGTCGGGCCTGTCACATCAATGCCTGTACCGACTGCAGGGCGATTGGCTATAATCACAAAATCACCTCTAACTGGGACTGTTGTTGATTCAAATGTAGGCGGATATATTGGTAATCAAATACGCAGAGCAGGATATCTTGCCATAGTGTTTGAAGGAAAGGCAAACAAACCTGTTTACGTTTGGATAAATGATGGTGCAGTTGAGATACGTGATGCAACAAAAGTGTGGGGTACGGAGGTTTCAGAAACAACAGATATTCTCCTCAAGGAAACAAGTGATAATGCACAGGTTGCATGTATTGGTCCTTCGGGAGAAAACCTGGTGCCACTCGCAGCTATTATGACCGACAAACATCGTGCTGCTGGAAGAGGCGGAGTTGGTACGGTCATGGGTTCTAAAAATCTGAAGGCTGTAGTCGTTCAAGGTTCTGGTAAAATAGAAGCAGCAGAACCTGAGGCTCTATCGGAGGTTACTAAACGTGCAAGACATCTCATCAAGAAGAATGGAGTCACCAGTAAGTCACTACCCGTATATGGTACTGCAGTATTGGTGAACGTCACTAACGAGCTAGGTATGTTACCCACGCACAATTTCCAAGAAGGCACCTTCAATGATGCAGAAGGTGTTTCAGGAGAAAAATTGTTAGAACGGCTATCAATTCGGACCTATAATTGCTACGCATGTCCCATTGGCTGTGGAAGAATAAGTAAGATCAAGGAGAGAGAAGTTGGTGGCCCTGAGTATGAAACCATATGGGCATTAGGCCCACAATGTGGCATTAGTGATTTGGAGTGGGTCACTGAAGCAAATGATAGATGCAATGAATTGGGAATGGATACAATATCTGTTGGAAGCACCATCGGGTGTGCAATGGAGCTTGCAGAGAAAGGGAATATGAAGGAACAATTGAAGTTTGGAAAGACGGAGGGACTTCTCAGAATAATTGAAGACATGGCACACATGCGTGGAATAGGTGCTGATTTGGCTCAAGGGTCAAAGAAATTATCAGAGAAATATGGGGCACCAGAACTTGCTATGCATGTCAAAGGATTAGAAATTCCTGCATACGACCCTCGTGGTGTCCAAGGGCATGCTTTAGGATACGCCACGTCCAATCGTGGGGGCTGTCATCTGCGTTCATATTTGATAGGACCTGAAGTATTAGGCTCTCCTGTGCTTGTTGATAGGGATAAGACAGAAGGAAAAGCGAACTTGGTCATTCTCTTTCAAAATCTGTCTGCTGCTATGGACTCGATGGTAGTCTGCAGATTCACCAACTTTGCTTGGACTGTTGATGACTATGCTGACATTGTTTCTGCAGGGACTGGATTAGATATTAACGGTGAGGAGTTATTGAAGATTGGAGAGAGGATATGGACCCTTGAAAGACAGTTCAATAAACGTGAGGGGTTCACATCAAAAGATGATACTCTCCCATCTCGATTCTTTGAACCACTTCCTGAAGGTGGCTCACGTAGTCGGGTAGTCCATCTGGATGAAATGAAGGATGAATATTATAGGCTGAGAGAATATGATGATCATGGACATCCTACTGATGCACTCTTGAAGAGATTAGAGCTTGGTACATAACAATAAAACGATATTCAAAACATATCCGGATTTCTTTATCATAGATGGAGTCTTGGTTCAACTGGCACGAAAAAGAAGGAAAGGCAAAAGATTTCGAAGAAGCCATGCCCCCTATTTAGCAAAGATACGTTTCTATTGGTGTGACACATGTAATGTCCCTAGAATAGCTGATACCTCATGTAGTATATGTCATGCACAACCAAGAGAAGTTCAACTTTCCCCACCTGGCGATCCGTTTCCAGCTATGGATGGTCATCTTGAAAATACTATTTTCACAATAGATGCACAATTCGGTAGAGGTGTTGGCGAAAAAATCCTTCCTCCTAACAAGACCATTGTAATGAATAAAGTATCATCCCTTGATGCAATGTATGAGGTTATTCTTGATGGACAGATAATTGGACGATTACGCTATGACATTCCCAAAAAAAGGTACAAGTTCATTCTCTCATTGGAAGGCGGAAGGAGAATTGGCGAAATAAGCCACCAAAAATGGGTCACTTGTGATGATGGTGTACTGAAATTTTTAAAAAATGGCGCTAATCTACTAGTACCAGGAATCATTGGCTGTGACTCTGAGATAGAGGTAGGGGATGAAGTATGGGTCACTGATACAAATGGTGTTGTTATTGCCGTAGGTATTGCTAGAATGACTGGTTCAGAAATTGCTCAGAGTGAGAAAGGATTTGCAATAAAAATCAGAGAGGTTGATGACCCGAGACCTCCAAATAGTAACAACACACTGGCATCATGGGATGTTGTAGTTACTGCCAATACACATGACTTGGATAAAATTGAGAGCGAAGCAATGGGATTTGTAAAGAAAATCAGCTTTAAGAACCCAGGAAAAATAGTAGTTGGATTTAGTGGAGGTAAAGACTCACTAGCAACATATCTTGTCGTTGAAAAGGCATTAGAGGAAACCCCAAAGCTATTCTTTGTAGATACTGGTATCGAACTTCCTGAAACGGTCGAGTATATTCGTGAATTTGCCAAGAGTCGGGGGGTCGAAATCATCGGAGAAGAAGCAGGTGAGCGATTTTGGGAATCTCTTGCTACATTCGGTCCACCTGCAAGGGACTTTCGATGGTGTTGTAAAGTATTGAAACTCGGACCCGCTGCGACATCCATCTCTGAGAAGCTAGATGGTGAAACACTCTCATTCATGGGTCAAAGAAAACTGGAGTCATTCAAACGTTCTATTGAGCCGCGTGTCAGTTCCAATCCTTGGGTACCTGGACAGAAATCAGCTAATCCAATCCAAAACTGGAATGCCCTCGAAGTCTGGCTCTATATCTTCAGAGAGAAAGCTCCGTTTAATCCACTATACAACCAAGGGTATCACAGAATGGGTTGCTATCTATGTCCCTCGTCCCCCCTTGCAGAACTTGACCGACTCAAAAAAAGCCATCCTGCATTATATCAGAGGTGGCGATTAAGTCTTCTAGAATGGGCTGAAAAATTCGGTTATCCAGAAGAATGGGTTGATCATGGATTTTGGCGATGGAAGAAATTACCTCAAGGGCAATTGAAAGTCATCAACAAAATGGGACTTGATATCGCATCAGAAAGGGGATCGACCGTAGAACGGTTAGAATTGGATACTGCACAGGGAGTTGCTCCTTGCACATCTACAACTTATAGTCTGGAGGGACAATTCAATCAAGGCCTTGATTTGAATAGGGTCTCGAAAATTACTCCAATCTTTGGGAAGTCCCGAATGTCTGAGGAGTTAGGCGCACTCAAAATAAATGCGGGTGAGAATACAATCTCTCTTTTCAGTTCTGGATCTCTGGTAATTCGTGGTGAAGATGATAAATTAATAACCATGACTGCTGAACGTATTGAGAGGGCAGTTAAACGTGCACTCTTTTGTCAAGCATGTGGGTCTTGTGTACCACAATGTGAACAAGGCGCATTATCCCTTACAGACGGAAAGATTTGTGTGGATAAAGAGAAATGTACGGGCTGTTTACAGTGTGATAATTGGCCCTGTCCAACATATCTCACCTAGATTTTTCTGACAAAAGAGTTAATTGTCACTCGCGCTCAGCATTCACCTAAGTACCAAATCCAATATCTCTGCGAGGTCTGAAACATGCTACGCTCGATGTCGTTCAAAATCCATGAGATGCGGCGATATCTTATCCTTAGTCTAGTAGTATCAATGATTGCTATTCCAATTGCAGACTCGCTTGTCATTCAAAGAGATAGAAATCGGAATGAGATGTATGGCGAAGGTTTCTGGATATACGGGTTCCAAGTCTATGAAATGACCGACAGTGAACTTTCTGAGAAGATGGGTCCTCCCTACAATGACGGTGATCATACTCTCCCTGATTATCTTGGCAATATCACGTACGAATATCCTGTCTTCGGACTCATATTCTTCGCCATCGCTACGTGGTTATATCCGGGAGTGGGAGGTTTTCAGCCGCTTTGGTTGAATTTCATTCTTGTACTCGTATTCAACCTGAATCTTGTATTGATTGCCATTCTTCTTCGCGATAAAATTTACAATGTACGTTGGGCAAGACTATTCTTTGCAGGATACTTCATCTATGGTCTAATAATGTCCGCAGGTGGCGGAAAACTCGAGCCTATCACTGACTGTCTACTCTTAATGGCTCTAGTACTTCGACAAGAGGAACAAAATGGCAAAGCAATGTTCACACTCGGTCTATCAGTTCAGACTAAAATCTATCCTGTAGTGGCATTACCGATCCTCTTTCTTGCTGCCCCTACCTCAATAATCTGGTTTCTCGTTTCAACCCTTCTCACTGTCATCCCGTTTCTGTTTCTTGATGTAGGGTTTGATTCCCTATTAGAGCACTTTCTGAATACATCAAACTACAGCACTTATACAGTCAATCCTATGTATCCAGGGTTAGGTTTCTCAACAAGAGACTTATCCTCTGCAACTTCATCTTTCTACCTTTGGCCCCCTGCATTCATTCCTTTGGTCATCTATGTGGCATTTATGCTCTACACGATACAAATATACTTACCACAATGGTCTAAAATCAAGCAAGAAAAAACGTGGCTTGAACGTTTCAGGAAGCTGATACCACTCTATGTGTACTGTATTCCAGCTATTCTTTTCCTATTCAGATGGGTCATGCCGTGGTACCTTTTCTGGTTTGGCATATTCATATTTCTCTTTGATGACGACGAACGGTCAATAGGATATCTCAAGGAGATAACAATAGTAGGTTTTGTGTATACATTCGGTGTCATCTGTAACTGGATATATTTCTCCACAGGGCCTCTAATTGATTTCGCGGAACATTTCATTCTAGGATGGTGGACTATTCCTCGATTGGGTCTTCTTGTTGTTATAGCAGCATGCATCTTCTTTGTATGGAAGTATACCTTTGATTATATTGAGAACCGAGCTCGAGTCTTACATGAGGCTGAATCTAGAGGAGAACTCGTTATCTAGCTCGACCATTCTCCCTGTAATAATCAATAATCCTTTTTCTTATCAAGGTTGAAGAACATAGACCATCAGCATCTCTCTTTTCCAACCTCGCAATCTCCACATCAAGACCCCTATTAATGAGAGATTTCTGAAGCTCATTGGTGTCCTTCATTTGGTCATAGCCAAGAGCAAGAATATCTGGTTGAATATCCGCAATAATTTGAGAAGGGTCTTGTGTGTTATATCCAAGAACAGCTCTATCAACAATAGCAAGAGCTTCCACAATTCTTCTTCTTTGGGAATCTGGAAATACCGGAGGAGCTCCTCTCTCACGTTGAATTGTTTCGTCCAGTGCAATCACGACAACGAGTTCTCCATCATGCCCCGCCAGTTCACGTGCCTGTTCGAGATATGCGATATGTCCTAGATGAAGAATGTCGAACTTGCCAGCTGCTAATACTCTCTTTTTTACCAAGTCTCCCACACATCCTAGGAGTCGAGAATACTAATCCTCATCGACTGCCAAGAATTCATGTCCTTCAGTGATTACTTCTATTCGTCTTTTTGTTTTAGTAATTTGACTGACATGTACCAGTCCATTTATCTCCAACTGAAGGAGCGCAGAATTCAGTTCTGCGTCACTTGGTTCTGATCCTATCTCCTTTTTTAAGGCTCTTACAAGTTCATCATCTAATATGACTCCACGTCTCTTCTGGAGAACAGTCACAATCAAATTTCGAAGGGGCATTGCATTCCATGGTGCCAATTGAATTCACCTTGATTTTATCCATAGTATGTTTGTTCCGCTGTAACCATTGCGGTTTTTCGCATTTCTTGATGCATCTTCTCATACCTGTCAATTATTTCCTTACTTATAGATGGATTCATTGATTTGAGAGCTAGTTCAAAATGACGCCATCCTATTTTTTCTATGTCTACATCTTCTCGAAGTGCTCTCATCCCTGCTTCTCGACAGAGAGCTTCAATATCTCCCCCTGTGAAGTTCTCAGTTTCTTCAACAAGACGATCCAAATCTACATCATCATCTAAGGGCATATCTTTGACATAGATTGCAAAAATCTTCCTTCTGCTATCTTTGTTTGGCGCTCCAACATATACGAATCTATCAAATCGTCCAGTTCGTTTCAATGCCGGGTCGATGAGTTCAGGTCTGTTTGTTGCGGCAACTACAATAATGTCCTTCATTGATTCAAGTCCATCCATCTCCGTTAAGAGTTGGCTTATCACTCTCTCAGTCACATGACTGTCACCAGCACTTCGTCCACGTGTTGGAGCAAGAGCGTCAATCTCATCAAAGAATATTATCGCTGGAGCGGCGGTTCGTGCTTTGCGAAAGACTTCTCGTATTGCTTTTTCACTCTCCCCAACCCATTTTGAGAGTAATTCTGGGCCCTTCACACTAATGAAGTTGGCATCACTCTCAGTAGCTACAGCACGAGCAAGCAATGTCTTTCCACATCCAGGAGGACCAAATATTAGCACTCCTTTTGGTGGGCTTATACCTATCCTAGAGAATGAATGGGGTCTTTGTAATGGCCATTCAACAACCTCAATGAGCTCTTCTTTTTCTGCCTCAAGGCCTCCTATGTCACTCCATTTCACATCAGGGATTTCAACAAAAACCTCTCTAACAGCTGAAGGTTGGATTTCTCTCATTGCACCATGGAAGTCTTCGAAATTGACTTCGAGTTCGTCAAGAACATCTTGAGGGATTTCTTCATCTTCAAGATTGATATGTGGCAGGTATCGTCGAAGTGCTTTCATTGCAGCTTCTCTACATAACGCTTGAAGGTCCGCACCAACAAAACCGTGAGTGATTTTAGCTATATTCTCAAGACTGACCACATTTTTTCCTTCCGTTGTAAGTGGCATACCTCGAGAATGAATATGTAGAATTTCTAATCTCCCAATCTCGTCCGGAACACCAATCTCAAGCTCACGGTCAAATCTTCCAGGACGTCTCAATGCTGGATCGAGAGCATTTATTCTGTTTGTTGCACCAATAACAATGACCTGCCCTCGTGCTTTTAGACCATCCATTGTTGCTAGTAGTTGTGCAACTACTCGTCGTTCAACTTCTCCTTGGACATCTTCTCGTTTTGGTGCAATGGCATCAAGTTCATCTATGAATATAATACTTGGAGCATTCTCTTCTGCATCTTCAAAGATCTTCCTTAGTTTCTGTTCAGATTCACCATAAAACTTGGACATGATCTCGGGACCATTGATATGAATGAAGTTTGCTTCGGACTCTGTGGCAACTGCCTTTGCTAAGAGAGTCTTTCCTGTGCCTGGAGGTCCATGCAAGATAAGTCCTCTTGGTGGATCAATTCCCAAACGTTTGAATATCTCTGGGTGACGCATTGGAAGCTCGACCATCTCTCTAATTCTCTGAATTGGTTCTGATAATCCTCCAATCTCTTCGTAAGTGACTTGTGAAGTGCCTGCTGTTTCACCTGTTGGTTTCTCAGCTATCGTCAAAATGGTTGAGTGTTGAACAACAACAGTACCTGCGGGTTTTACAGAGGTCACCTTGAATGGAATTGCTCTACCAAGAATTGGTATGAAAACCGTGTCCTGCAGAGTCACAGGACAGTTCAATAATTTCCTTTTGACAAACTCTTCAAATCTTGGTTCTGGACGAATCGGAACTGAAGTTGGCGCAAGTGTAACATTCCTTGCAGGTTCTTCATTTGCTTTTGAAACAGTGACTTTCTCGCTAAGACTAATTCCTGCATTTCGGCGAATTCTACCATCCATGCGAATAATCTCTCTACCCTTGTCTCCTTGATATGCTGGCCACGCAATCGCAGCTGTCACTCGCTTTCCTTTTATTTGAATGATGTCACCTGTTCTGACACCAAGTTTCTCCATAGATACCGCATCTATTCTAACGATGAATCTACCTATGTCCCTATGCTCGGCTTCTGCCACCTTTAATACAACTTCGACCACTTGCGATCGCATCCTCCAGACATGTATGTCTGATATTCAAGAAGTAGAGACGTTATTTCTATATGTGTTTACGTCTCCAACAGAATCTCGGAATATCATATTTTTGTAGTGTTTTAACCATTTAACTAACTACCAAGATGCTGCTTCTTTCATAAAATCCCTTAACAGCTTTGGATATAAAACATGAGTCTGTTGCATTTTCTCGCGCCAAGACGATTTTTTCATCAAATCTCAGTAAATCAATGTTTACATCCTTGAAACCATCTCGACTTCTACTTGAGATATTCCCTCAATACCACCAATAGCTTTTTCGATGTCGTCAGTACCGCCCATTGATTCTTCTCTTGCAACATTTAGTCTGAGTGCTTTAAGCCCAAAAGCAACTGGAATAATTTCATTAGCTCTGACATCTGTGCCCTCCGGAATGATTTTCTTAATTTTGTCTAACAAATCCTCTAAATCAACATCTACGTCTTCAGGCATTATCTTCAGTGTAATTACTACCCTTGCCATTATTCTCTCTCCCATGTTTATGGTCCTTCAAAGCCACAGTTCGGACATGTATATCTATTCGAGAAGCGTCTGCATGATTCACAACGCCATATCGTAAAACCACCACAATTCGGACAGTCCATTTTAACACTGTTCTCCTTTGGTGATATGGAACCGTGACATGATGTGCATCGTATAGCTTTCATACTTGACAAATCATTCACCAGAGTGTATTTTTTGAGATTCGCTCTTGGCCTCCCAGCGGAGTGGAATTATAAACTTACCGAAGGGCACGTAATTATAAAACCCAATTGATATATCTTGGCAGTATTCAACACTTTATCTGGAGAGGATAGTTTGGGAACAAAACTAAGTGATATAATGAATGCGGAAACAATCAGTCTAAAAGATCTCTCTGGACGGGATATTGCAATAGACGCATTCAATACTCTCTATCAATTCTTGTCCACAATCCGACAACCAGATGGAACACCTCTGAAGGATAGAAAAGGGGGGTTTACAAGTCATCTATCAGGTCTGTTTTATCGAAATCTGAATTTACTTGAGATTGGAATTAACCCTGTTTTTGTTTTTGACGGAGAGCCTCCTGAATTAAAATCCGAAGAGGTTCAGCGACGCCGTGAGAAAAGAGAAAAAGCACATGAAGAATGGCAAAAAGCTAAGGAAGAAGGAAGAATTGAAGATGCTAGGAAAGCTGCACAAGCGTCCTCACGCTTGACTGATGATATGGTGACTGAAAGTAAGGAGCTACTCGAAGCGCTTGGAATTCCTGTTATTCAAGCCCCGTCTGAAGGTGAAGCTTTGGCAGCACAGATGGCTAGAGAGAAGCTTGTATGGGCCAGCGCAAGTCAGGATAACGATTCGCTTCTATATAACTGTCCAAGGATGGTGCGTAACCTCTCTATATCTGGAAGGCGCCGAATGGGCAGGTCTAAAACCTACAAGACGATACATCCCGAGATTATTGATTTAGACATTAATCTCAGATTACTGAAAATAACACGTGAACAGCTAATTGACATTGCTATACTTGTAGGAACCGACTATAATGACAAAATCCCTGGCGTTGGACCAAAAACTGCACTCAAACTGATAAAGAAACATGGCACATTTGAGAAAGTCATAGACGCAAAGGGTTATGAAGTTGATTTTCCGTACGAGGAAATTCGTGATATATTCTTGAATCCTCCAACGGTTGATCTCAAGAAGCCCATATGGAACGACCCTGATTATGATAGGATTATGAAGATTCTTCATGAACAACATGATTTCAGTGAGAATAGAGTGACCAGCTCACTTGAAAGACTTGAAAAGGCGCTAGAGGAGATTCGTGGTTCTACACAACAAAGCTCATTGTCCGATTTCTTCTAATGTATGACTAGAGTCTGGACTTCCGAGAACTCTAAAAGGGACTGCACTGAAGAGCTTTTGAAACAGGTGTGCCTCTTATGCGAGAAAGAATGACTGCAATCAGAGTTAATGCTGTGGATATTGTTAATGGTGATTTTGGAAATGATAATGGTCCTAGAATCATATCCCCATCAGGTGTTGAATTAAGACGAGTCATGCTCGTGGGAAATATTGTAGAGGCTCAGTACTATGAGAAGAAACCAACCGAAGGCAAAGAGAGTTTTGTCAGAATAATTTTGGATGATGGTTCAGAAACAGTAAGAGTACAAGCATGGGGTGCTGAAGCAGACCTAATGAGCGGAGTCCGACCATCAAAACTCGCTCTTATCATCGGGAAGGTGCAACAATACAAAGATGATGTCTTTGTAAAACCTGAAACTATCAAAGAACTTGATGATGCAAATATAATGACTGTGCACAAGCTGGACCGAATGCTTACAATACTTCGAAATGGCGGAGATGTTTATGCATCGACAGAACCTGATGTTTCCTTGGATGATTATATCGAACCGTCCACGGGAGAAAAGAGCTCTGACTCTGTAAGTTCTTCTCTACCTCGTCTTCAAAAACGAATCTATGAATTTGTTTGTGAGAATGACTCTCTTCAAGGTGTCAGTAATACGATAATTGCAGACGCACTCGCGAATGGTGAGATGGATAAGGTAAAAATCGATATGGAGCTCATTGAATTAGTTGAGAAAGACATGATTTATGAAATTCAGACCGGTGTCTATCGCCCAACCTAGGATTTCATTCATTATAGTGCAAACAGAAGCTTCAATAACCATCAGGAGAAGAACTGAATCATGGACGATTACGAGAAACTATTGGATAGAGCAAGAAGCAGTGTACCAGAGGATGCCTTCAAGCGATCGGGTGAAAGATTTCAAGTACCAAACGTAGAACTAATTGTACAAGGAAATAGGACCATTTGGCAAAACTTTCAGGAAATAATTACAGTACTCAATCGTCCAGGCAAAGAAGTTCTCAAATATATTTCCGGACAACTAGCTACAGCAGGGAATATTGAAGGTGGAGGTGCTGTATTCCAAGGCAAATTCGCTCCTGAGATTGTTGATGATGTTCTAAGTCGTTATATTGATGCATATGTCATTTGTCCTGTATGTGGCCGTCCTGACACTCATATGCAGAAGGAATCAAACGCTTACTACCTGAGTTGTACAGCATGTGGTGCTAGCACAGCGATTCGTCCTGTTTAGGAGGGTTCTTTGATTTGGCTTCGGTATATCTACGGATTCGTGAAACCCACGATCATGTAGTGGTTGCTGTATGCGATGAACAACTACTGGGAAAGACTTTGACAGAAGGAGCAATCATCTTCAAGGTCAGTGAAGAGTTCTATGGTGGAGACCTCGTTGACATGGACACATGTCTCAAATACCTGAAGACTGCAACCATAGCAAATATGGTTGGTAATGATACTGTAGAAGCAGCGAAAAGTGCAGGCATTGTTCATGAGAATGCAGTTCTCTATATTCAAGGGCACCCTCATGCACAGTGGATGAAACTCTGAGTTTTTCTTTAGTGTTTCTGTGCTCCACCGCCACAGAGGTTTCTCTGACCCAATTGCTGACAATCTCCATTGAGATACATATGAATGACGTCCTTTGCAGTGTTTCCTATACCATACAGAACTGTAAGACCTGCCTGTTGTGAGAACATGAAAGGCCTCATTCCCATACCACTTGCAATAAGGACATCGACACCATTTTGTGAGAGGAGATTTATTGGGTCAGCACAACTACTATGACCCGTATTCCTAATCGTTTCGGTTGATGTTATTTTGCCATCTTCTACAGTACTGACAAGAAATGCATGACAGTGACCGAAGTGTGCGCTTATGGGACTATCCAGTCCATGCTCTGAATCTATTGGTACTGCAATTCTAACTCTACTCATTATGTTTTTCACCTTTGTCAATACGATATCTTTGCTTGTGAAGGTAAAGCTTAGACCTGCTGAGCTGTGTATCTATAAAAGGATTGCATAATGTCCACTGGAAGAGATTCCTTGTATGACTATCACAACTACCTTTTTTGCCTTAGCCTTAGCCTTATCAACAATCTAAATTGAAATGATAGGTGCAATTAGTTAGTAAACACCCGGACGGAATTAAAATGCCTGCACCATGTTACATCTGTGGCGCTGATGCGGAGATTGAGAGTCTTTGTACAGAATGCTACAATAAAGAGCATCCCCTTGCTACAATCCAATCCGTTGTGTCCATTACTATCTGTAAGAAATGTGGTGCAATCAAAGTTCCTGGCGGATGGAAGACAATAGATGATGAAACTCAAAGTGATTCCGCAAGAGAAACTTATGTTGGTTATATTCTTCAAAAGGAGCTAAAGGTGACTGGAAATGATGTAGAGCTCTCAATTTTGGAGTCTAATCGCCTTGACCGCGTCTTACAACTTGAATTGATAGTCACAGGTCACTCTCATCCTGATATTTCTCCTCATACGGAAACACTACCATTAGAGGTTCGTTTTAACTATGCCACATGTGATACCTGCTCTATGATGAGTGGAGGCTATTATGAATCAACGCTTCAAATAAGAGCTCAAGATCGTTTACTCTCCGATGATGAAAAGATACAGATTATCGAGATTGCACGAGAGAAGACATATGCAGAGTATGGTCGTGATGCAAAGGCTTTCATTTTGCAAATTGATGAGATTAAATTTGGTCTGGACCTGTTCATAGGATCTGAATCACTATGCAAAAAAATAGCAGATGAGATTCAGGCCTTGTTTCTTGCAGAACGGCAAGAAAATTACAAGCTAATTGGTCAAGAAAAGGGTGGTAAGGACAAGTTTCGAATTACTATTGTTCTCAGGTTGCCACGATTTTCAATTGGCGACATTATCAAAGTCAAAGGCAATCTCTGCGAAGTGAGGGACCTTGGCAAAGGTGGACTCTCGTGTTTTGACCTAGAAAACAAGGGGATTTTTACAATCTCTCAAAAGAGTGCAAAATGGAAGACAGTAGAGTTTGTTATGCCACAATCCGAGAAAAGAAAGTTCATGGTTGTTTCTAATGTATATGGGCAACCTGTTCAAATAATGGACTCGATGACTTATGAAACACGAGAAATACAGGTTGATGAATCCCATCGAGATAATTACGAGAACGGTTCAATAATAGAAGTTATAGAATTTGAAAATCGAATATATCCAATACGTATGATTCCTAGAAAATGACCCACTATTCCGTGGTTTCGTTACTCTTAAATGGCTAGTCTATCACCTCATGTTAGATGCTGGGTAATACTCAGTTTTTACCAATTGGAGGATTATTTTGTCAAGAAGAGGTAAACAAACAGGAAATACAGAAGAGCTCACAAGAGTCCGAACACCACGTAGAAACGAAGGTGAACTCTTTGGAATTATCATTCAAATGTTAGGACATGACCGTGTAAGAGTTCGTTGTGAAGATGGTAATATCCGAATTGGTAGAATTCCTGGTAAGTTCAAGAAAAGAGTCTGGATGCGCGTAGGCGATACAGTTCTAGTTGTACCCTGGGACTTTCAGACTGATGAAAAAGCAGATGTTGTATGGCGCTACAGGAATAATGAAGTTGATTGGTTGAAAAAACGTGGCATCTTAAAGATGTTTTAAACCTTTTATCAACAAATTGTTCTATTATCATTGGTCAATTAATTGAGACCAAGGTGAAATCCCTAGTTGAAACGCGTTGAAACCAAGAAAAGGGTCATCGATGACGAGATTGAACGCCGTAAGATGAAACGGCGATATGACGTTGATGAGTTTAAAGTAGTTGAAGGAGTAATTGATCCTCCAACCCTAAAAGTATTGTACAAACTACTGAATAAGGGAACTTTACGAGCTGTTCATGGAGTGATAAGCACAGGAAAGGAAGCAAATGTGTATCGTGGGGAAAACTTGGACCGAGAAGCGGTTGCTGTCAAGATTTACAGAATGTCAACTGCCGAAACAGACTTCATGCGTGAATATATTGTAGGAGATCCACGTTTCAAACGAGTCGGAAAGAAAAACAGAGTTTTAATTCCTCAATGGGCAATGAAGGAATATAGGAATCTCAAGAGATATTTTGAATCTGAGGTAAAGGTTCCTGAACCCATTGACATCGAACGAAATGTTGTAGTAATGGAGTTTATCGGCGACTTGGAATCTAATCAACCCGCACCACTTCTGAAGAATGTAGTCTTGGAGGACCCTGTGGATGTCTTTGATGAGATTATTCATATGATTGATCTCAGCTATAACGAAGCAGGTCTGGTTCATGCTGATCTTAGTGAATTCAATATACTCTGGAACGGTGGCCCTGTCTTTATTGATGTTTCACAATCGGTTTTGACAATTCATGAGAATGCTAAAAGGTACCTCTATCGAGATATTCAAAACATAGTGTCTTATTTTACTAAGCTCGGAGTCGAAAAAGTAGACCCACTTGAAATTGCGAAACACATCATATCAAAGAGTGAAGAATAACATGTATTTCCACGAAACCGTCAGAGTTCCAATGGAGCGTCTTGGTGTAATTGTAGGCCGAAATGGACGAGTACGAAAAAGAGTCGAAAAGCTAACAAACACCAAGCTTGACATATCTTCAGAGGGCATGGTTACAATAACGAGCCCAGAGAGTTCTGAAGATCCAGTATTAGCATGGAAAGCACGCGATATTGTTCGTGCAATGGCTAGGGGATTCAGCCCAAAGAAAGCTCTGAATCTCATCGACGAAGAAACACGCTTGATTGTGATTTCGTTACGTGAAATGGTGGGTAATTCGTCAAGTCAGTTGAAAAGAGTATCTGGACGAATAATTGGGGAAAATGGACGAACACGTCGGGTCATAGAACAAACTGCAGGCGTTTATATATCAATTTATGGAAAAACAGTTGCTCTTATTGGCATGGACCCTGGTCTGGATTATGCAACCAGAGCTGTTACTATGCTTATTGATGGAGCACCACATTCTGCAGTCTACAAATATCTAGAGAAATCTCGAAGAAGGATGAACCGTCAAGAGGCAGAGCTCTGGGAAGACTCTCTATAGCTCAATGTAATACGCGCTCTGAAATGAGCTTATTGCTAACTAGTCTTGAATGTCTTATGACCAGTTATTCGACGCGATATGAAATATACGATAGTATCTCCCCTGCAGAGTTTTTTTACAGAAATAAGCAGATGGCAGGCTTCAGTAATCCCTCACAAGCACTCTATACAACAGTCAGAGAACTTGTAGAGAACAGTCTTGATGCCTGCGAGGCTGCAGCTGTTTTCCCTGAACTTCAGATTAGCATTATCAGAAAAACATCTGATGAAATCAAAGTTCGTGTGGGTGATAATGGTTCAGGAGTTCCAGACGAACAAGTAGCATCTGCTTTTGGTCGAGTCCTCTATGGCAGCAAGTTCGAATCACGACAACGGAGAGG
Organism: uncultured archaeon; assembly: GCA_964610875.1. GTDB lineage: Archaea > Asgardarchaeota > Thorarchaeia > Thorarchaeales > Thorarchaeaceae > CAZSWP01. The sequence continues at coordinate 37,864 of CAZSWP010000015.1, forward strand.
TACTTTCGGTCTTGGTGTCACAATGGCTGTTCTATACGGTCAGATAACAACAAATCAGGCTGTTTCGATTCATACTAGGACTAAAAACACACTAGGCCAAAAATATACGCTCTTTATAGATATTGAAGCAAACAGACCTATTCTCGATTCAAAAATACAACTGAAACGAAGAGAAACTGGAACTACAGTTTCCTTGTCGATGGTAGGTGACTTAGCCAGGTCAAAAGATCGGATTATTGATTATTTACGGCTAACGACAGTTTCAAGTCCTCATGCAATGATAAAGCTAAACATAGATGATGGGGAACCCTTTATTTTTGGGTGCTACTCCTCCGCACTCCCAAGCATTCCCCTTAGTACAAAACCGCATCCTCGTTCTGCTGATACTGAAACCATCAGAAGATTGGTAGATGAGAACCCTGGTCTAAAATTGAGAGATTTCCTCATGCAATCATTTCAACAAGTAGGTAGAAAGGGGGCATCCCAATTTCTTCGATTCTATGGATTCGAACCAAGCAAAGTTGTTTCCCATTTGAGTCGGAAACAACTAACCCGGATATCTAATGCACTCCAACAATATGACAAATTTGGCCGTCCTGATGCCACATGTCTGAGTCCTATTGGAAAGAAGAACATCCAACAGTCGATAAAATCCCTGTATAACACTGATGTGGTGTACTATTCTTCCAGAGTACCAGCTGAATGGAGTGGTTGGCCATTTATAATTGAAGGCGCACTAGTTATAGACAAGAGTTTACCTGCACAGGATTTTCCAACATTATACCGTTTTGCGAATCGTGTTCCCCTTCTATACGATACAAATGATGATATTCTTTATCGTGCTTTGAAGAAAATATCCTGGAGCCGATATGGATTGGATTCTGATCATCCTACTGCAATATTTGTTCATTTTTGCTCAACAAGAGTACCCTACAATGGTGCAGGGAAACAATCTATGGCATCGATGCCAGAGATTGAAACTGAAGCATCTCTCCTATTCAAAGAATTAGGCCGCAAGATGAAACGTGCCATTTCTAAACATCGGAATCTACAACGTGACAGAAGTCGCATGCTTCGCTTTGAGAAGAGCTTTAAACTGGTGGCTAAATACAGCTATCAACTTGCAGAAATTAGGAAACGGCCTGATACTGGTGATATGATTACAAGTCTATTTAGGGATGATCAAGATGACAACTAACCAAGATGCAATTAGCAGGTTACAAGCCTTTGGAGTGGAAGTGGCTTCCAAGATTCAATCTGGTGAGTTTCCTGCAGTTGAAATTCCGGATAGGAATACAAGTAACATTGTTTATGATACAAAATTAGAGCAGTATGTATTAGGGCCAAAAAAGAGTAGAAGGGAATCGGCAAATATCAGGCATGTTCATAGTTTTGCTCAGCTTACATGGGTTGCTGCATTTGCTAAAGACTTGCTTATTTCTGGGAGAACAAGTTCTCTAAGGGACCTATACTATTCAAGTGAAGCATATGGTCTCAAATTCAAAGACCAACCTGAATCCAACCGAGTGGTTTCAGATTTGGAATGCTTACTAGATATGTCCAGAGAAGACTTTGGTATTTTTCCTGAAGAACACTCTTCAATTTATGGAGAAGTCATAATGGAATATACGGTATCAGGATACGAGGGACGTAAAGTTGACCTCACAGTGAGTCCTGATGGTCTTCCCATCGGTCGTGCTCTAATGACAGCAAAACCTGTGTCAACAAATGCCAAAATCATCCTAGCTGTTGAGTCTGGAGGCATGTTCTCACGCTTGATTGAAACTGAATCTTGGAAGGATATGAGCGCAGTACTGGTACATCTAGGTGGTCAGGCGCCTAGATCAACAAGACGCTTGCTGAAGTGCTTACATACAGAACTGAATTTGCCTGTCTATGTATTTACTGATGGCGATCCATGGGGTATGCACATTGCACGAGTTATTATGTCTGGAAGTGCAAATGCTGCTCATGTTAAGGGTCTGTCCATACCGACTGCTAGGTGGATTGGAGTTACTGCCGCGGATATAAAGAAACACAATCTTCCAACAGAAGATATGAGTGACTATGATCTAAGAAGATTGGATGAGCTAACTAATGATATTCGATACTCATCAGAATTCTGGCAAAATCAGATACATAAATTCAAACAACTAAGAAAGAAAGCCGAACAGCAAGCTTTCAGTAGACATGGCATTGATTATGTGGTTGATTCATACTTGACCGATAAACTCTCTGCATTTTAGTGCTTATAGGTTGTTAATTATCATATCAGACCTGAGTTAAATGGATATGCGAACAGAAGCAGAAACAAACCCCCATACGCTATTAACGCCTGAAGAATCAGTAGAAGCATGACATTCTTCTTTTCAGTAATATTATCTGATAGCCATGGGAATAACCAATACATTGTGAATGGTCCTTCCACCTCCATAGTCCCATCATCTCTGGGCTTTGCGAATTTGACCCACTCTTTGCCTTTCCTTTTCACATAAACTCTGTATACCAAATACATTAGAAAATTGATACCAAAAGTGAAGTAAAGCACTATTGCCAGTCTGTCAAAGTTACCAAGAACAAGTGCTACTGCCATAGCTGCTCCAATTGGCAGTCTTCCTACATCTCCTGGCAAAACCTTTGCGGGATATCTGTTGAATATATAGAATGCCACAGTTGCCCCAAGCAGTGCTGCAGCAACGGTTGAAGCATCAATCTGGCTGGAGGAAATCTCTGCTCCTGTCATGACCGGTATCAGAATCACATAGATCACTAGAGATGAGGCATTTATAGCAGCAAGACCTGTTTCTAAACCATTCATTCCACCATACATGTTAGTAGAGTCAATAATGAACGTCATTATGAGTGGGACAATCACCAGTGGATATAGTATCCCTAAATCCAAGGTACCAATTATTGGAATGGACATTGTTGTTGTACCAACATTCAATGCCATCATTGGAATTGAGGCAATGAGTGGCAATACTACCTTGGTTCTATTGCTAAAGTCTAAGGTGTCGTCCAATAATCCAATCATCCCCGCCATGAGTATTGAAACCAAAGCCGCAAGCAATCCTGGATTGATAATTAATTCCAAACCAAAAGTCCGTATTCCTATGCATACGAGAAGACTGGATACTATTGCAAATAGCAGGATGTATCCTGCACCCTTCGGGACTTCAGGTCTATCTGGTTTATGAACATCAGTACCAGTTATCCCCTTTTCCCTGAGGGCCCTTATGGTACCAGGCATTAGTAGAATTACCAATACAAATGAGAAAATCAATGCAATAGCAACTGTTATCATTTCTATGACGCCTCTAGTTAGAGTTCTTTGACATCAAACCCGTTTTACACTTTTCGGGAATTGTTTGTTAAAGGTTACAGTACATTATCTATTCTAACGGAAACTCTTTTAACGTCCCTGAAGCTGGACCGCATCGTTCATGGGTCTGAGGCAATAGAATAACTCAGATTTATACCATCACATGGTGATTTGTATTGAGCCTGCTGCATAGAAGAATCGCAACAATCGTGTTACTGGCACTCTTTGTAACAAGTGGTGTCATGACAGCTTTTCCAGTAGTGGACTCTGGGGATTCCATACTTGCCACTAATGATATGAAACAAAACAGTATACCATCCCAGTCAGTACTGAACGCATCTATCCCATATGTAGATGAGCATTATGGATATGCTGATGGAATAATTGATCCCACAGAGTATGCCTACACGTATACTGATCTGGTATCTGGAATTACAGTATACCTTGAACATAATTCTTCTATTCTCTTTGTAGGCCTCTCTGCAAGGACTTCAGGCTGGATTGGAATCGGTTGGAAGAACTACACAGATGACTTCACCACTGAAGGTCTGAATGGTAGTGATTTAATATATGGCTATGCCCCTGGAACCCCTCATTCTCCAGTTATTAGAGTGACAGGAGATGAACCAATCACCGTTCATTACATTCTCAAACTTAGAAATGGAACTGTTCTTGAAGAAGGTGATGTTCCAAATGATGAATCAACTACCCCCTTCAAAGAAGAAACGCTCTTATTACCGGATTATATTGATAACATTCTCGGAATGCGAATTGGTGAAATACGTAACTTCATAATTCCTGCTGAGATTGCATATAATCAATCCACCCATCCATTGTATGGTGAAGATCTGGAATATATCGTAAAAGTGACGCGAATTGCCGAGTCTTTCCAGAATCCCGCAGACGCTAGTGAGATCATATACAGTGAAGAATACGGGATTAGCACTTATCAACACCAAACCGATGACAATCAAAGTCAGGTTTTAGCATCTGGTGGTTCAGATGATGGCACAAATACTCAACTTGAATATTTCATACAGATGAATTCCACAGACATCCAAGACGTTCCACTTCTGAATGATAGTGAAATTAGTTATCCCCTTATGCTGCTATATAGTGATAGTGAGGATATAACGCAAATACCCACACAACACAATGATTGGGCAAATCCACTTGGAGTCATATTCATTCCAAATGCAGCTCCTGAGATCACATTCGAGACCCCGATTCAAGATGGCACATATGACTGGATTTTGAAAATATCTGCAAATGTTACTGACAATTCATGGATTCGAAGGGCGTTCTATAAAGTTGATGATGAAAACTGGACGGAGATCTTCTATAAATTCAAAACTGACCTCTGGGAAACACAAATTGACCTCTCCAGTTATGTCACTGGATTACACACTGTGTGGCTTAATGCAACAGATCCTTCTAATGTGACAAGTATTAACAGTGTGAATATATCCGTCGACCGACCTTACCAACCCCTTCTTGGAATGAGGCTTGATGTTGTTCGAACAGTATATACTAAACTCTATCATCTGACAGAGATTGTTGATACTTTTACCATAGAAAACAACGGATCTGTAGTGATTAATTCAATTGACATATATCTTCCAGAGAACTGGTATAATTACCAAATGTCAATCTCCGCCGAGGGTGAAGATGAAACTGTTCTAAAGATACTGGATTTGGGTTTGGAAAATGGGATGAGGAATTGGAAAATATTCCTTGCTGAAGGCGTCAATTTTGGCGAGTCTTATACACTAACCATCGTAACATTCTACCACTCTCTCCATACACTTACTGACTATGATAATGAAATCTATGAGGTTTGTTACCTTCGATACCCTGTGGTTCCATATGTCTTACGCCGTGCTCAGTTAGGTGTTGAATTCAGAAGTGGTGATAGTCTAAATGGCGAAAGTCCTGAAGGTCTTGAAACCAACATTGCACCAATGGAGGTTGAGGAGGTAACAATGTCTATCAAGTCATTTACGCCTGTAATAGTAGCTGATCGTCACACTGAAGTAAAAATTGACCCATGGGGTTGGTTAAACTACCACGAAACAATCACGCTTCGAAACATAGGTCCTACAAGAGAGCTCACGTTATCCTTCAATATACCTGAAGGTTCTACTACCATCAAGATATATGATAAGGTAGGAATTCTTGCGAAATCTCAACCTGGTGGTACATGGTACACAAATGAAACGGTTACTCTGCAAATCGACCTTAGAAGCGATCGTTTTGGGCAGGATGCTCTCTTACCCAATTATCAATACACATTCAACATCGATTATACCATGGAACTCTCAACTTATCAAACTCCTGTAATCTCTGGCACAAAACTGAATCTACCAATGGCAACACTTGGGGAAGTCCTGATAGAGAAGCACATTGTTGATGCCATATTATCATATTCTGTAGCAACAGTTGAAGCTAGTGATGGTTATCGACTGTTATATGGTGTATTTGACAACACTCTTCGTTATACATACCATAATACCACCAACCAGAATCCTCCCGATATCTACATTGTTTACCAAACCTCTTTGTTGTCCAGTTCCCGTCCATTAGCTTTTAGCCTAATTTTTGGTCTAATTGCTATCATCTATGTCGGATATAGAGCGTTCAACCCCCCTGTTGATAAGAGTCTAATCAGTAGAAAGGATGACGAAGATGAGGTTGGTCGCGTGAGTGGAGCTCCCCCTGACCTTCTCAGCACTTTCGCTAGTTTATATTCTAGAAAAACTGCACTTAATTTGGACATGGAAAAACTTGAAGCTTCCAGACGTCGTGGTAAAGTGAGTAAGAAAGAGTATATGATTCGTGAGCGTGATTTGAAATCACAGATTGATGAAGTGGAATCGGAATTGCCAGAGATGAAAGAGAAGCTGATATCTTATGGTCCTAAATACCGTGACATGATTGCACAACTCGAGCTCCAAAATGAGCGCATTGAAGGTGCTAAGGCTGGACTTAGACAACTGCTACTCCGCAAGAAGAAACAGAAAATCAGTCGTGTAGCCTTTGAAAAGTCACGTCAAGACTATCTCAAGACAATCAAGAAAGCAACAAGTGCAACGGATAGAATGCTTCTTTCCATCCAAGAAGAAGCAGGAGACATATAATTCTCCTGTTTCCACTTTCTTTACCATATCAGGAAGTCTTATCAAACTATAAGAAGTAGGTTTCAGCCCTCAAGGGGATTACTTCATGAATGATCAAGATATTAAACGAGATGAAATAAGTGCAAAAGAATTTCTGAAAACTAGCACAAAAGCATTAGAGATGTATCAATACCTCAGTGGCTCTCCCCGTGTACAATCATATCTCAGAACAGCAAATCGAATGGCGGTATCTAGGTTAGGTTATACTGACCATGGTCCTGTTCATGCAGAAGTCGCAACTTGGTATGCTCTAAAAGCATTTGATATCCTTGATGAAACATTCATGCCAAATGTAGTGGCAGAAGGTATTGGTGACACAGATGATGCCAGATTAGTAGTACTCTCATCTACATATCTCCACGACATTGGCATGGTTATTCACAGAACAGAACATAATCAAGGTGCTATACAGCTTGCAGCACCAATTTTAGAAAAGAAACTGAACCAACTCTATGATAATCCTGGGACAGCAACTGACATTCTATCAGCTATCTTTCATGGCATATTTGCTCATGATGATGACACACAATGTCTGACCTTCGAGGCAGGTATAACGAAAATCGGGGATGGTTGTGATATGACAAAAGGAAGAACGGTAGTACCTTTCCAGCAAGGAAAAGTTGACATCCATAGTGTGAGTGCTATGGCCATACGAAATGTGCATCTCGAAAAAGGTGAGAACATTCCCTTAGAGATAACAGTCGCAATGGATAATCCAGCTGGTGTTTTTCAAGTTGAAGCCGTTCTTATGAAGAAACTATCTACAAGTGGTTTAGAGGACCACGTAAAAGTTAAGGTGCAAGTCAATGGCGAGCGTCTCTTACTGTCCCAGGTAAAACGCTTGCATCGTGACAAATTGGAAGCAGTAGTAGCTGAGTCCAGAGAATAGTACTATTGATTAATATAAGAAATGGTAGCCCCGCCAGGACTCGAACCTGGGTCGCAAGGAAACTCCACCGAGGAGAACTTGAATCTCAACGATTCCAAAACCTCGCATGATGGACCGTTTCGCACAAGCTCGTACTGCTACTTGTTCTACACTACGGGGCTAGTTTTACGAACGCATTTTCCATCCCATTCTTTTCTCGCTTAAAGGTATCGTTTGTATACGTCTCATATCAAAGATTTTGAATAATGATTTCAAATCTCGCTATAATGGAGTGGTCAGCTAGATTTGACAGACTGAATTGTTAACTCAGTCTCAAGTTGTGAAGGACCACTTTGGTCAGTAACTCGCGTCGCTATTCCTTATATCTCCTTGAACTCGAACTCCCCGTGAATCGTACTCTCATCACACTGAACATGATTTCCACAAGACTTTGTCTTTCGTACTCATGAGTACATTTTCCACTTCTCTGGGTTTCTTAGATACTCTGTTAGCAATCGTTTGAATGCTGCGTAGCTCCTTGGCTTCACTTTCATCCTCTGACTAGGCTTCATAGCCGCAGACAGAAAGAAATTCATCGAATCAATCGATAACGAAACAATAGAATCCTACAAAAAGCTAAAGACTGAGATAGAAAAATTGTTACACGAATGGATGGGAAGAGGGGCAAAGTTCATGACAATTCGGATGACTCCGGTCAGATGCATGCTGGTGACAGTAGTCATGAGAAAGGCAGAACACAGGAGTTTCTTGCAGTTCACTCACATTGTAAGAAATAGGTTTTTAATGCCTCTCTGTTGGATGAGCTGACTCTTACAGCTTTTAGGGGCAAGGCAAGTAGGAATCAATTCCTTTTTGAGCTTTAGAGCATGATACCAAAAGGTTTGCCTTGCTCTAAAACCTCTTTTGGTATTCGTTCTTGCCAGCGTTCTAGGAATTTTGTTTCCTCAGTACGTTGTTTTCCAGTGACTCTATGTTCATCAGGAAGCATACATGCGATGCCATCTATTACTGGGTACCAACGACCACATTTTGGACAGGTTATAAGCGCTGCATCAATCTCCTCAATCTCTTCGTCATCTAACTCAATTTTGTGTGACTCGTAAACATCAAGATTGAGTTCACTTCTGCATTCTTTATCAGGACAAGCAAGAATGTCCATTAGCCAACGTTTCAAGATGCTATCACCTTTGTGATAGCGATTTTGTTATGTGACTTAAAAACCATTTTGGAGAACTCAATGTGACGAATGAAAAAGGCTAATTGGAGGTCATATCTGGTTGTCGCTCATACGATACTCGGGTTGGAGTAAAAGAAGATGAAATGGAAACATCCTTGGATTCCGATGACAGATGCAATACAAAAAGACATGTTGAAAACAATCGGAAAGAAGGAATTTGAAGACCTTTTTTGTAACATTCCTGAAAAATTCATACTCAAAAAAGAATTAGACCTACCTGACTCACACTCAGAAATTGAAGTTATGAGAAGGATTCAGGAGCTTGCTTCTACGAACAAACCTGCTGATAATGGGAGAGTCTTCATGGGCGCTGGCGTTGGACTTCATTACGTTCCATCCGCAGTGACAGAACTGGCAACACGATCTGAATTTGTCACATCGTATACTAGCTATCAAGCTGAAATTAGCCAAGGTATGCTTCAAACATTGTTTGAATACCAGAGTTTACTAGCTGAATTGCTCGATATTGATTTAGTCAATAGTAGCATGTATGATATGGCTACTGCTCTTGCTGAAGCCGTACGAATGGCCGTCCGTGTAAAAAAACGTAATCGCTTTCTCGTTCCTGGCACACTCAATCCTGAACATATGAATGTTACACAGACCTACACTGAACCTGCAGACATCGTAGTTGAACAAGTAGACTATGATAAGAAAACTGGATTGTTGTCCCTTTCAGACCTTGATAATCGAATTAGTGATGATGTTGCAGGAGTCTATATAGAAAATCCGAGTTATTTGGGATTCATTGAGAGTCAAGTTGATGAGATTGAGAAGATTGTACATGAAAATGGCGCACTCTTCGTAGTCGGTGTGGACATTCTCTCTTTGGGACTTCTACGAGCTCCAGGGAATTATGGTGCTGATATTGTCATATCTGAAGGACAACCCTTGGGTGTTCCAATGACCTACGGTGGCCCTCTTCTAGGAATCTTTGGGTGTCGTGATGAGAGAAAGCTGATCTATCAAATGCCCGGTCGTCTTGTAGGACTGACTCGTACCGAGGAGGAACCATATGAACCTGGATATGTATTGACTATTAGTGCACGAGAGCAGCATATTCGTCGTGAAAAGGCAACAAGTAACATTTGTTCCAACCAAGCATTGATGGCTGTAACAGCTGCAATCTATGTATCCCTCCTTGGAAAATCAGGCTTCTCAGAATTAGGTGAAACAATTGCTTACAAATCGAATTACATGGCCAAGAAGCTGAATGAGATTCCTGGAGTCATAGCCCCATCTATTGGTGGGACCATCTGGAAAGAGTTTGTTGTGAGTTTTGAAGACATGAAAGTTTCAGAGGTGCATGATGCCTTATTGAAGCATAGTCTTCATGGTGGCAAGATGATAAAGAAAGAATTCCCTGATTTGGGAGAATCAATGTTAGTTTCTGTTACAGAATTACACGAAAAAGAAGTGATAGACGAATTTGTGGAAATAGTGAGAATGGCAGTATCTAAAGGAGGGAAAAAGTGATGGTCAGAATGACAAAGAGGTATAGACAAGCTAAGTGGGATGAGCCACTTATCTTTGAGTTGTCAGAACCTGGATTTATTGGACACTCGTTTCCAAAAGTTGAGGATGAAATATTGGAACACTTGGGTGATGTTAAGGCACTAGTGCCAAAGGAAATGATCCGCAAAGAAATTCCAGAACTCCCCGAAGTGACCGAACCCTCCATAATCCGCCACTATACAAGATTATCTCAGATGAATTTCTCTGTGAGTACAGGTACCTATCCATTAGGCAGTTGTACAATGAAATACAATCCCACTCAGAACAACTGGGCGGCTAGCCTGCCTGGTTTTGCATGGTTACATCCCTATCAAGATGAGTTTCAAGTACAAGGTGCAATGGAACTCATTTGGGAACTAGAACAGTGGCTAGCTGAAATAACTGGTCTAAAAGAGGTGACCTTACAACCAGCAGCGGGTGCACAAGGGGAATTCACTGGAGTTCTCGTAATTCGTGAATATCACAAATGTGTAACAGAAGAATGTGAGCAGCGTAATGAAATGCTGATTCCTGATGCGGCACATGGAACTAATCCGGCTTCTGCAGCTATGGCTGGCTACAAGGTAGTTGTTCTACCCAGTAATAGTGAAGGGCTAGTAGATATCGATGCTGTAAAAGAAGCAGCTGGTCCAAATACTGCTGGTCTGATGTTGACAAATCCAAACACTATTGGTGTCTTCGAGAAAGAGATTGAAGAGGTAGCAGGGACCGTTCATGATGCTGGGGGTCTTCTATATTATGATGGTGCGAACTTCAATGCAATTGCAGGTATTGTTCGTCCTGGGGATATGGGTTTTGACGTTGTCCATCTAAATCTACACAAGTCTTTTTCAACACCACATGGAGGTGGTGGACCCGGGGCGGGACCTGTGGGTGTCACTGAGGAATTATCTCAATTCTTACCAGTACCTCGAGTACGAAAAACTGACGATGGTTCTTTCTTCTTTGATTACGATTTGCCAAGATCCATTGGAAAAGTGAAATCTTTCTATGGTAATTTTGGCGTACTGGTTAGGGCTTATGCTTACATCTATGCACTAGGTCGACAGGGACTCAAGAGAGCATCGGAAGTCGCTGTACTAAATGCAAACTACATTGCATATCATATTAGCAGAATCAAGGGTTTCAGTCTTCCTTACTCAAAAGATGCACCAAGAATGCATGAATGCGTCATTTCAGCTGGAACACTGAAGGATGAAACAGGCGTTACTGCAATGAATGTTGCCAAAAGATTACTTGATTTTGGCATTCATGCTCCTACAGTATACTTCCCGATGATTGTTGATGAAGCTTTGATGATTGAACCAACGGAATCAGAGTCGCGTCAGAACCTTGATACAATGATACAAGTCTACCAACAGATATCCGATGAAGCATATTCAAAACCGGAATTGGTCATGCAGGCTCCTCATTCTACCTCCCGGTCATTATTGGATGAGTACCGTGCTGGACATCCAAAAACCATGGCTCTCTCATGGAGGATGAAACAGGAACAAAGAATTGACGAGTGACCAACAACCTCAAAGCAGAAGAAGGGATAATGGTATTGTTGAAACCAATGAAGATAGTAAGCACTATCAATGGTCATGAGTTAGTATTGGAAGCTACTTTTCTAGGCAAAGACATATCCGTTCTAATCTATGGCGGCGATGAACATCATATAGGAGGCATTGCACTAGCTTATCCTACAAGAAGTCATTATCGAGATGCAACCACTATAAGTGTCAGTACGATTACCGCTCCCGGACATAAAGACTATGTTGTGGCTAACTCAGCAGCAGAGAAAATCAGTAAATCGTTAAACACTACTGTAACGGTATCTGTAGGAATTCATGTTGATAATGCCTCCAAGGAGATGATTCAACAAATACTTGATAGTGTCGAGTCAATGACGGATGAGTTCCTATCGTCCTATCAAAAGGCTGAATAGCTATAAACTAATCAATCACCAAAGTACCATGAGAGTCACGTTCAAGTCATTTGGTCTCTTGAGGAGAATAATTGGAAAACGCGTCATTGAAATCCATGTGGCTGATGACGCCACAATTAGCGATGTGCTCGATTATATCGTAGACGAGTGGGGAGAAGAAGCAAGCAATCTAATAATGGACAATGGAAAAATTAGTGGAAATCTAATAATTCTCCTAAATATGAAAGATATCGATACCTTGGAAGGAGAGCGAACGTTAGTAAAGGAAAATGATCAAGTTGCAGTTCTTCCTCATGTCCAAGGAGGATAGGTGAAACCTACCTTGGGAATTGAATTCTACATTGAAACTTACGGATGTGCTTTGAACACATCGGACTCTGACATAATAAGTAGTAGATTGTCCAGACTGGGACACTCTAGAACCGATACTATTGATGATGCTGATGTTCTAATAATCAATACATGTGGAGTAAAAGAACCTACTGAAGACAAAATTATTGCTAGACTGGAACATCTATCGTCCGTTAATTCACCTGTAATTGTTGGTGGGTGTCTTCCAAGAATCTCACTTGACCGGATAATAAATGCAATACCAAATTATGCGGCTATAGTTGGCCCTCAATCAATTACCACACTTGTTTCTATTCTTGAACGTGTAATTTCTGGAGAACAAGGAATCATCCATCTAGACACCGATGTGGATTCCAAATTGAAATACTTTGAAGGCCCTCCTGCAAGCACCATTGTTACTGTTCCTATCGCTGAAGGCTGTCTAGGTAATTGTACCTATTGTGCTGTGAAATTCGCTAGAAATACCCTTAGAAGTTATGAAATTAATGAGATAGTTTCAGTTGTCAAGAGATGTGTTCATCTGGGTTACAAGGAAATTCGGTTGACTGCTCAAGACACAGGTGCTTTCGGAAGAGATACCAGTACTAATCTTGTAGAGCTATTGACTTCCGTCGAAGCTATTCCTGGAGAACACAGAATCCGACTAGGTATGTTTAACCCCAATTTAGTAACCGACTCCATTCATAAGATGCTGCAAATAATGAAGTCAAAAAAATTCTACGAATTTTATCACATTCCGTTACAATCCGGAAATGATCAAATTCTACATGAGATGAACCGCCAGTACTCAGTTCAAGAGTGGAAAGATACCGTAGTAGCTATAAGAGATAGTTTTTCTAATGCCACGATTGCAACCGATATTATAGTCGGTTATCCTGGAGAAACTGATGTACAGTTTCTTGACACTATAGAGTTAATTCAGGACGTAAAACCTACAGTTGTCAATATTTCAAAATATGGTGACCGCCCTAATACTAAGGCTTCCATGTCTGATGAAAAGGTTGATACCTTTGTAAAGAAAGAACGAAGCCGAAGCTTAACAAAATTGGTAAATCGCTTGCTTTTAGAGGCAAACAGTGCCATGCTTGGTTGGACAGGGCGCGTTTTGATTACCGAACCAGCTTCTCGTGGTGGATCATTGGCAAGAACACAACAGTATCGACCAGTAATTATTGAAAAATCCTATAATCCTGGCACTTGGATTGATGTAGAGATTACCAAAGCTAGTAAATCCTACATTCTAGGCATTGAAATCTAAATCAGATTGTTATATCTACAATACTTGCATCTGTTGCACTTTTTCTTGCTGCTTCAACAATCTCGAGTGCTCTTACGCCATCTTTTAATCCAACAACTGGCTCTTTCCCTTTCTCTATTGCCTCTAAGAAATCTTCGTGTACTTCTCTTATTGGCTCACCATACACTTTGATAGTAGCACCACGTTCAGGTAATCTGATGATTCTATCACTTGCCGATGGCTCTTGGTCTAAGTCTTTCACTCGAATAATCTGAGCAAACAGATCGAGATGGAGTGATCCTTTGGTTCCTGACACATCCATGTATCTCTCCCTACCTGCATAATGTCTTGAAAGATGGAATACGTGTTCAGCACTGGTTTTGAATTTAACAAGCACTACTGCACTATTGAAGATACCTCCCTCTGAAATACACTGGGCATATAGCTTTGCTGGACCTTTGCTTACTCTGGTCATGATGTCAAAATCATGAACACCTAAATCTTCAAACACATCTCCAAGAGATGGGATTCGTGATGGTTGAACAAATCCTCTTCTATCATGAATTATTGTTCTTGGTATGCCAATGGCCCCATCATGAATCAAATCAATGGCTCTATTCACAATAGGATTGTAAATCTCTGTATGAGAAACTAATGCTATCTTCCCACTCTTTCTAATTATTTCAGCAACTCTTTGAGCGTCTTTCAATGTACTAGCAAGTGGTTTTTCTATGAGTATTGCTTTGATTGTGTCATAATTTTTTGCAATATCCTCCGCGATAGAAGCATGTGATATTGTTGGTGTGGATATTACTACTGCATCAAGTTTTTCAGTTCTTATCATTTCATCATAATTATCATAAGCTTCTACGCCATGAACACCCGCAATCTGTTTTGCGCGTTCAAAATCAGTGTCTGCAACCGCAGCTAATGTACGAATGCTTCTTAGAACGCGTGCATGAATACGTCCCATATTTCCTGTACCTATTATTCCAATGCGCGGTGCAGTCATAACCAGTTACCTCTTCATCCGCACTCGTTTAGTACCATCCTAAATAGATTGTGTTACTTGAGCAATTATTGCCAATGAGTTTCAACAATCCTTTTTGCCATTTTTTGACACTCTTCCCGCAAAATATAGAGGATTCTATCATTACGACCTTATATGAATGAGAGCATACTCATTATTGAAACCTCAAGAGATGGATTGGGCGTGTGTCGCCCTCCAACCGAGCAACCTTGTTTGGCACGAATTTGCCACACATCCTCCCGTGGGGTTCGCCCATACTGCCTGCCTCCCTCCTATTGGGCGGGCCCCCTCAATTAAGTCAGCTTTTTTGCCAATGATCTATGAGGTAAAGTCTATATCTTTTCACGTAGAAACTTACTCAAGGGGAGAAACTGATGTTATTGGTATTTTTCATTGGTGCTGTGACATTTGCTGTAATTCTCATCTATATAGGTCCGAGGTTGTCAAAGAATCGTGGCTACTCTCCTTCTGGAATCGATCGAGAAGTCGACTCAATTGACTACTCTTCAATTAGGCCTAAGGATGACCGTGGTACAAAAGATGGAAGGTATGAGTCACAAGTCAGAAGAATGAGTAGACTCTCTAGGGAAAATGATAATGAGCTAGCTCCATAACCAACTGATGAATTAAGTATGTTTTTGATTGGTGATTCTTTTGGTCGCAAAAGACATCCTGCAAAAAGTCAGTTATTATTTTGGAAGTGAGAATCTTCAAATTATCAAATCCAAAATAGAGGAGTTTACAGGTGAGTTTGGACGTGTTTATCGTGATAAGCCAAGTAATAGAATAATTCGATGTATCATTCATTTGGCTTCAGGAGATGTCAACAAGATGGAACAGCTGTTTCAGGTTGCATTGAAAGATTGGCGTGACGTGATTTTGTGGGCTGAATATGATGAACACGGTAACAGAGTGTTTTATGGTCATCAACGGTTCACATTCAAATGAATGAAAGATTAATCTAATCAGATAAAAGAAGGGCACGAAATCTAATCCAATAGTACAAGTCCAGTACGAATAGGAAAGCTCCTTGGATTATCACACCAATACCATTGCCTGCGACAAATGGATTCTGCCAAAAGAAGACTAGCAGCAGAATCCCAATTATTTGATAAACAATGTCCAAACCTGTATTAATGCGGAGAATATTAGCTAGTTTTTCAATTGGCTGCTCGTTATTTTTTCGTAGTGTGAATACTGCAATTACTAAATCAATAACTCCCCACAACATTGCCTGTAATCCAATACCTTGAATCAAGGGGATTGAGGTAAAATATAACATAATCCCAACGACCGAACTAGAAATACTCCAGAGTAGTAATCTCTTTCCAAGCCCTTGTGCCAACTTTGTTTTTGTTTCCACAATACTCACCTGCCATTCACCCCGCAAAACAATATCGAAAATTGCTCATAAAACAGATGATATGTCTTTTTTTTGTGATAATTGATTTAATCCAGTGGAATATACTCCTCAAATATTTGTGGCAATCTGATCTTCAGGAATTGAAGGGCATGCAGGAACCTAGCTGCTTTTTCAGCTGTGTATTGCTCAATTCTCTGGTACTGTTTTTGCATATACCACTCAGGTACCTCAGTGTTTGGCAGGTCTTTATGAACCAACCAATCCAGAGTTGCTCCTTTGAACGTTCCTTTGTTCATCATGATTAGAATGCTCTTGATATCGACACGGGGTAGCCGGTAGTGAAGCCACTCGTCGCTAAGATCATACTTCAACACTTTTCTCATTCGTGATTGTAAGAAAAATAGTTCAAACCGTAGATTATATCCTACTGGCACAAAGTCCCATACATCATCTGGATTGAGTACATCAAGGAATTCTTTGAGAATCTCTCTCTCTGATGATTCCCACTCCTTTAGCATAGTGAGTGATCCCATTGGTTTACCAGTTTTTGAGTTCAATCTTCGATATTGTATTGTGATGATTTTGTCTTTGTTAGGATCAAATCCAAATGTTTCAAAATCTAGATAGAAGTCTGTCATCTCTCTCCCTAGTAGAAAGCGTATGACGAAATCCATGATTAGTTCTTTGGTGATGAATAGAAATGGTGCGGAGGGCGAGATTTGAACTCGCGAATCACTACTGAACTAGGCCCTCAACCTAGCGCCTTTGGCCAGGCTTGGCAACCTCCGCATATGGGGGCAAAATGAGTGCCTTGATGTTACGCCATCCCGAGTCGCTTTTTACCTTTTCGGGAGTGACATAATATGCGTTTGCTGGACAAGAGCATTTGCTGGACAAGAGGCATTTTCAGAGCCTGAAACTCGCGTCTTCAGGGATTTTTCACTCGAACATAGTTTCGCTATGGCATATTCCTTACACACTGGTATCAATGCAACAATTGTTGTGACTGGGTTCGATGGAAATTGGAATGAAGGACAGTTATAATCTCAGATGTGGAGTGACTATGAGGATATCCTTCCTCCAAACTTCACCTATTACCTTGATTATCCAAATCTTGTGGACAACATAAGAAGACCTGCAATACTGTCTGGTGGTTGGGACGAATGGTTGTATCACGAGCGTGACTGCATCGCACCAATCACTTTCGAGATTTTCACCAATGCGACTGCTGAAGCTCCTGACTTCTATTTTGATTATGAGGAGAATTCAACTCATTTAATCAAACAATGGAATGGCATCTATGAATACTTCAGTCCAACAGTGGAGTATATTGACAATCTTTGGCTAGAACTAATACTATCCTTTGAGTATCTTCTTGATCAGACTCCCCGTCTGAGTGTAGGTCCTCAAGCTACTGCGTTTGAAGAATCACAAGTCACAGCTGTGCTTTCCACAACGGATAGGAGTCCTCGAATTGAAACAATAGATGGTATTGAAATTAGACTGACTGATGGAACAAATCTCGATGTTGTGGATAAACTGCTTGCAAGCGCTTCTCGTCAAGACACGGTTACTCTCGATTTATCATCAACAAGTGATGAGGTATCAGTTGAAGTTGATAATAACTTTACAGGATACTCTAGATTCATTATCACCTTCGAAGAAGAGCCATTGGTTGATCCCGTCTTAGTCGTAACCGTTCATTGTAACTTGTACAAACTTGGACACCAGAGTGATGTACCTCCATAAACGGTAATGGATCGTACTCTGTGAGGTTATTCTATGTGTCTGGTCAACCTCACAATACTATGATTATCTTTTGCTATACAAAGACCTACAGATGTACATTCTTTATTCAATCATTCACTAAAGAAATGTCCAACTTTGACCAGATCTCTTGTAACTGTTGGCAACCCTTTCAATAGCAGTGATTGCAATTGTGGTAGTCTGTATAATCAGAAAACAACAATAATTGATTAATGAACTCTGCAGTAGAGATACTACTGCAGACTCACATTTTTTTGGTAGTGATTCTAAGAATTAGCTGGAGAATCAGAGGGGATTTGCCCCGTGATTCTATTTAATTTTATAGATGCTCTATCTGGTAGCAGCCGCAAACCACTCAAAAGGAGGACGCTGCTGTTCTTTTTTCTTATCCTTTTTCGAACTGTTTTCTTTATTTGACATATAATTCACCTCTTACCACAATAACTCTGTGTATTTTCATTGATAATGTTGATGCTATCTGCACAAGTATTGGAGCGAGTAAAAGTGGAGCCCCGGGCGGGATTTGAACCCGCGACTTTCTGCTTACGAGGCAGACGCTATAGCCCCTAAGCCACCGAGGCATGATTTCGCATCTCCCTTTGATTTTCTAATAAAGATATACCTGAACCGCATCATGAAGTCAGTGACAAAGACTTATCTCAATGATGATAAGTCTATCAATCTCGAGGCTGGAAGATGAAGACCGGTGAGCTAGGTGAACGCGCCTTTCTAAAAAAAATCGCTCATTATGTCGGTCGATTGCCAGGGGCTAAGTTACTCTTTGATGAAGACGCATCAGATATTCCTCTCAGTGATGGTAATCATCTCATAGTCAATGTAGATACCTTTGTTCAGGGTACTGATTGGTTACCCGGTATGACTGCAGCTCAAGCTGGTAGAAAGACCGCGGTCATGACATTGAGTGATATTATTGCAAAAGGTGCATCTCCTAGTGTATCAATGATGTCTCTATCGGTTCCGAAGAATTTTGATTCCCAAGAAGCTTCAGAGATTATTCGGGGCTTCTCTCAATATTGCTTGAAGAACGGAGTTCGTTATCTTGGCGGAGACCTCGGTTCTACATGTGAGGTTGTTATCACTGGAATTGGATTTGGAGTCATTGACCCAAATAAAATAGTAACACGTTCGGGGGCGAGAAACGGAGACATCATTGCTATAACTAACAAATTTGGCCTCACCTCAACTGCTTTTGAAATTCTTCTCAATGATAGAGAGGCAAAAGACTCTCTCAAAAAACGTGCACTGCAAGCCGCGTACAAACCTGAGATCCATTTCGATTTCATTTCCAATCTGGTTGAAGAGGGGGCTATCACAGCTTCTATGGACAGTAGTGATGGTCTTGGTATCACCCTTCATACCATGGCGAATCTTAGCAAAGTTGGATTTGTTATTGAAGACATACCTGCATCTCCAGATGTGATTTTCTTTTCACGAAACAACTATCTTGATGAAAAGAAGATGGTCTTTGGTGGTGGCGAGGAATTTATTCTTGTAATAACCATTCCTGAGGATAAATTTGATGTGGCCACAGAGGTTGCAAGAGAGAGTAAAATACCACTCTGGTCAATAGGATATGTAACAGAAGGTGAAGGTGTTATGCTCGAAACCTCTGAGGGGTATCTCAAGCTTCCACCGTATGGCTATGACAGTTTCTTGGAGTGGGATGATTCTGGATAGAATAGTTATTGTTGATGGATATGTAGATGAACCAACCTGTTTGGGTGTCCCTCCCTATGTCAGTATATATCCTCGTTATATTGCAGGTGCAATATGGACTCAATCTCCCTCTACAGAAATCACCTATCAGACTATTGATCAAATACGACTATCCAGAGGGAATCATGTACCCCTCTGGCAAAGTGTTGACCTGATTATCTTGATTGCAGGAATGATAGTTCCTGGCAAATATCTTGGTGGAACCCCTATCTCAGTAAAAGAGGCTAAGCGATTCTTTTCAGACCCTCGTCTATCTGATACCACAAAAGTACTAGCTGGACCTTGGGCGAGCTTTGGTTGTGCCACGGAGGGTGGACAGATTGCATTAGGTTCAGAGGTACTATCTCCTCCTTTTCACTACATCATCACGGGAGATGCCGATCTTATTCTCTCAGAGATGCTAGAAAAACAAACACCAATGGATCATTTGGATCTAACTAAAAAATGGGAATCCTTTGAGAAGCTGGAGGAGTTCATAATCAAAGGATCAGGAATTGTGAAACTTCATCCTAGTTATAGTCGCCGACATTTGATATGCGAGATTGAAACTTATCGTGGTTGCCCACGGTATCTCACTGGTGGGTGTTCATTCTGTGTAGAACCATTACATGGAGTGCCTCGACAACGAACACCTGAATCTATTGCTCGTGAAGTTGGTGCTCTTAAATCTCATGGAATCCGGGCTTTTCGACTAGGGCGACAAGCTGACCTTTTTGTTTTAGGTTCCAAAGAGATTGGCGAAGAAGAATTTCCTAAACCTGAACCAACAATCATTAAGAAACTGTTCTCATCGATTAGACACATAGCTCCTGGTATTGATGTTCTTCATATTGACAATGTAAATCCAGGGACATTGTTTCATCATCCTGAAGAGTCCCGTGACGTTGCTAAGATTATCATGAAGTATCATACTACTGGTGATGTTGCTGCTTTTGGTGTGGAGTCTTTTGACCCAGAAGTCGTTAAACGAAATAATCTCAAAGCTGATGCCGAGGAGATACTAGCTGCGGTGCGACTTCTCAATGAAGTGGGTGCTATCCGTGATAAGGATGGCATGCCACATTTACTCCCAGGATTGAACCTCCTCTATGGGCTCCCTGGAGAAAGCAAGAAGACACTGGATATCAATATGCATTATCTTCAATTGATACTTAACGAGGGACTCCTGTTACGTAGAATCAACATCAGACAAGTCATTGGATTCAAAGAAACAAGAGTGGTGGAATCGAAGTCTAAGAAGATCAAAAGGAACATGTTTTTCAGACATAAAGAAGCGATACGCAATACAATTGATGTTGAGATGATGAAGCGTGTTGTACCAGCAGGCACTGTAATCCGACAGGCTTTTCTAGAGGGTTCAGATGGGGGTCGCTATCTGCTACGTCCCTTGGGAACATATCCACTTCTGTGTTATATGCCATCAGGAAAATCAATCAATGAAATTATGAACGTGATGGTAGTGAGTCATGGACCTCGCTCAATCAGCGTACTTCCATATCCGTTCAATCCCAAAGATGCGTCGATTGCACAATGGAAGAGTATTCCCGGTCTCGGGGCAAAACGAGCTGCGCGACTAATGAGCGAACCCCTCTCATCTTTAGAAGATATTCAGAACGTGTTAGATACATCCCTTCCTGATTGGTTAGTAAAAGCTATAGAGATAGAATAATGGTGGGCCCGGCGTGATTCGAACACGCGGTCTCTAACTTAGAAGGCTAGCGCCCTATTTGTCCTAAAGAGAAGAATTCTCTCCACGTCCAGACTAGGCAACGGGCCCATCAGTGTATTCTTGCTCGATATTTTGTAGACATAAAGGTTTCCGCATAGTAGTTCTAGATGAAGAGAAGAAGTGCTCGGGGAGCCAGTCCTTCCCCGAGCTGGATGCAAGTGTGTGTGAGACCCACGCATCCATTTGAATGTGTATCCCAAGGCCCTGTTCTAAGACGCTATGAATGAAGGTGGATAAAGGACAAAATACTGCACGACAATTGATAGGATTATTCCGCTAGCTACTAACCCTTTCCCTCGTTTAGTATTAACATCAGTGAACCAGAGTATAGCCCCTACAAGAACAATGATTACCCCTGAAACAGTCCCAATGAAAATCAAGAAATCCCAGATCTCTATGAAATAGGCAGAAATCAGTGTAACGAAGTCTGAAAGCGGGCTTAGAACATTGAGCGGCACTGTAATCCACACCTACTCTTTCTCTCTTATTGTACAATTTAAACACATCAAAGATGAATTGAACAGGTGCCAGTACTATCTGCCCTGCAGTCCCTCGCAGAATGAAAGTACATTCTTTCCAAGGTCTTCAAAATTGTATCCGCCTTCAAGAATTCCAAACCTACGTCCGTCACATTTTGCTTGAGCAAATTCGAGCATCATATTACCAATCTCATTGAATCCTTTTGTGGAAACATTTCCTCCCCAGTCGTGGATGTATTGATCAAAGCCTGCTGATGCACCAATGATATCCACATCGGGACTCCTGTCCAGTGCGCTCTTCACATCCTCGAGATAATCCTCATCGTTTCCTCCCTGAGGATTGTAGATAGTAAAGTGCTTATCATCGCCAAGAATATTTAGGGTTCCATCACCAACATGTAGGTCAAAGTCTAGTACGAATGCAGATTGAATAATCCCTCTTGCCCGAAGATTAAGTAATGCTAATGCCATATTAGAGAAATAACAGAATCCCCAATAGCTATCTCTTGATGCGTGATGTCCAGGAGGACGTAATAATCCAAAAGCAGGATCACCACTACATGCTATCTCTGCAGTCTGTATTGCTCCTCCTGCAGCTAATAATGCCAACTCATACAAAAGTGGTCGCCCATACGACTCACTCTCCTTTTTGACCCGTTCATATACTCTCCTAGTGTGTGCCCGAAGGATATCCTCTTCCGAGGCAGGCGTAGGTTTAATGAACTCATAGTCGCTATGTTTTTCTAGGATTGCAACAGCTGAGTCTATTCTACTAGGTGCTCCTGCAGGAGTGCGATCATAGCTTTCCATCATTTTCGGATGATATACAATTTTCACAATATATCCATTATACGAACTAGGATATGATTCTGTGGGTTTTTAATAGAGTATTCTCTCAGCTCTCATGAAATAAAGAATAAAAAGTAATGTCTACGGGTTGATGGGATAAGTTCCCATCAAACCCGCATATTCTTCAGATTGTAGACTTGAAGATTTAACCAAAGAGACTACCGAGTCCTTCTGTTGCCTCTTCTTCCTCTTCCTCTTCTTCTTCTTCCTTCTTTTCCTCTGCTGCTTCAGCCCCTGCTGCTCCACTTGCTGCGGGAGCGGCGGCGACTGGCATTGCAGCAGCGCTTGTTAGGGCCTCATCAATATCTACACCATCAAGAGCAGCGAGTAGAGCTTTAATTCTACCTTTCTCGGCTTTTACACCTGCTGCGGTGAGTACTGCTTCCATGTTCTTATCACTTAGGTCCTGACCTGCTTTGTGGAGCAGAAGTGCTGCGTATACGTATTCCATTATGTTTACCTCACTATTACTTATCCGAACAGGCCTCCCATGCCTGCTACTGATTCTTCTTCCTCTTCGTCCTCGTCTTCTTCCTCTTCAGCAGAGGTTGTATCTGCTGTTGTAGTTTCAGCGGCTGCGGCAGCAGATGCTGCAGCTTTGACTTGTCCAAGAACTTCGGAGGGGATTGCTTCAGGGTCTTTCTCAGAGATGACTGCCGCTAGTGCGAACGCCTCTGAATTTGCTTTAGCCAAAAACTCGTTGAGCATCTCTGGGACAAAGAATCCTACATTTATTGCTAGACTCTTGGCTTCCATATTGGCTTTGGCGATGATTAGCGGAATCGTGTCTGCTGTTGGATAGCTAGCATTTACTGAGAGATTGATAGCATATTGATGACCTGCAATGACTGATTGGAATAGAGCATCTAGGTCAACTTCAAAGCTATCCTGAGTCATAACGGCGCCATCTGTATAAGCCGCAATCAGCTTGAGTTGAAGTTCCATTGGTTCAATTCCCAGACGTCCAAGCATTTGTGCCATGGCATTGGAAATCACTTCTCCTGCTTCTACAGCAACGGTGTCTTCTGTGACGTGAATAACGCCACCCTTGACCCGTGATGGTATCTTCAACGCTGCAAGTTCGCTGATGAAAGGACCTGGTGCCACGCCT
This sequence comes from uncultured archaeon, assembly GCA_964610875.1. Lineage (GTDB taxonomy): Archaea > Asgardarchaeota > Thorarchaeia > Thorarchaeales > Thorarchaeaceae > CAZSWP01. Next base: position 61,586 of record CAZSWP010000015.1, read on the forward strand.
GTATTCATGGCTGGCACAATGATTTCCTTCGGAGAGACTTGCCCTCCTTTGGCAGGAGCTGCAGCTTTATTCTCACTGAGAAACTTGCTTAATACAAAGGGGTCTTGATTGCTAAATACGAATGCAATTGGGCCTCTCACATGTTCATTGAGTTTCTCTATCCCCTTCAGACCAGATTTTTCAATTGCTCTGGTCATCAGAGTGTTTCTAGCCATTTTAATGGTAGCAGATCCTCTGAGGCTATCTCTGATACCTTGGAGTTGTTTTGCACCAACTCCCTCTACATTGACAAGGCCAATCATCTTACTCGACTTGATGGTCTCAGCAAGATCATTGACCGTGTCAATCTTCCATTGAGGGATTTCGCGTTCATACACACTCAATATTTTCACCTCTAGAGGGATATTGTTACAGATGGTCCCATGGTGGTCTTCACCATGACACTTCCTACTCTTTCATAGAGTTCTTTGTTATTAACAAAGTTCAGAATTGCAACAATATTCTCCGCAATCTCCTTGTCACTCATTTTGACGTGACCCACTTTAACGTGGAAGGTTGGGGTATTTCGCATTCTAATCCTCACTGTTCGCTGATATTGTTCAACAGCTCCAGAAAGGTCAGCCTGCGGTGGAAAAGGTCTTGGCATCTTACCACGGGGTCCAAGTGCTTGTCCAAGATATCTACCGACAAGAGGCATAGAGTCTGTAGATGCAATAAAGAAATCATACGTCTTTGCTAATGATTTCGTACTCTTCTTCTCTTCAGCTATCTTGGCGATGTCGTCTTTGGACACAACCTGCTCAACGCCAGCCGCTCTTGCACTCTCAGCAAATTCTCCATCACCGAAAGCACATACTTTTGCTGGTGGATAGAGATAGTTTGGAAGAACCACTTCTTGGTTCAGACGATTCTCAGGCTTTGACAAATCAAGCTCTTTTCTTCTAAAGTTCACAGCAATATCAAAACTCTGTTCGAAATTGATACCTCGTTCGGTACCCTTGGTTCGAGCTTCTGCGACTGCTGCTTCAATAGCATCCATGTCATACGACATTTTAATCGTCCTCCCTCAGAGGCTCATCCAGTTGAGCGTCCCAAACTCCCTGGCGGACTTCCTCTTGGAACTCCTTTGGAGTCTTCCCTTCAATAGTGACACCTAGAGAAATACAAGTGCCTGATACAATCATTACAGCAGTCTTCATTTCCAGAGCTGTGAGATCCTTTGCCTTTGCTTTGGCAACATTCTTCAGCTGGCCAATCGTAAGATTGCCGATTATGTTCTCATTTGGAGTACCAGAACCCTTTGGCGCATCAATCTCTTTGAGTATGAGTGCGCTTGTTGGTGGAATACCAACAACTATCTCGAATTGCTTGGTGGCTGGGTCAACAATGATGTCAACTGGGACTTTCAACCCAACAAATGACTGAGTAGCTTCGTTGATGGCAGTGACAACCTGAAAGATGTTCACTCCTGTTGGACCAAGTGCTGGACCAATTGGAGGACCACCGGATGCCTTTCCGCCTTCCACTAGTGCAGATACAGTAATCTTTTCTTCACTCAATTTATTCACGGCTCCTGATGCAGTAACAAAAACCCATCATTTGATGGATTGGACTTGTCGACCATACGGAGAGAAATAGTCCAACATCCAATATGGTCTACTGCATACAATATCATTCCGTTTTCACCCCTGACATAGATGTCAATGCTCTATGTCCATTTAAGGAGATGATACGATGCCCTCAAAGTTATGTTAAAAGCATTACGGACTGGTAGAATATGAAATGAAGCCTTTAAATTATTCAATCATGTGTCCAGAATGAGTCTTCGTCATCAAAGGCGTCAGAGTCAAATATCTCGTCCTCTTCTTCGCCCTCTTCTTCTTGGACACCTTCCTCCGGTCGTGCTTTCTCTACAATCTTTGCAAAGTCTGCGTGAGTTCTCAGAGGTATTGTATGAGGGCTATCAAGTAATTCTACAATGAGTTCTTCTTTCGCAGTATCGACTCTGGTGACTTTGGCTCTCTCACCTTTGAATGGACCAGATGTCAATTCTACAACATCACCTACATTGATACCCTCTGCTGCAGGTTTTGGTACAAGCCATTTGTCAATCTCATCAAAGGTAACCTTTCCACCCACTCGTCCTCTAACATGAGGAACTCCTGAGATTGCAATCTCTACATCTCGGAACTCCAGAGTTTCTAAGAACACATACCCTCTGAGTGTTTCAGGTACTAGGATGGCTTTTACTCTACCAAGAAGCTGGTTTTGAGATACAAGTTTCGGTTTGCGGTCGTCTTTTTTCTTCTTCTTTTTACAGGTCTTCATGTGCTTTATTACAATCGCTTCTGATGAGAACTCGCTTGTACAAAATGGACATTCCCAGACATCTTCCTGACCGATTACAGCTGTAGTGATCAGGTCTGTGACGCCTTTCTCTTGTCCAATTGTAGTTCTCACAGCATAGATACTTGTTTTCGATTGCACAATAAAGACCTCCAGAATCTAAGTTCTTTAAGACTGAACTCCCCAATTAGAGGTGAGCAGGGTCATAAGCACTTGGATGATGAAGCTCAGCATTCCTACTGCTACCATTGCTAGCAGACTAACTCTTGTACTCAGCCAGAGTTCCTTCCTTGATGGTTTTGTAGCTAGCTTGAGGATTCTTCTACTGTCGTTGATGAATTCTCCGACACCCATTATTTGTCACCATTCCTGTTTCCAACTGCATTACCAGTGATTGTGACCGAATCCCCTCAGTGAGAGTCTGCTTAAAACCCTTGCTGAGTGTTCATTGATTAACTCAGTCTTGTAATTCCCAAATCCGATTTCATATCTTCGACCAGAGGTGTGACCGGTTGTGAACCTGCATCAAAGACATAAGGTGAGGTCACACCCGATGCAATGATTGTGACACGCAGCTTGTTCTCTAATTCTGGCACAATTAAAGCTCCGTATATTACTTCTGCATCTGGATTCACCTGTTCAGTCACAAGTTCAACTACTCGCTTTGCCTCTTGGAGCTGAAGGTCTGTGCTACCACTCACGTTTACTAGAATATTTCTGGCATTCTCAATCGAAACGTCAATCAGAGGATTCCTGAGTGCGTTATAAACAGCCTCTTCTGCACGGTCTTCACCTTGTCCTTCGCCTAATGCTATTATTGATACTCCGCCATTCCTCATTGTAGTACGGACATCTGCAAAATCGAGATTTACTAGTCCTGGTTTTGATATCAATTCAGCTATTCCCTTCACGGCACGAACAAGTACTTCATCTGCGACCATGAAAGCTTCCGGAAGAGAGAGATCGGGTGCTATTTCCAGAAGTTTTTCGTTTGGTATTGCAATAAGCGTGTCCACATGCTCCATCAGAGCAGTAAGTCCGCGGTGAGCATTCCTTTTTCTAGTAGACCCTTCAACTTCAAAGGGTAGACAGACAATAGCTACGGTCAATGCTCCATTTTCACGAGCTGCTTTTGCTATATGTGGAGCTGCTCCAGTTCCAGTACCTCCTCCCATGCCCGCGGTGATAAATACCAAGTCCCCGTTCACAACCTCTTTGATAACTTCATAGGTTTCTAGAGCGGCAGTTTCACCCAAATCGGGATCATTACCAGCTCCCAGTCCTCCGCATGCTTCTTTTCCAAGGAGTAGTTTGTGATGTGAGTTACAGAAATACAGGTCTTGTGCATCAGTGTTTGCCGCAAGGGTTTCTGCACCTTCAACACCTACTTCCATGAGTCGTGTTACTGCATTATTACCAGCACCTCCAACACCGACAACCAGTATTCTTGCACTGACTGTTTCAAGAAGATCTGCAAGTTCTTCATCGGTGGTCTTACTTGTCCCAGTTCGTTTTGACTCAATAATGCGTCCGTTTGCGTCCCGTCTTGTTGTGGATCCATTAAGGACCTCTTCGAGCAGTGGATGTATTTTTGGCACCCTCTCTAGTACATTTACATCCTCATGAGTGTATTATACTAACAAAAACTGCAATACTACCCAGGTAATACTAACAATGCTACCTGCGTCTTCGCCTTTTGGCAAAAGTGCTTTGCAACTGGGCCATTGAAATATCATGTTCTCGTAACAATTTTGACACATCATCAAGTGTGGGCTGTCCTTTCTGAGCCCCCTTCTTTGTGATGGTGAGTGCAGCGGTTGCATTTGCAAACGTCAAAGCCTGTTCAATATTTTCTACTCTTGTCCATGCAACAACAAAAGCTGCAGCAAAAGAATCACCTGCGCCAAGGGTATCCATTACAGACACCTCAAATTTCTGAGATGTGCAATATTCAAATCCATCTGTAGCAATTGCCCCCTTGTCTCCCATCTTAACAACAAGTATGCCTGGAAAGCTTTTTGCAAACGCGCGTAACTCTTCTTCAACTGCATTTATGCCAAGGTACTCTCTTAATTCGAACTCGTTCAAGAACAGTAAGTCAACACTTCTAAGAATCTTAGAGAAGTCCACAGTATCAGCTGCTCTTCCAGGGTCAAAAGAAAGAATCATACCATTCTGTGTTGCAAACTCTATAGCTCTCCGAGTCATCATTGGAAATCCGCCTGCGATGTGTAACGTTCTGGTCCGGCTCAAATAGCTCTCATCCAGAACATGTTTCTCAAGAAATCTGTTCGCTCCTTGTTCAGTAAAGACTGCAGTGTTATTTTGTGGGTCTCTTGCTATGAAGAATATTCCAGTAGGTTGATTTTCTAGAACTAGGATGCCCTTGGTTTCTATGCCTATCTTCGAGAGGTTTTTGAGAGCCATTTGACCATAAGGGTCGTCGCCTACGCAACTGATAAGGCCAGTCTTGACACCTAGTCGGGCTGATTGTGTTGCAAAGTTGGCAGCAGAACCACCATAAGCTAAATGTGAGCCCTTGCTTATGACATGGTCACTTGAAACTGGCAGTTTCTCAACCTGCATTACAATATCAATATTGATACGGCCTATGGCAACGACCTCTAAGGACAAAGGATGTCACCTTACACTAGAAGCGCTATGATGCCTTTCTGAGCATGAAGTCGATTCTCAGCTTGGTCAAACACAACACTGTATCGTTTATCATCCATAATATCCGATGTTAATTCCTCATCCCTATGAGCAGGAAGACAATGCATTACTATGACATCTTCTTTTGCAGCCTCAACTAACGCTCGGTTAACTTGGAATGGCATCAAAGCATCTTCCTTGTCTTTTGAGCGCTCTTGACCCATACTGAAGAATGTGTCAGTATAAATCACATCTGCACCTTTGACTGCTTCTTTTGGCTCATGTACTACTTCAAGTGTTGTCTTGTACCTCTTACTGAGTTCATCTGCTTTTCTCATGATGGTATCAGAAGGTGTGTAACCCTTTGGAGATCCAATTGTCACATCCATGCCCATGATGGTACAACCCTGCATTATGGAGTTACTGACATTGTTAGAGTCACCAACATATGTTATCTTTCGACCTGCAAGATTTCCTTTGTGCTCTTCTATTGTAAGCATGTCAGCCATGATTTGACATGGATGCAGAAGGTCCGAAAGACCATTAATCACAGGAACTGTTGCATGTTTAGCAAGTTCTGTGATTTCATCATGTCCGAACACACGCGCCATAATCACATCACAGTACCTACTCAATACTGCTGCAGTATCTCCAATCGTTTCTCCTCTACCAAGCTGAGTGCCACTTGGTTGTAAGAAGAGTGCATGACCACCTAACTGTGTCATTCCCACTTCAAAAGAAACTCGTGTACGAGTGGATGATTTCATGAAAATCATAGCCAATGACTTGTCTTTCAAAAGCTCATGAGATTCTCCGCGCTTCTGTTTTCTTTTCAAGTCATGAGCTGTATCCAAAAACTTCCTGAGCTCATGTCGCTCAAAATCTGATAGGTCAATGAAATTTCTGCCTTTAAGACTCAAGCCTGCCACCTCTGGACTTGGTTCAACTATGTTGCCAAAACCAAGTAACTCTGTAATAAGAGTGACGTTGAGGATAATTATTCAACAAGTAATCTGTCTGCGAACCATTGGGGTTCGAACTTTTGAAGGTCATCATATGTTTGGCCTACACCAATGTATACCACCGGTTTTCCAGTCACGTAAGCTATAGACAGGGCTGCACCACCTGATGGGTCCGCATCAACCTTGGTCAGGATTGCACCATCAATTCCAATTGCATCATTGAATTCTCTTGCCTGTGATAGAGCATCGTTGCCTGCCAATGCATCGCCAACGAAGATTTTCAAATCGGGATCTGCTATTCTTGCTATTTTCTTCATCTCATTGATGAGATTCTTATTACTCTGCATTCTTCCTGCGGTATCTATGAGGACGACGTCAATATGTTTTGCTGATGCATGAGATACAGCATCGTATGCTACAGCAGCAGCATCTGCACCATAACTTTGCTTTATGACGCGAATGTCCAAACGATCTGCATGTTTCTGGAGCTGCTCAATGCTCCCTGCTCTAAATGTGTCTCCTGCAGCGATGACAATGGAGTACCCTCTGTTCTTCAACATATGTGCTATTTTGGCAAGAGTTGTGGTCTTTCCTGTCCCATTAACGCCAACAAACATGATCACGGTTGGGTTCCCATCCGCCTTATTTCCTTCAATCACTTCTAAAAGATTCAATGGGGCTTCTGGAGTGAGCACTTCCAGCACTGATTCATAGAGTGCTTCTTTGAACAACCGACTTGTCTTTTCGAGACGTCCTGTTTTAGTCCCAAGTAGCTTTTCTTTAGTCAGGTTGCAAATATGTTCTGCAACATCAACCGCAACATCGTTCTGAATGAGGACAAGCTGCAAGTCCCATACTGCATCTGCCATTGATTTCTCATTCAATTCTTTCGTTGTTACCTTTATCACTGCCGAGTCAATCGCACTCTTCAGCTTCTCAAACAACGAACTACTCCTCCGAAGAAGATTCCTGCTCTGTTGCTGGTTGTTGTGATTGCATATCTGCAGCAATCTGTTGTAGAGTGGCATTGATTATCTGTGCACGATTGATGGAGTTCTCATAATCGTTTTGTAAATCCTCCAATCGAGATTCTAAAGTTTCAACAGTTTTTGTCAACTGGTCTTTTGCTACCTTTTGTGACTGCTCGATTCTAATTCCACTACCAATACCGCGAGTCACTTTTTCCGGGCGTACAAGCGTTGCTTCAAGGAATATTGCCCCGCCCACATTAAGAAGGACTTCTTCTCCCGCTTTCTTGCCCTCCAGTTCTTCCAACACGCTGAGTCCTGAACGATAGCTGTTTAGTGATACTTGGACAAGTTCGATGTTCTGCTGAAGTGCTTTGATTCTGGACTCAAGCATCTGTTGTTCCAAATACAACTGCTGGAATTTAGCTTGAGGGTCTTGGCTCATTACAGTTCCAACTCCACACCTAAAAGCCTACGTAGGTCAAGATCTGTAATTTCTTCAGGCTGAATCTCAATAATCTCTGAGAATTTGATATGTCTTCTCTTCACTTTCTGACGACTGCCTATCTCGGAATAGACCTTCTCTTTTACGTGCTCCTCCTTATCTGAGAGCATCTCCTTTGTGAAGGGAATTATCTTCTTCTTTTTCTTGTATTCTCCACTGACACGCCATATCTTCTGGCTCATTTTTCTCACCTATTTGTTTACTAGACGAATCCTAGTACTTGTGAAATGTGGGCCAACTCGACACCTGTAGTGTCCGACCCTGCAATCATACCATCAATGTTTGCTAGTACACCAAGACTGGTGTATGGGCTTCCTCTATTGACGGTTCCCACTTCTATGTGTACTTTTAACATCTCTGATAGCCTATCAATCTCTTCTGGGGTTGCCATCGGATGAACCACTGCACCCCTATTTGTAACAACTGTATTCGCTCCTACTATGGGGAGTTTTGCTACAGTTCCTGGGACAACCTCCACATCAAGGATGTCCTGTATCTTTTCCCGTGCTTTAGCATCAAACTCTGGATGACAGATTGCACCATTATTATTCGCAATAATGATATTTCCAAGAGCTGTCATCTTACTATCAATCCAGTCCACTGGAACCTCTGCACTCTTCTTGAGGGTCTTAAACTCATCATCTGTTGTTGTGTAGGGAATCAGTATACCGTTAGAATTGGCTGCAGCTACAATACCCACTGCGTCAATTGATGCTATAGTACTCTGGATGAGAGGCAGATTGAATGTTCTCTCAATCACATCAAGGTCTTTCTCTGACAAATTTGGACTGACAAAGACGAAGCGGTCAGTCACCACCCCAAAGGCCCCGACATTAGCATCGCCCTCGAAGTCTGTTCGGGCGATCATGATTGGTTAACCCTCCGCCAAGTATACGCGCACGAGGTTCTCATCGTTCTTGGTAGCACGAATCCTAATTCTGCGTGGAGGGCTCTGCATACCTCTCGCCCATAACGCTTCATTGACCTCAGGTTCAATGAGCAGTTCTTCAGGTTTCATGTGCCTCCAGACGAATGTCTTGAGAATCCGCACTGCTTTGTTTGCCCTACGCATTCGGCTTCCTGTCCAGTATGCCTTGCGTAGTGGTACAGTGTATATGCGCTCGTCAATAATCTCTTCTTCAGGAATAGCTTCGGCGGCAATATCTTCTGGCACCTCTTCATCTAACTCTTCCATGGTCTCCTCTATGTCTTCGATTCCTTCTACTTCCTCTAGCTCCTCGTCGTCGGAGACCTCAGTTTCGACTGGTTCATCGCTGGGATTCATTGTATATCAACCTCTTACGGCTTAAGTTTGGTCTGACGCCAATTTCGCTGCGATGGTGTTCTGCGTACCTTTCCTTTTGTCTTAATGACTACCCAAGTAGGCACGCTTGAGTTGCTCTTCATGGCTTTTACCATTCTGAGTTTCTTTCCAAGTGGCTTGTTTCTTGCCATACGTCTTCACCTTTTGCAGCTGTTATCTGAACGAAATCTTCCGTTCGCGTTCCCTACCCTGAAGCTGCTGTAGTAGGGACTTCAGTTGCTCATCTGTTATTCGGCCTTTGAGCCTGCCTGAACCTGCAAGTTGGATGAGCTGCATTTCAATCTGTTCCGCCAACTGAGGTTTTACCATTTTGATATTTGTGAGGCGTGATCGTGCTTCAGGAGTTAGAATCTGCCGTAGGATTGCTTCCTTTTGGGCCTCTATCTCTGCTTGTTGCTCTTCTGAGGCATGTTCTCTAGCAGCCTGTTCTCGCATGGCTGCCATCTTCCGCTCACGGATAGCATCAAGCTCGTCATCATTCACTCTCATCACCATCTACATGGTTGAGCTTAGGAGTATCTCTCAAGCTCTGGTACTGCCTTGCTGAGTTCCTTCTTCAATGCTGCGGACAGTTTGTCCATGTATGATCTTCCAATGCCCGTCATCTCTCTACCCTTGTTTCCGACTTTTTTGATGAATCCAGCACGCTCAAGCTGCTGTAGTGCAGTTCTCACGATTGCGCCGCTTCCTTTTTGGAATCTATTGGGTTTCACGCCGCGCCTCTGGCGTCCTCCGTACAGGATACGGAGCTTCTCTGTTCCGATTGGTCCCTTTAGATAGAGCTTCCTGAGAATACTGGCACATCGAGTGTACCACCAATCAGGATTGTCTGGAGCTCTCTCCTTGTGGACTCCTGTCTTCACGAAGGCGGCCCATTCAGGAGGTTGAATCTCCTTTCGTTTACTCAAGTCCTGTGCAAGGCGCTGAATCAGGACATTTGGTGGGATATCATAGACTGTGGGCATTTATCTTTCACCATACTGTTTGATGGAAGGGAATCGTACTGCAACTAGCCGATTGCCTACCTCAGAAGGCTGGCACCACCGGCAAGAGTGTCCATAAAAGATTATCGTTAGAACAAGCTGCCAGTATGCTCCTATCTTCGTAACCTATAGATTACCGCTGTGTTTCCTCTAATGCCTGCTAAGGTTGCTCCAGCTCGTGTACAGAGTTCCTCGAACATGTCTTGTTTTGTGTCTTTGTCTACACCCGTACTTCTCAGTAGACGGACTTTCATGTACTTGTGTTTCTTCAATAGACGCTTTGTTTCTGCTATTGTTTCATCCGTCAGACCGTTTTTTCCTACCTGAAGTAAAACTGGGTCTTGCCATACAATCCCAATTCGCTCCTTGTCAGGTTTTTTTATTCCGGGCATAGGTAATCATTACTCCCACAAGACGATTGTTAATCAAGCTTGTCTTGTGGCATAGAATCTGCGTTTGGTGCCACACTCATTACAAGTAAGGGTCAGGTGGGTACTACGGTTTCCTCGCATACGAAAACTGCAGTTATACCCCGGCACAAGCACAGCTCCACATCCTCTGCAAATTCGTCGTGAAACCTCTTTCGGAAGTTTGATCCGTGCTTTTTGTGCAATCTTCTTGGCACTCTTCATCCAGGCTTTTGCACGGTCTGGTCTATCCACTGCTGCTTGCTTCGCTAACTCCCATAGTCTTTTGACACGCGCTCTTGCTAAATCCTGAATTCTTCGCTTTCTACTTCGATGTTTCACAATCTTTACTCATAGTCGCACTGCTTAAAACATTCTTATTCATCAATCAAGTGATGCAAAGATGCTCCATCTGATATTGCTTGATTGCGCACTCGAACTAGTACCCTCTGAGATTTCATCTTTGAAGGAGATTCAAAAGCACGCAAGTCGGAAGCGTAAGAAACCCACTGAGATTCTGCTCGATCAGGCATATCATGGTAGAGCTATTACCAAACTTGACGATGGTGAACGGAGAGGGCGGCCTGACATAGTCTTTCACTCCCTCTTGAGTGTTCTTGAAACACCACTCTGTAAATCAGGCCTTTTGACAGTACATCTTCATTTATTGGATGGCAGAATCATCGAGATAAATCCGGAAGTCCGGTTGCCTAGGAACTATGACCGATTTGTTGGACTCTTTGAGCAACTACTTGTTGCTGGAAAAGTTCCTCCTGATGGAGTTCCCTTACTGCAGGTAAAGAATCAATCCCTCGAACAGATAATGAAGAAACTATCTGAAGGGAATGAAAAAGCTCAAAGAATTCTAATGGTCGAATCTGGTACCATGACGAACATCGAACAGCTCGTTTCTTTCCTACCAGAAACTACAACGATACCAGTCATTGTTGGCATTGGGGCATTTCCTCATGGTGACTTCTCTGAAGAGATTCCATCATTCTTCTCCACTCATATGAAACTTGGTACAGATGTCTTGATGGCTTGGCATGTGTGCTCAGAAATTCTATGGGCATATTCCTATCGGAGTCAAGTAAGGAACTTTTCCATCTGATTTGAAGATATCATTTTACTTTAGCAATATGCTTAAATCGCGATAGCAGGGTGACTGCTTCACGAAGCGGCCATTGTCTAGGGGTTATGATTCAAGCCTTCCAAGCTTGTGACCCGGGTTCGATTCCCGGTGGCCGCACCATCTTCTTTGTTCTTAGGTTATTTCCTTTCTAAAAAGAAAACTATCAGGATCAGATTAGACAAAAAGAAGATAGTACATTTAGGCGTGATATTCACTGACCAAATCCAACAAAAGATGTCTATTAGCATAATGCTTTTGTTCGATTCATTCTATTTCAAACAAAAATTCACGCAGCATTGAGAGCAGTTAGTATTGAAATAACTGAGGCCTATACATGGATTCACTAAAACATAATGGAATACTGATACTTGAAACACCTGAGTTTCCTGACATGAGAATCAAAGCGAGAGGAGAAGAAATTCTACTTACTCCTTTGCAAGCTGAAATGGCCGTTACTTGGGTGAAGAAGCTTGGTACTCCATATGTTGAAGATCCCGTTTTCGCTGAGAATTTTATGACTGATTTTAGCAAAGCCCTTGGTGTCAATGCACCGCTCAAAGTTGAGGAAATCGATTTTAGTGAAGTAATATCCTATGTTGAGGCTGAACGCTCTCGAAAGGAGAATATGACCAAAGAAGAGAAGAAGACTGCAAGAGAATTACGTAAAGCAGAACGAGAACGCCTCAAAGAGATATACGGATATGTAACAGTTGATGGTGAGAGGATGGAACTTGGTCAGTACCAGACTGAACCCTCAGGTATCTTCATGGGACGTGGGAAGCACCCTCTTAGAGGTAGATGGAAGAAAGGTGCAGATTATAGTGACATAACTCTGAACCATGAACTTGATTCAGAACCACCATCAGGTGATTGGGGCGAGATTGTATGGGCGCCTGATTGTATGTGGATTGCCAAATGGACCGATGAGCTAACAGGAAAAACGAAGTACATCTGGTTACATGACAGTACTCCCATCAAGCAAGAACGGGAAGCAGCCAAGTTCAATAAAGCAATGAAAGTCGAGAAGCACATTGATGAGATCAGAGAGCACATCATGTCAGGCTTAAAATCCGATGATCCTAAACGGCGAGAAATAGCTGCTGCATGCTACTTGATTGACAATCTCAGTCTCCGTGTTGGTGATGAGAAAGATAAAGACGAAGCCGATACAGTTGGCGCCACAACGCTCCGAATAGAACATCTAACATTCAAACAGAACTCAGTTGTGTTTGATTTTCTTGGAAAGGACAGTGTTCCATGGCATAAAGAACTTGAAATACCTCCGGACGTATACAAGGTCTTCAAAGAATTATATGACAATGCAAAGGAACGGGTTGAATCCTTCAAGACTCGAAAAGGAAAGAAGACAAAGGGCGACCCCAAGAAGATTGCTCAGATATTTCCAAAAGTCCGGAGTACACATGTGAATAAGTTTCTGAGTGAAATTTATCCCGAGCTCAGTGCTAAGATGTTCAGGACCTATCATGCATCTGTTGTGATGCGTGACGAACTGAAGAAATCGAAGGCAAAGAAGACTGATCCTGATTTCATCAAGAAAGAGGCACTTAAGCGTGCAAATCTTGAAGTCGCACGGATAATGAATCATACTAAGCAAGCTCCTAAGGGTTGGTCTAAGAGTGAGAAACGTTACCAAGAGAGGTTAAAGAAAGCATCTAAGAGAATCGACAAATCTAAGAAATACTTGGAAGAACGGAAAAAGAAGCTGCGCGCTCGTAAGAAGAAAGAGAGGGCTACATTAAAGAAACGACAAGAAACCGTCAAAAAACAGAAGGAGACTGTGGAGCGCTATTGGGAATATATCAAATCATGGCGTGAAAAACGTGATAGTGCAAAGATAACTTGGGATAACGCGAGAGAGAGGAAGAGTAAGATTCGTGCAAGCAGAAGAAAGGCATCAAAAACTAAGAAAGAACGACTTGAAGAAGCTCAAGAAAGCATTGACAGGGCACGAGAACGTCTAGAAAAAGCAGAAGCGAGTCTGAAGAAAGCACGTGATAGATATGAACGGGCGAAGGCATCACTTGAAAAGAAACAAGCCTCGTTAGCCTCATTCAAAAAGAAGTCTGCAGATAGAATTGCCAGAGCTGAGAAGTCTGTGGAGAGGGGAAAGGAACGAGTCGAGAAAGCCGAGCTTGCAAAGGACAAGATAGAGATCGACTATGCACTTGCGAAGGCATCACGTACCTGGAATCTTGGCACATCAATGAAATCCTACATCTATCCAAAGATTGTGTACAAATGGTGTCAGAAGGTCGACTATGATTGGCGTAAAGCCTACACAAAGGCATTACAGAGAAAGTTTGAGTGGATTGAAGAAAATCAAGAATAAAGCCTTGTATTTCATTCTCCTAATAGCTCCTTGTGGATGCGTTTCTCTATTATATCTCTAATCTCTCTGAACTTTTCCATAATCTCATAATCCGTTCCCTGAAATGCTGCAGGATCTTCAAGAGACCAGTGAAGCATCTGTTTTGCTCCTGGGAAAAATGGGCACTCTTGCTTTGCATTATCGCATACTGTAATGACGAGGTCGAATGGTTGTCCTTTGAACTGATCTATCTTCTTTGGTTCTAAGCCCTCTGTGCTCATTCTCTTCTCTTCAAGTGCTCTAATAGCAAATGGATTTACTCTCGACGCGATATGTGTACCTGCACTATACACCTCAAATTCATCGCCTCCCAACTCTTTGAGCAATACTTCTGACATCTGACTTCGAGCTGAGTTACCAGTACATAGGAATAGCACACGTTTCATACGATTTTCATCCTTTTCGTATATTTCAATGATTTGCATAAGATGCATAGTCAGAAATCAACTGTGGAGTTACCATTCAGTTATTGCTTTTACTTGAAAGGAATTGCTTTTGAGGAGCTATAAATGGAGAGTGACTGGACTACCTTGACAGCATCATGGAAATACAAAGGTCGCATTTTCGATGCACACACACATAGGTGAGATAGAGAGTCTGGACAGAATGATTTCAATCGAAGAGGAATTTGGAATCACATCACAGATTGCAATCGTACATTCAGAAAAAGGACCTCATGCGATTCGAGAAATGTATTCAGATAGGTTTGTATTTGCTAAATATCTCCCTGTCAGTGAAATCTCACAGTTCCATACTGATTCTCTTGTAGAAGCAATTCTCAAGATGAAAGAAGAGGGCTTTACTCTAGCTAAAATGTGGTTTGGCCCGCGATGGCGGGATTATGTTGAAGATGCAGATGATACGTTTCAAATAGATGACCTTCGTCTGGAACCGGTCTTTGAAACACTAGAACAGGAAGGGATTCCGTTACTGATCCATGTAGCTGATCCAGATACCTATTTCAAACTACATTACAAAGACACGGAAAAATATGGGACAAAGGATGAGAATTTGGCACAGCTTGAAACTGTATTAGAGCGCTATCCAAAACTTCTCTTTCAGATTCCGCACTTCGGTGCACAACCTGAAATTCATAGACTCCCTCATCTTGCAACTTGGCTGGACAGATTTTCCAACATCTATATTGACACTGCATCATCAAGATGGATGGCACGAGAACTGAGTAAAGATGTTGAGAAAGCTCGGGAATTTCTCTTGAAGTATTCTGATAGAATACTCTTTGGCACGGATTGCTCATCAAATGGGATTGATAGTAACTATTTTGCAGGAAGATATACTACTCAACGTCTCCTCTGGGAAACCGATGTACGGGATGTTTCACTCCCCATCCCTGACCCCGACACAAAAGATACTTGTGGGACATTCATCAATGGACTAGATCTACCGTTCATTGTAAATTGTACAAACTTTCTATGAGTGAAAGTCGAAGGTTTACGAGGTCAGAACGCTCTGTTCCTCCTTCAAGACCCTTCTGACCAATACCATGAACTCCTCTGCTCCATAGACCTTACTCAGTCCTTTCAGTCGTTTCACCTCGCTCTCATATTTCTTCTTCTTTCTCTCCATCAACTCTTTCCCGTACACATCCTTGAAAGACTCTCCCTCCTTCAACATCTTCCATATGATCACCATCACCCTCCGTGCCAGGGCTATTGTTGCCACATGGTACCCCTTCTTCTCCCGCACCCGTCGGTGGAACTCTTTCAGGCCCTCTGGCCCATACTGCGCACACACCTGGGACACCATGAACATCGTTGTGCGCAGGTGGCTGTTGCTCATCTTGCCAGTCCGCCCCGTCATACTCACACTCCCGGACTGGTGCACTCTCGGTGCCAACCCAGTGTATGATGACAGCCGTTCAGCACTCGCAAATCGCTCCATCGTCCCAATCTCTGCCTTGATCACTGCCGCACTGGAGATCCCCACTCCTGGGATTGTTATCAGCAGCCGGACATCCCGGTCATCGTCCTGCTCCAGCTCCTCCACCACTCGCACGATTGCAGCATCATATCGCTCCAAGCGCCTCTTCAACTCCTCGATGTTCATCATCAACTCGGTGATGATCATCCGCTGACTCTCACTCACCCGCTCGAAGGCAGCACGTTGGTCGTCACTGAGCCCTCCGTAGTCGCCTCTCAGGGCACGAAGGAGTGTGGTACGATTCCGCTTTCCAAACACGTCTTTGAGGGCCAGCTGGACCAGGACTGTGTCAAGGAACCTGTGACACCGGTTCTTCAGCTGCGTGACGTCTTTCTGGATACGGGCGCGCATCCGGATGAGGTCTCGCAGGTCTTTGATGTGTCCGGTGGGAACATAGGAGGGATTGATGAATCCGGCTCTGAGGAGCACCGCCAGCCAGACGCAGTCCTTCAGGTCGGTCTTGTGTAGTGACACGCTCTTGACCTGATAGGCATTGGCAAGGACCACGCTGACCCCTTCCTTTTCAAGAAAGCTGTAGGCTGCACACCAGTAGATCCCGGTGG
>CAZSWP010000016.1:0-69729 GCA_964610875.1 uncultured archaeon
ATTCACTAAAGAAATGTCCAACTTTGACCAGATTTCTTGTAACTGTTGGCAACCCCTATTTCAATAATCAAGAAAAGTGTAAAAGCAAAACACTGTTTATTCTATTCGGGAATCGTTCCATCATTTCTGATTTTCAAGTAATTCCTATGGTCTACGATATTTTAGACTATAGAAGAACTCAGAATGGTTCTATATCAGGGTCTGGGTCAATTCTAGAGTATGGTTCTATATCAGGGTCTGGGTCAGTTGTATAACATTTCATGTTAGTTCATATATTCAATCAGAAAGACCAGTGTTACGCACGTTATTTGATTATAGTATAATTAGATTCGGCCAAGAATGAATCAGAGTGGTAAATCATGCTACACCTCCCCCATTATCATGCACGAGCTTAAATTGCAGAGAGCAACACGTGAATTGATATGGAATTCCTTATAATCGCAAAACGAATGGTTCTGCATCAGGGTCTGGGTCAGTTGTATAATATCTCATGTTAGTTCATAATGTACAAAGCGGAATTAAACGAAATCATGGGTGTAAATGAAATGATTATTGAGACCACAATTCTAGTAGCAATTTATGCTGTCTGGATTATCATTCTTGTAAATTCAATGGTATCCAGCGAAGAGATTTCGTTGACGATAGCTACACTACCATTCATAATAACATTCCCGATTACATTACTCCTTACAGCCATACTAGAACCTCAACTCCCTGGGGTATTCACAATAAATTTTGCAATTATTCTGGTAGTTGGCATACTACTTTTTGTACGTTGGATTATGGCAATAGCTGGGGAATGAAATATTAAGAAACTAGAGGGAGTCCTGACAGCTAATCTTTGCGTTTGAACTCGGTATAACCGCATCGACCACATGAGAACCGATTGAAGTGTTCTGCCATATAGGTGCCCTTTTCACAACGTGGGCATGCTCTCTTCTGAGATGTGACCTTGCCGCTCTTTGAATCAACTTTATACATTTTATGTGACATTAATTAGCCCTCCGCAGATTTTTTGCCCTCGTGTCTCTTAACGATATGGTCAAGTTCAACCAGTTTCATCTTTTCTGGATTTTCGTAGATTCGTGCAAATCCCTCAGATACTCCTAGACCATACTTTGTTTCCATCTGTCTGACAACAACAGCCATAGGGTCTGCATCAAACTGTGCGACTATCTTATCTTTTACGTCCGCCCTACTTGGAGTTCCAGTACCTCTGTGGTCTACTCTGAACTGAATCTCTTTCCTTGCAAGGGGTTTATTCTCCTTCTCATGGAGTATCTCAAATTTCATTGGTATCACTCTTGAAATGCACGGCCCGTGCCAGCAGCGGGTCAGGCACTCGACTTGTGGTTGTCTAATAAAGTTTTCACCACTGACAAATTCTAGCAGTTATCTCACCTTAAGGGCGTACTTGCCAGGTTTATCTATGTTGAGCCGCTCTGCAATGTATGAGCTCTTTCGAGGGTCATCATGTGGGTCCTTTCCTGGCAGAATCACAACTATTCCTGTGTAAGAGGTAGATAGATTGGTACTTCTGCAATTGGGACACTGAGGTTCAGTCGTGAGATAATGACAATCACGACATGCTTTTGCTCTTGCCATTGAATTTCCCTTCGTTTACTTCTTCTTCTTTGATTCACCACGGGCTGCCTTGAGGTCTTCTTCAACCCATGATGCTTCAGGCCCAATTTTCCCAAGGAATGGTTGACGCATGGTCAGACCGAGTTTCCCTGATCGGTTTCCAGATTCGAAACTAATAGACGTTATACGGGCTCGCACTTGGTCCCCCTCAGATAGGGTTCTGCCTGTTTCCTTTCCAAGGAGAGAATTGCCCTTTGAGTCCTGTGTTATGAAATCATCGCAGATCTGACTCACATGGCACAGACCATCTAATGGTCCCATTCTAATAAATGCTCCAAAATCCATGAGCTCGACCACATTTCCTTCAACAAGTTCTCCTCGAACTGGTTTGAAAACGAGTACCTTATACTGGACTGTATGGTAGGTTGCTCCATCTCCAGGCATAAGACGTCCTTGTCCAATCTCATCAATATCTATAACAGATATCATTAGGCCAATATCTCGGTCCAAGACATTCTCACTTGATTGTCGAAGGTGATTCAGTGCAGCTTTTTCTATTGGCTCACCGAACTCACTTGGGGGAATCCTTACAATATCACGGACCGTTACAACTGAATACATTTCTAGAAGCTCCTTGTATTAGATTGATGAGTTGTAGAACAACCAGACCTCAGAATGCGCATAATCTGAGTCCACCGGCTCAGCGGTGGAACGCTTTACTAAACATAAAAACGTTGTGACAAGACCATCAAATCACAATTCCTTCTAACTCGAGATGTTTTCTCCCTCTCAACATCAATACTGGAATTCTTGCTTTTCGTGCTCTCTCTCTCAATTCTTTATCATTTGTTGCAAGTATACCCTTTATTGCACCTGTATATTCTAACAATTGGTCATCAACAGAACCGGACAGCCCTTGTGACGGTACAATTTTACATCTCTTTGATATATCCTTTGCAATTCTGAACATTCTCAGTTCTAATCTATCTTGAGTATTCGCAATCTTGTTGTCTATCTCTTTCAAGACTGATTCTAAAAGGACAAACTCGATTGTCTGTTCAATCACGCGTTCTGTTTCTTTGAAGATGTCCACACCGAATTGTGCAGGTACTGCAAGAAAGTTTGTGTCAACGACCACCGTGATTGGCATATCGTCACACCACTTTAACAGGTCAGACTTCAGCGTAGCCAATAAGCCGCCATTTGTTTTCCACACGTCTACCTATTGCAATTCGTTGACCGGACTCTGCTACTACAGGACGTTTCAAAGACATCTCAATCTCATCACCGTGAAGTCGGGTAATCACACCAACTGTAGCAGCGGTTCCAACAACTAACATTAAGGGTTCTTTCAGTTTCAAGTTCTCTACAGCTTTCTTCGACTCAGAACCAACCACACGTTCCATCAGAATGGGTTTGACCATTATGGAATCAATAACTTCTGGCATCTTACTTACTTTACCTACAACATTACCAACAAGTCGGTCAGCACGGGTCATAGATGGGTCTAACATAGTTCCAACCCCAATCAACCCTCCTGGATACGCTTCTTCTAGAGAATTGCCACTACCTGAAAGAAGGCTTGTTACTTTTGCTCGAATGGGCTCAAATCCCTTATCGGTCTTATGTCCCGGTGCTATCTCTATTTCGTCACCAATTTTCAACTTGCCTTGGACAATCGAGCCACCCACTACTCCTCCAGTAATGTCTTGAGGAAGGGTCCCTGGTTTATTGATATCGAATGAACGTGCAACAAACATCTTGGGTGGTGCATCGCTATCTCTATCAGGAGTAGGAATCACTTCTTCTATGGTCTGAATGAGCAAGTCAGCATTTGCACCAAACACGGCTGAGAATGGAATTATAGGTGCATTCTCTGCAACAGTGCCTTTGATAAATTCCTTGATCTGTTCGTAATGTTCCATTGCTTCTTCTTTTGATACCAGTTCTATCTTATTCTGGACAATAATGATATTTTTCACGCCAACTATCTCAAGTGCATGAAGGTGTTCTGAAGTCTGTGGCATGGGACAGGGCTCGTTGGCAGCGATAACAAGGATTGCACCATCCATGATACTTGCACCGCTCAAACATGTGGCCATCAGTGATTCGTGTCCTGGACTGTCTACAAACGAAATCTCTCTAAGTACCTCTACATCTCCTCCACATTTTGGACATTTGTTGTCCTTTAGTAGGTGTGAAGTTGTGAATGATGCCGGTTCTTTGCATTTCTTACACTTCACGAGTGTAGTTGCAGCATATCCTAGTCTAATAGAAATACCTCTTCTTACTTCATCTGAGTGTCGATCTGTCCATTCTCCAGTGAGGTAACTCACCATTGTTGTTTTTCCGTGGTCGACATGTCCTAATGCGCCAATACTAACTTCTGATTGTCCTTCGTACTTTGTCACCGAAGTCTCACTTCCGACTGTCCCTTGTTACAGTCAGACTCAATCAGTTCACATATGAACTCTATGGTCCGAATGTTTAGAATGAACTTGAAACCAATATTCTCAAGATTAATGCGAGCTATACAGCTTGAGTGATCAGTTCCTCGATAGGTGTACTGCCTTTCTCTTCAATACGCATATTGACTTGAGAAATATCGGGACTCAACTCGCGTCCTCTGACCATTTTACGCTTCGCAATACCCTCTCTCTTAGGTTTGAAACCAGGACGGCCACGGATGAGGATTCTTCTCTTTCCGCTTCCATGAACATCACGACGGATTGGAAAACCTGATGTGTCACTACCACCAGTGATTTTTAGCTTGTATCCTGGTAAGCCTAGTGAGTCACCATTGACAATATCTCCAACTGTTTTTCCAACCAATGAGTTTGTCTTAGCATCATCCAATTCGTATTGGACTGCTGTTCCTGTTTCTGGGTCACTGATTACAAGCTTAAAAGGCAACTAATTCTCGCCTACCTAATGTGTTTTTGTTGGTCCATTCAATGGACAACAGCGCTAGCGTCTTGAATTCACCTTTTGAGGATTGCGGTCTGTCTATCTTACGCACAGGTCAAAATCATTATAACTGACATAAAGATGCGTTCTCTATCATTCCCACTGTGATGTGATACTCGTGGACATATTTACCGCCTTACTAATAGTATTTGCAATATACATTCTTGTTTACATAATTGGTCAAGCAGTTGGTGTTGAGAAACTTAAAGAGCGCGGACTTGAAATCGGCACTCCATTCTTTATCATGTATAAGACCGAGCGTCTTAATGCATTCCTTACCCGAGTTGGAAAGAAATTTCCACGAGCATTCTTCAATTTGGGGGTTGTTGTTGCCTTTGGTGGCATGTTATTCGGTTTCTGGCTTTTTACTGATAATTTATTGAAATTCTTCATTCGGCCAGAAGCTGCAGGTGGTGTAGTACCAATTATCCCTGGCGTTACAATCACCGGATTACCTCTGGTGTATATGTTAATAGGAATCGCAATTACCCTCCTCACTCATGAATTTGCACATGGCCTCGCATGTTCAAAAGATGATATACCCATTAAGAGCTCAGGATTAATATTTTTCACACTGTTATTCGGAGGCTTTGTAGAACCCGATGAAGAAACCTTCGAGAATGAAGCCAGTCCAAGAGACAGGATGCGAATGCTTGCTGCTGGCTCTTTTATGAACCTGATATTTGCAGTGATTTTTATGCTAGTCTTGGCAAATATGACCGCTGTACTATCATTAGGCTTCAACCCTCCAAGTGGTGCATACATCTACGATATTGCTCCAGAGTCTCCAGCATCCGAAGCTCTCTCAATTGGTGATGTGATTGTAGGATTGAATGACACTGAGATAGAAACATGGAACGAAGTATCGTTCTTTATGAACAATGCAACATCTGGGAGCCAATTGACGATACATACACTTGATGGGTCTGTAACTATCATACTTGCTGAAAGCGAAGCGAATGCAACACGAGGGTATATTGGGGTCTATGGTGCTGACTATTGGGAGCCAAAGGTGCCCTTTATTGACCCAATGTTTGCATTTCACTTTCAACAGACTTTCGTTTGGGGCTTTGTCATATTGCTCTCAATCGCGTTGTTCAACCTTCTTCCCATTCCAGTCTTTGATGGTGACAAGCTCTTGAAAAATATCCTAACATTGATCACAGATGATGAACGAAAGATTGCATTTGTTATGTGGCCTGCTAGAATTGCCAGTATTGTGATAGTTGTATTGAGTGTAGTCTTGTCGCTGATAATGGGTAAGGGCCTATTCTAGACTCTCATTATAGAAACCTCAGATAGGTGGACATTCTATCTGAGTAAATAAGGCAAGATCCTGAACAAAATAAAGACCGAAGATGATTACTGCACAAACAATCTCTAGCACTGAGGTCTGTGAGAGAGGAAGAAAGACCCTTACAGATTATCTCTCTCTATTCCTTCCAAGTTCATGGCAAGAACCACTTGCTCGTCTAAGGCTTATTCTTACAGCAAATGGCACTCCTGACTGGGAGGCCCTCAAAGGACAGGCACTATTATTCTTTGAAGAGCGCCGTTTGTCTTCAGACAGAGTTGAGTTACTCGCCCGAATCGAGAGGCTTGCTGATGCATTCAAAGATCTATATGCAGCTATCTCTCCTGCTGAATGGCATAAGAGTATCGATGACATAATCCATGCAGCCAATTTCAGAACCTCAAAAGTTGCAATTCATACAAGTCCATTCCAAAAGATTGCACATGACGAAATAGAAGAAGATGATGAATAGAAACATCAGCGTGCTTCATTCAATGCTACAAAGAATACTTGCATGATAGCTACCTTAGTGGAATCCAGGACCAAATGAGTACTCTTAACAACATTTGACTAGGTCTATTGATTGTCTGGGGCATCACACTATGACCATTAAGTGTTCGAAATGTGAAAATACTGCTGTCTATCTCAGAAGACACACTGCAGAACGACTTTGTCGTGACTGTATCAGACACACCACTATAGATAGAGTTAGGCGTACCATAAATGGATATCAAATGCTGAAGGAAGACGACAGAATCATCGTTGCTATCTCTGGTGGTAAAGACAGTGCAGTCTTGTTGGATATTTTGTATCGACTTGAAGAGAACTATGAACAGTCAGAGATAATTCCTGTGACAATAGATGAGGGTATTAGAGGCTACCGTGACAGGGCATTACTTGCAGCAGAGAAAATGACTGCTAGTCTAGGGCTGAAACTACAAATCTATTCATTCAAGAGCCTTTTTGGACTCTCACTTGACGAGATAGTAGAGAAACGTGATGAAGAGAATGCTGTTGGAGCATGCTCATATTGTGGGGTACTTCGAAGAAAAGCAATCAATGCTGCTGCCAAAGAACTAGAAGCCGATGTTGTAGCCACTGGTCATAATCTAGATGATGAAGCACAGACCATTATGATGAATATGATGCGCGGAGACAGCCTTCGAATCCTTCGTACAAATAGATCGCGACTCAATCCAATACCGGGCTTTGTTCCCAGAATAAAACCCGTAATGCTTCTCACAGAACGGGATATAGTCGCATATGCTCACAACTTCGATCTTCCTTACCATGATGTTCCATGCCCATACGCTGTAGAGGCTTATAGGAACGATCTTAGAGAATTTTTGAATGAGATGGAACACAAGAGACCTGGTACACTGACAGCGATTCTAAGATCTGGAGAGGCTATAACAAAAGCGCTTGAAGAAAATATACCGCCATCCGAATTCAAAACCTGTCAAATATGTGGGTCTCCAACACCTGCTGACATTTGTAAAGCATGTAGAATGCTTGAAACCATCCGAAAGAGGGGATAAGCAATGGCAAAAAGACCAGAGATATCACATGACATGCGCAAAGTCATCTATGACGATGCACACTGGTCTAGACTAAGTAAATTGAGGAAACGTGCATTCGATGTTATGTCAGCTTTGAAAGCCACTCGTTTGTCCTCTTATGTCTACGGTTCGGTGGCGCGAGGTGATGTTTCTGAATCTTCAGATATCGACATCATAATTCCCTCTGTTGTCGCAAGCTACAAGATTGAATTGGCCATTACTAATTATATTCGTAGAGAACTGGTACAAGCAACACCTTCCTCTGTACTAAAGGGACATATTCATCTCGACGAAAATACAGTCATCACATTTCCCTTGTTCAAAATGATGCAACGTGAACGTGATTTCTATGCTTGGGGCGGGATGGTGAATGCCAGTCAAATTGAAAATGATATACGAGTTCCTGGTGTAGATAAACGATTGATGTTGATTGAACCTACAAAAGATGGTCATATCGAATCAGGGGTCATTGGACATGAGAGTATGGTTTGTAAGAAACTGGATGTTGCCCCATCGATTGCCCAAGAGCGCGTAAGAGTGCTTACTAGACGGGACACTGTAGGGAGAACCGGTGTCTATATCACACGAGCACTTCATCCTGATGAATCATTTGAAGAGGTAGCAAAACAGCTTCAGGATGAAGACCCTGCGTTGCGACGTACTATCATGAGAAGAGAAGGTTGACTAATGAAATGAGAAGAATCATTCGTGAACTTGTAGGTCGTTCATATCTTGTGGGAACACTTCCTAAAGGGTGCAAGTTGTGTGCTGAAGGAAAGAAGATGGTTCTTTTTGTCACAGGTATCTGTGATAGCTCGTGTTATTACTGTCCTCTATCGGAGAACAAAATGGGTAAGGATGTAATATTTGCTGATGAAATGCCTGTGGAAAAAGATGCAGACATTATTGAAGAAGCGCATGCAATAGGCAGCAAAGGTGCTGGAATTAGTGGTGGTGACCCTTTGAATGTGCTTGATCGGACACTCCACTACCTCTCACTACTAAAAGAAAACTTTGGTACGGATTTTCACACTCATCTCTATACCAGTAAGTCAACTGTCAACAACGAAACAATTGAGGCATTAATCGATGCTGGATTGGATGAAATCAGATTTCATCCACAGACTAAAGATTTGAGTGGAATCAGAACAGCATTGGCACACAGTATTGATGTGGGGGTTGAAGTACCTGTCATTCCTGGTGCCGATGAACGACTAAAGGAGCTGATTGATAATCTAGAGAATCTGGATGTGAAATTCATAAACCTCAACGAACTTGAGGCAAGTGAAACTAATTTTGAAAAACTGACCCGCAAAGGAATGAAATTGGTTGGAATGCATACTGCAAGTATTGAAGGTAGTTTTGAAACCGCAATGAAAGTATTGGAATGGGCTTCAAATCATACTCAATCAATCTCAGTCCATTACTGTTCTGCCCATTACAAAGATGCAGTTCAGATGCGTAATCGTCTTGAACGACGACTTGAGAGGGTCATTCGACCTTTTGAGATGCATGACGATGAAGACGCCTTATTGGTCCTAGGAATTATCAGGGCACAACACGGTTCATCTCTAACAATTGATGATTTGTTCTCACTTCAACGGGAACTGAACGAATTAGAAATTCCTGAGGAACTGTACAATCTTGATAAAGTCAGAATGAGGATTGAGATTGCTCCTTGGGTTCTTGAAGAAATCATTGACGAGTTACGAAGATTTACATTGACTACAACAAAACTTGAGATGGGCATTGCATATGAATATCCTTCATATGACAGACTCCAGACACTTTTTGAGCCCCTTTAGTTACTCACCAATGTTAAAACGTAGGAGGGCTGCAATACCCCCGATATTCTGTAATTGGTCTCCAGCTGGATGTTCTGTGGACACAACATGGAATTTTCCTCTGGTTTTTTCAGTATCACGTATTATTTGGTCAATTTTACGACGTTCTTGTTCATTACCTTCACGTAATTTCTTATCCGTTATTAGCAGCTCTTCAACTGCACCATATTGCACCGCTCTTGCCACTTCTTGGTCTCCATAGGTACCCATTCCGTCACCCTTTGCAATATGCTCCATAATTTCTTCCATGAGCTGGGTTTCTGTTTCAAGTTTAATCCCTTTGAGTGCCTTTGAGATGACTCCTCTATACAATATCTCTTTAGCACCGGGTACTCCTATAGAATTTGTATTCTCTGTGACAACTGGCGGTAAGTCTTTGATACCTTCTTTCAGTAGGAATTCCTTGAAATGGTCCTTAACAAAGCCTGGTCCTGCAATGACAATCAATCCAAAGGAGCTCTGTTCAAGTTGTGCACGTATTGCAACAACGACTTCCCCAAAAAAGTCCTTGACTGTAGAATCGTACGTCTTCTGGTCGCCTCGTTTTCTTGAAATACTGGAACGAATACGTACAGCCTCTTTTATGCCATAGTCTGCGACATAGAACATCTCTGCAATCTCATCTTCAATTGTTACAAGGAAAACAACATCAGCTTCGTGGGCCTTTTCTGCCTCCTTCAGTCGATTTAGCAGATATTTTGGCCAAGACTCTTTGATGATCGTCAATGTATCTCCTGGCTCAATGTTAATTGTGTGATAACTCCCTAGACTGACATAGTCTGGTGGCCCTTCAAGAATAGTCCCCTTCAGTCTTACCCTGTTTGTGAAGGAATGGAATGACACATCTTCGACCTTGATTTTCAAAGTCATTGGCTTTCTGATGCTCTCTTGTTTCCTACTATCATCATCACCAATTCTGACACGCCTGGTTGTTCTTGATATCACTATATCATCGGGTAGTACTACATTATACAGATGCCATAAATCATCGATGTACTCTATTTTAACTACAATTTTGCCGTCTTTCAGGTAGCGTTTCAGAATCTTCACTGTGAATCATTCTACCCATGGCAGAAGTCAGAAGAAATAGTCTCCGTAAGAGTCAGTTGACGAATGTCTACTATATTGTCGCATATTCGTGGGATTTGCAACATCTATTCCCTGATATAATTCATATGCATCCTCAACGTGAGCCTTATCAACCAATGCCAGGTTGTCCTTTACTGCTAGATCTCCTGCCATTCGAATCAGCCCTCCTAGTTCACGTAGACGCAGGGTGATTGCATCTCTCTGTCCATCGAACTGTAGTGCTATACGTTCAGCATATGCAATGATAGACTCTACGCCATCTACAGAAAAATGGGGGATCCTTCCATCCTCTTCTACTGTTTGTGCAATAAACTGAACTATACCCTCCATTGAAGATGTACTCTTTTTCATCCATGCCTTCAACATTATCTCATATCCGTAGCCTTTGATTCGGGACCTGAGAGGGGGTATTATTTGCGATAGGTCTTCTATATTGCATGCTGCAAAGAGTAGAAAATCACATGGCACATTGTCAACTCTTACTGAAGCTCCTGAGCTATGTGGATTATGTGCTGTGATGGTATATGAACGGTCTTGCATAGCGGTCAATAGATGTTTTTGATATGATCCAAGGGCTGCAATCTCGTCAACATAGAGGATTCCTTCATGCGCCTCATGTATCGCTCCAGGAATTACTCGTTTGTGTGGAGGAAGGCCAAGTCCCTCGGCACTACCATATGGGTCATGTCGTACATCTCCTAGGAGTTCGACAGGATTTGTACCACTGATACGAACAAATCTACTGGCATTTTGTGAAATCAATAGATGTTCATCATCATGTACTGTATTCTCACTTGGTGCTTTCTGTTCGTAGGGAATACGACTCACAAAAATCAAGTCTTCAGGGGTTCTTGTATATGTGACTTGATAGACGTCATCGTGTATATCTTCATTTCTCGAGAAGGTGGCCAAAGCGGGTTCATTGATTACATCTAAGGCATGCATTAACCCGTGAAATGAATCAATGGTGCCCCATTCTGACCTCTTCATAGAATTGCATTCAAGACAGATATTGAACTCGGGAGATGATAATATCATACATCTCGGGCATCTATACCCCATAACAACCGCTACCTCAAATGGCAGTTTCTCAGGTCGTATATACAGACTCTCTGGTTCTACATAATGACTTACATTCTCAGCTGGTTCCTTTGCCACTATCCTGATAAAGGGGCGTTCTTGTTGTTGCTGGTTTCTCTGAATTCTAATCTCCTGTGTGGGCTCTGGCAATAGGCTGTATGCTGCCTTAGCCAACAATGATTTTCCTACACCCGGTACCCCACACAGAAGCACATGTCGTCGTTGCATCACTGCAGTATGTACAAGTGTCACTGCTTGTTCTTGTCCAAGAATCTTCGCAAATGGGTCCTTTGGTATTATGATTGTTGAAGTTTCCTCAAGACCATCAAGCAGTGAACCCATACTATTGATACCTCTCACTATTCTCACTAGAACTCAAGTGTGGAATTGATTTGATTGTGAGTAATACGTGTGAATTAAATTGATAGAAAAAGAGGAAAAAAATGGATTATTACTGATTCCTCATCAGTGCAGCAATAATCCAAACATATTTCATTGATACTCAATATCAAGACTGGTGACTAGTTTGACGCAGGAACCAATCAGACAGTTGCCTATCGGGCAGTTTGCATGTGATAATTCAAAAAGACGTTCGAGTCTTTTTTCCGGCACACCCTCTGGAACTGTTACCTTAGTATCAATAATAATAGTAGTGAATTGACTTTTTCCTGTATCATCATCTGTTTCATATTCACCAGTGATACTGGACCTCAAATCAATCAGTTCAATACGTGCCTTTTCTAATGCAATCTCGAAGACAAGATTGACACATGCACCTATTGAAGCAAGAAAGAGGTGATGTGGACTGGTAGTGTCAGTCGTGTCCATTACCATGGGTGGTGGACACACATTGACATGACGATTATTTCCAATGGTGACAGAGTGGATCTGTTGTTCTTTGGTCTTTTCAAGACTTGCAGTAAATGTTGATGTAGCCATTAGCGTCATCTCTTTTGTGTAATCATGCATAAACTATGCTGTTACAATGCACTCTTGAATTGTAAGTATTAAAAAAGATGCGAATGTGGTCAACCAATCATGACCACAAACTCAATGAATGAAACGAATTCAGTCAAGATTCAGGTCTTCAAAGGTAACAATCTGCATTTTTGAAGGACGATTATCAAGGTCTGCAACGGCAGCACTGATTATCAGACCAGTACTCTTTTTCATGGCAAGGTCCACCAATCTCTGAGTGACGACACCATCAAAGACGACCGTCGTGACATCATCCTGTACTTCAAGAGTCTTCGCCAATTCTGCTACACCACACTCAACAATAACTTGTTTCTCTCTATTATAGAGGACTGCTTTAAATGACTCTTTCATCTCTTTTGCTTTTTCTACAAACTCTGGATCAACAGCTACAGTCTTCTTACGAGTTCTTGTTTTACGTGGTATTGAAGGCGGTTCTCTCTCATCTTTTCGTTTGTCTTTTCTCTCTGGTCCTGTCTTTCGTCCAGATTCCTTTCTCTTGGTTTCACCCCTTTGCTTGCTTACCAGGGCAAGTGCCTGATCAGCTGGGATGCGTGTTTGAAGAGCCTTTGTAATCTCTCTACGAGTAAGTTCTTCAACCTCTTTTCCCTCTAATGCTCTTGCAATGAAATCCACTTTTGCAACTTGCATCAACTCACGTAGTATCAAATCACCACCACGGTCACCATCAAGAAATGCAATAATGGTCTTCCCTCTTTTTCTTGTCAATTCTGATATTGACTTGGGAACATGAGTACCTTCTACTGCAATCGCATTATTAATCCCGTTTTTCATCAAATTCAAGACATCTGCACGGCCCTCAACAATAATTATTTCCTTACTGCTTGATACTTCTGGACCCGCAGGGAGTTTATCTGGGCCATATTTCACAATGGATTTTCTCTTTCCTTTTGAAACAGCAGATGTGATCTCTTCTGTACCGGGTGAGATATCTTCCTCCCATCCTTTCAGAATTGAGATTGCTCGACTAACAACTCTTCTTCGTTTTGCACCCCTGATATCTTCCAGTTTCTGTAGTTTGACCTTTGCTACACAAGGGCCAACTCGGTCAACTGTTTCAAGCGAAGCTGCGAGAATTGCGGTAGCTGTCTTGTTCAGTGATACAGGAATCACAATCTCTCCCTTACTATTACCACCCTTTGATTTGATGGCAATCTGAATTCTTCCTATTCTTCCTGTTTTTTGGAGCTCTCTTAAGTCTAGGTCTTCACCTAGTAACCCTTCGGTCTGACCGAATAGTGCTCCAACTACGTCTGGTTTGTCTACGACCCCTTCGATCTCAATCTTTGCACGAATGACGTATTTTGCCGTGCTGGAGTCGAATTCACCTGTTCCTATGTCTATACACGTCTCCTATGATAGCTGCACGGCTCAGAACCCAAGTCTTTGGGCAAACTGTTTGCACTTTTCGCTCCAAGACCTGAAACTAATCTTCTAATTCAGGTCACACTGTTAACACAGTGAACTTAATCCCATTATTACCCTACATATGCAAGCTGTGAATGTGATGAAGTTGTGAATGATGATTATCCTGTGAAATGCGTGGCGGTTCTAACGAAAGCACGAATTTTGCTTGGGTGAGAGCTCCGGCAGCGCTATATGATGTAATGATATTAATCATGAATGGACGGTACAATCTTATGCACAGTCCTAATTCACGTGTCAGTTGTCGATGATGCCTTTTGAAGATGTCGTTATCACCATATATTATGCTCTCAGATATTTGTGAATCGATTCATAATCGCGCTATTTGACAATCCTAATAACGGAAATCTTCCATACTGGTATTGTTCAGGAGAGAGCGTCCCATTCACGAGGGCACACTGAGAGTAATCTATGACGTGTTGCGCATTGGGTGGGCCACAGCCTGAGCATATGCCTGTCAGCAATTCAAAACGAGCCTTAACGGACGTGCATGATGGGGATGTTCCATCCTGCAGATGATTTGCATGTCACCCCGGTTTCGTACATGACAGGTCGGTCGATGCCAGATTACCCGATGCGAGACAGTTCAGCTGAGCCGGATGTTCATCTGATGCTATGATGCTGAGAGTTAGTGTGAAGGGATACAGGTATCGGCCACTGTTCCTCTCTTTTGTCATTAGAGTTCAAACTCTCTTGTTTCACCTGGTCTGATCACTTCGACTTTGACCTTAATTCCCATATCTGCTATTTTCTGCCAGAATTTCTTGGGGTCCGTTTCAATAACTGGAAATGTATCATAGTGCATTGGAACTACATATTTGGGTCGGATAAGCTTGGTTGCCATTGCTGCTTCATCAATACCCATTGTGAAATACGAGCCCACGGGCGCAAAAAACAGGTCCGGTTTGTAGAGTTCTCCAAACAGTTCCATACTTGCGTGCAGTCCGGTGTCACCAGGGTGATAGAATGAAGAGCCATTTGAGAACTTCACAATGAAACCGGTGGGAGTCCCACGTGAACTTGAGTGATGTGATTGAACCATAGTGATTCTCACATCATTTTCTGTGACACTACCACCAATATTCAATGTGTGTACATTCTCTACTCCATCTTCTCTTGCTTGCAAGCCAAGCTCATTTACTGCAACAAAATAAGCTCCGGTCTTTTTGCAGATTTGAATCGCTTCATCATATCCATGGTCTCCATGGTCATGAGTCACTAGGCAGAAATCTACCTCTTCTACATCTTCCACCTTGATAGGTGATGTTGGACCCGATAGCCATGGGTCTACAAAGATGACCTTCTCATCTGCTTCTATCTTAAATGCTGAATGTCCAAGATACGTTACTTTCATGATTGTCCTCCTCTCGGTAAAGTTCTCTCACATCTCACTTGTATATTTCGAAATGAGCTCTTAGATGAACATTAATAGTCCTCTGTACTGAGAGAACGAGAAACACTCATGACATCGAAGCCCCATCCAGACTTTCTGAAAGCAGGTATGATTGCAGGTCGTGTGATTGAGGAAGTTGCAAAAGAGGTCAAACCAGGCGTAAAGGTGCTCAAAATCTGTGTTCTGGCAGAGAGAAAAATGCTTCAATATGGCGCCAATGGTCTTGCTTTTCCTTGTAACGTTTCAATCAATAATGAAGCAGCACACTACACTAGTCCCTATGGTGATAGTCGGGTGTTTTCTGACAAGGGCCTTGTGAAGATTGATCTTGGTGCGCAGGTCAATGGATATCTGTCAGACACAGCGGTCACCATCGATTTAGATGGATCTTATGAACCGTTCATGTCAGCTGCAAGAGAGGCTCTTGAGGCCGCAATTGATGTCATCCGACCAAAAACACGTTTAGGTGAGGTTGGTAGTGAAATCGAGAAGACAATCAAAGAACATGGTCTTCAACCTGTACATCAGCTTACGGGTCACCAACTGAAACCTTGGCTTCTACATGCAGGAAAGAATGTCCCTAATGTAGGAATGCGTCTGAGTTCATCGATGAACTTGGGTGAAATGTTTGCAGTAGAACCCTTTGCCACCGATGGAAATGGAACCATCAAGAGTGGAAAGCACTCCTATATTTTCTCCAACATCATGAAAAGCAAGAAGAAACTCGACAAGATCTCTCTCAGAGTCAGAAATGCAGCCCGAAAACGTTTTGGCACTCTTCCTTGGGCATCAAGGTGGCTACATGGCAGTAAGAGTTCTATTGATATTGATGCTGTTATACATACTTTGGAACGAGCTGGAGTCATTCGAGGTTATCCTGTATTAATTGAGGGTAAGGATGGTATGGTATCTCAATTTGAGCACACAGTCTTTGTGGCCGAGGAAAGTGCGATTGTCACAACACGAAGACCTGAAGAATTGAAGACATAGACAGAACCTGTTAAGTAGTCTTATTTGATATTGGAAATCGGTCAAGAATATGGAAAAACCCAATGCCTCTCAGATAAAGGCTGGTCAGGTCGCAGCCAGAGTCATGAAAGAGATTGCGGGCGATATCAAAGGAGGAGCTAAGACTATCAGTATCTGTACGAAAGTGGAGAAGTTGATAATCGATTTGGGTGGTAGACCTGCATTTCCTTGTAATGTTTCAATTGATAACGTTGCATCTCACTATACCTCTCCCCCTAATGACAGTTCTACTATTCCTGCTGATGGTATTGTAAAGGTGGATCTTGGTGTACAAATTAATGGATATTTATCTGACATGGCAAAGACATTCGTCTTAGATGAGGGTCTAGAGGCACTTGCGCTAGCCACAGATGATGCATTGGCGGAAGCCATTATCGCTTTTCAACCGGGAGTAAGATTAGGAGAGATTGGAGGGGTAATCGAGAGAGTGATTAAGATATATGGTCTAAAGCCAATAAAGAACCTAACTGGCCACAATATGACTCGCTTCAGACTCCATGCAGGCAAAAAAGTGCCAAACGTAAAGACTCGGTCCTCAGATGAGATTGAAATCGGTGAATGCTATGCGATTGAACCTTTTGCCACCAGTGGTGCAGGGTCTGTTGTGGACAGTGATTTGGTGTATATCTTTGCAAACACTGGAAAAGTCGTAGAGTTAACTGGGAACACTGAGAAACTACGATTACATCTTCGTAAGAAATATGGTCCTCTCCCTTTCACACTACGGTGGATTGGAACTAAGACTAAAGACATCGACCTTGTTGAAGAGATTAAGAATCTGATGAAAGAAAAAGTAGTTCGTGGATACCCTGTTCAGGTATCCAAGAAAGCACGACCTGTGAGTCAGTCTGAACACACGGTCTTTGTCACTGAAAAAGGACCAAGGGTTCTAACAGAGTTGAATTAGAAGGTTTCTTTGTCCTCTTCCTTTTCTTCCTTAACGATATAGACGCCTTCAATAGTCATTGTGCCGTCACATTTTGGACATGACGCATCGACCTGCTTGAGAATGTAGTCTCCCTTTTCAAAGGCTCTAATCTCCTTAAAATCGCACTCGGGTGAATCACAGCGAATTTCTGTAACTGTTGGTGGAGGTGGCTCTTCTTCCTTCTGTTTTCTTCCTGCTGTTAATAAGCTGAATCCTACTGACATGACCATCAAACCAACTATGAACCAGATATAGGAGAATGCTGGGTCTCCATTCATACCAAAGAACACAATTGCTGCTCCAGCCGCGGAAATTAGGATACCGATCAATTTTGAAATAAATCCCATTCTATCTCACCTCAAAGCCCAATACCAATTGTATTTCCAATCCCTGCCAGTATTATTTTTTCACCTGGTTTGGTACGCTTGGATATCGAAAACTTGATTCTCTCAATCACTTCTGGAACTGAGTCTAAAATCCGTTTTTCCATGACTCCAATAGCTGCAGCTTCATTCTGTTTCACAACGATTGCTTCAATTGGAATTTTGTGAATTGTTGCAGTCTCTTCAATTGCATGTTTCTCAGGACCTGGGTCTCCTATTGCTGCACCAGTACCTTCCGATACACGTGCCATCTCTTCTCCCTCAAGCTTTAACGCAGCATCAACAGTGATTATACGTGCAATCTGTCCGTTATTCTCTTCAATTATCTTCTTTACTGCAAAACCTGGCTTACCAACGGTTCCTCCGGGTCCTGTTGCTCTAAGAGCATAGACAGTACGCCCGTCCGCTTGAACAGGATAATACCCGACTTCCCTGGAAATTTCTTGTACGTAGTCATTTGCCTTAGCACCATACTCTCGTGCAAACTTAGTCACTACAAGAGGACCAATACCATCACCTATCGGTTTACCTTGGGCAAATGCGTCAAGTGCATCATAGTATGCTTTCGCTAAACGCATAATCTCTGGTAATTGCATTTGAATCTGCATTATGAGTATCTGACTACCTGTCTTCTTTCCAAGAAGATAGAAGTGCCTTACAATTCGGAATATTAGACCTAGGACCTGTGTTACTTCCAATGTGTTCTCAAGGGTCTGTTGTTGGGCTTGAGTTGCATCTGGTGCAAGGTCCACCACAAACTCTTGGAACCGGTCTCTCCGTTCATCCAAAAGATGGTCCAGGCGTTTCAGCACTCCAGCTGGATCAAGGTCTACTGGCATTATGGTGAAATAGTCCAACCATCTGTCAATTTCTCCTGCAACATCTTCTTCGGACTTTCCATATTCTTTGAATGTATTGATGGCTGCTTGTCTTGATTCGATTGCCATCTTCTTTAGTTCGATCAGTCCTGCTTCAATTTGCTTTAGCCATTGCCACATCTGTATCTTTGCACCATAGAGGGAGATTATCATGATGAATGCAAAGAATGCCAGATTGATTATCCAGCTAAATTCAGAACCTTCTTGAAACGGAAATTGCATCACTATCAGTCCGAGGCACTCAAGTAGGGCTTTAATGGTTTCTATTTATACATGCCAAGAGGGCATGTATTTTCACAATTAGCAATGCTGAAAAAGCTAGTTTGGTAATGAAAAACTGGTGATTACTGATGGCCCGTGCAAGAGCACAGATGATACAGGAAGTTGCAGACCAGCTAGAAGAAGCCGGATTCGACCTTTCTTCTCATTGCGATGTACGGCCAAGCTGTTTTGACCTCGTTGCACGGAAGAACGACCAACTCATTCTGGTGAAAGTTCTGGCCAATATCGATGCGTTGACGCGCAATGATGCAGTTGCATTACAATTGGTAGCCCATTTCTTTAATGCAACTCCTTTGATTGTAGGGCATACTACACGTCGGGGCACACTGGATGAGGGTGTCGTCTACAAGCGTTATGGCGTTTCTACCATTACTCCGACAAGTCTACACGATATTATCTCTGAAAGGCAAATGCCACGTGAGTTTATTCAGCGTGGCGGAAGATTTGTGGCAATCGATGGAAGTAAACTGAGAGAGGCACGAGTTGCAAAGGACATTAGCAAAGAACGACTGGCTAGTTGTGCTGCAGTATCAACAAGAGCCATTCTTGCATATGAAAAGGACGAAATGGATGTCAGTGTGGATGTTGCAGAGCGATTAGAAGAGGTACTCGAAACCGATCTAATCATTCCAATAGACCTACTCACAGAGAAGCAGTCTGTGGTTGAATTAAAGCAGATACAGCAACCAGCAGACATCCCTAATCTTGAGCGGCGTGTCAACGAATTCTTCGAGCGACTGGGTATGACCGTTCTTTGGACTGACCGTGCACCGTTTCATGTTGCCGCTAAAGAAGAAGGCCCTCCTTTGATGTCTGGTATTGGGTCCCTTACTAACAAACACTTACAGAAACGACTTGAGATTCTAAAAAGTGTGTCAAAAGTGACTGAATCTGATACATTGATAATCGTTGAAGAAGGTAAAGCAGAAGAGAGCTTCGCTGACCTTCCAGTAATTCGACAGCTGGAGCTAAATGAGATTGAGAAGCCTCGTGAATTAAAAAAGATATTATCTGAAAGGTCCAGTCACTAGAAATCAAGCAACGTCTGTTGTTTACTGTCATCCATTATTCTAACGACCGATGCCCAGGTCCTTCGAACTATTGGGGGAAAATCTCTGTGTTCCAAGTACCAATCTCTAACAAACTTCTTTGTCTTGGGATCATTGGGATAGCCTGATCCAAAGTCACCGTATTTCGAATGAAGTCGTCGAATCTCCTTATCTCGCTCTACCTTGGCAATGATTGATGCTGCTGACACTATCGGATACCTCAAGTCTGCCTTGTGTTCAGATACTATGCGGCATTTACCCACCCCGTCCCCAGCTAGACGTTTCACAGTAGCTCCAAATCTGTCAGCAATCACATCTGCAGCATCAAGATAGACCTCCCTTGGGTGTAGTTCTAAGAGCGTCTGTGCAAATGCTTTCATCTCTATGGTGTTCAGGCTCACTCCTCTGTTGCGCAGTCTATCGATGGTTCTGGCTGAGATTTTTCTAAGTACAGTCTTCAAGGCAATTCTTTTTATTTCAGGAAATAGAGCTTCCCGTTTCTTAGGTGAGAGCAACTTTGAGTCCTTAAGACCGAGGGAGAGTATCTCTCTCATTCCCTGTGTATCAACAACGACTCCACACACCACTAGAGGACCGATCATCGGACCTCTTCCTGCTTCATCGATACCCGCAATGCCATGAAGTGGGCTGTTCATAGACCTGTCAACTCTGTTCCAGCTTATTAGTATATACGAAACCTTCATATCGAGTTCCGATGACTCGCAGTTCACCGGCCTGATCGACTAATGGTGTTTAATCAAGTTCCGGGGACATGGCCTAGTTCGGTATGGCGACGGGCTCCAGATCTGGGCTCACTTCGAGTCCTGAAGACACGGGGTCAATAAACTGGCCGTCGTCAGAAGACACTCGTAGAACGCAGGGATAACCTCGTTCGAGGAACGATCGGGAGTTCAAATCTCCCTGTCCCCACCATGTTTTCTGTAGTGGACCTTCACTCTTTAACTAATTTTACAACTTAATATTCCACTATTAGTTACTATTTATTGGATTGTTGAAATTGATTCGTTTCACACAAGAGAGTTGACATTTTTCTGAGAGTTCGATGTAATATGAGAGAGTTCCAAGAATATGAGGAGCGAGATGAGATTATCAAACTTTTCACTCTGAAATTGGACAGCACTAAGGAGTTAGCAGA
Organism: uncultured archaeon; assembly: GCA_964610875.1. Classification (GTDB taxonomy): domain Archaea; phylum Asgardarchaeota; class Thorarchaeia; order Thorarchaeales; family Thorarchaeaceae; genus CAZSWP01. Next base: position 20,937 of record CAZSWP010000016.1, read on the forward strand.
GCAGTATAATTCACCTACAAAGAGGAATATTGAAAGAATTACTGAGAAGGAAGTTTTGTTGTTAGATACTAGATGTAAATTTGATAGTGCCATAGATTTACATCCACAGATTCGATTATGGAAACATTTCGATGAAAAATATGACCTTGCTGTTAGATAATTCAATTTGGAGAGTCCTGAATCAGCCAGAACTCCGGAACTCGTGAAAGTCTTGGATTATCTTGAGATGAAGAGACTATATGAAAGAGAGAATGGACCATTAAACGTTTCAATCGAATCAATGAGAGATTTGAAGAAACTCATCAAAAATCCACAGGATTTCACTCAAATAGACTATGTGATGTGTGAAAAATTCTTTCAGGTACGTAATGATTGGTCAAAAACTCAATTGGCACTCGGAGACCCCTGTCCACTCCAGCCTTGGTGGTGTACTCCTTCTCTCCGATGGACTCCTTCAAGAGGTTCCCACCAGGAGCAAGGAAGGGGATCTGCAGGACGACCCTACCATCTCTGAACACGATGCGGGGTGGAGCAATTCGACGGGAGTTCTTCAGTTCGTGGATACGTTTCTTTGTTTGGACGACCTCATCAGCATCCTTCCCGAGCTTTCGCTTAAGGGCAGTGAGCTTGTAGGTGAGGTGCTGTATCTGGATGTTGTTCTTCAGCTGCTGGTGCATGTCCTCGAACCCCATCGTGTTCAATCATTCCTCCAAATACATCTTGGATGGAAAAATAATTCAAATCGATTCTACGGTTCTGAGAGAACAAGTAATATCGTAGAAAGTCCCTTCACCACAGAACCACGCACTCCGAAAATAGCAAAGGATGCGTTCTACTTAAATTTATTCCGAACTTTTCTAGAATGTCACCAACTCAATCTGGTAGTGCATCATTAGCAACATACTTGAAAATCAATCCAGTACTCCACCTATAAAATCTGTATTAGTGAAAGATTACAGCTTGTATGCTAATTGATGAGAAAGCAACTTGCTTAGAATACGGAGAATATAAGCAAGTCCTTTGCTTGATATTGCTGAAATCACAAGTGTATTTTAACTAAAAGCTGCCTCTATTATCTGATATAGGAAGTGAGATGGTGCTCAAGAGAACCCCTATCATTGTCATAACTATGTTTGCAGTGTTATTGTTATCTATCAATGGTGTAGCAGCACAGGAACCAGGTGGAGGTCCCTCTAGGTATTATTCCGAGGCAGGTGCATTCACATATAGGGCGTCATTTCAATTACAGGACGGTTCTGAAATCTTCCTCCTCCGTAGTGCGTATACTGCCACATTTTACTCCCAAATGCAGCCACCAACACGGCATCATTACTTCTCAGTTTCAGTAGGTTTCTATTATGGCAAGACCATGTTGAATCGCCCAATTATTCAAAATATCACTTTTGAATCACTATCATTCTATCCCAAATGGAAAAATAGTGCGGGATATAGTTTCAATCTGATTGATGACAGTGCTATTTTCACAGTTAATGGTACTGTCAGAGATGGAGAACGTTTGGGAGGATTCATGCTTATTGATGATAACGCGCTCAGTCAATATCTTCCCATGATTGGTGGTACCTATGTATTCAAAGACCTTTCATTCCATCTAATTGATGGTACTGTCTTTACCCTAGGTGACATCTCAATTGAGTTAGAGAAGAACAACAACAAGTGGCTCCCAGAGAATGCCATTATAACAGGCTCTGATGATGTCACGTATGAGAGTGATGATCAGTATGCATACATAAAGATGGATGCGAGTACCCCACTCATTGTATTTGTAGACTTAATTGTTGGGTCTGCTTTGATTGCTGCTTTCTCTATCATCGTCATTGCGCTTGTACTACACTTGAAGGGAATTATCACACTACCAATAGAGCGAATACGGTCTGTTGTATCCACACAGGAACCGATTACAGCAAAGGGCAGGAATCCCTAATGTAACTATTCAGGAATCTGAATCCAGAGAATATTATTTCCTCTAAGAAGAATCTCGCCATATTTAGCTTTGATCTCGCTCTGGCCCTCATCAGTATAGTCAAGTTCTTCGGCATCACCAAGTGTTAAGTTCATATAAACATCGCAACGGGTGAGACGACCTCTGAAAATTCTTTGGTCTTTGAGTTTTATAGAAACAACGTTATTCAGATGCTGTTCTAAAGCCTTGATTGGCATCTTTTCTGCAGACATAGAGGTTACCTCTTGATGTGCCCCTTGGTGTACATTATAAAGCCTTTGCCTAAGCATACAAATACTTGCCTAGAATCAAAATATGAACAGTCTGAGGTAAATACCAGTGACAAGAAAGGTATGTCTTGGGATAGAAGGAACAGCTCATTCATTTGGCGCAGGTGTTGTGACCAGTGATGGTAAGGTTCTATCTAACGTTTGGGATATGCTTTCCCCAGAAGAAGGAGGTATCCACCCCAGAGAGGCAAGTAGACATCACTCAGACATTGGTCCTGACATAATTGGTAGGGCAATAGCAGATGCAAAAATAACATTCAATGATATAGATTTGGTAGCCTTCTCTCAAGGTCCTGGTCTTGGTCCCTGTCTTCGTACTACTGCTACTATGGCTCGAACACTAGCCCTCAGTCTAGATACTCCGCTTATAGGAGTCAATCATTGTGTTGCACACATCGAAATAGGTCGTCTGGAGTCCGAATTCTCTGATCCCGTCACAGTATATGTTTCCGGGGGGAATTCACAAATCATTGCATTTTCTGGAGGTAGATATCGGACTTTTGGAGAAACACTTGACATCGCCATCGGCAATATGCTCGATGTCTTTGGAAGACATGTTGGAATGCGGTTTCCCGCAGGCCCCGTAGTGGAACAAGAAGCAAAACGTAGCACAACCTATCATGCACTCCCCTACTCAGTGAAAGGTATGGATCTGAGTTACTCGGGGATGCTTACTGCAGCAAAGAGACTGTTTGATGAAGGAGTCCCAATTCCTGAGATATGTTACAGCATACAAGAAACCGCTTTTGGTATGTTGGCAGAGGTTGCTGAGAGAGCAATAGCCCACACCAAGAAGGAACAACTCCTGCTGACTGGTGGGGTAGCGAGAAATAATCGACTACATGATATTCTCGATGGCGTCAGCAAAAGACATTCTGCGGTATTTCATAGAGTTTCTCCACCATTAGCTGGTGACCAAGGTGCAATGATAGCATGGACTGGACTTGAGCAGTACCTTGGTGGCGACAGATTAGACATTGAAAACTCTCACGTACGGCCAAAATGGCGGACGGATGAACAGGACATAATCTGGAGGGTAGATGATGCAGCGTGAGCTAATAACCCTTGGAGCAGAAGCAAAGATTGAGAAGGTAATTATCTGGGGTGAAGAATATATCCAAAAAACTCGTCCTGAGAAACCATATCTCCTTCCTGCTATTGATATTATGTTACGTAAAAATCGTACCGGTCGTGAATGCAAAGTTCTATCCCTAGCTCGTTCCTTTGGCATTCCTACACCTGCAGTTCATTCAATTGACATGTCTAATTTCATCATCCTAATGGACTTTATAGATGGCAAACAATTGAAGGAGATTGCTATAGAAGCTCCAATGTCTGAACTAGAGCTCCTCTGTAAGGAGTTTGGTTCTTCTCTAGCGCTTCTACACAAGGGTGATGTGGTCCATGGAGACCCAACTACGAGTAACATAATTGTACAAAGCAGCTCAAAACTATGGATGATTGATTTTGGACTTGCTGAGTTGAATGCAACAATTGAGATGAAGGGAGTAGACCTTCACCTTGTAAAGCGCGCATTTGAAACCACTCATTGGAATAGGCAGGACAAAATGCTACAGATGACCATAGAAGGCTACGTATCAGTAATGAAAGATGATGCTGAACCAATATTATATCGTATGGATGAGATACGGGAACGTGGTAGATATCACTAGACTCTCTCAGTCTGCAGTCAGAAGGCAATCTTTATATCCAATCTACTCGGCGATGGGCAGGACCCGAGTTCTTGGGACTCAGATTTATTCAGAGGTCAAACCGATGGCAAGAATGCACACACGACGCAAAGGCCAGTCCAGTAGTAAACGTCCTTCCACACCACAGATTCCTGAGTGGGTGGATAAAGATGCTGCTTGGGTGGAAGAGAAGGTAGTCGAACTAGCTAAAGCAGGTAACACGCCATCAATGATTGGTATAATCCTTCGTGACCAGTATGGAATTCCATTGGTGAAAGTCATTACCGGTAGACGAATTATGGATATTGTTCGCGAACATGACCTACAGAGAAGGGTTCCAGAGGACTTGAGAAACCTTATTGCAAAAGCCGTGACAATTCGCAAGCACCTTGAAGAACATGGAAAGAAAGACTATGTTTCCAAGAGAGGCCTGCAGTTGATAGAGAGTAAAATTCACAGACTCTCTAAGTACTACAGGAAGAAAAAAGTGCTTTCTGCAGATTGGAAATACTCTCCTGAACAAGCTGCTGTATTGCTTCGGTAGTTTTATCATTCAAACCTTTACTTGCTTTTCTCAGGATGAGTAAAGAGGTCAATCTACCCACTACAATTAAGTCCTTATCAAAATCCTATTCATCGATGAGGATATCAAAGGGGTCACGTATCGTAGTTTTGGCAGCACCGGAACCTGCCTGTATCGCATCAGCTGCAGTAATAGCTCGTACTGCAATTGAGAATAACAGAGTATTTCACGTTCGATTCATAGACCCCTCTGATTCTATTAATGCTAAAGTCTTGGATGTTGGAAAAAATTCTGTAGGTGTGCTTGTTGGCATAAATGCTCCTGAGGATTTTTCGTCCGAATCACCTCTCATTCCACTGAATCTCCATGAAAGCGATCGAACGCTCGCTATCAATACCTTGGCATTTCTGGACTCTCAGCTGGATATAAACCAAGAATCAGTAACATTAGCAGCTGTTATCGCGCTTTTGGAGTCAAAGCAATCCAATTCATCACAATCGATCATTAAAATGGCCACAGATTATAATAGATTGAGAGAACAAAGAGGGTTCAAACTACCAGGGCGCACTCACATTTCCACTATTGATACCCTACAATTCAGCATTTACCCATATCTAGATGGCATTACTGGTGTAAATGGGCGATGTGAGAAGATTCTCCTTGAGGCTAATATTCCCAATACCAAGTGGCAAACGCCTCTGACCCAACTCAATTCCGAAGAGGCTCAAAATCTCACCGCAAATCTTCTACCATTGGTTTCAAGCAAATATATTCCAACCATTCTTGGCACCGATTATGAATTAACAGAAGAGAAACCAAACACCCCTGTCAGATCCCTCGCTACTATCAAAGCATTTGCTAAAACAGTATGGGCGCGTAGAGAGATGGGGCTTCTATTGGGTGTTTTAATTGGTGACCGAGCTAGAATCCTCAGAAGGCTCATTGATAGTTATGACACTCATACTCGAAATACAGTGATGGCAATAAAGACACTCATGGTTTCACTGAATGATGCTGAAAGTAAAGTGCGCTTCAGACTGCGATCTATTATTACTCCTACAGAAGGAACCGCTCCTGAAGTGTTACCAGATGTAGGTCGAATACTGTTTGAAACCATAATTACTGACCATGAAAAATTCCTAGTCATGAACTCGGGTGGGACAGTAGAGATTGTATGGTCCAGTGGCAAATACACTACAAACCAAATTTTGTCATGTTTGACTAGTTCGGGGATATCCGCAGTATCGACATCATATTGTTCAGCTCGTGTTTCTGCAGTTTCAAGTAAAAAGATGAATACACTTCTTGAAACATTAGATGAGATCGATTAGAGGTAGCAATATGGAAACTGTAATCATTAACATAGTTTTTTCTGATGAAGACACAGCCACTCACATACTAGACTCAATTGAACCTGACAACAGACCACTGCCAGAAGGAATTCATATACTATGTAGGGTAGAAGATTGTAACCTCATCATTGAAATATCATCTACACGAGGTATTGATAGTTTGAGAAACACGATAGAAGATATATTGAGTGCTATAGATCTCTCTCACCGAACTATAACCTCTATCAAATGATCCTCCCGTACTAATTTCTTTTAGACGTCAACCGTTGATACTCGGCTTTTGCTTTTTGTCGGGCAATATCTGCCATGTCATCTGTAATAAAGCCCCTCTGTACAGCACGTTTGAGAAGATGTTGGTCAATTATTCGAGTTTCACCACGTTTCGGATTCACAACATCAATTTCCAAGTCAACATACCTTACTCGACAGGGTGACGATCCATTACTAGGATACAACTCTATTCCTGTGTTTATGTTAACATAGGTTCCTTTCAGCTTTCCCTGACGTGAAAAGTAATCCGTGACAAGACGCATAGAACCCGGAATTGCATGGGTGATGGCATAATCTCCATCGTCCCTTGGCACATCAACATCATCACTGTTCTCAGGAGTCATTTTCAGTTTCCGTGTTGTGTATCTGAACTGTCTTCGTATAACGACCTCGTTCTGATTGACTTCAATAACTCGTCCACGGGCTAATACTATTGCTCTTCCATCAAGTTTCACATGTTCAATATTGATTGGGTCATTTGTTCTTGGCATTTCTCTGCCTACAACTTTCTCAAGTTTAGAAGTAACATAGTTGAGTTCCTCTGGTCGTTCTTCTATCATCATCTCTGCAAAATCCACGAGTGGGGAATATCCCGCGCTCTTGTAGAAATGGTGTCTTTCAACGGTGGGTTTGATTTTTCCTCGTGTCTTATCCAAATTTTCCTTTACTTCAGCCGGAAACTCAATATCGGCATTACTCGTTCCTTCAAATAGAATACCAAAGTCTTCCATGTCATTGTATTTATTGTAGATGCCTTGAGCTACATCCAACAGGTCTTCAACTTCGTCTCGTAGTTCTTCCTCTGTAAGTCGCATTGCAGCAGTTCTCCAGAGAATACCCCAATCATCTGTGTGTTGTTTTAGTTTCTTGCCAAGAGCGATAAGAGAACGCCTCTCTTCTGGGTCTTTTATCTTCGTACTCAATCTCACTACTGATTCAGGTAGCAATACCACTGCACGTCCTGGAACAGTAATACTTGAAGACAATATTGGTGCTTTTCGTCCATAGTCATGAGCTCGTACTTGCACCATCATTGTACTCCCAGATCTGGCACTTCGGTCTGGTAAGAGGCCTGTTATGGTTCCCAAGTCAATACGCATATGACCTGTTCTATCATCTCTGCCAACAACACGTGCTCTGTATATTGAACTCTTTGCGACTCTGGGTGTACGCGTTATGACCCAGCCAAGTCTACGTCGTAGAACATCAGTCAAACGCGTGAGAATATCTTCATAGGCAATAGCTACTATACCTTGGAGGTCACTCCTATCCCAGATATCAATATCCGGAATATCATCTCGATAGGGTAATCCAAACCTTCTTGCCACTTCCGGGGTCGGTTGAACCATATCAAAATGGTTCTGTAGCAGTATTTGGGTTAGTGATTGTGAATAGATTCCTCGTATCCTTGCCTTTGTCATACACATACACGTCGTGCATTATTTGCCGAAAACCGTCCTCAGGCGGCGGCTTTCTCACACTCTCCTTGGGTAGTTACTAGAGGTCAGTCACGAATAGGATCAAGTAGGCTTGAAACATGCCAGATTTTGGTCCTCGCCTGTTTTGGGCAGTTCGGGTCCTGACTCGGCTCATCAAGAATTGAAATGACATTCTGAGCTCTCACCGCTGGAGAATCAGATTCATTTTCCAGAACATCAATTGCTTCATTTGCTGCACGCCGGATATTCCTTGGAACTGAGGAATCCTCAGATATCTGCTTAAGCAAGTGTTTACTATGGTCTATGCTCCTCTGTATTTCGGGGTCCATCATGGACTCACCTCTGAATAATCTTGACGCACAAATGGAGTGCGAACAACAAAAAACCAACACGACCGTTCAGCATATCAAGATTGTGCTAAGGCTCTATACAAGCTACTTGTTCCAGCTTAGCTTATATCGTTCCTATGTAGGAGTCTTTTGTGAAGAAACATGTCCGAGAAGAAAGAGGCTCCAGTTAAGAAAATGGCTGAACTCCTCAGACAAGGAGCAACCATGCTGGCAGAAGCGTGTCCTCAGTGCGGGTCCCCGTTGTTCAAGGTTGGGGAGGACCTCTATTGTGCATCATGTGACCGTAGAATCGTTATTGTCCATTCCGATGAAGAGGTAGAATCAGAGGCAGTTAAGGGACTACTACCACAACTGAGAGAAACCCTGCTGAACAAACTAATGGGATTAAATGAAATCGTGGAGAATGAAGATGATCCCGAAGCCTTGACCAAGCTAGCAAACCTCATGGTTCTGCTTTTGCAGGCCTTAAATCAACTCGAATCAATGTCACGTAGATAAAGATGGTCAAAGCTGTTACAAAGAAGTGGTGGTATCATTTCTTGGCTGAACCACGTCGTAGACGTGCTCTTCTCTCTTTGACTTCTTCTGGACCTTTCAGGACCTTGCTCTTTCTAATCTCACACTCTCTAACTGGAATGATTTTCTTGACCTCTTCATGTACATCTGCTGCGAGGTCTCCCAGAACAACCTTCTGGACAAGCTCGTCAAATCCATATTTCTTAGCGTGGGACCTGATTACCTTCTCAATCGACTTTCGGATAGAGTGTTCTTGGCTGGTCTTAGCTCTAGTTCCTGTAAAAACAATAACAGAAATTCGCATGAGATAGTCATCTTTGGTAAGAATCGGACCAATCCAGTCAATTCTAGTAGTACCTCTTCGAACAAGTCCTCTAAGATAATCCGAGCTCCACTCGTGACCATAGAATGTGGTCTTTGCTTGTTGACCTTTAACATCAACAATCTTGAACTTCAGTTTGACATGAATCTTATCAAAATCTCCTGTCAGATCATACAACGTTGGTTGAACAGTACGGCCTAACAATTGATCTGGGTCTGCAGCCGGAGTTTCTCCAATGTCTTTACTTTCAAAGTAATCCGGAGAGATGATCTGATACCACTTCTTTTCTCTCCACTTGTCACGTGTTCTGGCTGCTGCCTGTCTACTTCTTGAGGACATTTGACTATCACACTCGTATTTGACACAATTCTTGTGTCTCGAGAATTGCAAATTGTGCCAACTGAGCTGTTGGCGCCTCGCCGACATCTAGTGAGATGAATAAAAACATTTGCCAAGAGGCGAAGCCACGACTCATCCCACTATAATCTCTCTTTTAATGGTCTTGACCATGTTGTTACAACTATCTGGTTATCATCACAACAAACTAGATATTCACTACCCTATGGGTAATACTAGGTCGAGTAAACATGAGTAATGTTGTCTGTCCGAAATGCGGCTATGAAGATGTAGGACTTGTAAAGAAGCAAATCATAGCTCCTGGCAAATTCCATAGGAACTGGCGCTGTCCAAGATGTAGCCATACTTGGGATACAAAAGACGAATGAACTCCACGCCAAAACTGTTAAAATCAGATCGTCGTGGGATACTTCACGCTACGCGGAGGTTGCCAAGCCAGGTCAACGGCGCAGGACTTAGGATCCTGTTCAGTAGTGATTCGCGAGTTCGAATCTCGCCCTCCGCACCATAATTTCTTTTCATCAATCTCTTCTATTATGGTTCATTATCTTACCTCGTATGAGTTGAAAGATCAAGTCTATTTTTCCCAAAGAATCTGCAATTGGTAAATCGTAGAATGGCATTACTTTTGAAGAGAGGACATCATGGATAAGACATCCATACCATCAAGGTTGACTACTCACTGGATTACTTTGTACAGAGGACGAATTCAATATGTACTTCGTAATTTCCACCTATTTTGCTGAGTATATCAAATAGATGTTTGATATTCAATTTCGCTTCTAAATCATAAATATTGGAATAAAACCGATATAAAATAAATAGCTAATATTCTCTCTTAATAGTTAATATACTAATTATCCTGACAAATGTACGAGTTCAAAACCTCTCTTGCAGACAAGAAGGGGAGTGAACTCAACTGACTCAAGAAACGGGTCAGAAATTAATATACTATAGGCGAAAAGATAATGGCTCGGTCCAAGGGTGTGACAATCGCGGTGAAGGTCCCAATCAAGTGGGAAGTCATGACCGTGAGGACTAAGCAGCGTCTCAGACAGACCGTTGGAAGAGACACCAGAATCATTCATGCATATCTAGGGATAATCGAACAGCATGAGGACGAATTGCTAACAGGCAAAGATAGGACCAGAGTTGATGATAGTAAACTAGACCGACTGACCATGACCGCGCTCAAAGTGAAGAAAGGCAACGAACAACGAACCTCAGTCCCTCATGATTTCAAGGATAGATTCCCACGAGCCTCTCCTAATGAGATTGGTGAGTGTCGGAAGACTGCTGTTGCATTATATGAGATCTATCTGAAGTTGGATGACAAGAAAGGACATTCAGCCTCGCGTCCGACATCCATGAAAAAGTCAGGTCGAATTCCTCGATGGGTCTTCTCTCAAAGGTTCAAGATAGTTGAAAAGCAGACATGTGTGACTCGATGGTGGCTTGACCTCAGGGACTCGTTTGATTCGGCATTAGAAGATCGTGCTCAACATGACCGCGTACTCATCCCCTTAAAGATGGCTCCCTTTCATCTGAACCAGATTCAAAGAGGTGAGGTGAAAGCATTGCAGGTCTTCACTGATAGAACGGGGAAATGGTGGGTGACATTTGCTGTCCGATTACCTTCCTGTGAAGAAGATGAAAATGATCTTCCAGTTGCTATCTTAGGTATAGACCTGGGCATAGAGAAGGCTGCTTGCTCGACACTCCTCACTCCTGAGAAGACAAGAGAGAGCCGGTTCTTTGTCCAGAAGGAGAAGGTTAAGCGGATTAAAAGATACGACAGGCTTGTTGCTGCTCTCCAGAGAGAGATGGACACTCGCCGAAATGACGGGAAACAATGCGATAAGATAGCCAAGAATCTCCGCGATATCCGCTATAGACGTAGGAATATAGCCAGAGAATATGACCGTGTCCTGATTCGTCATATCCTTGATTATATCTCGGAACTCTCCGAGAGGTATACACTCTATGTAGCCGTTGGTCGCCTGAAGAATATACGAGTGCGTGCAAGACGCGGTAACTACCGTGGTAGAAAGTTTCGAGGGATATTACACTCGTGGGCATTCCACCGAGTGACGGATGGTATCAAACACGGACTTGCACAGATGGGCTGGAAGGTCGATGGAAAAGACCCTCGTTTTCGAGCTGTTCCTGAAGCATGGACCTCTATCATCTGTTGGAAGTGTGGTGCTAAAGGCAAGCGGCCCAAGCAAAACTACTTCTATTGTCCATCCTGTGGGTACAAGACCAATGCTGATAAGAATGGTAGTATTAACATTACAGCACGCATGCTTACGCTCACAAAGTCACTGCACTCTGTGAGAGGACTAGGTCTGTGGACTAGAGCTCTGGATAGAGTTCGACGTGCGCGTCCGAAAGCCCGAAGGAAGAAGCCTTCACGAGGGAAGTCCTTATTCTCCAAGAAACGAACTTCATCAGGTTCCGGAGAGTCCGCAGCCGTTCACCATGCTCAGACGAGCCTCACCAGCTTCAGTGATGATGCTGGGGTGGGTGATGATGACCCTGCTGTGGGAAGAACTGTGGAAACGCTCTCTGTCGCTGAGAGTGATGACTCGGCAAAAAGACAGGAGAAAGAAGTCCGGTCTGTGGGAGGGATACCATCCCGATGATGCCAGACAATGCTCTTGCTGATTGCAAATTCTCATGGCGTTTGCAAAGTGGTGACACTGGCAGGCGAGGGACGGAACACAGAAGTTTCAATCTGTTGTGGTTCGCTCACAATATTCATGAAGAAACAGATCATCTAAACCTTGCGCCTTTGACGTTTTGTACTTATTTCAAAGCAATAGTTGTTATGTTTAAACAAATAATAGAAACATTGAATATAATATTAAGGCTCTTTTTTCTGTTAGTTGGTAGAAAGGCAATCGAAGAGGTAGCACTATGCAACGAATAGACATCTCATTATTTCCTCAAAGAGGGAGTAATGACTGTCTAATTGCTTGTGTTATGATGATTTTAGAATGGGCAAAAGCCAACTACCCTGAAGTTGCTTCTTACAGTTACGATGCACTTGTAAAAATTCTTGGAATGACCGCAACAGGAACCAAGTTTTGTGATGTGACTAATCTTAACAAAGATCGTCGAAACAAAGAATGCAAAGTTCAACTCGAATTCGGATGTGCTCCAACTTCTCTTCATTTTGTTATAGAACAAATACAACAAGGACTACCAGTCATTGTTTATCTTCTTCAGGAGCATTATGATAATAAAGTTCAACATGCTGTAGTTGTCAATTTCATATCGACAGATAAAACGAAAATTGGGATATTGGACCCCTTAAGGCCCAAACCGATAAACAAATCAACAGGGGCATTCTTAGAAGAGTGGGAACAGTTGCTTAAATATACAATTTATGTAAAAATAAATGAGATTGAAGACTTAACATTATATTTAGGAGATGACTCAGAATGAATATACAGGAAGACATAGTCAGTTATCTTATTCAAAACTATGGGCATTTAGTTCTTAGTGACAGTCCTGAGTACAATGAAGAGTTAGAACTATGGATTTCAAAACTACACTCTGATTATCCTATTCTCATACAGGATGACAAGAAAGGGAAAAAAGAAATACACTTTATCAAAATTCATTCATTAGGATATATTGTTTTTAATAGCCAGAAGCAAATCGTGAGAGATAAGACGACTTCAGATGAGCAAGTTGTGTTAAGAATTGAAACATATCTTGATATGTGGAGAACATATGCAGAAAATATCGTTGTTTCAGCCTCAGCAGAAAGAATAGCAAAATTGAGTGAAGTATCTAATGTATTGAATCCAATTTATGAGATAATCACATTCGTATCAGATAGCAATTTCATCAGCCTGTTTCATTTTGAAAAGGAACGTACTGATAAAAGAAGAAAGGCGAAACAATATCTAGCAATGCTTGAAGATTTAAAACTACTCAGAAGACATGATAATGGATACGTACCAGGAAATCTTTTCGTTGCTCTGAAAGAGCAAACAGATGCATATGATCAATTCATGGAGAGCATTTATGCAACTATTCTAAAACATAGATATTCGTTCTTACGAAATGTTCTAAATTTGAGTAATTTAGAAACCGTCATACGAATTGCTAACATTGTATACTATCCAGAATTACATACGAGAGAGTCTGTTCCTAGAGATAGGAAAACTCTCGTAAGAGAATATACACTAGAATATCGACTTGAAATCACTGAACCTCGTATGAGTGGCTATCTGAAAAAACTTGAGGAATTAGATGTCATACGTATCGAGTCAGGGTTCTACCAAGGTAATGATGAACTCCGTACAAAGATGTTTGATATCCAAAAAAGCATTGAATCTCCCGAATCATTGTGGTCTGTTCCCATTCCTGTTTGAGAAAGAAAATAAGGTAATATTTTTGAAACCTATAATTACAATGAATAGTGATTCGCGAGTTCGAATCTCGCCCTCCGCACCGTTGCTATTGTTTTTCCAGTCTTCGTTCGATTTATCTTCTTGATTAGCATATAGAAACCTATGTCAGAATCAGGATATCTCGATAAATTGAAGCAATATCTCAGTTTTCTGTTCACAAAATACGAGTATAAAATCACATTTCATGAAGACTCGATGAATTTTGGTAATAAGTATACACTTCTTGAGTCTGATGATTTGATTATTGCGGTAACAAGAGATAGAGATCTCATCTCTCTTGACGTTCGTAACAATGATGGTGAGGAGGTGCCAAGGGACAAACACTATCGATATTTCTTTGACCTGCTAATCATTTTGAGGTCATTGGGTGCTCCTGAAGAAAAGAAAATTGAGTTAATGACAGATACAACTGATGAAGGGCAGCTAAGTGCGTTATCTGCAGCCCTAGAAACCTACTACAAGCAGATTCATGACATGTTCAGTCCAGAGAAGGTTGAAACAACCAAGAAGGAGCTCAGGCGCCTTGAAATGTCGCAAGTTGAAGAGATCTTTGGGCTAGATGATAATGATAGCTAATTCTCATTGATGTGAACATCGATACTGTTATCTCTCCCAGAGATATGTTATAGGCAACTCAACAGAAAGAGTGTCGATTATGAAGTATCTATTTCTAGCAACAAACGACAACAAAATGCATCTCTATCATCTTCTCCTGAATGCCAACAATTTCCATGAGAATGGTCACGAGGTAGCAGTCATTCTAGAATGCGCATCACCAAAGCTACTGATTGGTATTGCTAATGGTTCAATTAAGCTCCCGGTCTTTGACAAATCTATGGAGCTGGGAATCATAGACTCAGCATGCAAAGCCTGTACAGCCGCATTTGAAGCCACTGATGCCGCAAAACAGCTTGGGGTTCTTCTCAAAGGTGAACTCAGTGGACATAGCGACTTACTGAGGTTCGCTGCAGATGGTTTCACGATAGTGACTTTCTAGTTTCATCTAGACAATACATATTGCGCCAAGCACGTGTCTTTATAGAAGTCACTAGGTCTATAAAAGCGATAAATAATGCTCTCGAAGACAAATATTCTCTCAATCGTTCTGATAATCTTGGGACTTCTATCAGCTGTTCTAGTGAACGGAATAAACAATTCTGAAGTTGTAGTTCCAGGCTATTCCGTTGGATATGACCTAGCAATCTACGGGGAATACGCATTTGTTTCAAACAATGATGATGCAGCTGTCATTGATATTAGTAATCCAGGCAGTCCAATTCGTATGAATCAGATTCAACTGGATGGTGCTTTTGGATTGAAAATTGTTAATGATACACTATATGTTGGCAGTCCAAATGATGGACTAGTTCTAATAGATATCACCACACCCTCGAACCCAGTGATTCTTGAGACGCACCCACTCGTGAATAATGTATATGATCTCCTTGTCGCTGGGAATTTTGTTTATGCAGTAAGTACTCCTTCACAAATGTGGCTCTGGGTAATCCTTATCTCTCTTCTCTCAGTAGGAATGGTCATTTTCTTCATACCGTGTCTCAGGAAAAGAATAAGTAATTGAAAATAAAACCTCAAAAGAAACTGGCGCCGGGGGTGAGACTTGTTCCTCGTAGACGAACTGTCTACACGTTTGAACTCACGGGTCATAAAGACAGCGGTTTTCTTGCGGATCTTACGATTCGAGACCGCCTCCATAGCCACTAGGAGACCCCGGCTCTATGTTCTTCTGTGTCATGAAGTATTCTAGATTTAACATTAACTCTGAAGCTCATCTAGAACCCGTTTCATAATATCCATGGTTTTCTTTTCGAGCTCATTCAAAGTCCTTTCTGTTTTTGCTCCGATGTAGAGTCGTGCCTTTGGTTCAGTTCCAGAAACTCTAACTAGGACATAAGAACCATCTTCTCTGTTTATTCTGATCCCATCATCATCTTGTGTGCTCTCAATGCCTGTAATCTCATCAACAAGTAACTCTTGTACTCGTGGGAGAAACTTTGGCTTAATCTCATCGGGACAGGGGACATTCTCTCTTAGCATGGGATATTCTGGAACTGATTTCATTAATTCAATACACGAATTATCGCCATGCTCATGAATCATCTGGGATATACGTGCTGCACCAGTAATACCATCCATCCACATTCCCAGTTCCATGAATATTGGTTTCCAAGGCTCTGAAGCGAAGATAATGTCTTCATGTTTACCAACGAATTTTTCTTGAAGCGAACCAAGTGGTGCTCGTATTATTCTCCCACCTGTTTTCTTGACAAGCTCATCAATCACACTGGATGTATCAATGGAAACAACTACTGTCCCTCCACCTTTTCGTTCTATTTCATCCCGTGCAAAGAGTGCTATTATCCGGTTTTGATCGATGAAACGACCCTTTTCGTCAATTACTGCAAGTCTGTCTCCATCTCCATCATGAGCAATACCTACTGCGAAGTCAGAATCTTTCATCACTTGCATGATGTCCCCAAGATTCCGTGGAGATGGTTCTGCTAACCGCCCTGGAAAATGCCCGTCAGGATGTGAATTTATTGTAGTGACTTTGAAACCCAATTCTCTCAATAGGTGTGGTGTGTAGTAACAAGCAGCACCATTTGCCGCGTCAATCAATACCGGCATCTCTTCCCCTTTGTCACCTCTGTTACTCAGAAATTGATGTACACGCTTGAAATAGACTGGTCTGATGTCCCATGAAGTAGTTCTTCCAATCTTATTCCACTCTGCAGAAATGAACTCTCCATCTCTTACTCTCTCCTCCAAGAACACTTCTTCCTTTCGCACAAACTCTCTACCCCCCTTGAAAAATTTGAAACCATTATCAGTAGGTGGATTATGACTGGCTGTGATAACAACAGAAACATCAGTTTCCAGCATAGCACTATGAGAAGCAACGGTCGGCATGGGGGCATTCCCAAGGTCTATGATATCTGTCCCAGTAGAAATAACTCCTGAAACAAAGGCGTTCTTCAACATCTGGTTCGATGTACGGGCATCTGTTCCCACCCCAACGATGCCTGCACCCTTTAAATACGTACCAAGACCTCTTCCAAGTCGCATAGCAAGGTCTACAGTCACCTTTTCGTCAATTCCTCCCCGTATCCCGCTTGTTCCAAATATCTTCTCAGTCAATCGTTTCATCTCCTAGTTCTGTGGAAGTGCTAGGTCTGCAATGTCCTTTGCAGCTTCACCAATTCGCAAGAGGCTGTCAATGACGAACAGCTGGGTCTGTGGTTGTCCATTTAGCATAGATATTATATCTTGTCTTAGCTTCGCAGTGTTTTCTATGAGATCCTTCTCTGCAGTAATCACCCATGCCACCTTTTCAGAATCGAATTTGAAGAGATTGGAAACGGATTTCGATAGCATCTCTTTAACTTGAGTTGCAATTGGTTCCATTTTTTTCAATATCTTCGAATCAATTACGTCATGCGTTCTTGAAGCAATATCCACAGCAAGGTCTGCAATGCGTTCAATGTACTGTACTGCCAACCGAAAATCAAGAGCTGATACCGGTGAGATCTCCATTGCTTCTGATATGCGGGGATATTGTATTGCCAGTCTCAACTCTCTGACTATGAGAAAGAACAGTCTATCGACCTCTTCATCCCGCTGAATCACCGCATTTGCTAGGTCACGGTTCCCCTTGAAATATGCCTCAAGACCATCATTCAACATTCTTGAGGCAATGAGATTCATCCTTCTCATGGTCTTATGAACGGGTAGTGTTGTTGGATCAACAAGACACTGAATCACTATCTGTTGGTCCGTTTCATCTGTGATCTCGAGTGCTACAAAACGCTTGATAATATGTCGCAGAGTTTCTCGTTGTTCGTTAGTGATAGCTTTCTCTGCAACAATCTTGATTTCATCAAAACCTAGCAGGTATTTACTAGTGATTGACCACCTCAGGTTGGTTTCTATAGGTACTGTTGTGGACCGACTCTCTCCTGGTTTAGGCAATCTTGGGTCAACGATCAGACAACCGTCTTCTCGTTCTGCAACGACTACAGGGTCGCCCTTACTCAAATTCTGTCTGGTAACCCATTCCTTCGGCAAGATAATTAGATATGAACTGCCACTCTTGCCACCGGTCTGTTGAAGTCGTCTAATATTCATGGAGATACATCCTAACCTTTGTCAGTTTAGGCAACGCTAGATTATAGATGGCGCCTAATACGCTTACCGCAGCACATCATTTTCTATCTATCTCATCTAGTTATTGGTCACCTATGACAGACATTTTATGTCAAACCTTCTCCAACTATCAGTGATGCTTTGTTGACTTCACTAGACCGACGTTCAATTCTCACTCGAATTATCAATGCAGGGTTCCAAATCACCCCTGATGCATTAGACTATATTATGAGTCTACCCTCTCCAATAGCAATTATTGAAAATTTGATTCAAGAGTGCATTTCAGATGATTCCTGCACAATGATATCTCCTATGACTATCACTGACTACCTGGGGAAACAATCCGAAAGCGAAATATATGATGCAGTTGAGATCGAAGACTCTTCTGAACAGGAACCTCTTCCAACGGACTTATCTATTAATGACACAGACATACCTCAACCAACATCAGATGAACGTATACTCATTCTCAAGAACCCCCAATATGACTCTGTAGGCTCTTCTGGAACAGTAGAGGATTTTCTAGCTCTTTTCAAAGACCGTTTTAAGAGAATTCACAAAATCTACATGAATAGGATTGACACGAGTACTGCTATTTCTCCAAAGTTGGCATTTACCAGAAAGGAAGAGGCTCGTGCATACAAAGCGCTCTCTCGCGAGGGCGGTAAACGTCGTAGGCGTCCACTAACCAAGGTAATTGGTATGGTGCGAGATAAGAGCGTATCTAGGTCTAGGAATGTGATAATCCAGCTTGAAGATGCTGAAGGAGTCATAATGTGTGTGATTCCTGCAACCCGTCAAGGATTGAAGGGTGCACAATTAGCTGCTAAAGGGAATTCTATTCTTCTTGACGAAGTAGTCTGCATTGCAGGTTACGTTGACGAAGATGGTCGTATGATTGCTGATGATGTAATCTTCCCCGATATTCCTACTTCTCGTAACATCGGTAGAGCCACACGTGATGTCTATGCTGCATTCATTTCTGACATTCATTGTGGTAGTAAAGAATATCTGGAGGACGAATTTGATACTCTTATCAACTGGTTCCGAGGTGAAGATGTAGATGAAGCAGATAAAGACATGTCCGTGAAAACAGAGTATCTCTTCATTGCTGGGGATATAGTTGATGGAATTGGGGTCTACCCAACTCAGAAAGATGAACTTCTCATTCCTAACCTCTACGATCAATACGCATTCATAGCCAAGAAACTCCGTCGACTACCAGAGCGAGTTACCGTAATAGCTATTCCGGGTAATCACGATGCTTGTAGACAAGCTCTGCCCAGACCTCCTTTTGCTGAGGAGTTTGCTCAACCCCTGTACGAGCTTGGCGAACATATTATGCTGCTTGGTGAACCTGCTCTTATCGAAGTGGAAGGTGTTAAGATACTGTTGACGCATGGGGACTCCATGGACGACCTCGTTGTGAACAGTCCTGGTGCATCATATACTAAACCTGAGGTTGGAATGCGAGAACTACTGGTGAAAAGACACTTAGCTCCCGTCTATGGTGGCAAGACTGAACTAGCTCCTCTGAGCCGCGATTGGCTTGTACTGGAAACACCTCCTGATATCGTCCATTTTGGCCACTCTCATCATAATGCTATAGACAACTATAGGGGCATACAGATCATAAACTCAGGTACTTTTCAGGCGCAGACTGATTTTATGAGAAAGCAAGGGATAGTACCAACTCCGGGTATTGTCACTTTCATCAACCTCCAGAATGGCCATCCCACACCGAAATTCTTCTATGATGTTGATAAGTTTGCACAATAAACATCAATGGTCTATTTGAGTAGTTGTTTTGCCACTTTAGAAAGTCTTGGGTCCTCATCAAGTATGGTTCCAATCTGTTTCTTGCTCACTGCAAGTCGGATTTTCTTTGTTCTGCCATACCTGCCTTTGGAAACAACTGTGGTATTGATTAATCCTAACATATCCAATTCACTAATCAAATCACTGACTCTACGTTGTGTCAACGTGTCCAGAGAGAGTGTCTTGACTATCTCGGAGTACATATTGAAGCACTCTCCAGTGAAAATATCACGTTTGCCACTGGCTGCTAGTGCATAGACTGACAGGAGTACCGCCTTAGACTGCATTGGTAATGTCTTCACAGTTTCCGTTATAGTGTCACGTTCGATAAACTTCTGTGCCTCTCTAACATGTTCCTGAGTGACCAGATCATCTCCCTTTCTTTCGGCAAGTTCTCCTGCAGTTCTGAGGAGGTCTAGTGCTCGGCGTGCGTCCCCGTGTTCCTGAGCTGCAAGGGCTCCTACAAGGTTTATGACACCTTCATCTTCTATCACTCCGTCATTGAATGATATTGCTACTCGTTGTTGCAGAATTCCTCTGAGTTCTACGGCATTGTAAGGTGGAAAGATGACTTCCTCTTCTCCAAGTGTAGACAATACACGCGGGTCCAGCATCTCCTTGAATTTCAGGTCATTGCTGATTCCAATAATAGAGATTCTACTGTTCTCAAGTTCACTGTTCATTCGAGTCAGACCATATAGAATATCATTACCTTGGTTAACATCACGCTTGACAAGGCTATCAACCTCGTCCAATACCACAACCAGAATGCTTGATTGTTCATCGAGTTTTCTCTTCAAAATTGACCTGATCTCGTCGGTTGGTAGACCAGTAAATGGCACTTCTGACCCATCTGGCATAGTTGCATCAATACCCGTACAGAGCTTTCGAAGTACACGATAATTTGTTCCAACAATACGACAATTGATATGCACATCAAGTGGGGGCATAATCCCACTCTGTTCTGCTTTCTCTACTAGAGTTCTAAGGACATATCTTGCTACAACCGTTTTTCCAGTTCCGGTCTTTCCATAACATAGGATGTTGGAAGGTGGTGCTCCTCGGAGTGATGGACCCAGGATTGATGCAATACGACTCATCTGATCATCCCTATATGGTAGATCGTCAGGAACATATGTTGGTCTGAGTGCATTTCTATTCTTGAAAATTGCCTGACCCTGTATGAACTTATCAAACAACTTATCCAGTTTCGGTTGCTTGCTCAACTGCTGGTTCACTCCAGTAATTATACGACCTCCACAAGAAACCTAGCTTTCTTCCAGTGGGGGCACCCTTGTTTCCACTGGAAATCTCCAGATAAAGCTACGTATTACATCGGTGGCTTTTTGGACAACTAATAAGTTCATGAGCCAGCCAGTTGCCAGATGTTCGAACAACCAGAAAAGAGTGATCCGCCCAATGCGTTTGAGAGACCTAGAGATAGAGCTTCAACAAATGAACCGGCATACTGAACATGAGGTATCTTTGGAGAGCTATCCCACTCCTGCCCCAATCGCAGCAGCCATATTGTTTGCAGCAGAGATGGAACATAGCGACATCCACGATAAGACCGTTCTTGACTTGGGTTGTGGCGATGGGATCTTTGCACTTGGCGCTGCTCTACTTGGAGCAAGATGTGTTCTAGGAATTGACCTACAAAGCAAAGCCTTAAAGGCTGCTCGCGAGAACTCAACACGGCTCGGGATACATGATAAAGTAGACCTAGTACTAGGAGATGTTTCCTCCTTAGAACTACTAGGAACTGTTGACACTGTGATGAGTAATCCACCATTCGGTGTTAAAAATAGAGGCGCAGACCTTAGATTCCTGAAAAAGGCAATATCTGTTGCCCGGGTGACGTATAGTATTCACCTTGCAGGTGATAAGAACAGAGCATTCCTGGAGCATAAGATTGAAGCTCTAGGTGGAAATGTGACACAAATAGAAACATTTCAGTTTCCAATTGCAAAAATCTATGAATTCCACAGGAAAATGAAACATCTTACGAAAGTTGATCTATACCGCATTGAGAGTGTGAAAGTAAATGGCTGATGTAAAAAGCGGTGACACTGTTGTACCGGGGGACCAATTGTGCGTTATTGAAGAGCTCTTGCCGAGCTATGGGACTTATGAAAAAGACGGTGTTGTATTTTCGGCAACAGCAGGAACCGTATCTATGGATTTGAAAGACAGAAAAATTAGCGTATTCGACCCGAGCGGTGGAATGCGACTTGCTTTACCTGTTGAGGGCGATATTATTGTTGGTGAAGTGACTTCAGTATACGACCAAAGAGCTGAGGTGACAATTGCAAAGCGCAATGACGAGTACTTTCTGAGTGGCCTCGTTGGTGAGATACATATCAGCAATGTGACCCGGCGATATGTGAAAAGCATGCACGATGTGACAAAAATAGGTGATATAATTCGTGCAGTATCTCTAAGCACACATATAATACCTGTTGAACTCAGTCTTGTCGGAACCGAGTTTGGAGTCATCTATTCAGAATGTGTGAAGTGTGGGGCTCCTCTGACACTTACAACACACAACAACATGGTCTGTCTCAGATGTGAATATCGTGACACCCGTGAGGTAGCTGAGGATTACGGACAACAATTTGGTCTTGAACCACGACCTGACCTTGCTCCTCGACGAAGACGGTACGACCGAAGAAGTTATGATGATAGGCGTCGCGGAGGGCGACGTAGTAGTGACCGAAGAGGCGACAGAAGTTCAGATCGTCGCGATAGTAGAAGAGGTAGCAGCAGAGATAGGAGAAGATAGATATGGAACCAAAGATTATTGAAGAATCTCGCTATGAGATTGTTTTTGAAATCAGGGGTGAGGGTCACTCATTCCCAAATCTATTACGAAAGACTTTGCTTGAAGAACCAGCTGTTGAGTTTGCCGGTTATAATATTGACCATCCGCTGTTGGCCAATCCTGTGTTCACAGTAAGGACAAAGCGAAGGCAGGCAAACACAGTCACAAGAGATGCTCTTGAGAAGATACTTGCAAGGACTGAGGAGTTTCGAAAGAAATTCAGTCAAGCAGCAAGTGACTTCGGTGAGAGTTAATCAAAATAAATAGAACTGATAGCCGGTGACCATCATTGTGGGACTTCTTAGTTGAACATGATTCAGCTGAGAGTGTCATGCGGGACCAGGGTCTCGCACAAATTGGTGACACCCTCACAAATCTGTGCTATTCATTGACAAAGTCAATTGTGCTGGAACGAGCTAATGGAGTCAAAGTGAGGGACAGTGTACTCGCACGAGCAATACGATCAACGTCTGTCTATGATCAGATTGGCCGTCGGACAGATATTGGTAGAGCTGCTGATGCGTACGAGGCTATTCTTGCTTGGTTGTGGCTAAAACACAAAGTGACCATCAAAGAGATTGTAGAGTTTCTCGTCCCACACTTAAACATTGACCATGAAACCAGTAGAAAAGAAGAAGGGGCAATTGCTGCAATAGCCTTTCAATCGTTATTAGAACACGTAAAGGATAGACTTCCAAACATATAATGAGTAATTGTGTTATTCTCACAAACTAGTATACTATCCAGTTGCTTTTACTGAATATCTGCCGAGCGGTTGATTTTTCGTTGTTTCAGTAGAACTAAGATAATGATTGATATAAAACCGTTCCAAACCCATGGTGAAAGTAAACACCATTAGTAGCATGACACACTTCGAGGGATTACACATCTACTATTTCATACCCCCTTTTATCAAAACATCTTATGTCCTACCATTTAATCATTCAATTGCAGGTGACTATTGCTAGGAATTAGAATATGTCGCTGCCACAAATCCTTTAATTGGATATGATACTTCGAACGATACTCGGAGTCTTACAAAATGCAATTCTGTGAAAAATGTGGCGCAATGATGATGCCTGCAAAAGGCGATGATGGAAAAAGGATCTTACAATGCAGGAGTTGTGGCCATACGGAATCAGCAACAGGTCAGATGAAGGTTGAACAGACAGTAGAGAAGACTCCTCGTGATAAGATAATAGTGGTAGAAGACGAGAGCATTCCTATGCCCAAGACAGCTGCAACTTGTCCAAAATGTGGGCACAATGAAGCCTACTACTGGACAGTCCAGACACGTCGAGGTGACGAAGGAGCTACTGAATTTTATAGATGCACAAAATGTGGCACGACTTGGAGACGGTATTGAAGGGGTTCAGTGTAAATAATTACGTAATGTTAGAACTTTCAAATATCATTGTTTTGAGTAAGATTAGAAAGAGCATGACTTTTTCATCAAGACTCCATAACCTAAGTATTAATGAAGAAACTCAGAAAAAGATTGGAATCTACTCAATTCAGGGTCAAAGTAGTCAAGTATAAATTTTGTACAATTAAGAAGACAAATTCAATATTCAGAAATTAGATTGGAAAAGGAAATCCCTTCCTGTAAGGATGTATCAGAAATGATTTTAGCTTGTCAACAGATATGCCAAGGACTAGCTCCTTAAGTAGTGAATTCTAACCAAAGAATTGTTCAAAATCCTCAATAGATAGTTGCAAACAATTAGGTAATTCTTCAAATTCACTAAACCATTCCTTTACAGTGTCCAACTGTAAGGGTTCTCTCTGAGACGTTACCAATACAGGTAGAATCATCTTTCCTTCCAATCCCAATTGTTTCAATCTAGTTTCTGATGATGAAACAATATCTGCCCATTCTAAGACTTCAATACGATCAGCTTTGTTGTCAAGTACTCTCTTATAGAAATCAGAATACGGAATGAACATGAGGTTTGCTTCAAGTTCAATATCTATGAAAAAATCATGTGCCTTACACGAAATTACATAGAGTGTATCTTTATTGGAAGCCAAAATATCGATTTTTATTCTCTCTCTTCTATAATATTTTAACTTCTCAATTGATTCTTCATCAATTCCTTGAAAATCAATTTCTGTGAAATCTACATTGAGATTAGTCTGTGTTTCAATTCTTTGTTTGACGAAATCATTGAAACACTCACCATATTCAGTCTTTAATTTACCACCAGTATTGATAATCTTTGACAACCAAACAGATGTTAATGATATGGGAGGTTTACCAAACATGTAGCTAAATTCATCTTCTCCAGAGATTGGATAGTATATACATGATGCAGGATTGGAACCAGGATTGTATGTTAGATGATCCAATACACCAATCCATTCATAACTAGGAATATGTTCGAAAATTGATGTTAGATATTCTTCTTTTCGAAGTAATGTGAAAGATCTACCAATATCTCGTCCTGTATACTCAATTTTCATGAATTCATTCTCAATTTTCGTGATGGTTTCGAGACTCATTCCAAACGAACTGAAAAGCATGTATGATATCTCATCAAAGTGCTCCACAAGAGAGTGAGTTTCAAAAAAATGATTAAACCAGTCTAGATTAGTGCCTTTTTCCACGAACCATTCACTATATGAATCACGATTTGAAATGGTACCAAACGATGGAGTTCCATTCGAATCAATTTCAATTTTGAAATGATTTGATTCTTTACACTGATGGATAAGTGATTTCAGAGGAGATATTTGTGGTCGAAATGTGTGAAGTGCAGCTTTTGCATAGAACAACTTCTCAGGATCGTGAAGGATGATTTTTGTTGATTTTAGATAAGATTTAGATGGTTTGAAGAGATTTCTTTCAAGCAGACTGTCAAGTACCATAACAGTATCATGGAGTTCTATCAATAACATTCTTCTTTTACTGGTTTCTTCTGTTCGTTGGATTTTTCTAGGCAGGATATCAAGAATTCCAGATATGACTAGTGTTGAGAATTCATCCTCAATACCACAGATGTATCTCTCCAAACCATTATTCGCTCTGTCCAACTGCTTTTGAAGATAACTCAATACTTTTTCCTTGCCCTCCAAAATCATCAGAATTCACCAGTACTCAACAAAACTATCTGAATACTATATAGTAGGTATTTGATATTAACTTCTACTTGCATTCAGACAAGATTATTCAGATAAATCACTGAAAGAACACGATTAATCTTCGATTTTGAGAGTAATATGAAACAAGATTAATGTTCTCTCAAATACCATCAAGTTAAGAGCTTCAACACACCAGAGGAGTTCTGGATGTACTGTCACTATACCTGACTCGCAAGTGTTCGCCTCTGCACCATTTCCAGTTATAGAAGTTGACAATTAAAATCCATATTTAATGCAGCTGAATCAAGGAATATGCAGGAGTTTTTTGTCTAAACCAAAAGTGAAAAAACATGACACCACTTGTTTTATTATTTCAAAAAGGACATAACTAGTTTGAATAGTGTTACGGCTGTGCAAATGGAACCAGAAATAAAGCCTTTATGAACTCAAAAAACTATTAAAATGTCTATTATTACTACGTTTTGCGTAGCATTTTCTATCCTCTCTCAATTCATATATTAAAGATACCAAATCCCGTAAACCAGCTAGACCAAGCACCTAAGTAATCCCTTGTTCATACATTCTCTGGGAGTTATGCCCCGCGAGTGGGGAATATATTCTCCTATTCTGCATGGAAGAGTGTAAGATGACAGAAGAAAAGTCGACGCCGACATGGGTGTGGATGCTACGAGGATTTGCAGCCCTCATACTCACAATTTTACCACTGATGGGTGTCATGTTCATCGTATTAGCTGTGGGAATCATACCAAACGTCTGGCTTGAGAAGGACAATGACCTGTTGTTGGAAGTTATCCCTAGGATTCTCGAAATCGAAACTGGATATACCGGAGTAACGACTGCAACTATCAGCTTTTCAATGCATCGAACTGATACTATTTCCAAATTTGAAACTCTTGGTTTCAGGAAAATGCGTGAGAGCATATCTATGACTAAAAGGCTCTAGGTTGCATTCTTACAAATAGACCTATAGCTAGAAAGAGTCAATTGGCCTCTATTACTAGCAATCTTTGCTCTAGTGACCATGTACAAAGTGTAAGCTCAGTTTTGTTACTTGACATGGAGAAATTACGGTGGGTAAAATTTTCATCCCTCTCGGAGTATGGGAGTGGACTTATTATCTAGCTTTGATAGACTACAACCTGTAGGTGCGAAGCTTGTCAGAAGAGAAGAAGTATCCACGAAAGAGATATGCACCACTCTGTACTGTCAAAAGCATGTCTGCAGATACAAAGAACCCCGTTCGAATACTTTGTATTGTAGTGGAAACTGCAGAAGGCGCAGCTCTTGTTCAAGATATCTTTGATAAAATGGACAACCAGGGGTCAATCAGAGTCATTGTTCCTGAAGAATTAGAACTCGCCAAAAAGTACATGTTGATTGGAGATATTAGTGAGGACTCAGAAGGCCTTAAGTTAATTGCATCATCTGTGTATGATGTCGACACTCTTGATGTCAAGCTTTACAAGGAAACAGTGAAATTGGAGGAAAGAGTTAACCGAGCTAACCACTCACCATAATTCACTGGAGGAACCATAATGTTTCACGCAACACTGGATAGCACCAAGACATGGAAACAGATTGTGGACTCGTTAGCCACACTCTTAACAGAGGTCCACTTTGTCATTTCCGAAACTGGTGTTACACTACGTCAATTAGACTCTTCAAAGGCTGCGATGGTTGACCTGACGCTTCCATCAGGAGTCTTTCAGGAGTATGCATGTAAGGGAGAACATGATGTCTGTCTGGGAATGGATGAACTGGCCAAAGTCAGTAAGAGAATGGCCGGGGATGATGTACTTGATTTCAGTCTGGATGAGAAGGAGAAACGTTTTGAAATCAGGATGACGGGGCAAGCTGAGCGAAGATTCAGCCTGCAATTATTGACTCCCCCTGAAGACCGTAGCAAGAAACCGAATCTCTCCTTTGAAGTGAAAGCAGAACTAGATGCAAACTCCTTCAAGCAAGCAGTCAAAGACATTGGTGTTATATCTAATCATATCAAAATCGTTGCAGACGGTGACACATTGCGTTTCCTTGGAGAAGGGGACACTGGTGAAGCGGAGGTCTCTCTGAAGAAAGGTGATGATGACTCTCTCCTCATCGATCTCAAGGTAGACAAGAAAGCCACTGCAATGTATGCTCTCAGCTACTTGTCGGAGATAGCAAAGGCGATGGCAAGTAATAATCTCATGTTACAGTTCAGCTCTGACAAACCCATTCTGTTGGACTTTGCAGTTGCTGAGGGTGGAAGAATCAGTTTCATCTTAGCACCCAGAGTTGAGAGAAGGTAATCCGTGATGACAATGGTGCTTCCAGATGGCGAACGATACCAAGGAACGTACCCGTAGGTTCCTTCAGCTACTGTTCCAAGATTATTATAGAACACATCATGATAGTGTGAATATTCCTGCCAAAATCCATATGCGTGAATTTGGTGTTGAGAGCTGGTACTATACTTGGAGATGCAATATTCGTGTTGAAAAGACAGAAGACGGGTCTGAGATCAAATCAGGATGTGGTGAGAGTGGTACATCATTTCTACCTCTCACAGAATGTCCATCTTGTGGGTCCACCGACTTAGATATCACAAATTGGTCCCGTCATCTGGGTTTTAAATCAAAGGACCTTCTTCTTAACGAGATTGTCACAAACGTTCCTCACAGTGTTTATCATTCATCCGCATTCTACGAGTTTCCTATTGCAAGAAGAATGATTGAGAAAAACTGGCAAGGTGCAGAATTAGTCTTTGATATAGATGCTGACCATCTTGACATTCATTGTGCTGATAATCATGATGCGTGGATGTGCTCTAATCCAGAGTGCGAACATAAAGGAACTGGAAGACCGCCGGAAAAATGCCCCGAGTGTGAAGGTGATTCCTTTTCATCTTTCAAATGGCTATGTGATAGATGCTTGGAACGTGCCAAACGCGATACAGTCAAACTTTACGATAAATTTCTCCTAAAACACTTTGGTATAGATGAAGACAAGACAATCCTGAATTACAGTGGTCACAGAGGGTATCATATTAGAGTTAATGACCCAAAGATTCACGAACTTGATTCTAATGCACGTTCTGAGATTGCTCGATACATCACAGGAGATGGGCTGAGTAGCAGCATAACCTCTAAAGGAAACCTACGAGTGATTCCCACAGGCGAACTAAGAAGCTGGCAATTACCCTCCATTGCAAGACGTATTGCTGATGCCATGATTGCATTTATTGACAATCTTGACTTTTATGAAGGAAATGACAGATGGCTAAAGTATTTGGTTGAGGGGAAGAAGGATGCAATTGACGGTCTTTCTAGAAACCCCCCGATTTTGAGTTACAAGGTAAAAGGCATTGGAGTAAAATCGTGGCAAGAGATTGTCGAACAGGCAATCACGTTCTACAATGCCGAAATTGATTTGCCTGTCACACATGACATACATCGTGTAATCAGGCTCATAGGCAGTCTTAATGGCAAAACCGGATTTACTGTGAACCACCTAACTCGTGATCAGCTGGACGACTTTGATCCATTTGCAGACCCTTTGGCATTTGCAAACAATCAGTCCATAAAACTGAGAATCCCTGAAATGAGATTCAGTGTTCCGGAATTCAGAATAGGTGATGACCTATATGGTCCGTATAACAATACCAATGAGGAACTTCCAATGCCTGCAGCAGTGTTCCTAATGTGCAAGGGGATGGCATCCTATGAGCGATCCTGATTATATCAATATCCAAAACGCATGGGAAGATGAGCAAGATGACTCCGCACTGAAGGATCTTGAGGATCTCAGACTGAGTAAGATGGCAGAAGCATTATCTCGAGTACGACTACAGCTTGCTGAAACTCCATCTGAAAAGGAGATTGAAGCAGAAATCCTTACCCAACAAGCCCTCAATATGGAGTATATGCTGAAAGACCTCCTACATATGCGTCGTAACAAAATCATCTCAGATGTTCTACGAGGTGAAACCCCTTCAGGTATAATGACATTATCCGAGGAAGAGTTCTACAATCGCCTCTCAAGAGCTTTTACCAGCCACACAGAGTTCACCGAAGAAGTCCTTACTGGTACACCTCCTCCCACATTGCGAAAAGAGGATCCTCCTAAGAAGAAGAAAACTAAAGATAAGAAAAAATCTGAGAAGGAACCTGATGATGGATTGCAATACATTATGGTGCGATTCACTCGTGAAGTAGAAGAGGAATTCGTTGGGATGGACGAGATAGTGTACGGCCCATTTGGAAAAGAGGACATTGCAACAATCCCCACTGCTAACGCAAGAATCTGGCTTCGTAATGGTACAGCAGTACGTGTCATTGCAGACGATATTGAGAGGGAAGATGACAATGAAGAGTGAGAATATTCTTGAATCACTTCACAAAATCCGGCAACTGGTAGATGCGATACAACGCGATATGACCAGTGACTCACAAAAGATGCGTGTTGCTCTGTCAAATATAATGCGTCTTTTGAATAGGGAGAAGGGGACTATTACTGATCTTGGTGGTACCCCAGATGACCTTCTAAAGTACCTACTAACCCTGTCAAACGAGCATGAGAACAAGATAGTGATAACAATCGACAGTGTCACAAAAGACCTCGATGAACTGATTATAGCGGTAAATCGTGATGTACGAAACGGCTAAGTGTATGATTTCCTCCTACCTATACATGTCACCAAACAAGAGATGGATTTTGTATATCGCGGCCATTATTTGCATAGCACTTGCACTAATCGGTGGCATGATGTATCCCCTAAACCAGCTTGATATCATCAGTATTCTAGCATATGAAGTAGTGGTCATCTTTTTTATGTTGGCCATCATCAAACTCATTTATGATAGGGGACTTCCAGACAACACAGAATATGAACCAATGTAGCACGCTGTCGTTCTTTTGTCGAACCACATCTTTTAATATCGGATTAAATCAGGCTCAATTACAAGCTAGCCTATGTGCCATTTAGATATCTGGTGGTTCGACTCTTATGACAGAAACAGACGAAAAAACTGGTCCTCCTGAAACACTGGTTGAACCTGTTGACATGTCCACGCTGGACCAGGGATTCAGGGATGAAATAAAGAGCATGCCCCATGGCGAAGCACTCTCAGCCTGTTTTGCATGTTCTACTTGCACTGCCGCATGTCCAATTGCAAACATGTGGGAATACAAACCACATCAGCTAATTCGAATGATAATTCTTGGTATGCGGGAAAAGGTACTGTCCTCAGACGAGATCTGGTTATGCCTGACTTGTTTTGAGTGTCAGGAACGATGTCCTCAGAATGTACGTGTCACTGACATCTTATTTGATTGTAAGAATTTAGCAGCTGAAGAAGGAAAGATTCCTAGCAACATCGTGGCCCTTGCTCAATCATTGATGTCAGATGGTCAGCTCTATGTCATCACAGCGGATTGGGAACGTGAAGATATGGAACTAGAACCAGAGCTTCCTGGTCTTTCTACTGATGAAATCAAAGAGATTTTGAAAAACACTCGGACCGGTAAAATTGTGGGAGGAGATGAGTAGATGCCATCATATAATCTCTATATGGGCTGCAGTGTTCCAGCTAACTACCCCAACTATGAAGCATCAATTTTCAAAGTAGCGGAACTATTTGATATGGAACTGAACTACATGGAAGGGGTGGCATGTTGTGGAAGTCCTAATCTTCGAGCAATAGATTATCTAGGCTGGGTGCTTGTTAATGCCAGAACTCTAGCTATTGCTGATAAGAATGGACAAGATATCATCACACCATGCAATGGCTGTTTTGGTTCACTAAAAGATGTTCATCACTTACTAATGCATGATAAAGAATATGTAAAGAAGGTAAACAAGGAATTAAAGAAAGAGGGCCTTGAGTTTACTGGACGAGCAAAACCTCGGCATTTTGTTGAGGCACTCTATACAGACATAGGCATTGAAGAAATAAAGAGCAAAATCAAAAAACCACTAGACGGTGTAGGGATTGCAATACACTATGGTTGTCATCTTTTGCGTCCTAAAGATGTCACTGAGATTGAACCCGAGTATGTTGCTGAGCTAGTTAGTGCCACTGGCGCAAGTGTTGTTGAATATCATCTCTGGAAACAATGTTGTGGCGCAACGGTATTGCCTGTGAACGAACCTCTGGCAATTCGACTAGCACGTGATAAACTCAAATCAATGAAAGATGCTGGTGCTGAATTTGCAACAGTGATCTGTCCTGCATGCTGCAACCAGCTTGATCTACAACAGTTGGGATTGAAGGAGTCGTATGGTGAAGAATACAACCTGCCAGTACTGTTCTACCCTCAGATACTTGGTCTTGCTTTGGGTCTTGACGAGGAAACAGTTGGTCTTGAGATGAATCGTGTATCAGCTAATCCGATTCTTGAACATCTTTCAGGTTGAGGTGTGTAGTAAGATGTCTGACCCAGTCCTTGTCATTGGTGCTGGCGTTGCAGGGATGACCGCAGCTGTTGAGCTTGCGGACTCTGGTATCAAGACCATATTGGTAGAACGTCTAAATACCATTGGTGGCAATGCTCTTGACCTCTACAAAGCATTTCCCACCGATGATTGTTTCTATTGTTTTGAAGGAAACAGGTGGCGTCCTGGCATCAGAAAATGTTTCTATAGAAGTGCTATGACTGACCAGCCAAATATTGACCTTAAAATGAACACAACTGTTGAGAAGATCACAGGGGATCCTGGTAAATTTGAAGTCACATTGAAGATCGGTCCAAAATATATTGACCCGAAGAAATGTATAATGTGTGGACTCTGCCTGAAGGAGTCAAAGGCATTTCAATTAATATCCCCACAATGTCAACCACAAGCAGTAACATTCAATCCTGAATTACTTGATGATGCTGCAAAGAAAGCAACAGAAGACTGTCCTACAAAAGCAATTGATCTAGATGCTAAACCCTCTGAGGATATAATAAAGGTTGCAGATATTGTGATTGCAACTGGTTTTCATGAGATGCAACCCTCCACAATCGACGAATACGGTTATGGAAGGCACGCAAATGTAATAACACAACTCGAACTAGCCAAGATTCTTGACCCTCTTGAAGAATCTGGGGGTAAACTTGTTCGACCCTCTGATGGTAAGACTGCCAAAAATGTGATGATGGTACAATGTGTTGGTAGCAGAGATGAGAATTACTATCCATATTGTTCCAAGATATGTTGTGTATTTGCATTAAAACATGCTAATATTATCGTCAACGAACTAGGTGCTGCAAATGTCAGTGTCGTATACATGGACATTCGTACCTACGACCGACATGAACGATACTACCGCGACTCCCGTACTGGTGGTGTTGACTTCATAAGAGGACGTATCACAAGCGTTGTTCCCGATACGGATGGGACTTTGACAATCACTGTTTATGACTCCTTACTAAATCAATATCTAAAGACCGAAGTAGATTTGTTAGTGCTATCATCAGCTCTTGAACCCCCTGAAGGTGCGAATGAGTTGATTGAAGCCTTAGGTCTAAAGAGTGCTAGTGGGTTTGTCGCTCCTGAGGATCCCACTTCGGAGAACGAAGTTGTGGCAGGTCCCCATGTTTATGCATGCGGCACTGCCTTAGGACCAGCTGAAGTACCAGAGAGTGTCACACAAGCACGGGCTGCTGTGTCAAAGATTATTCAGAGCAGGATGTGATACAATGACAAACACTAAGACTCCCATTCTACTATGCACCTGTGGAAAACAACTTGGCCTAGACTATGATTTCCTTTCTTCCGAACTCAAGAAACTACCCGATGCAGGGTCCATAACAATATGTGATACTCTATGTCAAGAAGATGGTCTTGCTGAGATTGTATCTAAACTTGATGAGAGTGAAGGCAGACTTGTAATAGCCGCCTGTACCAGTCAGAAGATACAACCTCGTATTGACAACTTTGTGTCCGATAAAGGTAAAGACCCATCATCAGTGCGTTATGTAAATATCAGAGAGCACTCTGCTTGGGTACATCCTGACCCTAAATCGGCGAGCAAGAAATCACTTGATATGATTCGTGGTGTTCTTGCATCCATGTCTACAGTCGAACCTCTAACAATTGATGAGAAAGATATTGCAAATCATGTGACAGTCATTGGTGGCGGGATTGCAGGAATTGAAGCGGCACTCGGTCTTGCTTCACTTGGCTATGATATAGCCCTGATTGAGAAGGATGAACATCTCGGTGGACATGTTATTCAGCTACCTGTGGTTGCTCCTACTGAAAAATCCGGGAAAGAGATTATGAGCGGTCGCCTTAAAGATATAGAAGCAAGTGATAAGATCAAAGTAATTACAGACGCCCATGTAAAGTACGCTGAGGGTGAGATGGGCGATTTCAAGATACATTACATTTCAAAAGATAAAGAAGAGAATGTCTTGAACACATCTGCAATTGTCATGGCAACTGGCTTCAAAGAGTTCAAACCTACAATGATGGATGAGTATCGGTACGGCAAGAATCCTGATGTGATAACCCAATATGAACTCTCAAAGAAACTGGCCGAAGATGACCTCACAAGAGTATCAGATGGTGGACCAGTCAAAGATGTCGTTATGATACAATGTGTGGGCAGTCGTTCAGAAGAGTACAAGCGAGACTGTAGTAAGCTCTGTTGCACGTTTGCCATTGATAATGCACTTGAAATCAAAGAACGAGTCCCAGATGCACAAGTACGGATTGTGTACATGGACATACGAGTACCCTTTGAGAATGAAATGATATACAAAAAATCACGCGAGATTGGTGTTGACTACATTCGTGGGCGAATTAGCAAGATCTGGGAGAATGACAATGAAACACATGTTCAGTTCTACGATTCCCTCATGAATAAGTACTTTGAAGTCAGTCCTGACCTTGTTGTACTCTCTTCTGCTATTCTACCTCCTGATGGAATCGAAATCCTATCTGAAACAATGGGTTATATTTTGGAAGATGATGGTCATATCAAAGAGCTCTACGGGAAGCTACGACGAAATGAAACTCGTCGTCGTGGTGTACTTGCTGTGGGAGCAGTTACAAGACCACAATTTGTATTCGAAGCGGTAACAGACGCCCAAGCCGGCGCACTTGTGATACACAATGAACTACAGAGTGGCAAAATCAAGAAACTCGCCCGAGGTGCTGTATTAGATATTGACGAATGTGTTGGTTGTAGTCTGTGCGAACAACAGTGTCCCCGTGGAGTTCCTCTTATGATAGAACAGACAGAAGCTGAGGCAGAAGATGAAGATCAGAAATTACTTTTCAAAGCCGCTATTGACACATTGAACTGTCATGCATGTGGAGTCTGCCAGAGTCTCTGCCCCTCTGGAGCAACACAATTGAATTTCTTGACAAATGAACAGCTCTGGTCTCAAATAGAGAGCACCCTCAATAATGCTACTGCTGAAGATGCAATTACTCTCTGTTTTTATTGTGAAGAATGTGCTGTGTCAACTATTGACATTGTAGGCACACGAAAAACGGAATACGCTGCAAACACACGCCTGATACCCGTACCCTGTGCTGGTCGAGTCAGTATCATTGATATTTTGAAGGGTTTCGAGAACGGTGCAAGCACAGTCATGATTGCTGCATGTGAAACCGATCGTTGTCATGTGGGTGGCACCGGTAATGAGATTGCACAGGTTCAAGTTGATGTTGCCCGTGAGATCTTGGAGGCGATTGGTTGGAATGGAGAAAGGGTAGAGATGTTTAGAATGTTCAGTGCAGAACCTGACCGTTTCACCAACGCTATCAATGAAATGACAAGACGCGCCCATGAGCTAGGGGCTTCCCCTCTGCACAAAGGCACCGCTGGAAAATGGAAGGAGGTTGAAAAATGAAGAAGTCCTCTACGCCTCCTGCTGTTCCTCCAAAAAGACAACGAATGTTAGAAATGATTCTGGCATTAGGAGGTCTTAAGGAAGAAAAAGCTATTCCACTAGGTAAAGTGAATGAAGCAATTGAGGATCTGAAAGATGAACTCAGTCCGTTACTTGAATCTATATTTGCATTTCCAGAAACCTATTTTACCGACTTTCAGAAAGCTATTGAACAAGTAGATCTCTCCTCAGAGATCAATGACCCAGGGGTTCTCCAATCAACAATTGAGCCTCTTAAAGAGGCAGTCACTATCTCTGACACAGCTTCTTTGAAAGAGATCCTTAGTATGTTTGAAGAATCTCTCAAAGCTTCTGAATCTGTTGGAGAAGAGGAATCCGCGTTCCAGAAAAATATAGGGGCAATAAAAGCCGCACTCAAGACTGACCCTGAAACTGCTCTACTCTTACTTCAGGAATATTTGGGCATCACTTCTCGCTATGGTCAACCACCTTGTCATGACGCCTGCCCTGCTGGTGTACATACACAGAGGTTTGTCAACCTCATGCGCGATAAGCAGTTTGATGAGGCTTTAGCGCTCATGCGAAGTACTTACCCATTCCCTGGCACATTAGGTCGTGTATGTAATGCACCCTGTGAGGAAGGCTGTCAAAGGGGTCAGATTGACCAATCAGTAAGTATTAGAAACCTTCACAGATTCCTAGCTGATAATGAACGAGCAAGTGGAAAGATTCATGAACCAACTCCTGCTATTGACAAAGAACAAAGAGTTGCAGTAGTCGGAGCAGGTCCTGCTGGAATTGGCTGTGCCTATGATTTAGCACGAATGGGTTATCCTGTTACTATATTTGAAACAAAACCTGAGAATGGTGGCCTTCTACGATATGGAATCCCCTCATATCGTCTTCCAAGAGATGTTCTTGATGAAGAGATCACCTATGTCAAGAAGCATGGTGTAGATATTATCAACGGTGAACAAATCAAGAAACCAAGTGAACTTCTTGCAAAAGGTTTCAGTGCAGTGTTTATTGGAACTGGGGCATCTTCTAGTCGTAAGTTGCGTATCGAAGGAGAAGATGCAACTGGTGTATATCACGCACTGGAATTCTTAGATGAATTCAATCTTGGTAAGAAATTCAAACTGGGTAACCGAGTAGCAGTCATTGGTGGCGGAAATGCAGCTATAGACTCAGCACGTGTCGCTCTTAGGTTGGGTGCTAAGGAAGTTGTCATTGTTTATAGACGATCCAAAGAAGAAATGCCTGCAATCGCCTCCGAGATTGAAGATGCTGAACACGAAGGTATAGACATCAAAATACTATCTTCCCCAGTCAAAATTATTGAAGAAAATGGAAAAGCCACAACTTTACGTTGTATACAAATGAAATTGGGAGAACCTGATTCATCGGGTAGAAGAAGACCCGTTCCTATACCTGACTCAGAGTTCGACATAGATATTGACAGTGTGATTGTTGCTATTGGTCAGGGTATTGATGCTGAAGATTACTTCCCAGACCTCGAGTATTCAGAATGGGGCTTGATAGAAACAGACTCCAATACTTGTCAAACAAGTGTTGAAGGTATATTTGCTGGTGGCGATGCAGTAACGGGTCCAGCAACTGTGGTCAAAGCAGTTGGTGCTGGAAAGAAAGCTGCAAAGGTAATAGACAGTTTTCTGCAAGGAGAAGAAATGGTTCAAGACATACCTGTCTATGATAAGATTATTGCCACTGTTGCTGCGGAAAAAGCCCAAGCAAAAGAGGGCAAACGGGCGGAAATGCCAGTATTGGAACCAGAGTCACGTGGTGAGAGCTTTGATGAAGTCGAACTTGGATTTGACCCTCCTATGGCTGTCACAGAGGCTGGCAGATGCATCAATTGCTCCCTTTCCAATATGGATGTTACCGTCTATGGTGATAGACTCGCCTCAGAAATCAGAAAGAAAATCATGAAGCAATTTGTCCAGGATGAAGCTGAAAGGGGTCTTATTCTCTCTATTGTCAGAGAATATGGAGCATTGACAGCAAAGGACTTGCATGAGAAGACAGACATCCCACAGAATCGTGTATTTGCACATCTCGTTCAAATGAAGAGGAATGAAGATTTGGTCTTGGCTGGAGAGGACCACGGCTATGTCCTATACGATGTTCATCGCACTGCAACCGAGATTGAAACCGCAATTCAAACAGTATCAAGTCTATCTCAACAGTTAGCAAAAGCAAGAAAGGAATTAGATGAAATCCTTGCTGATCTCAAAGCTACCGATATTGGGAAACTGGCTGCTGCTCTTGAAACCTATTCAAAGGCACGTGACAAATTGACCAAGGTGACAGTCAGCGGATCTGTAATTGCAGAGGATGCTCTCTCTCAAGTAGAAGAGAAAATCCAGTCTGCAGTCTTGCTAGCATATAGGACTCGGGCAAAGCTTCCATCCACTCGACCAAAGGTTGCCTTAGAGAGCCTTACAGATGTTGATGTACCATCAGTATTGGAAGAATACAAGAGTCAGATGGGTTATGCTCCACTTCTTGGATTTGGCACCATCGAATGGAATCACTCCAGATGCCTGGGTTGTAAGTCTTGCGAACTCGAATGTCCAGAAGATGCAATCAATCTCGCCCCTGTACTTCGTATACCAGAGGTCTTTGAATTTACAGAAGAATCCCTTGACAATCTCCCCGGCAATAGGAGTCTTTTCTATAGGACTGTCAAATCACTTGCGGTGAAAAAACCGGTGGATAATATCATTCTAGAAGAAGAATCTCCAGGTTTCGGGTCAGTGGAAATTGACCTTTGGCTCTGTGTTGCCTGCCGCACATGTGTTAGGCGTTGTCCTGGCCCAGAAGATGGTGCATTAGACCTTGAACTCAAGTGGAGCCTTCCTGAGGTAGTGAAACAGATAACTTCTGGTGTATAAGGCCAAGTGAAATTTACTGCCATTGCAAAATCCACAAATATACTAGAAGTCAATCTTAGGCATTACTCTATTCACGAGGGGCTTGCCAAATAATGATTGACTTTTCACTTACTACGGAACAACGGGAATTACAGAAAAAGGCACGTGAATTTGCACAAGAATACATGTTGCCTTATGCCGCATATTATGATGAAACCGGAGAGTTCCCAATGCCCATCATCAAAAAGGCATGGGAACAGGGTCTTATGAACCTCGGAATACCTGAGGAGCTTGGTGGACCCGGTCTCGGCATTGTCGAAGCCTGCATCGTGGTTGAAGAAATGGCTGCTGGTTGTGCAGGCATGACCACCAGCATCTATGCCAATTCACTTGGACCTGAACCCATACTGATTGCTGGAAGTGATGAACAGAAGGAGAAATATCTTCGCCCACTGATCGAAGAACCAAAACTCGCATCCTTTGCGTGCTCTGAACCCGGAATGGGTAGTGATGTTGCAGGTATAAAGACCACTGCCACAAAAAATGGAGATGAATACATCCTCAATGGTTCTAAGTTCTGGATTACTAACGCACCATATGCCGATTATTTCACAGTCTTTGCCTCACTTGACCCCAGCAAACGACACAAGGCACTATGTGCGTTCATTGTGGATGCAGATACAGAGGGTGTCAAGACTGGACGTCCTATTGAGAAGATGGGACATAGGGCTTCAGCTACATCTAATATTGTTTTCAGAGATGCACCAATCCCAGCTGAAAACCTTCTGGGCATGGAAGGCATGGGCTTCTTGATTGCCATGCAGACCTTTGCTATGACTCGTCCTGCAATAGCTGCATTTGCCACTGGTCTTGCTCGTGCAGCAATGGAATACGCTAGAGATTATGCCGACCGAAGAGAAGCATTCACCAAGAAACTCAAGGAATTCCAAGCAATTCAGTTCAAACTTGCAGAGATGTATATGAAAGTTGAAGCCTCTCGGATGCTCTATTTGAAAGCAGCTTGGGCTGCAGACACATCAGGTGACTCTACGGTACCTGCCTCGATAGCCAAAGCATATTCTACTGATGCTGCAATGTGGATTGCTAGTGAAGCTTTACAGATTCATGGGGGTTATGGCTACATCAAGCAATATCCTATTGAGAAACTCTTCAGAGATGCAAAACTCTACCAGATCTATGAAGGTACCAGTGAGATCCAACGCCTGATTCTTGGGCGTCATGTACTCGACGGATATGATCCAGCAATGGAAAAGATACCCAAATGGACGGGGCAGAAAGCACCAGACTGGGAGTAGGGCATTTTTGGCCCCTCCCTCCTCATTTTCTTTCCGTACAATTAGATAGTCTTATATGAAGAACCTTCGAGCTCGAGTCTGAGGACATAGAAATGCCCGGTTCACATGGATCACTAACAAAGGCTGGAAAGGTACGCGAGTCCACTCCTAAAGTTAAAGGGCGTGAACGTCATACTCCCATTCCTCGTGTTCGAAATAAGAGGAACTTTCAGAAGCGATTTGTACGCGGCAGAACTGTAGGACAACAAAAGTAATCTCTGTAGTAGAATCTGCCAATTTTCCTAGTAGATTCTATATTCAGTATTTCATCCTAATTTTGTATTCCAACCATAAATGCAGACAGTTTCTTTTCTGATTTTAATAGAATAATTATTCATTAATTATTCCGATTGCTCTTTCCATCATCTTTTAGTGGTCACCTCTGCCATTATATAATGGGATCAAAATTAGTGAATGATTTCTATCGTACTCACGGTGGGAGATGCAATCTCTGAATGTGATTTGATTATAGGGGTGAGTGAATGAAAACGAGGTTCTGGTGTACAATACTCATCTGTACTATGTTTAGCATACCACCAATATGCACAATATATACGGGACCAACATCTAGAAGCTGTTTTACTCCAAGTGATAGTTCTGGTCCTGAGTTTCTTGATGTTACCAGTCAGTTTTATGATTCTCATCAAGACATGGCACCAGTATCTGATCATCTCTTCCTACATGTCACTGTATACGATGAAGATGGTATTGACACAGTGATTGGAAGCTATAGTGAGGTAGAATCCGACACCTGGAACAACATCACGATGCAGTTTGCACAGGGCCATGGTGACGGCCAACTAGAATACAATACCACTGGTCCAAGTTATACTCTCGACCTATCTAACAGGACAAAACAGTATAATGTCCAGTATTATGCCAATGACACCCTTGGCAACTGGAATGCGTCGGAAATCGTACTGTATTCCGACAACATTCTAGTTTATCCTAGTTCATCCTTCAGACAAATGGAGATATTGACCGTAATTTCTCTATCAGTAATTATACTAATGGTAATTAGGACCTACATTTACAGAAGAAAGAGGTCTACATGAGATGATTTAGTCCTGAATTTTGATAGAAGATATATTTTCTATTTTGATAACTTGTCTAATAATGATACCGCCTTCGGTGACGTTCAACATCATCTGTTGGCGTATTTCGCTCAATCTCATATTGTGCTTTATCCTGAGTTTTAACGAAACCACGTTCTCTCATACTGGGAGCAAACACAACTAACAGAATAACTACGACCAGAAGTAACAGGCCACCAACCAGATAGACATCCTGCAAATGAAAACCACCACAAGAATTACTTGATTTTAATCCAGATAAGGAATTTGTTTCTGCAAGTATCTATACAAACATCAACAATCGTTCTTGATACCCATCCCATCTCTGTGATATCTGCCAAATTCTTCTATTTTCTCAAGTCTAGTTTGGTCAAATACAGGACCGTCCATACAGACCAGTTCTCCTGTGGGATCCAGACTACAGGTCCCACAGATACCACATCCACATTTCATGTATCTCTCCAGTGATGCTTCAATTGCAATACCCTGCTCTGTAGCAAGTTTGAAGGTTAAATGCATCATCAGTTCAGGTCCACAGGTGTAAATCCTATCAAAGTCATTGTTTCTCAACAGAGTCCTGAGTGCATCCGTAGCTAATCCCTTTTGTCCCATTGAACCATCATCAGTAGTAATCACGAGATTGAAGACTCCACTGGAAATCTTCTCCAAGTCATAGAGAATGAGCTCATCCTTTGTCTTTGCTGCCCATATTGCAGTCACTTTGATATCCTGTTCTAACAAAACCTTACAGAGAAAATACAATGGTGCTACCCCAACTCCTCCGCCTACTAGAAGAGCATGTTCATAGTCAGAAATGGTAAATGAATTACCAAAAGGCCCTCTAATACCTATCCAGTCCCCAGTCGTAAGCTTACTCAGAGCTTCTGTAGCGGGTCCAATAATCTGTACGGTAATACCCGCTGTTGGCTTCTTCCAAGATGCAACACTCATAGGTATCTCATCCACATCAGGAATCCAGACCATTACAAATTGACCTGGGAGAAAGTCCCTATCAGGCATATCGAAATAGAGAGTGACTGCTCTAACAGACTCCTCTACGGCCTTTTTTATCTGCACAGATATTGGTGCTCCAGCTAGCTTATCCACATCCATGGTCATTTCCTCCCTGCAAGTCCCACGATATCTGATATATTCTTCAAGCCATGTTCTTCCAGATATCCTTTGACACCCTGTTTAATCTCACTAAAGACTTCTACTCCTTTGAGAAGGGCGGTCCCAATCTGAATGGCGCTTGCTCCTGCAAGATGCATCTCAACAGCATCTTCCCATGTTGTCACCCCTCCTACTCCAACTATAGGGATGTCCAGCGCATGATACAGATCATAGATACATCTGACAGCAATAGGAAACACTGGTGGTCCTGAGAGGCCTCCTACAAGGTTTCCCAGTACTGGTCGTTGCTGTTGAATGTCTATCTTCATAGCTCTTACAGTGTTTATTGCGACAACTGCATTAGCTCCGGCACGCTCAGCTTCTTTTCCTACCGATACAATGTCGGATGCATTCGGTGTTATTTTTGCGAGAAGTGGAACATCGACCACATCTCGAACAGTCTTCACATAGTCATAAGTCAGGTCTGGACTGTGGGATATTGTAGCAATCTCTGCATGTGGACATGAGAGATTCAACTCAATTGCATCAGGCCGCATCTCAATACCCTTGATGGCCACTGACCTGGTTTCTTCAGGAGTACTTCCAAATATACTGAGCACAACAGGAACCTTGTGTGCTCGGAGTATTTCTATCTCCTCCTCGAAAGCATCGATACC
Source organism: uncultured archaeon (assembly GCA_964610875.1). Taxonomy (GTDB): domain Archaea; phylum Asgardarchaeota; class Thorarchaeia; order Thorarchaeales; family Thorarchaeaceae; genus CAZSWP01. The sequence goes on from CAZSWP010000016.1 coordinate 63,279, forward strand.
TGGATTGGTGAGGCCAACAGCATTAATCAGTCCGCCGTGGGTAGGGGTCATGACCGGTCCAGGATGTCCTTTTCTTGGGACTGGTCCAATGGACTTGGTGACTACTGCATCAGCTCCTGCAAGATAAACACGTTTCATGATGGATGCCGTAACACCTAGAATCCCTGAGGCAAGCCAATATCCTTCAATCTTCAAGTTGACCCAACCTTCGACCTTGTCACAAAGGTATATGGTAATAAGCGAAGCGCCTTCGACAGACTTATCCGAAAGTCAGTCATTCATGCACTCTGGAGATGTTAACTATTGGTCGTTTACCTGATACAGACAGTGTTCGGTCTTTTCCTACTAGATGATAATGGAGAAACAAAGGCACGTGTCATTTACTATCCTGATGTCGAACGAGCCGCGAATGAGATCCGGTCTATCAATGAAGACACTGCTACTCAAGGGTTGAAAGACATGATATCTAAGATCGAGAATATTTCATTTGACTCGATCCATGTGATGAACACTGCAATGGGCCGTCTACTTGGTGATATGACCACTTATGATGTGAGTGCTGAAGAAACATCTCCTGTCATCAAGCTCTTCATTGGCACCCAAGACACACATCTCCAAAAAGAAGGCATTGTGGAATCGAAAGAAGAAGCCCAAATATTCAGACGCGACGTAGGAATTATGGTATCGCGTTCCATGATAAGCGAGGCGAGTGAGGAGAGAGACCTTCTTGTCAAGCATGCAATAGATAGTGTGGGTGAGATTGACAAGAGTATCAATCTTGTAGCAATGCGACTGAGAGAATGGTACTCGCTGCATTTTCCATCTCTGAACAATATAATAGAAGACCACATGGTATTTGCCAAGATTGTGGCAACATTCAGTTCAAGAATTGACATCAAACCAGAAGAACTTGTATCATTAGGAGTTCCTGAGGGTCTTGCAGAACGAGTAGCTGTAGCTGCGAAGGGCGATATTGGTGCTCCACTTGAGTCGGAAGACCATGTGATGTTAAAGAAACTGGCTGATGAGATTCTTGCAATGTATAGCACCCGTCGTGAATTGGAAGAATATGTTGCCACAATCATGAGGAAAATTGCTCCAAATCTCACAGAACTGGCTGGTCCTCTCGTTGGTGCACGGCTTCTCAGTCAAGCCGGTTCATTGAAGGAACTTGCTAGAAAACCATCTAGCACACTTCAGATTTTTGGTGCTGAAAAGGCGCTCTTTCGAAGTCTGAAGACCGGTGCTGACCCACCAAAACATGGTCTGATATATCAGGTATCAGAAATCCATTCAGCACCATACTGGCAACGTGGGAAGATTGCAAGAGCTCTTGCAGGAAAACTAGCCATCGCTGCACGTGTAGATGCTTATTCAGACCGAGATATTGGTGCCACTCTACGACAACAGTTTCTAGACCGATTAAAGGAGATTCAGACCCAGTATCCTGAGGCACCTCCACCAAAACCCAAAAAATCTGCTTCAAAAGAGCGGGGGAAACCCAAGAAAAGACGGGATCGAAGCCGTCCTAGAAAGAAAGGAGGTCGTAAGAAATGACCAAGATAGATGAGACCAAGTTACCAGGAGTATTCAGAGTGCAGGATGAGAATAGAGTTTCTCTTGCAACAAAGAGCCTCATTGAAGGTCAAAGCGTATACGGTGAGAAGATTATCAAATCTGATGGGGAAGAATATCGCTTATGGTCAACACGACGCTCAAAGCTTGGTGCAGCTATACAGAAGGGTCTCCGAGAGATGCCCATTCAACAAGGCTCACGAGTTCTCTATCTTGGTGCAGCTTCAGGTACGACTGTAAGTCACGTTTCAGACATTATTGGTCCCAAGGGGATGGTATATGCCGTAGAGTTTTCCCTTCAAGTGGCTCGAAAACTTGTGTTTCTTGCGGAAACTCGGCCAAATATTGTTCCTATCATAGGTGATGCAAGATACCCCTCAAAATACACGTCTCTGGTGGGAAGTGGAGTTGATGTAGTCTATCAAGATGTTGCGCAGTCTGACCAAGCACGAATTCTCTGTGACAACATGAATGTGTTCTCATCCTTTGGTGGATGGGGTATGATTGCAATCAAAGCACGAAGTATTGACTCTGCATCTCGGGTAGATAGGGTGTACAGCAAGGAGATCTCAGAACTCTCTCGTCGTGGCACCGAGATAGTGGAAAATATAGACCTCGCACCACTCGAGAAGGACCATCGGTTTGTAATAGTCCGAGCTACGGAGGAGCTCACGTGAGTCGAATCTTTGAGCGCATGCTCGAGAAAGAGATAGATGCTACAAATGACCACTTACCAGCAAAGAGAATATCCCTACAGGATATCAAAGGTATTGACTCGCCTGCATTTCCAACAAGAGCAGGAGAACAGTCTATGTTTCTCCAAGAAGAGATTGATATGCTACTCAAGGACATTCCTGAGCAATATTATGTCAACTTCATGCTTCCAATAGTCATTCTCCGTCGTATGGACCTTGGCGCAGGTATCTATACAATCACTGGTTCGAAACCAGAACTCTTCTACATTCACTATATCATAGGACAAGTTGACCTAGAATGGGGGAAAATGCGACTGTGGAAGTCAAGTGACCGTCTAGCACGACCACAAGTACAGATTCTCCGCCGCAAACTGCCCTCCACTACCACGATAGGATTCACTACAGCATTTGTCACTGATGATAAACAGAAGTAAGAAGAAAGTGGCGGCTTGTAGCCTTCTCACGGGCTCGCGCACCGCAGATTTGCCACAACGACCTCAGGCGTGGTCAGTTAACGCGAAGTGCGCCAACTTTTAACTTCCGAGTTCGGAATGGGATCGGGTGAGCCCTGGGGTCTATGGCCGCCATCAAGACTATTGTGGTTTTTGTTTCGTTTTAAACATTACTCTGTGTCTCTTGGTAATCAATCAAGATTTCAAATGAAACCTGTGCAAAGGGATACCACCTCATGTCAAACAGGGAAGGATTTACGCAGTTTTATCCCTTCTAACTGTTGTCTGAGAGATATCTTTTATATGCACTGATCAAATAAGAGTCTTATAACCTCCTAAATCATAAAATAAATTACATTAGCCAACTAAATTTTGAGCATAATATAATTCTACTCTTTTGTATACCTATAATACGGGTGTGCTTTCAGATGTGCACAAAGGACAACGACGTACTATCCCTAGTATTGGAGGACATAATGAGTAGGAAGGGGGAGACCTATGATATCGCTCTCGATACTACTAATAATGATGAATTATTAACCAGACACATACTATATGACATGACTTGCCCTAAAGAAAATACAGAAGAAATCTACATCAGCAAGACTGTGTTCACAGATAGTATTTCTATTGACATATCAAAATGATTTTTGTTTGACTTTGATTGGGTTTGTCTTTACTATCTATGATTTAACCTTCAGAAATTTATAGGAGTAATATACTAGAAACCTAAGGTAGGATACATGGACTATATTGAGCGAGCTAAACAGAAGTTTTCTTGAATGACTGACTATCGACTCGCTCGGGAGCTTGATCAACTCTATTATGATACTTGTGAGTTATTACATCCACTAAACACACCACTGGGAATATTTGAGAAAGTGATACCTCCAGACATACCTCACAGTTTACTATTGTCCTTGGTTTCCAAAACACAAAAGGAGATTACAAAAAATCTAGATATTTCTCAATTACCCTCTGATAGAACACCTGGGCTAATTGGTCAGGCTGCATTATTCAAAATATTGCGCGATATTAATTGTGATTTTTCTTTTTACATGAAGGGTGGATTTGATGAATTAGGATACATGTTTCTCAGATTTCTTGGTAGAGCTCAATGTTATGTTGACTATGTCAAGCCAAAATCAAATCATGACATTCTCTCTTATTATTTTACCAAAAGTGAACACATGCATGAAGTTGTATCTTATGAAAAGATGTGGGTTAGTCAGAACTAGAATTCTTGAGGGAATCAGTCCATTTGAAAGCGATGATCTACGAATTATTCTAAGTAATGCAGTTGCTTTGAGGACAAATAGAGAACTAACAAAATCTGACATAATGCGCTGGCTTGATTGTTCACGAAAGCAAGCTAAGCATATCTATGAAATTGTTTCAGATATGCGCCTTGTTCGAACAGACTATTCACTGAATCCTTCAAAGTTGGGCCTTACAAGAATTCTTGAAAAAACCAAATCGATTAAACTCGATGCAACTGAGCTTGTATTGGGTGTTCGTGATTTAGATGATAAATCTGAGAATTTCTTGATAATGAAATTGACTGAATCAAGAAGTAGAGAGAAGGGGCTGATGAATGAAGCGAAGTATCTCAATACAAAAAACTACGACGTAACGGAGAAAAAATGGACTCTGAAAAAAGAATCATCAAGAGGAATCTCTAAAAAAGAGCTACTTTCCTTTGCGGTTTCCAGTGTTATCCAAAAAATCGGTTCTGATGTGAATGTTTCTAAACGAGATAAACTAATTTCAGCAATTCTCTGTTCAGTACCGGATTTCAATGGAATCAAACAGAATTTGACTGAATCTCTTGGTATCCCGATGAAAGAGATTGAGTTATCATATAGGAATGTAATTAGGAGAAAATTAGTTACATCATCACAAATCCTGTCATTTCCTGAACTCAATAAACTGGTTTGTATCATTCTATCAGGAAAATCTAATGATGTAATCTCCACATTAGCTGTAATTGTTAAATCTGTTCCACGAGCAGTTTTTAGATTAAACGATTCTTGGGACTATGGACTAGTTTGGGTTGGTCTTCCTATTTATCTCGTAAGTCAGTTTCTTAACTTTCTTCAACCTTTTCGTGACGAAAGTAAGACCATTGATAGTGTCTATATGTTGCAGTCATTCAAAAGGTACACTCTTTCTAGTGTTCTTTCACTTCTATGAATCTACTATGGTAAATCATGCTTTTCTACAGAGGAGATTTATATCAAATTAGTATGTGTAGTGTCTTATGTTGGTTCCAATACATACACGTACTCAGTTTCTTGCTTTTGTATCTATATTTACTGCAATGGCTACAGTATTAGATATACTCCCCATAATTCCTGGGTTCTACAGTGGGATATGGGACTCATGGCTATTCATTTTGAGCCCAATCATCGGTATTATTCTGGGTCCTTTTGCAGGAGCAATCTCAGTTGGTCTTGGAACCACAATTGGTCACTTGATTTATTTTAGAGATCCCTTTGAGTTCGTGTTCATGCTTGGTGCGCCTTTAGGGGCAGCCATGACTGGATTCATTCATAGAGCTAGATGGCCTCCTGTTCTTGGCGTTTATTCGATACTGTTATTGTCTTATTTCATAACCCCAGTTGCTTGGTCGCTTACCTTTTGGGGCATATGGGATGTCCTGCTAGGGTTTGGTCTACTCGTAATTACCTCAATACTTCTCAATAGCAATACAATAAAACAAAAAATCCAAGAAAATGAAAAAGTTTTGTCTACATTAGCAATCATAATTGGGCTTGAAACAGATATTCTCTTTCGGGTTTTCGTTTTTGTACCCTGTCAGACCTATTGGTTCTTCTATGGGTTGACTGGAGAACAATTACAACTAATCTGGATTGGTGCAGGGTTTATCACACCAATTAAGGTGCTTTTAGCAACAATAATAGGACTGTCCATTATCATGTCATTATTCAGAGCTTTTCCTAAATCCACAATCAATGAAAAAGAGAATCCAAGCAATCCGCTACTCGAATGAAAATCTACATTCTCATTTACGAACTCTGAGTACAGGAAACACAGGGAACATAGATTCATCGGGATTATTGTAAGACCTGTGCACATTGATTACCAAAGTTCCCCTCAATACAATAACAAATCCACCATTAATATTTGGACAGTTCGACAAAGTTATGTAGACTCTTAGCAATAGGTTTTAACCGTTTGAAAATGTGGAGGGTAACACCTTATGCCTGTGAGATTTTTAGCCAGATTATCAAAATATGATAAGAACCATCTTGGATTTATCGTTCCTAAATATGTGAAAGAGTTCTATAAACCAGAACCTGGAAAATACAAGGGTTGCCAACAGTTACAAGAAATCTGGTCAAAGTTGGACATTTCTTTAGTGAATGATTGAATAAAGAATGTACATCTGTAGGTCTTTGTATAGCAAAAGATAATCATAGTATTGTGAGGTTGACCAGACACATAGAATAACCTCACAGAGTACGATCCATTACCGTTTATGGAGGTACATCACTCTGGTGTCCAAGTGTGTACAATTTACAATGAACGGTGGTATCAGCCTAGCGCATGGAGATATCAATGGGTCCCCGATACAAATGAGGGAATTCCGACATTCTCTTCCTGGTAAACTTGCCCCAAATATTGGCAAGCAAGGCGCAATTGTAGAAGTATGGGTTGCTAGCAGCTCCAAAAATCCTAGACAAAGCTAGACATGTTTCACTGGGA
>CAZSWP010000017.1:0-69438 GCA_964610875.1 uncultured archaeon
GAAGGAACAACCCTCTCAACAGTATATCCAAAGTTTGATTATCGGTTAATGGAAAATAGAAATACCATCTATGATATATCTGACCTTCCTGTTTCAGTCTCAGTTGATGCAACCGTGATTGTTACGGATCCAGATGGGATTGATACAGTAATCTGTCAATATCATGTTGCTATTGACACTCCATATCAGGATGTAACCGCTAGATTAGATTATGATTATGGGAATGGTACTGCTATATACAAGGCTCATCTACTTGATATTGAACTTAACGAGTCTTCAGACACGCATATCGGTATTTACATCAAGACTTGGGCGAATGATACATCTGGGGACTGGCGGGATTCTGAAGAAATCTATCTGGAGATAAACATTCAATACCTCAATTTGAATTCAGGACAGAATATACTTGGATTCTGGCAAATGATAATTCTCTATTTTGCTATTGCAATCACCGTGATATCCTTGCCAGTCATATGGACGAAGAAGCTACGAGTAGGAAAACGCTGATATGAATCCCTCTTCGCTTTGCGTAGTGATTTCAAAAACAGAGATGCAAGTATTTTTCATTGATATTTGTCAATGTGATGACAATACAGGAGCAAAAACATGAGAAGACATCAAAATCTGGCTAAGAAAACTCAGCTGAGTTCTATGACTATTTCGTAAATAACTCTGACATTCTCTTCCATATCAAATATGAAAAAAGACAAGGATTTCCAATTCCTGATTTTGCAGCAGGTACTGGTGGAGTTTCTATTACATTAACCAATGCTGGATCTACTATTGTAGACTGTTCTTCTCAGATCTTTAATCAGGTCCTCTTACACGATATCATGAATTACTGCAACACCTGTTAGTTCATTACTATGAACATTGACTGATAAGAATAATGTTGATTCTTCTTCATTTCCCTGTGCCATAATCAAAGTAAATCTCTCAGTACCACCAATAAACAGTTCAATTCCATTAATACATCCATAGGACAATTCTCCTGATTCACTCTTTGCTGTACCTATCTCAAAGGCTTTCATAGAATTGGAATGGCACATCGTGTGTATTTCGACCATCGACTTACTACCTATTCTGCACATTATCACAAAGTTATTCATTAAGAGAATTCTTCTGGTAATAGTAAAGGTGTCCGATAGTTCAAAAAAGGAGTCGATAATTGCATAAAAGACACTTGAGTTGGAAGAAAGAGTAGTCACGAGGTGTATTCAATGAATGGCGAATCTCCATTTGACGACCATGCTGACCGATATGACAGTTGGTTTGATAATGAAGGGAAGCTGATATTCGAGATTGAAGCTAATGCGTTCAAAACCATACTGGACCAATTACCTAAACCTTGGCTTGAAATAGGAGTTGGTAGTGGACGGTTTGCTCAAGCTCTCGGGGTTCCTGTTGGTATAGATCCCTCAACCAAACTAATCCAGAAGGCAAAAAATCGAGGAATTGAAGTCAAGCATGGAAAAGCTGAGGATAGAATCTTTCCAGAGAACTCTTTCGGAACAGTTTTCCTCATAGTTACTATTTGCTTCCTTGATTCTCCTGATAAAGCACTTCAAGAGATACATCGAATTCTGCATCAAGATGGCAAATTGGCCATTGGCTTAGTAGTAGCGGAAAGTCCTTGGGGTCGTTTCTACATGAAAAAGAGAAACGAGGGTCATCTATTTTATAGATTCACGCATTTTCTTAAGTATGTTGAATTAACAAATTTGCTGACTGAATATGGATTCTCAGTTGGGCGGACCATATCCACACTTTTTCAAAAACCAAATGAGGTGACTCGTAATGAAGACCCACGTGAAGGCTATTGGCCAAATGCTGGGTTTACTATTGTCATTGCTAATAAAAAATGATGACGCATCGATTTTTCTGTATCTTTACTACATTCTTTTCAACGTTATCATTACTCTTTCCGTATTTATGGATAATTCTCATCAGTATCTAAAATAAGATTGAAATGTGGTGGGAACAATAAGTATACACTGCATATCAGGAGGAAACCACTCAACTGGATTACAAGTATGGGAATGGTACTGCAATTTACAAGAATCATCTACTGGATATAGAACTAAACCCATCTTCAGATACTCGAATTTGCATTTACATCAAGACTTTGCTAAATGACACTTCCAGCGACTGGCGGGACTTTGAAGAAATCTATTTAGAGATAAACATTCAAGACAACACTATAAATCCTAGACAGAATATTTTTGGGTTCTAGCAAATGATAATTCTCTATTTTGCAATTGCACTCATTGTGATATCATTGTCAGTCATTTGGATTAATAAGCTGAGAGTAGGAAAACGCTGATATGAACCGATTTTTGTTTAGTATATTAGATATAGTGTAAGAGATGATTCTTCTAAGAATAGATTCTTGTCAATGTGATGAATATGCGAGAGCAGGATAGCAATAAAACTCCCAAGTCTGGTTATGAAAATTCTGGTGAGTTCTATGATTATTTTGCAAATAACTCTGACATTCCCTTCTATACTGAACACGCAAAAAGAGAAGGCTCCCCGGTTCTTGACCTGGCGGCTGGTACAGGTAGAGTTTCTATCGCCTTAGCCAGGGCTGGTTCTACAGTGGTAGCAATTGAACAATCTCCTGCAATGATTCGAGTATTTGAGAAGAAGCTTAAACAAGAATCACCAGACGTGCAAAATAGAATCACCATAATCCAAGGAAATATGACTAATGTATCACTAGAACAGAAGTTCTCTCTGGTTATTATTCCAAACTCTTTCGGACATGCGTATGCAACTGAAGAACAACTGTGTCTTCTCAAGTCAGTTCATACACATCTCAAGGATGACGGACTCTTCATTCTAGATCTCTTCCAAGGTGGTGTACAACCAGAACGTGCATCATTTGGAGAGCGACCTGTGAAGATAGATGAGGAACACACTGTGTCAAGGTCCGGAACAATGCGCTCAGATTACGCAAAACAAATGCTCTACCTTGATCTAACCTTTACAGTGAGAGAAATCGAAACCGGTAACATAGTTGAAGAAATACATGAAGAGTCCACTGTAGCGTTGATTTTCAATAGAGAGGCTGATCTTCTTGTTAGAATGTCTGATTTTGCAGTTGAACAAGAATTCGGTGAGTTTGATGAACGTCCTTTCACTCCGAATTGTGGAAGACGAATCATGATGTTGAGAAAACGAGTTTGAGTGTGCCTTGTACGGGGCACAGAGGCATGTACCCGAACGCGGCTTAGTGAACTTATGGCGGTTTGTTTGCGAGTATTTCTTTACCAATCATCATCAGATGATTTGGATTTTTTGAGGCTTTCAGGTGCAGGAAGTTGATCTACCTGCTTTGCTTCGCCTCTCACCGTCACACCTTCTTCAGCTTCATAGCTCTCTGTATAGAGAACATCGCCTTCAACGGTGACATCTCGCTCAATGTAGATTTGACGTCCGTAGACATTACCTACACGTGAACGTTCTTCGATTCTGACATCATCTCCATAGAGGTCCTTCGTTCTGGCTCTCTCTCTGACAAGTATTTCAGTTGATTCGACAAAACCAGTAACTTCTGATCTTCGGCCAACTCTGAATCCATCTGCTTTGACATATGGGGATTCAATTCGGCCACCAACGATTATTCGGTAGGTATGAATTTCTCCATCAACTGTGATGGTACCACCCACCTTGATCTTTGATTTACAGTGGAAGTTACCTGTAACAGTTACTTTTCCACCAACATCAAGGTCTTCTTCCAGCTCGAGATTACCATCTACTTTTACAGAACCACCGACATCAATTGATTTTCCTGATGAGCTGCCGTCTAATTTGACAGATCCACCAACATCAATCGCACCAAAAGTTATTCCCCCGGAGGACTTGAAAGCACCTCCGACATCTATACTCTCGATCTTTGATCCGGCGCCAACTTTTACTGAACCTCCAACATCAATCTCTTCGACCTCTACTGGGCCTTCAGCTTTAAAGCTGCCTCCGATATTCACAATGCCAATTTTGCCGGTTCTGCATTTACCACTTCCACCAACACGGAGTTCCTGGCAGTCAATCTTACCTTCGACCTTTGCTGATCCTCCAGCACGGATCATTCCAACTTCTGCATCGCCTTCAACTTTCACAGAACCACCTGCTTCAAGTCGTTCAGCTTTTGCATTTCCACCAACCTTTAGCGAGCCTCCACCTCTTCCTGATACACAGGTCAGGTCTAGGCCTACAGAGAGGCTAGAGTCAGCACGAAACTCGCGTCCTTTTGCAGAACCTGCTACTTGCAAGGCTCCTTTTTCAACGCGAGCTGATTTATCAACGGTCAGGTCGCCTTCAATATAGATAGTATCTCTCGTCTTGGCAATTAGTCGATCGCAGCGAAGGTTTCCAAGTATCCTCAGCTCTTCCCTTATCATAAGGGTACCACTGATAACGATCTCGTCACCTTGCTCTGGTCTAAGTTCACCGCAGGAATGGATTTCGACGTCACCCTCGATAATACCGAGTGTGACAGTTCTTTCGTTTTTGTAAACGAATTTTTCCGCCATTTTTGTATCACTTCCAAGTGTATTTTCATATTATTCCAGACATTTTGATTATATAAAGCGGATTCACATTTTAGGGTCACATATTGTTACTATTAAATTCATTCAATTTTACATCCCTATGATGGGTTCTGGAATGGGAATTCCAACAAGACCCGCCATCCTCTTGTAGAGTTCGAGGTATTGGTGTCCTCTGACAGTAACGCTAAATACCGTACTACCATCTTCTTCCTCTTCCTCTAAGAGTCCCCGCTCAACTAGTTCTCCTATGCTATCCTTTGCCCTGTCTACTGGCATATTCGTAGAACGAGCTGCACGAGTCAATGGGCAATAACCATAGATCAAGATCACTCTGATGAGTTCTGCATAGATGTCGTAACGAGTTCTTTTCACTCGCTTCCGCTTCTTCTTTTTCTTTTCAGACATGGAGACTCGACCATTGCTCCAATATCGATAGTAGCTTAAAAATTCGATGAAAGATGTTGAATTTCCCGCTTAATAGAGTATGAAGTAGGTACTAATCCAGACAAGTAATCCTTATGACCAAAAAAATGAAAGGGTCAAAGAGCCGGGGGACATACAGTGATACGCGCAGCCTATGTGATAAATCAGGATGGAAAGACACTCTATTCTGCGAAGTACAACCGCGGAGAAAAAAAAATCGAGAATCGAGTACCTGCTCATATTCGAGCATGTGTTTCACTATTCCAATCGCGAGATAGTACTATTAGAAGAAATCCCTATGTCCTGAATCAAGATGATTTTGATTACATCTACACGTTTTTCGATGATTTTGCAGTTGTATTAGAGACCACCGAAGAGGAAGAACTCGCGCAACTAAAACGAAAATCGGTCTCTCTAGGAATGACTCTTGCACATTCGTACGGAAACCTGATCCCAATCTGGAACGGGAGTATGGGTGATATTGATGAGATTGATGCGATTGTAGACCACTTTGTAATGCTAGACATTTCTGATCCCTCTAAGAAACAGATCAAAGCTATAGAATCAGTAATCATGGATACACTAGAATCAAGTAATCTTGCATACGTTGGAGTGTTTGACGCAATTGGAAATATGGTGTCGGGTAACATTCCTGAGAATCATTTAGAAGAGATTCGTCCAGAGATAACAAGAGGTGTCATCAAGCCAGCCGCTGAGATAGTTCCAACTGCAATCGAAATCCGTGGTTATGATGTACAAATGCTTCGAGTTCAGTCATTTACTGTTGTGGCTGCAGCACACCGTGATGAGAGTAAGATATCTGCTACACAAGCAGTTGGAGATATGGCTCATGCTCTTTCATCTACACTCTCTTGAGTCATAGACAAACTGTTATTTGCAAATTATGGAATAGTATTCAATCAGGATGAATGCTGCTGAAGAATTAGTTGAGATAGAAAAACGCATAGAGAATGCACTCTGGGAAAGCGTTGAGACCGAGGATCAGGAAAAAGCGCTCAAAGCATATACGACTGCAAAGAGTGAGTTGCTTTCATTAGAGATATCTGATTCTGACCTCCGCAAAGAAAAGGATAGGGTTCTGGCCTATTGCCTTATGCGAATAGATGATACACTTGTTCGTTTGGGTGATGAAGAATACACTATTGAACGAGCCCAAGAAGCTTTACAGATAGCTGAACGCTCAGAAGATGTTGTTCAGATTGCAAGGTGTAAGATGATGCTTGGTGCCCGCTTAATGGGGATTGGCAAAATCTCAGAAGGCGAAAAATACTATGGTGAAGTCATTAAGGAACATTATGAGTCTGATGACAGGGACTTGAAACAAGTCGTAGGTTGGACACTACTTGCTCGAGGGCATCTATTGAAAGCAAAAAGTCTCCACAATCAAGCAAAGGCTGTATTGGAAAATGCAATTGGTATCTTGAGTGACATTGACAATTGGGCTGGATTGGCTAGTGCATATAGTGCATTGAGTCAAGTATTTTCTCTTCTCGGAGAATACGAGGAGGAAAAGAAAGCATCTGATATGAGCGAACACTACAGAGAACGCGCGAAGAAGGAAAAGCAATAATTGGGATATTATCAGAAACATACAAGTACTGCATCAATTCGATACCGGATAGAGGAATAAAGAATGCTGATTGTTGGTATCTGTGGGTCCCCAAAGAAGGAAAAATCTAGCACTCGATTCTTACTACAGAAAGCACTGGAATCTGCATCAGATGTACTTTCTGATGGTAAGACCAAACTAGCTACAACACTTCTACTTGATATAAGTGATTTTGAGATTAGTCACTGTACAGGTTGTGATTCATGTGTGAGGAAAAAACCGTGTCCTGAGAGTGCACACGATGATATGAACAAGATTGAGGAGAAACTTCTCCAGGCTGATGGAATAATTATTGCTGCTCCCTCCTACTTCACCACCGTGCCAGGAGTGCTGAAAGATTTCATTGACAGGTCTAGATATATGAAGATGCAAGACCATCAACTGCAGGATAAGCTGTTTGGTGCCATTACCTACGGAGGATTAAGATATGGTGGACAGGAACACGTTATTGACTATCTTAATAGATATGCTCTTGGTCAAGGAATGATTGTTGTGGGAGCTCTAGGAAGTCCTGTCAAACATGGAACGTTTGGGTCTGGTGCAATGCAAAAGGATGAAGGTGGCTGGAGGACATCACAGGATGATGAACTAGCCATTACCAACAGCCAGATTCTCGGTAAGAGAATGGCTAAGCTCTTACTGAAATTCAAAGCAGATGGTGAATAGATATGAAACCAGAGATAGACGGGCAGGTGCAAGTCTATACTGGAAACGGTAAGGGGAAGACCACCTGTGCTCTCGGCGCAGGCCTACGTGCTGCAGGTCACAATCTTGAGGTTCTCATGATATCCTTCATGAAAGCTAAGGTAGCTTGGCGGGGAGATGGAGAAGGAGTGAACTATGGTGAGTTCAAATCAGTGGAGGAAATACCAAATTTCACTATCATCCCAATGGGGCGAGAATCATGGGTGGATAAAGAGAATCCAGACCCTGAGGACATTCGACTTGCAGAAGAGGCTCTCCAAATGGCTCGTGATGCTCTACTGGAGAAAAAGTGTGACTTACTTATTCTTGATGAGATTAATGTCGCTGTCGAGTGGAATCTCATATCCGTTGAAGACCAGTTAGAGTTGATAAAGATGAAACATATTGATGTCGAGCTCATCATGACAGGTCGATATGCTCGAGACGAGGTAAAGGAGGCTGCTGATCTAGTCACAGAGATGACTGAGATAAAGCATTATTTCACTACGAAGAAAATGCTTGGTCGAAAAGGGTTTGAGTATTAACACCTGTTACACCGAATCGAACACTTAATATTCAGAGTATCTTGAGGTCACTCATTCAATCAGGGTGTGTCTGTCATGGGAGCTGACAAAGCAGGCAAACATAAACGTGAACATGAGGAACGAACCGATTTAGATGATATTGCTGCAGCAAAACAGAACTGGGAGGATAACGTCCTAGGTTCTCATCTTGAACGGCATAAGGAACGACGTTCTGAGTTTGTGACTACTTCAAGTAAACCAGTGGCTAGAATCTATACTCCTCTTGATATCAAAGATTTTGACTACATGAGAGACCTCGGTTTTCCGAGTATGTTTCCCTATACTCGTGGTGTACAGCCTTCTATGTATCGCGGCCGTATCTGGACCATGCGCCAATTTGCTGGAATGGGTACCGCTGAGGAATCAAATGAACGGTACAAGTTTCTGCTAGCAAATGGTCAGACTGGACTCAGTGTAGCTTTTCACCTTCCTACAATCTTTGGACGTGACTCAGACCATCCATTCAGCCTGGGTGAAGTTGGGAAACTGGGTGTTGCTATTGACACATTGAAGGATATGGAGATTCTTTTTTCAGGAATCCCACTTGACAAGGTCACAACTTCTATGACAATCAATGCGCCAGCTTCTATCTTACTTGCGATGTACATGGTGGCTGCAGAAAAGCAGGGTGTTTCATCTGACAAGATTGGAGGAACAATACAGAACGACATCCTGAAGGAATACATGGCTCAGAAATCATGGATCTATCCACCTGAGCCATCAATGAGAATTATCACAGACATCATGGAATATGCGACCAAGCACATTCCAAGGTGGAACACAATCTCAATATCAGGGTATCATATAAGAGAGGCAGGATCCACCGCTGCCCAAGAACTTGCATTTACACTTGCAAACGGCATGGAATACGTCGGGCACGCAATCGCAGCGGGACAAGATGTTGATGCTTTTGCCCCACGATTGTCATTCTTCTTCAATGCACATAATGATATCTTTGAAGAGGTTGCGAAGTATCGTGCAGCACGAAGGATATGGGCACGGAAGATGAAAGAGACCTTCAAGGCAAAGAAATCAAGGTCTCTGTGGATGCGATTCCATACTCAGACAGCTGGTTGCTCACTTACTGCACAACAACCAATGGTCAATATAGTCAGGACCGCATATCAAGCGCTAGCGGCGGTTTTGGGTGGTACTCAGTCACTGCATACAAATAGTATGGATGAAGCGCTGTGTCTTCCAACTGAGGACGCAGTGAGAGTCGCTCTACGTACACAACAAGTGCTTGCTCATGAGAGTGGTGTGGCGAATACCATCGACCCTCTTGCAGGTTCATACTACATTGAAGCTCTGACCAACGAACTCGAAGAAGAGGCTTACAGTTACTTTGACAAGTTTGAATCTATGGGTGGAGTGATACCTGCTATTGAGAAAGGATTCCCACAGCGAGAGATTGCTGAAGCCTCCTTCCGATATCAATCAGAAGTAGATAGCAGAAAGCGAACCATTGTCGGTGTGAACGATTACATTTTAGAAGGTGAGGAGATCACCATTCCAGTGTTGAAGATTGACCCCGAGGTAGAGAAGAGGCAAGCTGAGCGTACTCAAAATATACGCAAGGAGCGCGACAACAAGAAACTGCAGGAAGCGCTCGATGGGTTAAGAAAAGCATCAGAGGGCACAGACAATGTCATGCCTTACGTCGTAGAATGTGTGAAAGCATATGCTACCATTGGTGAGATCTGTGATGTCTGGCGAGAAGTATATGGTGAATGGGAAGAACCCAAAATATTCTGAATTACACATCCAGTGCGAATTTCCCATCATTCATCTCTATTCGATGACCATTGACAGAAGACACATACCGCCATTCCTGACTCCGACCAAACGAACTTTCGTGAATCACAAACTGGGCAGGGTTCTAATTGTGGATGAGTTTTCTTTGAGATTTGCTTCAGAAAGTTATTCACGAACATGAACTGGAACACAAAAGCTAGCGACAGAGTAGAAATCACAGGCGGTCCCGATGTCCAGAAAGCAACAATACCAACTGGGATACATATTAGTAAAATGATTCCACAAATAAAACGCATGACGACTCCAGCGGAATTTACTTGATATCTTCCTCCACCTTGTGAATAAAACAAGTATAGTATCACATTGAATACGGCAAAAACTGTACTGATAGTGAATACTATTCTGTCTATGAAGAAGACCATAATTGTGACTAGAATTACGATTGCAAGAAAATGCCGCGGTTTGATTTTACCATTCCCATTTTTCTGATCCACCATGCTTATTCTTACCTCCTCCATTCAAATATCGACTGCATGATTGTATATGAATCCTGAGATTGTAGAATTCTTGACCTACTAGTTATGTAATGGATTGCCATCAAGAACAATTTCAACGTCATCACTCAGAAGCGATCTTTGTACTACTCTAAGTCTATTATTAGATAGGTCAACATTGTTGAGTTTTTCACAACTAGCTAAGGGATTCAGATCCACTTCACAAATTTGGTTTGCACTGAGATTGAGTTCAGAGAGACTCGAACATGAAGAGAGTGGTCCAAGATCAATGGAATCTATTTGATTTTCTTTCAAGTACAGACCAACTAGATTTTTACATGAACTAAGAGGTCCAAGATCTATCTCAATAAGCTCATTTCTATTAAGAGAGATTGCATGTAGGTTCGTACAATATTTAATTGGGGTCAAATCAATGCAACGGAGTTTATTTCCAAAAAGATGCAAGTATCGCAGATTCTCACATGTTGCTAGAGGTTCCAAATCAATCTCAATTATATCATTAAGTCCTAGTTTCAATGAACGAAGTTCAGTGTGACCCGCAAGAGAATGCAAATTGATTGACTGAATCATGCTTCTCGTTAGACTGACTTCTTCAGCAGCTGGGGCGACCTTTACCTCCCCCTTTCCATCTGCTGTTTCCATCTTGAGAATAAGTAAATCTGAATCATCCGAGTTCATTATATTTCCCAACACATCTATCATCTAGAAGGTCGCTTATGTTTGAGCTATTTGCTTCTTCAATACACACATATTTCAATCCGCCTCTTTGATGCATTGGATTCAAGGAGTGAATCAAATGATCACTGGTATAGATGTTGTGTATCTTCACGTTATAGACCATATCAAGATGGCTAATTGGTATCGTGATGTCTTAGGTTTGAAGATTGGATTTCGTACCGATGATAAGCATTGGCAGGAGTTCCAATTCCAAAAAGAGAGAAGCCCGACAAGGTTCGCATTAGACGCAGTTGACAAACGCCCCTCTAAGATTGAGAAGCAGAGAGCTATGATATCATTCTCTGTGGAGGACATCAACCAATTTGTTGAATCAATGAAGTCTAAGAACACGGAATTCTATGGCGAGCCAAAGATTGTTGATACCGGTCGTACGCTGTTTGCAACTGCAAGAGACCCTGAAGGCAACTGGATTCAATTTAGTCAGAGAAAATAGACCTCTCCACCTACTCATGAGATTATTTCTTGCCCTTCTTCTTATCTTCAACTTCAATCATGAGTTTTGTAAGGTCCATGAAGGTTTCATTGATGTTCTCGCCAGTAAGTGCTGATGTTTCTTTGAAGATTACAGGTACTCCCAACTTTTCGCCGTAATCCTTTGAGAACTGCAAACCCTCTAATGGTGAAACTCTCTCCCTCTCTGGAACTGAGTCTCGCAAGTCTATCTTGTTGCCAATCACTGCACTAGGAGGTAGATCACCTCTGTTCCTGTAAGCCTCAATAAGCCATTTTGAACTGTTATAGAAAGAATCGCGGTCTACAACTGAATATACCAGGATGATTCCACTTGAACCTGAATAGTAGTGATTTCGTACATTATCAAAAGATGGTTGACCTGCCAAGTCCCAGATAACAAGTCTCACGGTTATTGGTCCGATATTGAGGTACCTCTGAGCAAAATCAACTCCGATGGTTGCAAGATGTTCACGAATAAAACTGCCACCCATGTAGCGACGTCTTATCGACGTCTTCCCGACAGCTCCCTCTCCAATGAGAACTAGCTTGAACATCCTATCTCCAGGTTGACCAAAGATCATCTTGCATTCCCCTCATTTGGCGTGTGAGAATATTCTCTCAGTGTAAGCACTCGCCTATAAGTCGATTCAACCTATCATAATTGGATAAAATAAATGATTCTTGCTTGACCAAAGGCTTCTTAACTGATATTAACAATAGTAAATAAGTGTGTGGAAAATGGAAGTTGTATTTGACTACGGAGAAGTTCTTGAGTATATTGACAAAATTTACCGTGACAGTGATTATCCGCGAATGAATGAGTTTATTGAGAAATCCGGTGTCGAGGATTTTGATCCTACAATTGAAGATGACATCGCTAGGGTATTCAGATTATTGATGACTCTCACCCGTCCGAAGAAAGTACTGGAAATTGGAATGAGTATAGGCTTTTCAACAACAATTCTTGCTCTTGCCGTGAAGGACTTTGGCGGAAAAGTGACATCATTAGAATTGGACCCAGATATTGCTGAAGTTGCAAAGAAGAACTTCGAGCGGATTGGAATACAAGACACTATTGAAGTAAAGATCGGTGATGCTAG
Source organism: uncultured archaeon (assembly GCA_964610875.1). Taxonomy (GTDB): domain Archaea; phylum Asgardarchaeota; class Thorarchaeia; order Thorarchaeales; family Thorarchaeaceae; genus CAZSWP01. Next base: position 12,436 of record CAZSWP010000017.1, read on the forward strand.
CAATTTGTTGAAGGAGATACCAGATGAGAGTTTTGATGTGGTCTTCCAGGACTCCTCGAAGCGACTCTATCCCGTAATGTTGGAAGATTGTCTAAGGGTGTTGAAGAAAGGTGGTATTTTTCTCATTGATGACACACTATTTCCAGTTATGACGCCAGAAGATGATTGGAGCGAGTCTGATCGAGCCATTGATGAATTTAATCGAGACTTATTGAAGTACGATGTTGAGAGTGTATTGCTACCAATTGGTGAAGGCCTAACGGTAGTTGTCAAGAAATAGAAACATCATTTGACATCATCAGTGGGGTGATTATCATCACATCTTTGTGGTGGTTTGGTTTTGTCCTTCCAGCAGTCAATGCATATTCTTCGTCCTGATTCTACTCTCTTTCCATATCGTAGAATTGTTGTACAGTGTTCACAGGACATGAATCTCATTTCAAATCATATAATTTCAATTCTTGGTTTTGTGATGAAATCCATGATGATACTAACTTTTCCTTATTGTCAGAACAACTACTGCCAATATCACAACAACCTCAAGCCCATCTCCAATAAGGAGAACTTCGATTGGAAATGGTGTCGTTTCTGGCTCATAGTCGTTGGTGATATTTCTCACATCGGTTCTACGTAAGTTCCATCTAGTCTGCATTACTGATTCTTGGAATTAACATTCATTTGAATAAATAGAAGCCCTATAGAAAGATACTTCTAAGACTTAGTGATTCGCATTGGCAGAGAGGCAAACTTGATAATGGATGAAGATAGAATTTCGATACGCGGATTGGGCATACTCTTCATTGTCTTGATAATAGTGAGTATTTTTTCATTCATTTTGTCCAGTATTGAGGGATTCTTAACTGGTGTTGTTGTAATCTTCATCGGATTCCTGTTGAGTTTCTTTCGAGATGATATCAAGAGTTTCTTAGGTATTTCTAAGGAAAAAGCCAAACCTGCTCCAATAGAAATCAAAAAAGATGATCCTATTACATACATCGAGAAGGGTATTGCGAAAGGTAGGAAGAAGCTAACCAAAGCGATTGTGAAGAATGAATCAGAATATAGCCCCGAAAAGAAAAAGAAGAGATCTCAAGATATCTTCTTTGAAGCATCTACACTTCTCACAGTACTTAATCAGGCTAAGGGATATGCTATCCAGAAAGGCAATCCTGAACTTGTTAGACATTATGAGGAGTTAATACGAGAGGTCGAAGCACAAAGGGATGCTGCTGCACAACAATTGAACATGGATGAATAGCATCTTCAAATGGTACTCGCAACCCATCAGCTCTATGCTAGTGTTCTATTTCATTGATTTAGCCGGTTCTTAGATATGTTTACAGAGTCCTTTGTGAGTTTATTCTCTTCATTCATTGGAACTGCATGAAGAGTATTACTCTGGTTTGAAGTATTCTATATCTGTAAGACCGCCTTTCCTTTGTGACTTGTCCTTCAGAACTGCAGTTACACGCATACCAATTTTTATATCACTGGTATCAATATCGCCAAGGTGGTGAATAAGCCCACCGTCGGTTTTATCAATCCTGATGAAAGCTACTGCAACAGGTTTAGCTAGCTTTTCGCCGTTTCTGTCCTCATATGTCACTGTATATGTATCAACGACACCATTTGTTGGAACATCCAAGTAGTCTTCAAGGCTTTCGAAACACCGTTCACAGTACATTCGGGGAGGCATGTAAGTAATACCACATTCTTTGCATGGTGTGGCAAGCATCTTTCCTTCATCCCTAAGTGCTTTGAAGAACTTCTCACCAGCTACACCTGCAGTATAGATATAGTCAGCCTCCATATCTCCTACAAGATGGCGAAGTTTCAATGGATTCGTTATTTTATCGAACGACAATTTTAGTCCTCCTCCAATGGTTCAAAATATGCAATGTCTCTAACAGACCCAACTCTCTCTTCCTCGGGCTTCCACACTGCACGGAGTTTCATTCCAATGTGCAAATCATCGGGTTTGCAGTTTCCTACAAGGTGGAGAATGCCAACACCTTCGCTTGCTCCATCAATATCAATAACTGCAACAAGAATTGGTTCTTCTATTCTGTTCGCATCAGCATCGAGATAGGATATAGAGTAGGTATTTATTGTTCCTGTATCTTTGACCTGAACCCACTCATCTGTGGAACGGAAACATTGCTCACAGAACATTCTGGGAGGTACTATTATACGCCCACATTCTCGACAACCGCGTCCAATGATTTTCCCTTCTTTTAAGCCCTCTAAGAACTTACTATATGCAATACCTGCACTCCAGACATATTTTGCATTAGGCCGCCACCAGAATGCAATTGCATCATCTGCTTTGAGTTCAGAGTCACGAAGGTAGACACCGGGAACTTCTTTCATTTTCTCACTCATCTCTTTCATCTCCTGAATACAGTAACTGTACCAACTTGCATGAGGTCTCCCCATGCTTGGCACACACCAGTTTCTGCTCCATCTACTTGCCGTTTACCAGCCTCATTTCTCAATTGCCAGAATGCCTCACAGCATTTCATCAATCCGGCTGCTGCTATGGGATTGCCAACTCCTAAGAGACCACCCGAAGGACATATCGGAAGATCACCATCACGTTGAGTTACACCCTCAGCTGTGAGTTTGGGAGCTTGCCCTTTTTCAGCCAGAAGTAAGCCTTCCATATGATGCAATTCTTTGTAGGTGAACGGATCATATGGCTCAGCAAAATCAACCTCTTTCGGAGGGTTATCGATTTTAGCCATCTTATAAGCCATCTTAGCCGCTTCAGCAACATATTGTGGGAAGTAGAGGTCTCTATTTGTCCAGTAGGAACTGTCAAGTGACCAGCCTACGCCATCAAGCCAAACAGGAGAATCAGTGTACTTCTTTGCAACATCCTCCGAAGCTAGAATCAGAGCGGCAGCACCATCACTCGGTGGACTGATATCCAATCGTTGAACTGGCCAGACCATAGTTTCAGAATTCATAACATCCTCAACAGTTATCTTGGCAGCCAATTGAGCACTTGGATGATCAAGAGCATTACCTTTGTTCTTTACGGCAACCTCAGCAATGTGTTCCTTTGGAATATTATGTTTCTGCATGTAACGATTCATTTCCAAGGCGAAAATCCAGACAAGATTCGGATTTAGAGGTCTAGTTATTATTGGATCCCAAATTGTACGGAATGCTGTCTGAGGATGTGGTTGACATGGACTCATTTTCTCTTCAGCAACAACAAGACATGTATCAAACAGACCTGAAGCTACATGCCACCAACCTGCTATAGGTGAGAATACACCAGTGCCACCACCAACGAACGGTCTCATATATGGTCTTCCAACACCACCAGCACCATCCAATAGATTCTCTGATTTCATGTGGATACCATCAAAAGCATCTGGAGCAGTACCCATGACTACACTCTCAATTTCACTAAGATTCATCTCAGCAGAATCAAGTGCCATCTTAGATGCATGATATGACAGTTCTTTGCCAGTTTCTTTCAATCTCCGCCTGAAAAGTGTGATTCCGGCTCCAATAACTGCTACTCGTTTCTTTTTCGTCATTGTCCATCTCCTCCTATTTTTCACTCCCGAGGACCAGCATGCTGCCTGTTGCAGTTGGAACACCACGCCAAGATTGGGCAACTGCTGTATCTATATCATTCAATTGTCTCTTACCTGCATGCCCTCTAAGTTGAAGAACACACTCTAATACTGATTGTAAAGAGGAAGCCTCGAGTAAGTTTCCTGCACCTAATCGACCACCGGAAATATTAACGGGGATATCTCCATCTTTGTTAAGAGCTCCTTCTTCAAGCAGCTTGCCTGCTTCGCCTTTCTTACAAAGCCCAATAGCTTCCAAGTGCTGGAGTTCTTTGTATGAAAACCAATCATCTACTTCAAAGAGCCCAATTTCCTTTTTCGGATTTGAAATTCCTGCCATCTTGAACGCTTTTTCTGCAGTCTTGCGAGCGTAAAGAGCATCACTCCAATTCCGTGATTCTAACCATGGAGTTTCAGAAATCCAACTCATCCCATTCAGCCATATGGGATACTCTGAGAGTTCTTTGGCTTTCTCTTCTGAAGCGAGTACGAATACAATTGCACCGTCTGCTAATGGACTGATATCACGTTTTGTTAAGGGATCAGAAACCAGTTCTGCTTTCATCACCTCTTCAACAGACATCACTGACGGGTATGCTGCAAGGGGATTATCCAAAGCATTTCTCTTGTTCTTAGTAACTACATGAGCACACTGTTCCCGGTTATTACCAGATTCAGAGAGCCATTTTTTCATCTCAAGTCCAGCTACAAAGAATGGATTCACATCCATGCTTCGATTGTATACTGGGTCAAGTGCATGAGTTACAATACCTGTGAATGATAACATATCAGATGCTTTGCTATGTGCTTCTACCGCGGCAATATCAAACAACCCTGTTTCAATCTGCATGGCTGCGGTTATCAATGCCTGCATTCCGTCTCCACTTATTGTACAGACCGAGCGAAGGACTGCACCTAGCTGGTCAGGTACGAACTCATCAAATATCGAGTAACCTTCCCAATAGTCCTCAGCACCTGTAACGAAACTGCCTATATCTTTCCTAGGATTGACCCCAGCATCTTCATATGCTTTTAAGGCAGCTTCAAACATCTGTTCTTTGAAGGAAACGTCGGGTGTTGTACTCCTAAAATCAGTATGTCCAATTCCAATAATAGCAACTGTCATGGGAAGTACTTTCTCCTTCTCAAATTACCAAGCTTTCAACTTCCTAACCTTGGTGGATTTGGGAGGGATTGTAACCTCTATAAAGCCTTCCGGTAATTTGTGAGATACATTTTCAGCTTCAGTGAATCATCAACACATCTTCCTCTTTTGCAACATAGTAGTTGTAAATGAAGACAATAAGGAGACCAGGAATAGAGATACCTAGGGACACCAATGCAAGTTGGAATCTAAACAAACTGGGGTCAAGAGAATTATAAGTTAGCAGCCAGCCACCAAGAATGAAAATCAACGAGAAGATAACATAGAAGAAGCTGCGCCAGCTCTGTTTAAGTTTAGGCCTATTGGAAACCTGCGTTTCAAAATCGGGACTTTCAATCGGCGTCCAGCTTCTAATCACATTGCCCTCATCTTCAATTTCAGCTTCGATCCATTGATGAAAATCAGGTACATCTAATCGAGATGTATCAAAAAGTACTTCTCAAGTACTTAGGTCAAGTCCTTCAAGATACCATCTGGTAATTCTGACTTGTTATACACCTTACCTGTTATGACTTCGAAACTCATACTCATACCCAAGAAGAATTCTGAAAAATTCGATATAGTTTTTTCGTGTCTAACTAAAACTAAGACAATAGACAAGATGCTTCATCTTTTCCATAACCGGTCATAATTGAATAAAATTATTAATTTCTCACAATTGGCAATAAACACTTTTATGTTTTCAATAATCGATTCCAAAAAACTGGTAGAATGCTTTGACATGTATCCACTAGTAAATATGAGGAATACCAATGACAAAAAAAACTCAATGAAGAATCGTGGGACAAACTCTCGAAGCCATATCAATCATCTAGGAGAATCTCTCTTGAAAACTACCATTACGGAGCATACGGTCCAGGTGAAAACGAACTCAAGATAATAGGAGATGTTTCTGGATTAGATATTCTGGAGGTAGGCTGTGGTGGAGGACAGAATTCCATCGTATTAAAAAAATGGGGAGCAAAATCAGTAGTGGGTATTGATATTTCTAATAAGCAAATTGAACACGCAAAAGATTTAGCAAAACAGAACAATGTTGATGTTGTTTTCATAAAACAAGACATGGATGATTTGTCGTGTTTCGAAAACCAGAAATTCGACCTTATTGTTTCATCACATGCAATCGGTTATGCTGAAGACTTTGATAAGGTCATGAGTGAGTGCAACCGCATTCTCAGAAAAGACGGACGTATTGTTGCATGTTTTGGGCATCCCGTATGGCAGGTAATAGGAGAAGCAATGGCTAGAGAGGATTTTAGCAAAATTACCAGTTATTTCAAAAAAGATCGACTGGTTTGGGACTGGCCAGGTGCTGACAATAAACCCATAGCTACCTTTGAGGATTCCATTTTAACAATTAGTACTATTATGAATGGGATGATAGCAGCAGGATTCAAGATAATGAGAGTAGTTGAACCACACACGTATACCAAGCAGGAGATTCAAAGACTCCATCCTGATGCGATACCATACATAGACTATGAGCCACTAAATGAAGGATTCATTGCAACAGGTCAGCTTCTACCCAGTGCTATAATAGTATCAGCAATAAATAATAGCATTACTTCGCTTAATACGACTGTACCTTTTGTTATTCAGAGGAAATATATACAACGAATACAAGGAAAAATGGAAAGGTCGCGTGGCACTATGAGGATCAGGTTCTTTTCTATAGTTCTTATTCTATCTCTACTGGTGAATCCACTTATCGTAGCAATGAACTCTGATGTGGGCACCCAGTTGAGTGTTAAAACACACTCTCAAAAGATAGAACAAAGTTCAAGAGATGACGGATACCCAGCAAGTATCCTATTCAACCCAGATAATCAGATTTGTAGGAGTGCAGCAGAAAAGCTCTATCATGAGCTATCCCCTACAAGTCTTATCATTAATTTGATTCCAATCAAATCAGAGGAAATGCTCACACAAAATATGATTGACTCAAAGATGAACATCTATGTTTTTCATGGTACTGAGAACGGAATGGAAGTAGGATCAGAAATCATATCTTGGCTTACACTAAGTACCATTATCGATCAAACCGGTCCTGAACACAATATATTCCAAGTTTGTCATTCAAACCTTCTTGAAGACATGCTCCCTGACAAAAGTATTCATACTCTCAAAGGATCTATTGACACTGAGATAGCAATACTTGGAGCATTATGTGCCATCTATGATATTTTTGACTTGTCGACTGATTCAAAAGAAGAAGCATTGGCAAGCGAAATTTTTGATATCACCAGTATCTATCTACTAAGTAATCTAAACACTATAATACAACGAACAATGAATCCTCAAAACACACTTGATGGTTTTTACATAGATTATGGACAGGATGAAACAGACGCACGTGGACCTTGGGGATGGATCATTGACGTGTTCATGTACATCCTTCTAGTCACGGGATACACAAATGGTGACTGGTACGATTCAAATTCTACACATGTGAATTTTGATAAAGATAGAATCAACAGCGGTTCTACTGGAACAGGCTCCATGACCATGGAGAAGATGGGAGGAGGAGACAAAGATACAGGCGAGTTCCCATTTGAGATTCCCATTGATTTTGACGTTACCCCAAGAATTGGTACTGGACCCTGGTACATGCCAGACTATGTGGATTTGGTATTTACCGTGCAAGCTGAAGACGGAGCACTTGACTTAGCCAAGGTCCTTGGACTAAAACAAGTCTTCAAAGCTGCAGGATATGATGTTTCACTTGAACTCACACCAAAACTTAGTGCTACATTACGTATAGGTAACTTCATTCAACAAATAGCTGATGCCAACCCAACGGTAGCAGAGAATCCTTTCAAATTCATGGGAGGGTCATTCTCAATTGAACTTGGTTTCGAGCTTGGGATTCCATTGGCAACGTTCTTGGATTACCTCATTCCTGGAACTGGAAAGACGGTTTCCACAATAATGGATGTCTTGAACATGAAGGTCAATTTGGTCAACTACTTGTCTCTTGCACTAGGGATGAACTACAATGCTACCACTGAAGCTTCAAAGCAAGATGTAACGTTGAAGGTTGGATTTGGACTAGACATAGCACTGAGTCTGCCTTCACCAGCATCATACATCAAAGAGGCAATAGGTGTCAGTCTACCTTTAGACTTCATAAAGCTTGGACTCCAACTGAAGGCAAAGACAGGTATCTTAGCACAAGCATCTTTTGGACACGAGGGTGATTCGTTCAAAGTCGGACTCTTCTATAATCTCTTCTTCAAGTTCTATGCTTCACTCTTCTGGATTTTCAAGTTTGATGTTACCAAGTCATGGAAAGGTACCGTTCCCTTTCTTTCAATCCAGTCAAAAAATAGTAACACCAATCCTCCAACAGACGAGCACGCAAACTTGGACCTCGATGGTGATGGGCTCTGGGACGAACTTGAGAAAAGCATGGGTCTTGATCCTACTCAAGTTGATACTGATGGTGACCACCTCTCAGATGGAAATGAATTACTGAACTACTTCACTGACCCTTTACTAAGTGATACAGACGCTGATGGGCTTTCCGACTCCGAAGAACTTGCGTTGTTTTACGCTGCTGGCCTCGACCCATTGGCAGACTATGACAATGATGGCAAACCTAGTATCATGGATTATGACAGCGATGATGATGGGCTCAATGATAAACAAGAACTCAAGGGAATGAGCAGTGTGTATTGGCTTGAAGTCATTAAAACCAATCCTTCAGTAAAGGACAGCGATTACGATGGGTTTACTGATTCTGAGGAATGGGCTTTTGCTGGACATGATTTGGAAGATGCACATCCACACCCACTAAAGAAAGACTCAGATCAAGATGGACTTTGGGATAAGTTCGAATATGATTGGTATCAGAATGAGTATGGTGTTCCATCTCCAGTATTATATATTCTAAATAGCGATGTTGATGGAGAAGGCTTGAATGATGGAGAGGAATTCGACTACGGCACTTCGCCACTCGATATTGATACAGACAACGACTTCGACCTCAATAATGATAACATCATTAATTCAACTGAACAAAATCTTGCCATCAATGACGGTAACTATGGCAGCTTCACTGATTACGGAGAAATTCAAGGGAATACTTGGCAAGCTTGGAATTTTGGTCTGGACGACTGCGTGCCACCAAACCCAACACCTACTAATCCTCTCAAGAAAGATTCAGATAACGATGGAGTCAGTGACGTTGCTGAGTACACAGCAAATACACTTCCTGTTTCAGAAGATTCGGATGCTGACGGTATTGAAAATGTACAAGACTTCTTCTTCTTCCATGCTAATTGTACTGACCCAGATACAGATAATGACTATCTAAGAGATGGAACTGAGGTCCAGTACTATAACCTGATAAGAGGTATATCCAATGAGAGCATTGCCAATCTACATTACTTGAATAACTCTGATGTTGATGAAGATGGAGTGCTTGATGGTTTAGAACTTAGAATAGGGACTGATCCTCTCAATAACGATACTGACTCTGATGGGTTGCTGGATGGAGAAGAGCTTGAGATAGGTTCCTACCCGCTGGTTAATGATACAGATGAGGACTCATTGTTGGATGGTGTTGAAGTACACTACTATAACACGGATCCACTCCGAAAAGACACAGATAATGATGGACTCCCAGACCCAATTGAAGTAGTTGAGGGAAGCCTCTACATCCTGTACAGAGGTAATGTGACATACTTTACGAATCCAAATGATCCTGATTCAGATGATGATGGAATCACAGATGGGGAGGAATACTATGGCTGGAACTGGGCAGTTGACCGGAAAGTAGCTCCAGGTTCTAATGATATTGATGAACCAATCATAGAAGAGGATGACGAGTATATCCTCGACGAATTGTTTGGAGCTCCAGACCCATACCGTGCTCGTTTCCAGACACACCCTGCAGATCCAGATACAGACATGGATGGACTTTCCGATGGCCTTGAGAAGGAAATTGTCCTCTCACCTTTGACAAATGACACAGATGCAGACAATTGGATAGATGTGGATGAGATTGACTACATGATGAAAAGATTCCCCAGCACGTGGGAGAGCTATGACATTTGGCACTATCTTGACTTTGATAGAGATGGTGTGAGTGACTTTGTAGAAATGCAAGAAGGCACTGATATGTTAATGCCCGATACTGACATGGATGGGCTTGATGACTGGACGGAGCTATTTGTACCGAGTTCAGTGTCGAACGAAAGCACTGGTTCAATTGGCACAAGAGAGGGAGTCACAGTTACCGCTAACACAACTTTACCTGAGAATAGAAGGTACACTCTTGCAACGAAAGCAGATACGGATGAAGACGGTCTCAATGACTATTGGGAACTCATGAATGGGACGGACCCTCTTAATCCCGATTCGGACTTTGACGACCTCACTGATTATGAAGAGTTGGTCACATATCAGACCTATGAGGGGTCAATAAAGGTTTCACTTGACCCTCTGAATAATGATACAGATGCAGATGGCATTATTGATGGAGTTGAAGTCCAATATTGTGAGGAACGTATGAGTGAAAGCGGTAACTCTGAACATGGCCCAATGGGTGACTTCGATAATGATGGTATCATTAATATCTTAGATTATGATTCAGACGACGATGGCATCTATGATGGATTTGAGGTTTTTGAATATCACGACCCATCTTTGAGTTGGCATCCCATTGGTACTGACATGTTTGATGGAGACCAAAACAACGACATGTGGGTTGATGGTATTGATACAGATTTCGATAATGATTCTCTATCAGACTATCATGAGCTTACTATGATTATACCCGGTTACACATACACCACTCTTGGAGATGAAAACACAACCTTCAGACATTACTCACATCTTATCAACCATACACTCTGTGTGCTTGAAGATACAGATTCTGATGGCTATAATGATGGTTGGGAGATCAACTTTGGCTCGGATCCGTTGAATCCAAATAGTTTTCCGCAAATATTCAGCTGGCAAATCCCAGACTTCGGATACAACATTGGTTTTCAGACATCATCCAATATTCAAAATCAGACTTTTAGTACTGAAGATGGTACTTTGGAGTTTGACATCAGTGGACCAGAAGGGACCATTGGTTTCTGCAATGTGACTATTCCTCATGGTCTTCTTTATGCAGCTCAGAATGAGTGGATTGTCCTCTTCGATGGTGATCCGATAAGTTATGTTGCTGAACCAAATGAAACTGCAACTATGATTTCCTTTTCTTATCAACACAGTGAACACCATGTCGTAATACAAGGTACTGATGTTCTATCACCTCCTAGTGGTTTTGACCCGATTCAATTACTACTCATTGGTTCCATAGTAGGTGTAGTCATTATAGTTGTCTTAGTTTTCTTGTTGAAACAGAGAAAACAATCTTAGTTGGCTGGCAGAGCTATTCTGCCACCACATTTTTTCTTTATCAATGATAAATCAATTTACTCCGGGTTTGAAGTAATATTACATTGTAACTAGTGATACTCAATAATATTTTCCAGTTCAATATTTGAAAGATGTCCACATTCATTGAGTTTTCTTATAGTTCGTTCACCCAGACGATTCACTCGTAACCAAGTGATGTTACAGGTATGCTGTTCGTATGTGATTCTAGCTTCTAATGGGATGCCAAGCCAGGTAGATATCAGGCAGTGCAGCGTATTTCCATGACTGATGACAACAGCTCTTCTTTTTTCGACAGAGGATATCTGTTCCAATGCTTTTGTAGCCCTCTCGTATAAAATTCTCCAAGATTCACCACCTTCAAAGGGAATCCAATCCTCTATTGGTTCAATTAAGGGATTCATGATTCCCCTTGCTTCATCGTTTGAAAGACCAACAGCGACGCCATTATTGAGCTCGCGGAGATCTTTTAGAAAAACCACCTCTGAGTTTAGAGATTTAGATATAATCTCAGCAGTCTGAGATGCTCTAAGGAGGTCACTTGAGAAGAGTGTGAATTCATCTTCATCTAGAACCGATTTGAGGCGCTTCGCCAGTGCAGCTGCTTGCTTGATTCCTCTCTCGGTGAGTGGAGTGTCAGTCATCCACCAGTCATGTCTTCAACAATATGCTTTGACTTTCCATGGCAAGATAATATCAATTCCTCAATCATGTGGTCATCCCTTGATAAGATGAAACTATTCATTTACTTATAGATAGCTTATACTAAGAAGTCATTTTGTGTTCATGTGAGAATTCTTAATAGAAAGAATACTAGCGATGGTTTTACAGAAGGTAGGTCAAAGAGAATATGACAGCTACAAACAGACGTAATGAAGATGCATGGGATAGTCTCTCAGATTATTATCAAGCCAATACAAGAATCTCCTTGGAGAACTACCACTACAATCCATATGGTCCGGGAGATAATGAACTCAAAGTAATTGGAGATGTCACAGGCTTAGATGTTTTGGAAGTTGGATGCGGAGGAGGACAGAATAGCATAGTATTATCAAAACAGGGGGCAAAGTCCGTCACAGGACTCGATCAGTCAGTCCAACAACTGGATTATGCTAGAGAACTCGCGAAACAGGAACATGTCGAAGTATCGTTCTTGAAAAGTGATATGGAAAAAATGTCTATGTTGGAGGACTCATCATATGACCTGATTGTGTCATCACATGCTATGAACTATGCATCAGATATTCATGCTGTCTTCAGAGAAAGCTATCGAGTTCTTAGATTTGAAGGCAGGATTATCACTTGTATGGCACATCCAGTCTGGCTTGTTGTTGGTGAAGCTCTTGAAGAGAATGATATCTCTAAGATTGCAAATTACTTTCAATCAGAGAGAGAAACATGGGAGTGGCATGAATATAGAGGCAAGAAAATTGGAAATTTTGAAACAACACCATGGACATTGGGAGATATAATCAATGGATTGATAGATGTGGGATTTATTGTTCAAAGGATTGATGAGCCTAAAGGATATACCTTTGATGAAGTGAATAATTTACCACTAGATGCTGTTCCCTACCGTGATAAGTTGTATACACCAAAGAAGTTCATCCGAGCTAACACAATAGTTCCTAACTCAATCATAATCACTGCTATGAAGAAGAATTCTTAATTTACTTTAACATAAATAATCCCAGAAGTCTTTTCAGGAGGAGAAGATTCAATTAAAAGGTACTTGGTGGTCTTGATGCAACTATTTGAGATTCTTATGCTCATTGTCATTGTCCTGTTGATTCTGCAATATTTTAGCCCTAAGATGCAAAAGAGAATATTTGATGTCAATCTCTCGTTCTTTATTGATTTAATCAATATTGCATTTCTTGTATTGCATATACTTTTTGAAGGTGCACGATGGCAGCTAATTCCACTATATCTTACAGTATTTGCATTATTCATAGCTGGGTTTTACCAAGAATTCACTTATAGAAAAGCAAGTTTACCTAGAGAAGGTCCAAAGAGTAGTAAAACCCCATCGAGAATTTCACGAGCTGTAATCCTCCTAATCATAATGATTGTCATATCATCGACTTTGTTCTTAGATCAACTATTTCCAATGTTTGATATTCCAAATCCAAGTGGTTCATATAATGTTGGGACAGTTATTTTCGATTTGACTGATTCATCTAGGGATGAGGTTTTTACAGCAAATCCAGATGATAACCGTAGGATTTTGATTCAAGTATGGTATCCTACTGATGATGTCAGTATGGATACAAAAGCTCCGTATATCTCAGACATGGAAGCATTTGGTACGGGGATACAACAATCATTTAGATTTCCGCCATTGCTAGTTAGTCATTTGAATAACATAAAGACAAACTCATACACTGGAGTTGAGGTTTCCGAAAACCAAGCAGAATATCCAGTGCTTCTCTTCTCCCATGGATATGGAGGATTGATAATGCAAAACACAATCCTGATGGAAGAATTGGCGAGTCACGGGTACATCGTGTTTAGCATCTGCCATCCATACGAATCTGCAGTAGCGAGTTTCCCAGATGGAACTGACATATTTGAAGGTGAAGCTCCAGAAGGGCATTTCATAAATGATAGTCTAACTATCTGGGCTAATGACTCAACATATCTACTTGACCAACTAGAGGTCACAGAGAATACTGTAATTCCTGGTGTTTTGTGGGGAAAGATGGACTTGGATAGAATCGGAGCTTTGGGACATTCCTTTGGTGGAACAACTGCAGAAGAGTTGTGTCTAACAGATGCCCGTGTAATAATAGGAATTAGCTTTGACTCTCCACATATTGGCGCATCGAGAGAACTTAACATGACAAAACCATTCATGCTATTCTTTGGCCCGGATTATGGAAATCCAGGATTGAATGATATAGTGTACAATAACGCACAGAATACATGCTACGGATTGTATGTCAATGATACAAGACACTACAACTTTGCTGACGTAGATCTCTGGTCACCAATCCTCCAGTCATTTGGCTTGATAGGAAAGATCAATCCATATAGAATGATGAATATCATGAACACGTACATCATCGAATTCCTTGACCAAGAAATGAAAGGTGAAGACTCCGCACTTCTTGATGAGCAGTCAACAGATTATCCTGAAGTCATGTTCTATTGGAATGGCATATGACCTTAGTAAGGAGAAATCTGACCCATCAGTACTCGGACCAGCTAAAAAAAGTTCGAAAACTGATTGCATATCTTTCGGATTATTCTCCGATTTGCTCTCTTGATACTTGTATCAACAGTTCTTTCTTCTTGGTCCTCAAGTTTCTCTTCATCTTCACCTTGCAGTCCAGTCAATGTTGCTCTAACACAAGGGCCAAGCACAAGTGGATTATATCCACCTTCTAATACCCAGAAAGTCCCATGTATACCCATAGAGGATGAGAGCTCATCAAGTTTATTGGCAATATACCAGTATGTTCGGGAATCCACATCCATATCTCCTAAAGGATCAGTGAAGTGCGCGTCGTAACCTGCAGAAACAGCAATCACATCTGGTTTGAAACTTTCAATCGCTGGAACTACAATTCTATCAATGGCACTTCTATATGAAGGATCAGGAGACTCTTCTCGAAGGGGGATGTTGATGTTTGTTCCAAAGCCATCTCCCTTACCCATCTCATGAAAATGACCAAGACCATAACTCACGTAATCGTATTCATGAATTGAAATGAATTGAACATCCGCATCTTGGTAGAATATCTCTGCAGTGCCATTTCCAAAATGATCATCAATATCTAAAATCGAAACGCGATGCACTCCGTCCTCTTGCAAGATTTTTTTCGTGGCAACTGCTACATTATTGAAATAACAAAGCCCGGTTGTTGAAGAGCTGGTGGCATGATGACCAGGTGGACGAATCAATGCAAATGCATGTTTACAGGACTCCTCAATAACCAGTTCTGCAGCAATAAGTGATCCACCAAGAGAATAGAGAGCTGAATTTAGTAGATTCTGGCTAGCATATGCGGATTCACCTAATTGACCACTACCAAAATCGGAAAGCAACTCTACGGAATGGACATGATAATCTGAATGAACTAGTAGCGCTTCTTCAATTGTTGCCATAGGAGTTTTAATGTTGATCAAATTGCTGAGAATATTATTTTCTTCAAGATATTGCATTGTGATCAGCAAGCGTTCAGGATTCTCAAACGCCTCCATGTGTGGCTTAGGAAATGGTGCAGAGTGCTGGTCCAATCCAACTTGGTCAATTACTGTAATGGGATTGCAAGACATAATGCCACACAATTCTTGCATAGATAATTCACTATTTACCCTTTCACTGGATGGATTGAATCTTATTACCAATCTCAATTTAGAATTAGATTACATACAAACAGTATTCATTAGTAAGAATACGGCATATTGAATGAAAAAAATTGACAAATCCAGATGCTTCACTAATAGATGCAGCAAAAAGAGGAAGTCTTGAAGAAGTAATAGCCAGTATCGAAAATGGTGCGGATATTAACTTCCAAGAAGAGGTCTTTAGAAACTCTGCATTCCATATTGCTGCTAGCAATGGATTTCTTAATATCATAAAGCATCTCTTCGAGAATGGAGCAGATATCACTCTGCAAAATGCTGTTGATATGACACCTCTCCATCTTGCAGTTCGAGATGGAAGATTCTCAGTCTTTGTTTATCTCTTAGAAAATTTGGATTCATTTCCTGAACTTCTTCTCAATGATGTTATCACCGTTGCAAGAATGTCAGTGTATAGTAATCCAATGTTTGTTAAGATGCTCGAGCAATTCAGAATAAAAGTGGTGAGACCTTCAACAGACCATCTAGATGAAAAAGATGCACTCCTTCTTAATGCGGCTCATGATGGACAAACTGAAGATGTTACTCGAGCTATTAATCAAGGAGCAAATATCGAGGTTGAAGATGGACGGGGAATGAATCCCCTAATCTGGGCATCTTTGAGAGGACAGATTGATGTAATTCGAATTCTCATTTCTCGCGGAGCAAACATCGAAGCTTATAATTTTGCAGGTTGGACAGCTTTGATACAAGCCAGTGCACATGGTCATGATTCGATTGTGAAGCTATTGCTCGAGAGCGGTGCAGATGTGAATGCTTCAACAAGACATGAAGAAACAGCCCTCCATTTTGCAGCGGAAGAGGGTTATACCGCTATAGTCGAACTATTATTGGAACACGGTGCAGATGGGACTCTCAGGGATAGCGATGAACGCTTAGCTGCAGATATTGCACGTGAATTTGGTCATGAAGAATTGGGTAAACTCATTGAGGGCAAGATGAAAGAGAAATTATCTCGTTTATAGGATATGATATCCTATGAATGTCTCTAAGACATTTTCAAATTCGTGAATTACTCAGACTCATATTCCAAACTGAATCTGTCAGATATCCATTCTTTGACATCCTTTTTCTCATCTGATTTTGGACTTGGAGGTTTGCCTGTTCCTTCTTCGCGCAGTTTCTTCATTCGCACAGACATATCTGTAACAGAATTGATATTACCTTCATCGAGAACCAGTTCTAGAACGGTTTCATAACTTGATGCACTCTGAAAACCCA
Organism: uncultured archaeon; assembly: GCA_964610875.1. Classification (GTDB taxonomy): domain Archaea; phylum Asgardarchaeota; class Thorarchaeia; order Thorarchaeales; family Thorarchaeaceae; genus CAZSWP01. Next base: position 29,173 of record CAZSWP010000017.1, read on the forward strand.
TATGAACATAGTTTTCGCTTATGAAGTCCTTTGCTATGATTATTCGTCCAGTGAAAGGTACCTTGAAATCCAAATTCTTGTAGATGTACGGAAACATTACACCATTGCTTTCAGGTTCTACTCCATTGACTGGTTTCGCCTCAGCACTGCTTAGATACATTGTATCAAGAGTAAGTTCATTGTTTGGACATGTATATATATTTTGAAATCCTCTCCAACAAGCAGTAGATGCTGGACGAGGTGAAATCCCAAAGTCTTGGGGAGAAGGTAGTTTTGTACCATCAATTCCGGATAGATAATACTCTTCTCCTTCAAATATCACAATATCAGAAACCTGTCCGGTCATAAATAACGAGTTACAATCCATCTCTTCAATCATTCTGTTCTGTCTTTTTACCATGTGACAGGGCGGATTTCGAGACCTCGAGTTCTTTCTTCAAACATCTAGAACATAACATGGATACTTGACTTCCTTTGAATCTCTGCCAATGAATCACCCATCTGCGTATAGAGTCGATTGGCCGTCCGCATTCAGAACAGGTATTGTATTCCAAGAGGGATTGATCCATCTCTTCTAATAGGCAATCCTCACAGAGAAGAGGATATTTCCCTCCAGATTTTTCCACGATTTTTGAGGCAACTTCACTAACTAAATTGCCACAACGGACGCATTTTGAAATCAGAAATATCACTCTCATCTAACCAAGCTACGGAATGTAAATTGTACACTCCTTTTTTCCTTTTTCATTCATAGTAGGTATAATCCAGTCAGGGATGAACAATGATCTGATTCATTTTCTGGAGGTCATTAGTATTGGCAATGTCTGTCTGTACGCGATTTAGGATAGCCTTATGATCTTCGATTCATAGATATGAGATTGTTGGAATAAATCAATGAGTTCTATCCTTTTTTCAGGAGATATTTGAAACAATAAGGCAATCAAAAGACTTCTAACCTAGTTTTGACTTCATAGTAAATGGAGAAAGAACTATGCCATTCTATGAGAGTTCTGAGCAACTAAAAGAGGTATTCGAAGAATTCTGGAGTAGAGCACTTCAGGAAGAAGAAGTCTATGAGAAATTGGTCAAATCCGGGATAATTGTACGGTTTGATATTGAACAACCAGAGGTACATGTGACAATCAATTTTCGAGATCCGGGTCCTGATGGAAAACTTGGATCATTGAGCTTCGATTCAGATGTGGAACCAGAGATTGCTGTTTGGAGTACTTCAGAAACTACGAACAAATTCTGGCAAGGTAAACTAAATACAACTATAGCTATGGCGAAAGGACAAGTGAAGATGGATGGTTCTATTGCAAAAGCCCTTGGACTCCTTTCGAAAATCAAGCCACTCTTCAAAATATTTCCGAAAGTTTTGCGCGATAAAGGCTTAGATCATATGGTTCTATGATGTTGGAAAATATTGCTATCATAAAGCATAAAAGGGAAAACTCCAAGTTACAAATTAGAACTTAACATAGGTTAACTACAATGGCGGAAATCACAAAAGACATGACAATTGCTGAAGTCGTAATGAAATGGCCAGAAACAGCTGGAACCTTCATGGAATGGGGGCTACACTGTTATGGTTGTGCTGTTGCGAAATATGAGAATGTCGAACAGGGCGCTATGGCACATGGAATCCCCGCAGACAAACTTGTTGAAGCACTTAATGAAACAATTGAGAAGAAAAAAGCAGAGGCGTGAAACTCCCGAGTTGCATCTTCTTCTTTTTTTCTACAGAACTTAATCTTTCTCTGATTTTATTCTACCATAGAGACGACCAGTTTCTTCTTCACTCATCTCAAAACTATGTTCCTTGTCAGGAAACTTCTTACTTCTGACCTCTTCTACGTATTCTAGAACCGCATCTTTCATGATCTTACTGATGTTGGCATATTTCTTGACAAACTTGGGTTTGAAATCTTCGAAGAAACCTAACATATCCCACAATACAAGAACTTGACCATCACAATGAGGTCCAGCGCCAATTCCTATCGTTGGTATTTCAACAGATTCAGTGATCAGTTTTGCAGTTTCAGTTGGAACCAGCTCAATGACTAGGGAGAAAACACCTGCATCCTGTAGAGCTTTCGCTTGTTCTACCAATACTTCAGTTGCCTCGGCGGTCCGTCCTTGCACTCGATATCCACCTAAATCGAAGATGGACTGTGGTGTCAGACCTATATGGCCCATAACAGGAATCCCAGCATCAACCACTGCTGAAATAATATCTGTTACTCTGCCAGCACCCTCAATTTTAACGGCTTCGGCACCACCTGCTTGAAGAGCATAAGCACAGTTCTCTAGAGCCTGCTCAGTACTAATTTTACATGTCATAAATGGCATATCAGCAATAATCAGACTATCCGGATTTGCTCGTGAAACAGCAGAGCAATGATGCACAATATCATCCAATGTGACGGGAATTGTGCTTTCATATCCAAGCAGGGAATTACCTACCGAATCCCCAACAAGAATCATATCCACACCGCACTCGCTGAGGATTTTTGCAGATGGAGCATCGTAGGCTGTTAGCATCACAATCTTCTTTCCTTTCGATTTCATCTGCTTTATCTTATGAGTAGTCTTTCGAGCCAAGATATTTCTCCATCCGCTATAATTCCATCTCTGTTATTTATAGAGTTTCTTTCTCAAATGTATATTGTATATACAATCTATTGTTAGCGGTTTGATTCTGTTAATATAAAGAATGTATCTGCACCAGGGAGATAGCTTCCCTTAAACAAACGACGTAGTAAGCATATGAAAACAGAACGTTTCAAATCGATAGATTTTGCATGCTCAGTGACACGGAGTTGACCTTTCTCCATTCCTGTCTTCCTTAATTGGTCAACCCATTCAACAGTTACCACCACTCCACAAGCATCAATCAGGTATTGGCCATCTAACAGATTCGCCTCTAACTCAGATGCCAATACTGAATAGTCCATACCAAAAGCATCAGCACGCATACCTACATCAAACACACCCCTTTGTTTTAACCTTGAACGCATGGCATCAACAAGAGCCTTTCTGCTCACAAGAACTCCTTTTGGGGTTCTAAGCGCGTTCCAACTCATTCTTGAGAGTATTCGTTGTATCTCTGTTAGATCGTAACCATGATGCTTTGAAAATGCAATAGGATTGAGTATCCCGTGTTTCTTGAATTCTTCAGATAACTCAGCACGAATAACATCGTATGGGATTAATGCCCCTTCCGAATTCATCATCGCTTCAGTTTCAATATCAGCTAGAATAGCCTCTGCTGTACCAATTTTAATGCCATAAGAGTCCATTAGACTTTGAGGATTTATTCTTTTACCAGATTCCAGTTGTGCGCGAGCATTTCTTCTAGCCCATGCCAATGAGAGATAGTCGCCATCTCTTGTTATGGTGGTACGCAGACCAAATCGTTTCATGAGAGAGAGTATGTCTAAATTGGATAGCCCCCACTTCTCTTCTGCTTCACGAATATTTACCAAACCATTTTCTCTCACAGTTTCTAAGAACCATTCTCGTAGTACGCGTAAAGAAATATAATGACCATTTGGATTCTTGCGATATCTTTCATCATCTTTGACCAATCCGATAATTGTAGTTACAGGAACCTGGTACCTATCAGAAAAGACTTGGGGATCAATAATTCCAAGAAGCTCAATATCATCATGAAACATGCGAGATATTTGAGACAGGGTCAGTATTGAATCATCTTCAGAGGTTATCACTCTATGTCCAGATTTTGCAAGCAATCGTAAAGCCTGTTCCTTTGTTATATGCAACTGTTCATTTAGTGTGACAGGAGAGATTAAACCATCCTCAATGAACTCGACCAATTTCTCTTCAACCAAGTGTTCAGGAACTAGATTCCCTTCTAGAGTTTTAACCAATTTCCAGTGAAGAGCAATGGCTATTTTTGTGATTTCTTGCTCTTGTATTTCAAGGCGGATTGTTTCATCAGCGGGAGAGAGATATCCTTTCTTCCTAATCTCACTCTCTAGAGACCATCGCACCCATCTTAGAGAGATTATTTTTCCATTTCTTGTTTCAAAGGCATTCCAGTTCCATGAACGAATTAATTCGAGCAATTCATCTTGCTCTACCTGAAGCCGTTGTGACTCAGTCAGTGTATCAATACGTCCCTGAAGCTGAAGTGTATCGCGTAGTTTCTCCTTGAGGTCTGGAACTAAGAGATATTCACCAGATTTTGTCCTCAGAACATCCAATTTCTCTTTCTGGCAGAGAGCTTCAACAATGTCTGCAACTTTGTCCTCGGTGATACTCCAATTCATTGCTTCCTTACCTGGATTCAAAACATGGGAATTGACTAGTTGTTCCTTGAACTTTGTTTCCATGACAGGTAGTGAAAGGATTGTCATCCCACTAAATGAGAGAATAGCGTTTTCAGCAAGTTCAACAATTCCTAATACACTCTTTCTATCAAGGGGTTTCCGAGAGAGCTCCTGTGATGCAGTAACTACACTAATATTTGATTGAAAATCCAGAATCTGATTGAGTTTTGCAACACACTTCCTTTTGTTTTGAATACTCCAGTACGCGTATGCAACCAATGCCAGAATTGAGAGGCTTAATCCAATAAAGAGAGAAAAATAATCCTCATCTACAAAGGGCAATTGCATCGGTTGATATCACCAATTGTCTAGAGGAATATTCCTTTCTTCCTTAAGCTTCTCTTGTATATCTCCATTCCAAGAATCGCAGGTAATGAGGCAAGTATGCAAACTAACCAATCAAAGGCAGTTAGAGGAATAATGTAGAATTCCAGTCCCGCCGTTGCCAAGAACAGCTGTACCTCAGGAATATACATCAACAAAAGATGGGCAAGATAGATTAATCCAAGTAGAACAGCAAACCGTTCGATTCCAGGTTCACGAATTCCTTCATGAGCAGGAAGATTAATTCTTCGAATGATCAATACTAAGACGCTTTCAACAATTAGGATAATTGTGAGAAGCATGGTTGTCGCTTTCATTATCTGAAGGTTCCATTGGTCTGGTACTGGTGAAGCATTGCTATAGAAACCTGCTAGATTCTCTGGAACAATATCAAGAATGCCCATGAATCCAGTGAAAGCCATCCAGTACACAACAGCTGCACCAATCACCATCAATACAACATTTAGTCCCATCAACTTTGCTAGACCACGCGTAATTAGGTCTTCACTGTCCCTAGGTTTCTCTTCCATAGCACGAGGTGATGTTTTATCGAACACCAACGCCAGACCAGGGAACGAATGTGTTGTGGCAACCAGATAGAGACTCTGCCAACTTGTGAGCATATTGAATCCTGCTGGTAGGAGAAATAGTGCTCCAAAGAATATGATGCTTTCAAACAGGTTGATAGCGATATAGAAATAGACCATCATACGTATCTTGTTGAAAAGCCCTCTTCCCTCTTGCACACCAGTAACAATAGAGGCAAATGAATCATCAGTGATTACCAGATCTGCTGCTTCTTTGGCAACATCTGTTCCAGTGATGCCCATAGCGATACCTGCATCGCTCATTGCAAGGGCAAGAGCATCATTCACTCCATCACCAGTCATCGCGACAACTTTTTTGTCATCCTGATAGCGTTCTACAATTATTTGCTTGTGTTCTGGGTTTACGCGTGCAAAGACATTTACATTTAGAAACGCTTCGTCAGTCAGTGCAGGGATGTCCTTTCCTTCGCACACCAGAGAATTCTCTTTGAAAATATTGAGATTTTCAGCGATGGTTTTTGCGGTTGCAGACGCATCACCAGTAATCATTATTACGTTTATTCCCGCACTATGACAAGCATCAACTGCTTCTCTGACACCATCACGTGCAGGGTCGACTATTGCGGCAAAACCGAGATATGTCAAATGTCGTTCGGTTTGTTCCCGTGCATTTGGTCCTGATGGGACATAGTCCATTTCACGGTGAGCAAGAGAGATGACTCGATATCCACGTGCAGCAAACTCACTACTCAGTCGCATGATTTCTTCACGGATAGAATCAGTCAGGGGTTCGTCGGTTCCCGCTGTTTCTACCATTGTGCACATAGGAACAAGGACTTCAGTTGCACCTTTTACGAATGCGATGTGTTTATCCCCATTCTTTGCAATCTTTGCCATTCTCTTAAATTCTGAATCGAATGGGAATTCTTCCACTATACTATAATGGTCATCGACATTTAGTTGACTCTTGCGGTACAATGCAAGTAGGGCGGCGTCTGTAGGGTCACCCATTGGAATATACATTGAGCCTTGACCAGGAATTATCTTCTCAACGATTTCAGAGTCGTTGTTGATTCCACCACAAATCAATAACTGTGCAAGACCCTGCGGCAGGTTATATTCATCCACCTTGAAGGAGTCTTCAAATGAGAGAGTATCGACTGATGAGAGGTCTTTGAGTTTTAGAATGTCACCACTGTGAGCATAACCAGCTCCAGTAACAGCAAAGATCTCCTCCGTGTCCCAGATAAATTTCACAGTCATTTCATTTCTGGTCATTGTTCCAGTTTTATCTGAACAGATCACACTGACTCTACCAAGACTTTCTACAGCTGAGAGGTCTCGAATGATTACACCCTTCTTGGCCATGGCTAGTACTCCCGTCAGCAACACGATAGTCGTAAGTAATGGAATATTGATGGGCATGATCGTCATGGCCTTGGTGATTCCTGCGGAAAGTGTATTGACTATGATTTCCAAATCCAAGATAATCGGATCACCTAAAAGCATTGGACCAAAGAAGAGAGCCCAAGTGATTGATAGTACCATTAGAAATACTGCAGCAATTCCAAGATATTTTGCTAGAAGATTTACCTTCCTGCGTAGCGGGATATCCCCTGTATTTAACTGTTCAAGGGAACCCTGTATTTTTCCAATCTCAGTTCCGCTGCCGGTTGTTGTGGCGACAATTCTTGCAGTGCCAGTTGAAACATAGGTTCCAAAAAAGACTGTATTGATCATATCAGTAAGCGGAACATCTGATTCTATAGTAGCATTAGCATCCTTTGTAACAGGAACACTCTCACCAGTCAGAGATGCTTCGTTAGCAGAGAAGTTTGAGCACGTGATAACTCGCGCATCAGCAGGGACTCTATCACCTTGGTCTAATTTGATTATATCTCCAGGAACGATTTTATCGGGTGTTACTTGAAGCTCATGTCCATTTCTAATTACTCGTACATCTCCCGCACTGAGTTTCTCAAGCGCTTCAAGTTTCTTTTGGGCACGAAACTGCTGGAAAATAGCAACTAGACAATTCACAGCAACAATGGCCAACCAGAATAAAGCTTGATTCAACTGTGATTCGCTAAATGGAAATGCGTAAGCAATTATCACCAGCGCAAATGAGCTTAAAAGATAGATATTGATCAACCAGTTTAAGATGGGAGCTAAGTAAACTTTCCAGAAGGATTCTTTTGCTTTTGGTATCATATTTGGACCATATTGATCCAGACGTGTAGAAGCATCTTCCATTGAAAGACCATTATCAATATCCGTTTCCAATTCGGATACAACTTTGCTAAGAGGTACAGCATGAAAATTGTTCTTCAACAGAGATTCGGATACGATGGTTTCTTGCGCCGGCAATTCAACAACCTCTTAACATGTACTTGCTTTGATAGCGTTACTACTGATAAATGAAATTGTGTGGAAGCCAGATGCATTCGATTCTTGGCGTGTCACTTTTTTCATTCCTGCCTCATGCCATGGCTCTTGGTTCTATATTCATTAGCCCCATTGATATAACAGGCATGAATTATACTAGATTAAGCTTCCCCTTCCCCTTCCAATATGAAGGATTCTCTTATCAATATAAACCGCCTCAGTCGACAAGTTAAATTAGTTATATTCGAATCCTATCATGCCGCGAGTAGAAACCGAGGTGTTTTACTATGAGATATCAATATTGGGAAGCTGATTCTACATATCGTAGAACACCTTCCTCATCAAACCCTACAAAGAAAATAATTGCCGCACTTGTCATTATTATTTTGATGATTTCATCAGGCATTATTCTAATGATGCAGAATTACAATCCATTCACGCCGGGTACACCTACTGGTGAAGTGAAGGTTGCAGTTCTGGACTCTGGATTGGACATCGATTTCTCCATGCAAGGAAGAGTAGCAGAACAACAGAGCTTCATTTTACCAATGTATGGATATGAAGAAACCGATACTTCCACCACTGATTCGAATCCCAGTGATGGTGCAGGGAATAATGTAAAACATGGAACACTTGTGACTCAAGCAGTCCTACAGGAGAGTCAAAGCGCGATTATAGTTAATGCTAAAGTCATAGGCTCTGACGGTGTCGCTACTGCGCGGGGTATAGAAGCAGCCATATACTGGGCTATTGAGGTCAATTGTAGTATCATCAATTTGAGTGTGGGTTCAAGTCCAACATACGGAGACCCACTAGAAAGAGCAGTGGACTATGCATTCTCACAGGGAGTGGTTGTGGTTGCTGCTGCGGGAAATGAAGGAGGAGAAGGATTAGCTGGAACGAGCATTAGCTCACCTAGTCTTTTCAGAAATGCATTATCAGTTGCTGCTCTAGATCAGAATGGTATTCCAGAGGGTTACTCGAGCACCGGGCCAATTGAATCACGATATATGAAACCAGACATAGCAGCACCAGGTTATGTTGAAACACCATCAGCAAGATACTTCGGAACAAGTTTTGCATCACCACGTGTTGCGGGTATTGCGGCAGATTTAATTAATTATCTAGACACAAATGGAATCAATCACACTCCAGGAATGATATATTCAGCACTCATGCTTGGAGCTGAGTCAATAGCAGCCGCAGAGTATGTTGTAGGAGCGGGTGAAGCTGACCTTCAAGGAGCAATAGACGTTCTTCAAACGGTAGGATATGAGAGAGGGTTTGCAGAGATTGCTTATGCTCACCCTAATAATTTGCCAATTGATTATGAACAACTCTTCTATGGAGATTTATACTTCTTTGATATTACGATTTTCAATTCACAAGATACCACATATTCGGTATCCATTGAGAGCGAAACCCCCGAAATCTTTGATATTCCAATAACACTTCAGGTGAATCAAAGTGGAGTGTTACACATAGAACTAGAGGTTCCGGATTCTGGAACTGGTTCATTTGAATCAACCATATTACTTGAGGCGACATATCATTCCACATCGGTAGAGATTGATTTCTCAGCGGAAGTACCGGATGCAAGAATTGCTTTTGATACAAGTCATTCTGCGTGGTCTATAGATAGTATCTACGGGCAATTCAGGGACTTCTATATAGAGCTTACAGACAACGATATCTCTGTGACAGAAATCAGAAATTCTTTATTACTAACATACTCATACCTAAGCGATTTTGATGCTGTGTTTATTTTAGATCCATGTTCATGGGACATTAACGAAACTATCCCTTCAAATCCCGAATGGTATTATATTCCATATACTCAGGCAGAGAAAGATGCCTACATTCAGTATTATAATTCGGGTGGCGGAATCTTCGTAGCTGGTCTCTCTAATGAAAGCATAAACATTGATGAAGTGAATAGCTTTCTTGATTGGACAGGAATCTCATTTGATCACGACACAGTTCCAGGTGATAAGAGCATCACACTTGTAACGAATCTATCACCCCATCCTGTGACATCAGGAATTCCAAACTTTGATTATGCAGGAACAACCCTGAATCACAATGCGACTGCTGATGTTTTGGCAACATTGAACGGTGAACCTGTCTTGGTATCTATAGAAACCGCAGGTAGGATAATTGTAACTGGAACCAATTTCTTCATTGACAATTGGGGTATTAATGGAATTGAACCTTACCAATCATCAAGCAATGCAATTCTCGGATTAAGGATAGCATTATGGTTGGCTGATATGATATGAGAGAGCCAAAGTGCTTCCAGATGCACATAGATTGCGGAGTCTTAGATGTTTAAAAGGGATGGATGTATAGAAATAGCTACCAAAAAACACCGAGTCGAAGTCGGATGTGCTGATGATTGGATTCAACTAGTCATCAGCTTTCCGCACTGTTTTTTTCGTTTACAAATTTTCAACTCAAAATACTATGTTAATCATGTCTTCAATAATATCTTGAACTAGTGATACATATCATCACATTTACATAGCACTGGTGTACCCGCCGGCCGTAGCAAGGAGTCTGGTTGATAATTGGCAAAAGTCACGAAAGCATCCTACGCGGTGCTTATTGCTTGTACTATTGCACATTTTATGAATCACGTTTACAGCGGTGCTTTATCTCCTTTCATGCCACTAATCAGAGACGAGCTCTCCCTCAGCTTGACAGAAGTTGGGATGATCACTAGTGCAGTCATTGTTACAATGACATTAGCTCATTTCATAATCGGTTATCTAGGAGACCGTGGATGGCGGGACATCTTCATCTCGATTAGTGTATTATCAGCATCTATTGTCATGCTATTCGCAAGTTTTGCAACAAGTTTTCTCTTTCTTCTTGGAACACAGATAGCACTTGGATTAGGTGTTTCAGGATATCATCCTTCCTCATTTCCTGCAATTTCAGATAGGTTCCCAAAACGAGAACGCGCAAAAGCTGTCGGTGTTAATGCTATGGGCGGTTTAGTAGGTATGGCTATGATTCCTGCAATGGGAGTAGCATTCCTCGTGTTACTAGGAGGTTGGCGTGAGTCTGTTCTTGCATTAGGTTTCCTTGGAGTTCTCTTCTTCATACCTACATTTGCTTTGATGAGATATTCAGGATCCCCAAGACATGCGATGGAAGAGAACACATCTGAAGTCTGTGAAGGAACAAATGAATGGACACGGAACTACTACATCGTGATTCTATATGCAATGTTGAGAGGTATACCATTTCGATGTACAACACTACTCATGCCAATATATCTGGTAGACCAATATGGATACGAACCAGTTTGGGCAGGTTCATTGACCGCAGTTATGTTGGTTGCAGGACTAGCAGCAGAGATTATTTCAGCTCCAATCTCGGATAAATCAGGCAAAAGAGTCGCATTCATGGCTTTATCAATGGGTCTCTCAGTACCATTTTTCCTATTACTTAACTACTCTCTGAATCTACCCGCTCTCATTGCGGTTCTAATTGGAATAGGATTCCTATACTTTTTTGGTGTCCCACCTGGTCAAGCCTACGAAACGGAAGTGTGTCCTCAAAATGCCAAAGGGTTGGCATTTGGTGTATTGTTTTCACTAGGTGCAATTCCAGGAGCATTATCACCAATTGTTTTCGGTTATATTGGAGATGTATACGGGTTAGAGGTATCAATCCTCTTCTTGGCTGTTGTATCACTCATAGGAACAATAGTGACTCTCTTCTTGAGAGATATAAAACCACAACAAGACGAGATTTCTTTTTATCACAAAGAAGTTTGATTTTCTTCACGAATTGGTGTCAATGGTACATTAGGCAATCAGTTCAAACAAACTTGGAAGTGAAAAAGAAAAGTTGTCAGCCAAACCAACAAAGGTAGAAAATTTACAGATGTGGCATAAGGAATTCAAAACAGGCATTGGCGCACTGGCAAAAGCCAAGTTGATTACAGCAGATGAAAAGAAGGCGAAGCTCGCAGAGTACGATACAGCCTTCAAGGACCTAATCAAAGAAGAAAAGACTAAGATGAAGACTAAGGCCAAGAAGAAATAGGAGTATTCGTACTCCTACTTCTCCTTTTTTTGGTAGTTCATGCATGTTACTATAGTCAAGCCTTTAACGTTCTCTTTTTTCCCTCGACTCAATGCAAGACTATCATATCCACCCCAATTATTCAATAGATGCAAAAGGCGAGCTTGACGAGTTTTGTGAAGCTGCACTGAAAGCAGGTCTTACAGAGATTGCATTCACTACTCATCTAGATAGTGACCCAGCCACAAATGATAATGTCGTTTTAGTCGAAGGAAAATTAGTTGATGTGAAGTCAGACTATTGGCTACAACACTATGAGCAGTCCATTAGAGAGATTGGAGATGTATATGCTGAACAGGGCTTGATTGTCCTGCTCGGAGTCGAACTTGAACTCTATCCAGGTGTTGCTGGTAATCTGCCTGATTGTTTCTTTTCAACAGACTTCGACCTCATTCTAGGTTCAGCACACCTAATTGATCACTTGGCAATATCGGTAGAAAAGGAAGCAATGACCGTGTTCGCAAAGCATACAATGCAGGATTTAGGAGAGAAGTATTTCAATCTATTAATGGATGGGATTGATGAAGGACTCGTGGATATACTCGCACATATCGACCTTTATAGAAGATATGGTGAACTCTTCTACGAGGAATGTATCAAAACACTCTGGGAACCGCATATTGAAGAGCTCACGAAAAGAATGAAAAAACGGGATGTGGGTTTTGAAATCAATACATCCACGTGGAGAAAAGGACAAGTAGAACCAATGCCATCACCGGAATTGGCATCAGTTCTGATTTCCAAAGGTATTGATAGGGTAACAGTCGGTTCTGATGCCCATGAACCCAGCTTCGTTGGCTCAGGTATTGAGAGGGCTATCAAAATCTTACAGGAGATCGGCATCGCTAATCCGACCAGAATGCGTCACCGTAAGAGAATCATTTGACTTTATGAGAAGGAATACTGTGATAAGTAGGCTTGCATACTGATTTAGAGTATGAATAATCGAACTCCCTTCCTACTTTGTCTAATCGGTGGAATCCTATTGATTATCACTAGTATTGCAGGAAGCATTGGTTTCTTTGGAGATCTAATTGCTTATGCTGCTGCAGCATTTCCAGGTTTCGCAGGAATATTGGAATGGATATTAGTTATCCTGAGTTTCATAGCTGGACTTGGAGGTGTAGGTGTCATAGTTGGGGGTTTCTTGCTTACAAGAAACCGTGTTGGAACTGGCAAATTTATCATTGGTATAGCAGCAGGGATGGGACTAATTGGTCTGATAATCAACCTAATACAGATTTTCCTAGTTGGAGGAGCTTTGGGTACTCTCAACATTGTTGCTTTGGGACTTCAGTCACCCGGATGGATTGGTGCGTTCATCACAATTCCAGCTCGAAGAATGGCTTCTGGTGAATAGTTACTTCACAATGCTTATTCCAGTTGTTTCAGAACCATAATACGGTAGATATGAACACGAAAGATGGAACAACTCTTCAGAGAGCAATACAACTAATGGAAAATGGTGATTTCAGTACAACAGTTGATATCTTACAAGAATTTCTTGAGAATAATCCTACATCTCTGGAGGGATGGTATAATCTTGGATATGCTCTATCGGAGATAGATAAGGAAGAAGATGCTATCAAAGCATATGATGAAGCTTTGGCAATTGATAACATGATCTTTGAAATCTGGTTCAATAAAGCAAATGTGTTGTATAATTTAGGTGATTTCGGGAAAGCACGTGAGTGCTATGAACGAGCAGTAGAGCTAAACCCGGACGATGCAGAAGCTTGGAACAATTTGGGTAATTGTTATTCACGATTGACAGAGGGAGAGAAAGCAATCGAAGCATACACCAGAGCTGTGGCTGCTAAACCAGACTATGCAGAAGCATACTATAACAAAGCAAACGCACATTTCATCGAGGAACAAGATGAACAAGCAATAGTCTATGCAGAAACAGCTGTGAGATTAAAGCCAATTCTTGGAAAACTTGTTGATGAATGGATACAAGTTGCTAGAGACCGGCTTGCTGCTCGTGAGGCGGAAAAGATTCATAGAGAGAAACAGAAAATATTGAGTAGAATCTCTGATGAGAATGAACCAGACGATTGATTTCGTAATTCATTACTTCTAAAAGGGAAAGAAGTGTCAACAGAAGTGGTGCAGTACCTTGATGGGTGTAGCAGCAGATGTTGATATGAGTAGTAACAAAGTAAAGATGATAGGATTGGCTGCAGTTCTAATAATCGTAGGCGGAATTATTACAGCATGGTTGACTGGATGGGGTTATCTCCCATTTGTCGCACAGTATGCTAATCCAGCAGCCATTTTGGGAATCACAATCCTGACTGGAAGCATTTTGATTTGCTGCACTGCATCAATGTTGACTGGCTCCTTTGCTTCAAGGATTCCTGAATATGGAGAAATGGAAATCGCATTTGAGAAAGGTATGGACCATTACAATGCAGAAGAGTGGGAGGACGCGCTTGAAGTTTTTCAAAAACTGATGGGGCCCGAGCTGGATCATAAGCGTGCACTCTACTATGGTGCAAAATGCTGTGAGAAGCTCGATAACACTGAATGCGTGATAAAGTACTTAGAACGATATGTTGAGCTGCAATCAAAAGACAAAGAAGCCTGGTTAATGCTTGCAAAGGCGCATAAGCGTTTGTTCCAATACGAAGAAGCTCAAAGAGCAGAACAGAAAGCTATGGAATTGTAAGTAGTCGGGCAAAGAATAAGTGCAGAATTGTTCTCCAAACAGGTAGCTTGGAGGACCATGTGAATTGCATAACTTGAATGATATCTGCAAAATCGAAGTGTCAGATGATGCAATCAGTCTAAGTAACGAAACAATTACAGTAACATATGACACTAGATTAGGTACTATAGCATTACACCATCATGAGAAAAAAGTGAAGATCTTTGACCGATCATATATCCTCGTGCATACTGATACACAGGTCTTTGACTCAAGAAAAATGATTTACAAATCCTTCAGTGCTTTAGATTTCAAAGATGAAGGGCTGAAAGGTAAGTCAGTTATTCTCCGTGTTCAAGATATGGACGGCACAGCTGAGATGAACATTAGACTCTCAGTGATTGAGAGAACAATGGGATACATGTGCAGGATTCAGTTCAAAAACAAAGCTGCTGAACTGAGAATGAAAGCGATTGATACTCTGGTCCTTGATGTTGATGACTCATCAAGGATAATCACAGGATGGGACGGTTCTAAACTAAGATTATTCCATAACGGATTTCATTCTTGGGAACTCAGTCAGGCGAAACAAATTAAACAGGGAGAGAATTTGAGTCATTTCTATTCAGTATTGAATAATATTCAATCACATGATGCACTAGTAATTGGCTATACCACGTTTGATAACCAACTCTCCGAAGTTTCAGCCTTCGGAAGAAAGGAGGAAGAAAAACGTCTTGCACAAATTGTTGCAACATGTAAACTTGATGCAATTCCTCTCACTGAAAAAGATACTATTCTATCAGAAGAGATGCAAGTACTTGTATCCGAAGACGCGCTAACATCACTTTCTCTCTATATGGATATTGTTTCTAACCGCATGGAAGCACTGACCTGGGAGAAGGTTCCAACGGGGTGGTGTACATGGTATTTCTATTACACACAGGTCGATGAAATTGAAGTAATGGAGAATACAGAATTCCTTGCAAAGAGGTATCCAGAGAAGATTGAGTGGATACAGATCGATGACGGGTTTCAAAAATCAGTAGGTGACTGGGAGGAGAATCAGCGGTTTAGTAGTGGATTGGAAGGACTAGTAGAAAAAATAAAGATAGAAGGTTTCAGACCAGGAATTTGGCTTGCACCTTTTGTCGCAGCAGAACATTCGGAGGTTTTCAAGGATAAACCGGATTGGTTTATCAGAAATTTGGATAATATACCCATAATAGCAGACCAAAATCCATTATGGCTAGGCAACTATTACGCACTTGACCTTTCCAATCCTCATGTAATCAACCACATCAAAGATATGTTTGCCAAATTCAAGGAATATGGATTTGAATACTTCAAGATCGATTTTCTCCATTATGCAACAATGGAAGGTATACGCTATGATATGAAAATGACTCGAGCTCAAGCATTCAAGCAAGGAATGGATGCTATCAGAGAAGCAGTTGGCAATGATATGATTTTAGGCTGTGGCGCACCAATAGGACCTTGCGTCGGAAAAGTCAATATGATGAGAATTGGAACAGATATAGCTACTAGCTGGCGCTATGATTGGGGAGCCGGAGTCTACGAGTGTTCAATAAATACAATGACACGTGCAGTAATGCATGATCGACTCTGGATAAATGATCCAGACTGTGTTCTTGTACGCCAAGATGATAACGAACTCACTCTGGATGAGATTCGACTGTGGCTTTCAGTGGTTGCTTTGAGTGGAGGAGCTGTATTGCTAAGTGATAGAATGACAGAAGTTTCGGATGAACGACTTGCCTTACTTGATAAAATCTTACCATCCTATAGAAAGAGTGCTTTGGCTCTAGACAGCCTAGAAATTGAAGAACCACGCATCTTCGCTCTTCCGATTGAAACTGAACACTCCAGCTGGGCAGTAGTGGCGGTCGTGAATCTATCTGAGAACCCAATAGATGTTTCAGTCTCAATGGAAGACCTTGGTTTTCAAGATGACGACAGATTCCATGTATTTGAATTTTGGACGGAGAAATATCATGGAGAGTCTGAGCCAATAATCAACATAACTGGATTGAAGCCTCATAGCTGCAAATTATTGGTCCTTCGACCTGTTGTAGAAGAGCCTTGTCTACTAAGTACCAGTATTCACTTCACACAAGGTGCAATCGAAGTTACAGACACAGATTGGAATGCAGGTGGTAGTGAGCTTTCCCTGACTGTTAATACTAACACACGTAATCCCGAATCATTGTTTTTTGTCTTTAGTAAGAAGTGGACTCCTTTAGCTGGATATGTTGATGAAAAGAAGATAGAGTTTGATGAAATTGCTCCTGAAGTAATTGCTTTGAAACAGCAGTTCAAGAAAGGTCAGACTATTAGGATTAAATTTTCACATTGAGTTATGCTCGATCTACGTGATTTTTCAGAGTACCAATCTTGTCTATGTGCATTTCAACTTCATCTCCCGGTTTCAAGAATTCCTTTGGATCACGTGCATTTCCAACGCCTCCAGGAGTTCCAGTAGCTATGACATCACCGGGTTCAAGTGTGAATGACTGAGATAAGTAAGAGATTATCTTGGGTACATTGTGAAGTAAGTTTGATGTGTTTGATTCCTGCTTAATGATGTCGTTGACTTTTGTGTACATATAAAGCCCAGAAGCATCTCCAAGCTCATCGGTCGTTACTATCCTTGGACCCATTGGACAGAATGTGTCCATTGATTTTGAACGTACAAATTGTACGTCAGCGAATTGAAGGTCTCTTGCACTTACATCATTGATGATAGTGTATCCCGCAACATAATCCAGTGCTACACGTCCTTTTACATCTTTACAGTCCTTTCCGATTATTATTGCAAGTTCAATTTCCCAATCAATCTCTTTTGCTATTCTTGGAATTCTAATTGCATCATTAGGACCAATAATGGTCGATGGAAATTTAGCAAAGATGACTGGAAAATCTGGTACTTCACTACCAGTTTCTTCGATGTGCTCCTCATAATTCAGACCCAGAGCCACTATCTTACCAGGTTGAAGTAAAGGTGCTTTGTATTTTATTTTGGAGTAATCATATATCAGAGGACGGACTGCATCACTGGTTCCAGAATATGATTCAACTATCTGGCGAACCACATTCAATCCGGATTCCCATTTCAGGAGTTCTATCATTGTCGATGGGAAGGGTTTACCGTGTATCTGGTATTTGCGTCCAAATCGCGACGCAGCCTCAGGAATATCCAGAACACCACCTTCCATCTCAACACCGATGGAAGGAACCCCAAGACGAGTGTAGGTTACTAGGCGCATGTGTTAATACAGAGGAAACGCTTCATTTATGGGTAGTGGTGTAATGTTTCTCAACGGTGATAATATGTCTGAAGCGCGTACCCTCGATGAACTCCCAGATCAGGTCTTTGTTCCTCTTGGTAGAAGAGGAATGGAAGGTATTCCATTGAAAGAGTGTGCCTATGAATGCGATGGTAAAGAGATCAGATTACTAGATGTTAAAAGCTCACCTCTTGAAAAGGATGATGATGGACTTGACCAGCATATTGAAGACTGGTATGTTACCTGTGAAAAATGTAAGAGGAAGTTCACAATCAGATGCAAGACGCGTTTCAAGGATGATGAACGCCTTGATACCTATGTTTCAATTATCGATGATGAAGGAACTAATTTGGGATGGTTAGGTAGTTACTAGGGTGAAAATAATGAGCGGGAGTTTCAAGATTGCGGTGCTTCCCGGAGACGGTATCGGAAAGGAAGTAGTTGATCAAGCACTGAGGATACTAAAGAGTGTTCAAGAACTCGTTGATGGGTTCTCATTGAGCTATCATAAGTTTGATTGTGGAGGAGCATATTATGCGAACACTGGCCGCGAATGGGATGAGGAAGCGGAGAAGTTTGTGAAAGAAGAAGCTGATGCAGTTCTACTTGGAGCAGTTGGTGCTGAAGGAAGTGATGGAAACCCAATTAGAAGACCTGATGGACATCTTGCAGGATATAGTATAGTGATTGGTCTGAGAATGGATTTGGACCTATATGCAAATGTTAGACCCGTAGAACTTTATGAAGGCGTACCAACTCCTCTGAAGGTACCTAGTTCTGATGTGAAAATGACAATAATTAGGGAGAACACTGAAGGTTTGTATGCACCTGCAAGAGGTGGTCTCGATAGAAAAGGAGAACGCGAGATAGCCATTGACAATCGGATAATCACAAAAAAAGGAAGTAGAAGAGTAGCTGAATTCGCATTTGAACTAGCACTAAAAGGATCTGGAGCTCCAGAGGATGAAAAGAAACGTGTGACATGTGTTGATAAGAGTAATCTCCTGGCAGGATGTCAATTATTCAGAGAAACATTCAGACAGGTAGCAGGTTCCTATCCCAAAGTCGAAGCTGATTATGCATATGTTGATGCATTTGCACAGTGGATTGTGAAAAACCCAGCACATTATGATGTTGTAGTAACTCCTAACGAGTTCGGAGACATACTCACAGACCTTGGTGCGGCCCTTCAAGGTGGATTAGGAATGGCTCCTGCTGGAAATATTGGGGAGTCTAAGGGTGTCTTTGAACCTGTCCACGGCTCTGCTCCAAAATATGCGGGGAAGAATTCTGTGAATCCGACAGCAGCAATATTGGCTGCTTCAATGATGCTCGAGTGGTTGGGAGAAAAATATGGAAATAGCAAGTGTATTGATGCAGGACGACGGATTAAGCATGCAGTGAAGGCGGTTCTCATAGAAGGTAAGATTCGAACATTCGACCTTTGTGTAGACAAATGGGATTCAATTTCTCCGGCATCCACTAGTAAGATGGCTGATGCAATTATTGATCAAATGAAAAGACAAGCGTAAGAGGTGTATATAGTGGGGAAGACACTTGCTGAGAAACTAATGGCAGCTCACACTATAGAAGGGTCTGCTGAAGCTGGAGAGATCATTGAAGCGGAAGTCGACCTAATTATGGTTCATGAAGTTCTGGGTTCTCGAATCATACCTGTGCTTGATGAGATGGGAGTTGAGGAAGTTTGGGACTCAGATAAGATACTTGTTGTAAATGACCACTGGGCACCTGCATCAGACATTCAAAGTGCTGAAATTCATATGAGAAATAGAGAGTTTGTAAAGAAACACAATATCATGCATTTCTGTGATGTTGATTGTGGTATATCACATCAAGTACTCCCAGAGATGGGTTTGGTAACACCAGGTGACTTCATCATAGGCAGTGACTCACACTCGACTACATACGGAGCTTTCAATGCTTTTTCAGCAGGGCTTGCGGCAACCGACAGTGCATTAATCTTGGCTACTGGTAAGTGTTGGTTCAGGGTACCTGAGTCAATTAAGGTGACAGTGACAGGTGACCTACAGGACCGAGTTATGAGTAAAGACCTCATACTCGGAATTATTGCTGATCTTGGTCCAGATGGAGCAAATTACCAATCACTCGAATTCACTGGCGATACTATTGACAAGATGAGCATCGGGTCTCGAATGACTATGTGCAATATGAGTGTGGAAGCAGGAGCAAAGTGTGCACCCATGACTGTCAATTATGCCGTTGAGGAATGGATGAATGAATGGGCACCGATGAAAAAATGGTCAACAACCAACCCGGATAAAGATGCAGAGTATGCTGAGAGTCTAAGCTATGACCTTGCAGAGGAAAAGCTTGAACCAATTGTGGCAATACCACATAGTCCTGCTAATGGAAAACCTATCAGTGAAGTTTTAGGAATAGAAATAGATCAGGCATTCCTTGGTTCTTGTACAAACGGACGTCTGGAAGACTTGGCAATTGCGGTGGAGATACTAAAAGGTAAGAAGATTCACAAAGATACTAGATTGATAGTAACTCCGGCTAGTAAAATAACATACATGAAAGCTTTGGAATTAGGTTATGTTCAGGAACTAATGAAAGCTGGAGCAATCGTAACAAATAGTACATGCGGAGCCTGTGTGGGGGGACATCTTGGTGTGCTTGGACCCGGAGAAGTATGTATCTCAAGTACTAATAGGAACTTCAGAGGTCGAATGGGAGATCGTGAATCTTTAATCTATCTGGCGAGTCCAGCGACTGTAGCTGCTAGTGCAATCAATGGTGAGATTACCGACCCAAGGGAGGTATGATTCGTGAGCCCGGATTTTTCAAGTATCAAGGGCAAGTGTTGGGTATTTGGAGATAACGTTGATACCGACCAAATCATCCAAGGACGATATCTTACTATGCTTGATTATTCCAAGATGGCAAAGCATACCTTTGAAGTGATTCGTCCAGATTTTGCTGCTTCTGTGAAAGAGGGAGACGTCATTGTTGCGGGGAAGAATTTTGGTGCAGGCTCATCAAGAGAGGAAGCCCCAATGGTACTTAGAGAACTCGGTGTCAATTGTATTGTAGCGGAGTCATTTGCAAGAATATTCTATAGAAATGCATTCAATGTAGGACTACCAGTTATTATTGTCCCAAAAATTTCTGATAATGTAAGAGAAGGAGATGAACTTTCAATAGACCTTACAAGTGGTGAGGTCAAGAACCTTTCATCTGACACTATTCTGCAGGGCTCGAAGACGCCAAAGATGATGCTAAGAATGCTCAAAGCAGGAGGAGCTGTAGCCCTCTATCGAAAAGAGTACAATTCATGATTACTCAGGAAATGTAAGAAAACACTAAAAGCACTCAAGATGATTCCAATATCAATAGCGCTCCGCTAGAGTGTGGAAAAATATGAATATTATGCTATTCTTACTCGTATCGCTGATTGTCCATGCGATACCTATTCCATATACTCCAGGAATGCTTAGGATAAATCGCTTGATCAAATGGCTTCCATTCAGGTTGTTCTGGGGATTGCTTTCATGGCTCTTCATCTGTTTCTTCGTGGCCATGACACTACCCTGGGCTTTGATTACTCTTGTAATGAGCTTTGGTATACTCCTGCTCATCACTAGTGGTTTTCGACCCGGAGATGTGGAAGAGATGATTCAAGGTCTTAGATTACCCTTTGCATGTCTAGGATTCATCATGATTATTCTAGTCCCTGGGTTTACTGGAATCATTACATGGACATCAGATGTAGCAAATGCACAGACTGTTGATGAGTTAATCACAGTGAGTGAACCGCCCCTTTTCGACAATCCAATCCCTGATAATCAAGTCAGATTAGTCACTGATGCTTATGCATCATTTGTCGCAAGGCAACAATTTGCAAGTATTGGATCAAACATAGAGATAGCTGCGACTCATATCACAACGCGGAATAACCGGTTGGTCTGGGTGTGTGTCGTGGTTTCTACAAATGTGCTGTCAGAGAACTTTCTCAAAGCTTTGATTGTTGTTGATGCAAACGATCCTTCAATGGTCGAGGTCATCGACTTCAGTGAATATGATATGGAAATTCAAGTTGGAGAAGGACTATTCTATGATAGAAATATCCAGTTTGGTAATTACATGGAGGACATGACCAATGCGTATGAATACGCATATCCTACATGGGACCCATTAGGTGAGCTCTGCTATATACAGACGCGAACAAACCTCGGATGGGACTTTGTTGAGAGACCTCTTGGTCCTAAAATCTATTTTGAGAATGGTAGTGTGGTAGCCTACAACACAGTTGAAGAAACCCCTGAATGGGTCACTCAAGCATATAGTGAGGAATGGTTCGAACGTCAGATATATCGTTGGGGTGGTTACCAAAGAAGTGATGGATTTGACCTCTTTGCAGGCGGATTCCTTTGGATTATCCCACCATCAAATGACCGTCTTGAGATGACTGAAGATACACGATATATCTTGAATCCTGACACCGGGCTTGTTGAAGCATTCCTGGCAGTTCATCCACCTGGAGAAAGCTCAAGCTCTCTATCCCTCAGTGGTATGGTAAGAGGCACGAAAGATCAGATCTTTTATTATGACCTCAGTGATGCAGGTTTTTCCAGCGGTGAGGCAGCGATAAATGAGGTAATCAAAGCATTTCCCGACCCGAACACTGGGACCTACTTTGGTGCAATGCCACTCATCTATCCTGTTGTCATTGATTCTACTAGAACCGAGTATGCATGGTATTGTCCAATATATTGGTGGGATGGTTACTATGATTCAGATGCTGAAGAGTACTATGTTTCAGATATTCGGCTTCATGCTCTAGGGATGGCTTATGCCAAGGATGTATCTACCAATTTCGTTCTTACCAGACAGGGTGCTGTCACTGGTGCAAATCTAGTGAAAGAAGTACGAGAAGGATTCGTAGAAGAAATGGGTGGAGTTATAGAAGACACAACAGACACATTTGAGATTACAGCAGATGTTGTGGGAGCAAGCTCCTATGTATATGATGGAGATACTCATATCGTACTTGAAACGAACAATGCATCATATCAATACCTAGAGGGATCTCTAGCTTGGATGAATCAGACTGATTGGTATGTGTTACTTGGTCTTGAGGACGGCGATAATTTCACTGCAACAGTGAAATTTGTTGGTGACCAATATAGAATAGTCGCTATCACTAAGAACTAGTAAAGGGGGTATCCTACCCCCACTTTTCTTATTTTCCAAACATCTGTCTAGAGAAGATTCAGGATTTTCCAGTCATTTTTGCTTTCAGTGCACTGTACTTGCTTTTGACCATGCTCCACACTTTCTGACGCCGTGACACGAAAGCATTTGTATGAATTGGGCAACGGTCACCAAGCGGGCATTCATCTGAAAATCCACCATGTTCCTCAAGTGCTTTCACAAGGGCATTTTGAAGAAGTTCCTCTTCAAAATCGTTCATCACATCGCTTGTTATATGAATCCATTCGATTTCCTTGAACCTGTCCTGTTCAAGCACAGCAGATACTGCTTTGAATACTTTTTCGGCAACCTCAGGATTGTCCTCCCCCAGTCCGACAACAACGCTGTGACCAGTTGGGGTGGTTTTTGAGAACCGCATCTGAGTTGGTCCCATCTTTATTGACTCTAGAGAAAGCCCATCCCCAATTGTCGGAGGGATAGTTTCTATTGCAGAGAGAAAACCTGATAGTAATTCAGGATTCTTGAATGCAGTTTTACAAAACATTCCATAGCATTTGCTGTAAATAGGCAAGCCAGCTTCAGTATAGACCATGAGATATTCAAGGATTGGCATGGTTTGACTCTCCAGTAATCAACCCCCAGTACTCAATATATATTGATATAATTTGCGTAATTCTAAGAAAATGGAGAAATATGGGAGAAAACCCCCAATTTCTCAGTTTATAGCATTTGTTTGAACACTTCACGTTGTATCAAGAAACGTAATATCTCAGCAGTGCCGCCACCAATTGTCATTAGACGCGCATCTCTCAGGAAGCGCTCTACCGGATAATCAGTGGTATACCCCATTCCTCCAAGTATCTGGAGAGCATCATTAGTTATCTGTATGGCAGCTTCGGTTGTGAATAGCTTTGCCATAGCGCCCTCCTTAGTGATTTTCTGGCCTTTATCATACATCCTAGCAGCTGTAAGTGTCAGAGCTCGTCCTGCTTCTAGCTTTGTGGCCATATCAGCTATCTTAAAGCTCACACCTTCAAAGGCTCTAATTGGACGACCAAATTGATGTCGTTCATTGGAATACTTCACCGCTACTTCATATGGTGTGCGGCCATAACCAATTGCCTCTGCAGCAATTGCAGTCCTCTCACTATCAAGCTCATCCATAAGAATTGGGAATCCTTGTCCTGGTTCACCGAGAAGCTGTCCAGGTTTGACACGCACATTATCGAGTTTCAGCCATGATACTCTTGCTGATTTCATTCCTAAGAGTTCGTGATCCTGAACCACGCTGAAACCATCAGATTTTGTATCAACTATGAATGCGCTCATTCCATCCTTAGATTTCACACTTGGATCAGTTATCGCGAATGCACACATGAAATCTGCTTGGCTACCATTCGTGATGAATCGCTTCTCTCCATTGAGAATCCACTCATCACCATCTTTCTCAGCTGTTGTCTTCATTCCAGCTGTATCAGAACCCACTTCAGGCTCAGTGATACCAATACAGCCAATATTGTCACCTTTGATGATAGGTTCTAGGTACTTTTTCTTCTGTTCACTGGTTCCAAAGACACTGATAGGCATTCCATAGAGTGTAGTTGATGCCATCCTGGCCATATCGAGACCACCATTTGCTGCAGAAATCTCTTCAGCAACAATGATTTCATACGAAAGCCCACGAGCAGTGCCCCCTACTTCTTTCTCATGGTGCACACCCATATATCCCGCTTGACCTATCTTCCTGAGCAGTTCCCTAGGATAAGGGCCCTTGTCAATGTCATCGGAAATAGGATAGATCTCTTTGTCACAGAACTCTCGAATTTCTTTTCGGAATTCGATTTCTTCTTCGGTCCACAGAATCGAACTGAGATAGTCAACCATTGTCTAAACCTACCCGCCGCAGGAATTATTCCCTTAAATCAGTAACGAGCGAGGAAATATACTAGATTCAATTAATTTGCTGAACTATCAAGCGCTTAGAGGAATCATATCCTATTGTTACGCGACTGTCAACTTTGATTGATTCAATAAGCTCGGGAGCCACATGACATAGTGCTTGTAGTCCTTCATCCAGTTCTACCAGTGCAAGGAAAACATGTGACTCAAAACCTTCAGGAGGTCTATGAAGAGTAGTATGACTCTTTATAGTACCAATTGGTTTCATTAGAATCAATTCAGTCTTTTCTTTTGTGTCAGGACAAAATGGACAAGTTTCCCGAGGGGGGATTACATTTCTCCCACAGAATCTACAATGAGATGCTTCTATTCCATCAGAAACCAACACAGCGACCTTCCCATATCTTACACCAATAATGAGAAGAGAATCTGTATTAACCCTTTTTCGTTTTCAAGGTGCGAACGACAGTTTTCATATGTTTCTTAATGAATTTCATAAACTTGATATCCTCAGTCAGATGAAGCTGAGTTCCATTGGAAAGAGAATTGATATCTCCATCAATCTCAATGGCTTCACCAAGGTCAATAATATCCTGTTTGAATATCCCCTCTATTGCATGAGGAGAGAATCCTTCTTTCTTGTAAACTGGGAAAATCTGTCCTTTTGTCGCACTACCACCCATCTTTACAAGTGATAGAACCATTAGCCAATGATGCCAAGCTAACGTATAGTTCTCAAGAAATCTCATTACTTCATCAAGCGACTTTGTCATTTGTATTATCCACCCTAATCTGTATCATTGTTTTCTTCTGCTTGACCTGTTTCTTCATCTTCTGTACTAGTATCTACTTGTTCTGTTACTTCTTTAATTGCTTCTTCATCCATACCCGCAAGATTCTTTGCCACTTCTGAAAGGTTCATGGGTCGGATTTTGTCATCCTGAATCTCAACCAGACCTGCATCAATGAATTTCTGTAGTTGTCGCTTTAATAACACCATAGGAACACCTAGAGCTGACGATAGGTGTTGTATGGGGAACCAATGCGTCTTCCCAGCAACTACAAAATACGCTTTGAATGCGGGTTCATCCTCTGCGACTTGGTAAAGCATTTCCCAACGGGCTTGCATTTCTGCAACATCTGCTTTTGCTGACCCAAATTCCTCTTCTAATGATGTAATTTCACCTTCCAAATTTGCAATTCTGGAAGAATAGGTTATATTTTCAGATTCTATTGTTTGAATTCGTCCTTTAGATTTCGCAAGCTCATCTTGAAGAGATTGGATATACTTCTCTTTTTGAAGCGTTATCTCTTCCAATTCACTGATTCTTCCTCTTGCTTCAGCAAGCTCAGTTGATTTATGTTCGAATTCTTCCACTAAATCAGCAGCAGTATCTAGTTTTTCAATCAAGTTTCTCTGTTGTTCAATCTGAGATTGAGCTTGACTCAATTCGCCTTTGGTAGCGGATAGTTCATCGTTTCGTTCAGAAACAGTTTTTTTCGCTTCTGCAAGAGAAGTTTTTAGGTCATCAATTTCTTCCTGTAATTGAACCATTGAAACATTCTTTTGCTGAACTTGAGTTTCTAGCTCTTTTGCCTTGCTCCTCCATTTTCTTGCCTCAGCCTGTGCAAGTTCGAGATTTTTTTCGGTTTCATTAATCGAAGCATAAAGTCGCAGTAATCTCTCTTGAAGAGAACCTGTTGATTTACCGATTGTCTTGGCAGTACCCCGACTAGCTTTAGTGAGAACATCTTCAACTTGTTCTTTTGCATCCGAAATGGCTTCTTGAATAATTTTGAGAATCTTCTCTATGGAAAGATTTTGTTTTAGCTCCTGATTCACAATGGATACAGCACGATTAGCAAAGACGCCCAGACCAGCTCCCTTCAGTTTTTCACTTAGCCTTTGTGAGATCCCTTCCAATTGCTTTTCAATTTCTGGTTCAGTGTTACTTAGACTATCTTCAATATTGGAGAGAATATCATCCATACGAACTTTGATTCTCTCAAAGGTTTCATCGACTTGTGACATGCCTTGGTCCGAGAAGGAGGTTTCCCCTGGTTTTTCATCCTCTAAAGGAACACCTTCTTGAATTGCTTGTTCCATAAGGATACGAGTCTTTTCTTCAATATCCTCTGGACTTTCCTCTTCAGGTTGGTCCTCCTTTCGACCTGACACCTATGTGCACCTCAGTGCAAAATTCCACGATATCCCATAGATGTAAGTTTTGCAGCTGTTTCCTTCAACTCTTCAGAAACAGTTGCTGCTTCCTGAATTCTAGACATCAATTCTTTGCGGAATTCAATTGCTGTCAGTTCACCTTTGTCAAGCCGTTCTGTAAGAGCACTGCGTTCATCCTGAAGTTTTTCTCGTCGTTTTTGAAGTCGCTCATAGTCCGCAACTAATTTCACCAACTCACCCTGTGTCTCCGGATCAAGTTCATCCACATCAGGAGGTGTTATACCTTTCTCAGGCATCGGGGTAGATGGCGTCATAATTTCACGTGCTTTCACAGTAGTTCGTGATTTCTTTTTCTTTCGTCTTCTCCAACTGTCAAATAGACCCATTGTTCTCCACCTTTACATGTTTTCGATTTTTTCTTGTATCTCTTTCAATTGAATTTCAAATTCCTTGCGCATTTCAGAGGCGACTCTCGCTTTATCGGCATATTCATCTGCACCAGCAGGGTCATTTAACTCCATTTCAGCAAGTTCATTCTCTTTTTCAAAAAGACGCGCAATCTTTGTCCGAATTTCATCAGCTTCTCTGAGTAATTCGTCCTTTGAAGCATCATGCGATGGTTCAATATCCTCTGAGGGTGTTTCCTCCCTTTCAATGATTACTTCATCATCTGATGTATCCTCAGCTGATTCTTTGTAGGACCTAAGACGGACAGATATACCCTGCTCCAATTCTTTCTCCAGTTTTTCCATTCGGCTTACAATATCATCCATCTTGGATTCAAATCGTTTTATCGTGACTGTCTGTCTATCAATAGTTTTGAATAACTCATTAGCAAAATCCTCAAAGTTAAGGCCATACTTGAAACTATCAAGGGTTTCTTTCATCTTCCCAATTTCTGTGATTAATCTGCGGCGTTCTTCTTCATTAACAATAGACTTGGATTCATCACTGTGTTCACTCAATCTACTCCACCTCAATATCTCCCACAATTCTAAAATCAATTGTTTCGAAAGCCAAAGCTTTCAGTAATTTCAACCATCTATCCCGGAAATCTCGCTGGTTTGCTTGCATGCCATAAGCAGGTACATCAAGTCGTTTTCCAACCTCTTGGGGTGATAAAGCACCCTTCAAGTCCTGTTTATTTGCGATAGCAATTGCTCTCGCATAGGGTAATTCCTGTTTCAATACAGGATATGCCACACGTTTGGTCCATGCTAGATTTTCCTTTGTTGAATCTGCAACAATTACCACCATACTCCCAGCACGGATAATTTTTCCCCATTCTTGGACAAACCTATCCTGACCACCAAGGTCGAATATACTGAAAACATACGGATCAAAATCTGCTTTCAATAGCGATTTGTCACCAAAGAATGTAGGCACATATTCTTGAGGAGGTCCCTGTGATGGTAATGTCGCCAGTTCAAGCAAGGTTGTTTTTCCAGTACCGCCATGCCCTGCAAGGCATAACTTGACTGGAATTCTTCCTACAATGTTCCTGAAACCTGTCTTGAAAGGTGAGAAATCTGTTGATTTCCATTCATTAGATTCTAATGTACTCTCAAATGCTGTCATGAATTTTGATACTAGATTCATTATTGCTTCTTCTACTTTGGACAATGAAGCTTGACGATCCATGGTTACAATAAATTGTGTATCATGGCTGTTCATGTAGACATATCTGAACCGTTCGATTTCCATGGAATCAATTTTCCATTCTTGAAGTTTCTTTGCAGAAGATGATACGAGCATCATGACAGCACTGCCATCAAGATCATTATTGGGTACAATGATATCTTGAAAGAGAACTTGTCCGTCTTTAAACACATTGATCTCTCGGAGCATTATCTAAACACCTTCATGGCCAGCAACATAATCGGAACTAACGCATAATGTATGTGAATTGTTTTCATAATAGACTATTGTGTTTGGAATGTGCTCACTAGTATCATTTGATGTTTTATTTGGGAGTTGATACTTAACACACATTCTGAACACATTCCTTAAAGAAATAAATAAGGGAGGATTGAAATCCTCCAATATTCTCCAAGTCTATTCTTCTTCTGGTTCTTCTTCAGCTTCAGACACTGCCTCCTTTTCTTCTTCGGATTCCGATGTTTCTTCAGATTCATCCTCTACTTCCTCCAGGTCAGATTCCGATTCCTCCTCGATCTCTTCATACTCAGGAAGTGTATCGTCATCAGAACTGGTAGATTCATCATCAATGTCTACTTCTTCATCGGTTTCGCCCATATCGGCTTCTTCAACCTCAGGTCCCTCAGCTTCAGATGAAGTCTCTTCAGGTTTCTCTGAAACCTCAGCATCAGCAGATGATGTGTCCTCAATATCCTCGGTTTCAGAATCATCAGTTTCAATTGAGGCATCGTCCGTTTCATCAATTTGCTCAGCTTCTTCAGCTTCTTCTGCTTCCTCAAGCTCAGCACCTTCAGACTCATCATCTTCAACGACTTCTTCAGCTTCAGTTTCCTCAACATCTTGTGATACTTCAGATTCATCAACATCAGATGCTTCATCAACGGGCCTTTCTTCTACAATGGAATCGAGTTCAGCTTCTAACTCAGATTCATAATCCTCAGATATGTCCTCCTCAGGAGCTTCGTCGGCACCAATCTCATCAAGAGCGTCTAGTTCGCCCAAGAGATCATCGGTTTCTTCTGCCAGAACATCGTATTCATAGCCCGGACCAACATCAATTGCTGGAGCAGAGATATCAAGTTCAGCAAGTCCTGCTGCAAGAAGTTCAGAAATAACTTGACCCATAGACTTGATGTTCTCAACCTTCGCGGTCTTCTGATCTTCAATTGCACTGACTGCCTTATTGATCTGTTTGATGACTACAGGTATCTTCCAACGACGATAGCCTACCGCGGCACCAGCAACAGCACCGAATAATACAGTCATGTACAGGATTGTCATCAATAGAGAAACAGGAACGACTAGAAAACCAGATAACCCAATTGGACTTAGGATATCTAAAGTCTGTTCTGAGATTGTTACCTGGATAGCCACATCCGTCTTATTCTCGTACATCGGTGCAGTAGCACTGAGATATACAGAGTATGGTTCTGCACGAAGCTCACCAATCTGTTCTGTGACAAGACTGATGAGATAGTGTGAACCATTGTATGTAATTTGACCTGCTGACAGTGTATATGTAGCAATAGGAGTTGTTACACTCACATCAATAACATTGTTTGTTCCAATCGGAACTTGATTAGCTAGGTCAAAGTATTGGAACACAATCCATAGTGTACTTCCTTCCTCTGCAACCACTGAAGGTCCAGTTAGAGAGGTCCTTGCATAGATGGTCAAGCTTGGATGAATAGTTATAGTGGTATAGTTCACAAGTGTAGCAGTGATGTTGAGTTCAAGCACACCAGGGATGTAACTAAGATCGATATCAGAGGGATCAAAGTTCAGCTGATATTGACCAGTGCCTGCTTGGTAAGTTGCAGTATAGTCAGTACCGGCATATGTCATGGTTATGGTAGCCCCCACAAGATTGCCAGATAGACTGACTGCAGTGTCTGATATAGAGAACGTCAGCAGGATGTCAAGACCTGTTGCATCGGTATATACTGTGTAGCTTGTTGCATCTGCACTGAGTTCAGTATCTACTGTTTCGATCGTGATATCGAGTACATAATCTGGTATGGTGTAGTTCTCATTTATGACTCGGATGTAGAGTTCATACACTCCTGCAGGTACTTCTCCCGCATTTATGACGACGAAATAGTCATCATTGTCATCATAGAATGTCAAAGGATGGAGCGTTATGTATCCACTCCAGAGATAGAACACATCCGCAAACTCAATTGGGACATTTCCTCTGTAAATATCATTGACTCCGACACGGACCTCGAATGTGTTTGACCACTTTACTGTGATGGAATCATCACTGGGCATTGTGAGTTCATCAGGAATAATTACTCCCTCAATTGGATTGACAATTACACTCGTTGTATTGAAGCTGTCAACATAGTTCGGTAGAGTATAGTTCAAAGTAAGAACATACCCCTCATCCCGGGCTGCGAACCATAAACTAGATGTGAAATTAACTCTGAATGTTCCATTCTGATAGTTTATCATATTCTCGGAATACGGTCCATAGTATACCGTGATTGATGCACTCTCCCATATCATACCTCCGTGCAGTGCATCGTAGAGTGTAGCAGTGATAAAGATATTATCAGACCAATAGACATCCTCAACTACGTCTATTAAGAGAGAAGTATCGGTCTCTCGCATCAACACGAATACGGTTTCTGGAATATCGTGTGTCTGAAATCCTTCAAGGAAGATATCAATTTGAATGATGTAGAAACTCGCACTCACAGCAGCTGTCATTCCAAGAGTCCTAGTATCAATCAATAGACTGTAGGTGCCATTCTCATGGTTAAACAAGCCCATTATTTCTACAGCAGGATTGACAATTTGAGTTATTGAACTATCATATGTTTCAATTCCATCCCCAGTCAAAGTATTATTCCAGAAGAAGCGAATCTCGAATATGTCCGCATAGTATTGTTCAAAGTATTGCTGTTCAAGGATAATCTCATTTGGTACTGCAAGAATCCTCACAAAGATTGTTGTTACATCGGTGGTTGCTCCTGCATCAGTTGCAGTAATAATAATCTCGTAGAGTTCAGATTGTGGTACCGCATCAAACGCATTCAATGAGATATTGTAAAATCCACTGCCTTGTCCATCCAAACCACCTTCAAGGTCTACAATGGACTCAAGATACCAGTCATAGCTGATTGTTGCTGAATCCACAGGTGTAGTTGTCCTTGATTGGTCCCATAAGAAGACCTCGAGTACAAACGATTCGGTCCAATATACCTCAAGAGGATTCTCAGAGGAACCAAATTCGGTCTCAATGAGTAATGGTACACGTATATTAACTGTCAGCTGGAATGCTGCATTATCGTGGTTATCTTTTGAGAATGTTATATCCAAGACGTAGCTACCAGATTCAAGGTTAGTACCCAACGATATTGAGTACTCCCCATCGCCCATATATGCTACATTAATTGAGTCTGTCCAGTTGTGTGTATATGACGCTCCAGATAATGGAACAGAACCTGCAGTTCGTTCATAAAATATCAAGAAATTAGCTGTTCCCAACCAATCAACTGTGATATCACTAGACCCAGTGACACCCATCGTTATGGGAGCTGGAGACACAGTTAGCAGACTTGCTAAAGCTTTTGTGGCTTGAGCATAGTTTGCTTTGGAACATGTGATAGTTAAGTTCCAATCACCAACTGGAAGTAAATCACTTGAGAATGTATAGGTAAATGTACCACCTGAGGCAGAAAGTGTCTTCGTTGCATTGAGATATGACACACCTGCATCAGTGTACCATCTTAGAACCACTGTAACACTGGAAAGTCCAGGATTGGTTGTGTTGTCTGGATCGAAAATGTAAGTGAATGTGATATCCTGAGTCGTTCCTACATTCCAATCATAACCTGAAACTGGTGTGATGATTACCTGCATTGGAATTTCTTCTACAGTTATATCACCAGTGATTGA
This sequence comes from uncultured archaeon, assembly GCA_964610875.1. Classification (GTDB taxonomy): domain Archaea; phylum Asgardarchaeota; class Thorarchaeia; order Thorarchaeales; family Thorarchaeaceae; genus CAZSWP01. The sequence continues at coordinate 61,680 of CAZSWP010000017.1, forward strand.
TTGACTGATATAGTTCTGTTTCTCCAAGCTGATAATCAATGTGTAGAAATCAACATTGAGTTGGTTTAAGACACTCTGTGGAAGAATGAACACATCTCCGCTTGGATTAAGGTCACCAGAGGCAATTGTTGTTGATCCTCGTTTGATAGTATATGTATAGATGTCTAAATCTGTCACATTCACATTATTGGTTGTATCCTCTAGCCAGAACTGGTAATCATTATGAGACCCATAGTAATCAACTATCGAGGTTGTTTCAGATCCATCATCTGTCAAAGCATTTTGAACTGTGACATAGAGAGTGATTGGCGCTGGGTCATCATAGGTATCAGTATGAGCGCTCACCCGTATTGTATATGGAGTTTCAGAAGCATTCATCAACCAATAGTCAGTATCAATAATGATTGTGAAATTGATAGTTCCATCATTGGTTACATAGAAGTACCCTGAGTTATTCCAAGTACCTGAACCAATAAATGTGGATTCGAAGAAGATACTGAAGTTGACCCAGGTAGTGACATAGGAAGATATCTGACTTGTATCATTATCACCATCTCTATCATAATATCCCACAATAGCAGTGGCATTCCTTCCCCACCGTACATTGAGGAAATATGCAGTAGAGTTGAGTTCGGTATACTGCTCATTATATGTAGGTGCTATGATGTAAATAACATTCTCATAGGTCCAATCAAAGTCACATTTTACTATGACAGATGATTCGGACTGATCGCCTGAAATGACGTCCACAGTGTATGATAGAGAATATGGACTACTCATGTTTCCATGAATGTAGAAGAATGTGACCTGACCTGAACTATTAGTGTTTCCTTGAGCAATAAGACCAACACCCACTAGAGTTACGTTTACCTGAGCATTTTGAACAACTGCTTCAGTTCCTTCCTGTCTTACTTCAATGTTTAGTCTAGTGATAGCAAGATTTACCGTGAAAGTAATCTCACCCTGTACATTTGTCTGAATGATATCTGCAGTATTATTGCGAGCGGTCTGAGTCAGAGGATAGTCATCGTCCTTCCAGACATCCATCTGCCATGTACCATTCACAATACGATAGAACTCAAAGTACCCATTCTCATCAGAAGTTGCAGTAATAGAGTATGCATTCTCATTTAGTGTGTTATTGATTTTAATGGTGGCACCTTCCACAGGTTGGTCATCCCAGCTATTAACGTAGATGTTCATGGTAACAAGTGGTAGTACCCAATCGGGATGGCTGAAAGAACCTCCTATAAACTCAGTCTGACTTATTGTCCAAGCACCGAAATTGGTCATATCATCGTAAGTATAGCTGTCTACTGGACCATCATATCTTACAAAGACATCGTAATCACCAACAGGCACGCGATAGAAATACGCCCAACCAGTACTGTTCACTACATCATAGTCTGTGAAGTTAGCTGTATTGCCATCCGGAGATAATCTTACGGTCGTTGTTTCGTCTGGATTATCATTCATAGAATCGGACATTAGATCATCAAAGTGAATTTCAATTGACGCTAGGTCTAGAGTTATTGTCACAGGTGTAACAGAACCAGTGATTGCTTGGTTTGTGGAGTCTGTGCTTTCCCAGACCTGTGAGGAAGATAACCAAGTTGCAGTAATGTTTGTACGGATATCATAGGTTATGTTGCTCAGACCTTCGAAGATTATCAAACCATTTGCATCAGTAGTGCCAGTCCGAGTTCTTCCATTGTCATCTTCCCAAACATCACCAGTTGTATTGTATAGTGTAACGGTGGCGCCTTCAACAGGTACACCATCTAGGTCTACTACAGTTACATCCAACTCGAAGAGGTTTACCTCCTCTCCAAGGTCAATTGAGAATCCATTCTGGTCATTTTCAGGAGAATAAGCTGGTACCATCCATCCAAATCCCGTATCAGAAGTTGGATAATACGGAGATGTGGTTGAGAATTTGCCAACATCAACAACGCCGACTGTTGCGTTTGATGTGATGTGATAGAGTGTCATGCTTGTAGACCAAGGCATGAAATATGTCATTCCACCCTTAGGAATCTCAAGTGTTTGGCCGTTATAGCCTTCAATGTCCACTTCTGCATTCTCAAGAGCAACAATCATGAATTTGTAACTTCTAGTTCCCCAGAGTTTGTAATTACTACCGTAACGATCACCAGTGATTGTGGGCACCCAATCCCCTGCATCTGTTGCAGAAGTTGGATTGTAGAGTCCCTCTACCATAATCATGTAATTCTCCTCTGCTACAATGTGGAGGATATCTTCAGTATTGGTATCACTTGCCGTGCCACGAGCGATAAGCTGTGAGCTGTTTGCCGCTATAGTAAGAGTTCCACCAAAGACAAAACCAGAACCACTATTTCGATACCAATCTACTTCAACAGTGGTATCGTTCAGGTTTGTGACTCGTGTGTAGTCGCTACTATGTCCCATATCAATGGTATAGAACTCTTCTCCAGCCAAGTCACCATTTATTGCAGGATAGAATGCCCAAATATCTCGTGCATGACTGCAATCCTGATCACCCATTCGTGTTGAAACTGCTTTTGTAGCATTCACATATGTTATTGATGTATAGATGTAGTCACCTTTGTAGATGTACTCACCAGCATCCAGAACTGCGGGAAATGATGCAGCACTATTGTTGATGTATTTCCAACCTGTATCCGCCTCCATGCTTGATGTCCAGACATATACCTCTGTATCGTCTTCGTGTGCCTGAATCCAGTACTTCCCTTCATTTCGTGAATCAAACCCTTCAACGCCACCAAGTACCCACTCGGTCGCAGTTCCAGAACCCAATTCCGAAACTCCTGGGAACCAATCATTGATAGCTGAATTTGAACCCTCATCACCCTGGCCTACATGCACAGCCATTGGATAATTTGAATACACGGCATAGTAACCTTGGAACAAAGAGTACGAGTATGGTTCTGGTTCATATCGTGCTTGTTCATATGCACTAAGAGTGCCATTGGGAACATTTGTGGTATACACACTGCCACTTGTGCCAGCCCATCTGTCATCCAAGTTTCTTGGATCATCCCATACCTGATTATTTGTATCATACTTCTCAATGTTGTATTGATTATTATCATAGTATGAGATTAGACTCAATAGAGAGAAAGTGTAACTCTTGTAGATGAAGGGATAGAAATCGGGATAACTGACTGACCCAACATCTTCCTTAGCATAGTAAATGTAGTAATTGGGTTCTCTCTGGCTTTGACTAACATTCACAAGAAATGTTACCCTTGTTGAAAGAATGTAAGTACCAGTTGCATCATAAGTAGTATTCCAAATCTGGAAAGGCTGGGGGGTCCAATCAGGATCATCATAATATAGAACTCGAATAGAACCGTCGTAACAATGTCCTGCTTCAAACTCGAGGAAGAGATGTACTGGTGTATTGATTCTATCCGACACACCGGGTTCTGTGAAATTGTAGTATCTACGATAAATGTAGGAACTATTCCACCATTTTGCCAAGTCTTGTTCATTGGCAGCTAGTTCCACGTCACCATTCTTCATCGTTAAATCATCACTAGTGTCATCTGCAAAAGATGACGGGTTCATCGTCGCTGGCTCTGCTCCATTCAGAGGGAGGAGTAGCATAACAGCAAATACAGCTAGAATTCCAATCTTTACTATTCTATTCAACTATTCCACCTCCATCATTGCAGTAGCGTTGCTTGGATGAAACTTCTTCAGTACTTCCAGATAGTGAATGGCTTGTCGACTGGGGACCTCTTCATCATTGTACAAGTCGACGGTTCTGCTTACTAACCATTCAGGATAGACTGTAGCAACCTCTGGACTGCATTTCAGCATCACATGTTGTCTACCATCCTCATCGTTAATTTTGAGGATAATATTGTGTTTCTCTAGTTTGGACAATTGACTTCTTAGACCGGACTTGTTTGTATCTAAAAGTTCTTGGAGATTCTCAACAAGTCGAGGACCATCTCTTAGAATCTCAATTATGTCATACGCTTCGAAATCAAGAAGGATTTTTGCTAATTGATCGGCTTCTGTCCAGATTGTTTCAGATAGATCTTTCCTGAGTCTGGCAATATAGTCACGATGATAACGCTTAGTTGACTGTAAGAACTGCTCAGAAACTTCCTGAGGTAACTTACCACTGCGAATTGCTCTGATCGTTTCACGCGATATTTCTCTCAAGATGAAGAGAGCACGTGTCAGATATATCACTTCGGAGGATAATCCCTCAACCCAGCCAGTTGCAATGATACCCATCTTCACTAGTGGTCTGAGTACCATGTCAACGTCAATCTTCTTTCCAACCTCTTCAAAGATTATCTGTTCAAGGTCAGAAGCTTGTAGGCTACCGTTCCTCATGAGTACTTGTAGAATTGCACGTCTCACAGGGTCACTCAATACCGAAGCCTGTCGCTGCTCGGGTGTCATCTGAGTGTATCGAGCAATCTGTTTGTAGAGCTTTGGTACCATCTCAGTATATTTGTCATCGTCAGCATTCAGGAAAATCTGGGTTGCAATCTCAGGTAGTGCATCTTTGTAGATATCTGGGTCCTCACTTGGTTCAAGAACAAGGAATACCATAGAGGGTTGTCCCTTTAGATGCATATTCAAACCACCATAATATACTGCGAGTTTGAACTCATCAAACGCAAGTGAACTGAATCCAGGTTTTTGTGATTCTTCGGTCTCACCTAATGTCGCAATACCATAGACCCGCATACTTGTTGTCGGGTCTAATCCCACCTTGAGCTTCTTTGGTGTCTTAGAGGTGACAACAGGACCAAGCTCATCGTCCCATTTCAAAACAGCCAATCCTTCAGGCATCTTACTATTCTCCGGTCTATTATCTCAACTATTCTTCCTTCTGGTGGACTACTTTTTCTAAGAATAAGTAGTCGCAACACATTTGATTGAATCCTACCTGTCAGGTCCCATTCAAGAGCAGGTAGCATCCATTCATCATAAGATAGTTGAGTCTTATGTACGGAAGAAGGTGCATAATGTGTTAATAAGCGATTTTGGTTTGAATTATCTGGAATTTTATTAGCTTTTATTAGGAAATATTTATGTTCTCTGCAATATGGTCACAACCATGTTGTTTCCGAATCCACCAATATTGTGTGTTAAGGCCAATTCAGCACTTGAGACTTGCAATCCTTTTGGAGCTTTCCCAATCAACTGTTGGTAGATATCATGAATTTGTGCAATTCCTGTTGCTCCAGTAGGATGTCCTCTAGCCTTTAACCCGCCAGTTGAATTGATTGGAATTCGTCCATCAACCTCAGTTTCACCCGATTTCACTAGATCAATGGCCAATCCAGGTTCGGCAAAACCAACATCTTCCATGTTTACAATTTCCAAGATAGAAAATGCATCGTGGAGTTCAGCAATATCAATCTCATCCGGTCCTATCTTAGCCATTGTATACGCATTGCGTGCAGCATTGATGGTTGAAGTGAAAGATGTCATTGATGCTCTATTCTGAACTGCATGATAGTCTGTCGCATGGCCAATGCCAAGAACTCTCACCGATTCAGATCTCTTACCAAGTATATTGGTCATCTCTTCACATGCCAATATGATAGCAGCAGCTCCATCACTAGTTGGACAACAATCGAATAATGTGAGAGGGTCAGCTACAATTCGTCCATTGCTAACCTTTTCAGCACTCACTTCTTTCTGAAAGTGTGCTAGAGGATTCTTCGCCCCATTCTTATGAGCTTTCACTGGAATGAGTGAGAGCTCATCACGTGTGAGACCATACTCATACATGTACCGACGAGTGATCATTGCAGCAAGAGCAACTGGAGTAGCACCGTAGCGAGTTTCACTGTCATACGACATCATTTTTGCCAAGATCTTTGAAGCCGTTCCTCTGTCTACTTCTGACATCTTTTCCACTCCGATTGCGAGGACTAGGTCAGCGAGTCCGGAGGCAATCATTGCATAACCGTGCTCAATTGCGCTAGCTCCTGATGATGGACCACTCTCAATACGTGTAGCTCCAGCTGGAACAAGACCAAGGTCATCAGCCAGCATAGTGGATAGATGTCCTTGCCCTGTAAACTCATCTGGATTTTGACTTGCTACAACAATATGAGAGAATGAATGTCCAGAGGATTCTGATGAACTAATTGCTTTTCTTGACGCTTCTCGTGCCAATTCCAAAAGGGATTCTTCAAGAACTCCAAATTTTGTCATTCCGGCTCCAATGATATGGACCGACCGCACCAAAGACACCCTCATTCAATGAGAATGACAAGCTGTCCCTGCGTCACACTTGAACCAGGTTCTACATGTACTTCTTTAACAGTACCAGCTTGTGGAGCCTTTAGCTCATTAAACATCTTCATTGCTTCTAGTATGCAGACAGTCTGACCACTCTTCACGGTATCCCCAATATCCACATGAACTTCGGTTATTTTTCCAGGCATCGGCGGATAAACCCCACCTGGAACCTTTGGCCCACTTGAAGCTGCACTGGGACTAGAAGTACTTGTAGCAGCTTGTTTCTTGGATCTTGTCCACATGACCTCATGCGGCTCATCATCAATTTCAACAACGAATTTGCTACCTGCACGCTCTGCGATTTTAATGTGGTAATCTGTAACAGTGTCATTTGCAGTCCAAGAGCCATCCTCATTCTGTTCAGCTTTGATTGTGTAACTCTTACCATTAGTTTTGACGATAAGAAGTCCTCCTTCGTCCAATCTTTCAACTTCAACTATGTGTGTTTTTTCTCCTACTGTGAGTTCATACTCTGGACTCATCATAGACCACCCAATGATTTCTTTCTAGCCTGTTGCCTTCTCCCTGCAGCACTCCACTGACTTTCAGCACGCTCCCATCTACCCGGACCATAGCTTACACCAGAATGCAGTTCATCACGTCCTTCGTCTTTCCAAGCGTCAGCTCGGATTCCACCAGCCAAGCGAGCACTTCCAACACCACCACCAAGATGTAAAACTGTTGCTAGAAGTGCGATTTCAAGTTCTTCAGAGATCTCACCCTTTGCACTTCGTGATGCCTTCTTTTTGATAAAGTCCAGAGCATATTGTGGAAAGAGTGCATAGGACACCTCGTCACGTGGTTCGTGTGGGATGTCTTTGAGTGCGTCTCGAGCTTTGGGTAGCTCTGGTTCTAGTAGGTCTGCAGCTCTCACTTTGAGAGGTTCCTCATCACCAATAGATTTCTTCTTTACTTCTTCATCGACAGGCGCAGGAGGTCGCCCATAATATCCTCGGAAGTACTGCTTTACTTCATGAGGAATAACACTGTATCTCTCACCTGTGATGACATTGAGGGTGGCTTGCGTTCCTACAATCTGACTCGATGGTGTGACAAGAGGAGGGTATCCAAACTCAGCACGAACACGAGGAACCTCTTCGAGAACTTCATCGTATCTATCAAGAGCACCTTGTTCGCGTAATTGGTTGTCAAGATTTGACAACATTCCACCAGGAATCTGAAACATCAATACCTGTGGATTCACTCCTTTGAGAGACCCCTCGAACTGTGCATATTTCCTGCGAATCTTTCTGAAATAATCAGCAATTTCTGATAACAACCCGATATCAAGACCTGTGTCCCGAGGTGTTCCTTTTAGACTTTCAACAATAGATTCTGTAGCAGGTTGAGAGGTGGCCATCGATAATGCAGATATTGCACAATCGACCACATCGACACCAGCCTCTGCTGCCTTTAGATAGGCCATGGCAGCCATGCCGCTGGTATAATGAGAATGAAGTTGGATGGGAATATC
>CAZSWP010000018.1:0-67782 GCA_964610875.1 uncultured archaeon
CTTGAGTGGAACGTATGCAGAGCTCTTCGTTGCGCCAATGCCGGGATTACCATGCTTAACTGTTCGCGTCGTGATAGCAAACTCGCCTAATACATGTCCAATCATCTGCGGTAATATTTTGAAACGTTGGAAGTCTTTGCCGTTGTGGACGGCGACAGTGAGGTCAACCATCTCAGGAAGGATCACCATGTCGCGGCAGTGAGTCTTCACGACGACATCCTTGTTACCCTTTCGCTGAGCCTTACGGGCAGCTCTCATTTTCATGAGGAGTTTCTTCTGCCGTGGAGGAAGTCCTCTCTTGAGGGTTCTTCTTCTACGAGTTGGCAGGAGTTCTATGAGAGAGTCCATGTTCATCTTGGCCAGCTCTGTGAGTGGGATGCCACGATATGTTGGTTCGCCTTTCTGCGACATTTAATCACCTGATTCAATAGACGGGGATGGTTGTGCCCGTCAGAATTGCGCTTCCTCATCGGAAAGTGAATATAAAACTATCTTTCTAGCCGCTTCCGTCCTCTGATTTTTGCGGCACATTTCCCTCGTCCTGAAGCAAACCCGCCTTGCGCATTGCGACTCTGACCCATCCCATGGAGCCCTCTAGACCGGGGTCTCTTGTAAGGGCAAGACGTGCCAAATCGATGGCATCTTCATAGTTTTCTAGTTCGTAGTTGATCTCTGCTTTGTGCAGAATTGCGAGTGGATTTCTCTCTTCAATCTCTAGAACTTGGTCAAATGCAGCAAGTGCATCTTGGAGCATACCAAGATTGCGTAAGACCACTGCTTTATTGAAGATGGGGACCGGGTTCTCGGGATTAAGTTCCTGAGCTCTGTCAAATAACTCGAAGGCTTCAATTATGAGAGGGTCGTCCTTCTTAATTGAATCATGAACTTGACTCAATGCCACACCGAGGGAAATAATGGCATTCTCATGATTCGGTTGCTTTGAGATAATCTCTCTCAATAACACTGCTGCTTCGTCTATATTTCCATCTGCTAACAAACGTGCAGCTTTCTCATATTTCTTGTCTTTCTTACGACCAAAGAGTGGCATTGCAATTCCTTTGCGCCGCACCCTCTTCAGTACTTAAACTATGGGAAATCATCATGAATGAATAGTCAAAGTGAGATGATTCTTCAGAAGCTTTATACCAGAAACCAATTCTGTTTTGACCTGGCGATGATACTAGTTCTGCTCTTGTTGATTCTTCTTGCTATCTCTTTTCTCATACTGCTCTATCTATTTTTGATGATGAATAAGCGTCCATCGAACAGTCCCAGAGCATTTCTCAAAAAAAAGAATCTAGAAGATGAAGGCAAGCAAGTCATTGTTTTTCTAGGAGACAGTCTTACACATGGTCGTATTGGAGTGAACTATGTCGATATTCTAGCAGAAAGGATGGATTTGGAAAAATTCGAAGTGATAAACGCCGGTGTGAATGGCGACTATGTATGGAATCTCCTACAGAGAAGTGATGAAATGATTGCTTGCAAACCGGAGATTGTATCGATTCTCATAGGTGCCAACGATGTCCGTGGGAGTTACCATCCGGGCGAAGGAAAGAGGGCCAAGCTGATGAAAGGTATCCCTCAGGAACCTGATCATGAATTCTTTGAGAGCAATTTGAGAGCACTAGTTAAACGCTTGAAATCGGAAACTAGCACGAAAATCCTGCTTTGTTCACTCCCAACTCAGGAAGAGAATCCCTCACATCCAGCATTCCAGAGAACCATTGAATATAGTGAAACTGTAAGAAAGATTGCTGAGGAATGGAATTGTGTATATGCTCCAATAAACGAACGCATGATTCAATATCAGAACTCTCATCCGGCTAAGCAGAATTTCAGCCATGAGAAAATTCTCTGGGAAATGATGAAAGCTCTATTCAAGCACTATATACTGAGAAAGAATTGGGACGATATTGCAGACCAAAACGGGTTGACCCTTCACATTGACCTCTTACATCTCAATACGGATGGAGCTTTACTCATTGCGAATACGTTGGAAGAATATTTGGAAAAAGTGTATGAAGATTGATCATCAGATTGCACAACTATTTGAATTATAGAATACAGTTCTGCTATCAGAACGTTTTACCTCTAAATTGATAAGTCAGATGATTTTCAAGTCATATGGTTGAGAACGATGGGCAAGCTCTTTGGTACGAATGGTGTACGTGGAACCATAAACGATTCGTTGACAGTAGATATGATTATCAACATCGCTAAGGCAGTTGGGACTGTAATCGGCCCGGGTACAATTGCCATATCCCGTGACTCAAGGATGGGTGGTGAGATGTTCCAACAAGCCGCCATTGCTGGTCTATTATCTACAGGTTGTTCAGTTGTTGATGTAGGTCTCATGCCAACCCCTGGATTGCAATACATGACAAAGAAACTTGAATGCGATGCGGGTGCCATAATTACGGCATCCCACAACCCTCCACAATTCAATGGTATCAAAGTGATGGGATCAAATGGAATTGAAATAACTCGCGAACTTGAAAATGAGATCGAGAATGTCTATTTCAATAAATCATTCCGGGCTGCAATGTGGGATTCCATTGGTAGAATAACAACATATGGAAACGGAGTTAGAGATTACATCAATGCTATCAAGAAACATGTGGATGTAGATGCAATCAGTTCAAAGCGTTTTAGAGTGGTAATTGATGGTGCAAACAGTGTTGGGTCTCTTGTCACACCAATCCTTCTCAGAGAGCTAGGATGTAAAGTGGTTTCCATCAATTCCCAACTTGATGGAATGTTTCCAGGTAGAGATCCAGAACCTCTTCCAAAAAATCTGGAGAATCTCAGTAAGATCGTTAAATCTGTTGGTGCTGATGTGGGGGTTGCACATGATGGAGATGCAGATCGGGCTACGTTTGTGGATACTTCAGGAAGGATTCTCTGGGGTGACCAGTCATTTGCAATTATTGCGAAACATATTCTTCAAAGGAAAAAAGGTTCTACATTGGTCACACCTGTCAGTAGCGGGAGATTGATTGAGGATATTGCAAAACATGCTGGGGCAAAAATTGAATGGACCGAAGTAGGTAGTGTTGTAGTTTCACATAAGCTAGTTGAGATTGATGCAGAACTTGGTGGTGAGGAAAATGGTGGGGTCTTTTATCCACCACATCTTGCAGTGAGAGATGGTGCGATGACTGCAGCTCAACTTCTTGAAATAATGGCTCTTCGTGACTTACCTCTCGACAAACTTGTGGAAGAACTACCACAATACTATAGCACCAAGAAGAAAGTTCCCGTTCCTCCTGAGAAGAAAGAGTCTATTCTAGATGCTCTTCTTGAGTTAACAAAAGATGAAAACCGGATAACTCTGGACGGTGTGAAACTAGAATATGATGAAGGTTGGATTCTTATCAGGCCATCAGGAACAGAACCACTCTATCGCGCATTTAGTGAAAGCACCACTCAGCAGAAAGCCGATGAACTATGTCAACGCGGCATTGAGCTGATTGAGAAAACAATTGAGAAAGTATGATATTCAATCATGGAAGAATGATTATAGAATCACTTCACAGAATTATAAAACTTGATAAAATTAGGATATAGTGAGAGGGCATTACCGCCCTCTCTACCTGATATACTGAATTGTTGAATGTGTGCGATTTAGTCTTCGCTCTCCGCTTCAGGTTCAATCTTCTCTTCATCGAAGTCAAAGTCTTCTAGCGGTTCAGGTGCTGGAGTTGTAATCATTGTCCAGCCAATCCACATTGCAATCACCATGATAAGTACTGCTGCCAACCAGATAGGTAGAATAACTAACCATTTCCAGTCTGGCGCGAAAAGCCACTCCCAACCAACAGGGGCTAGGTTTGCAAGATCTGGAAATATCTGAATGATTAGCAGTCCCCATGTATAATAAATCATGACAAGAAGCGCAATGATGAAAATCAGCGCTCCGATTATCTTCTCTTTGCCCATTTTATGACTACCTCAGAAAGTGGTATCAATCTAACCTGTTATCCTCTGTCCCTTAGATAAAAGGATTGCGTAAGATAGTTTTGAGTCCATATCTGGGAAACTAGAAGAGCATATCGAACAAAATATACACTATGAAAAACGTCATTATACCCAAGACCATTGAAGCAGCCAGTAGTATTTTTCAGCACCTCATATTTTTCACTGTGAATCTTCTCTAATTCAGTAGTGAATAGTGTCCTCAGCAGAGTAAGCTCTGTATGAAACGCTTATCTGAAAGCTTTTTCATGTTCCAATTCCTCGTGCGTATTCCTTATAATGGAGAACTGCGGCCCTGCCAATGTATCACAGCATGATAGTGGTGGTGTCACACCCGATGAAGATTATAGTACCAGTGAAGCAAGTTCCAGAGGTTGCTGAGGTAAAAGTCAACCCGGAAACGGGAACGCTCATTCGAGATGGTGTTCCCAGTATTCTGAATCCCTTTGATGAACTGGCTGTCGAAGAAGCCATTAAAATCAAAGAAGCGCATGGTGGGGAAGATAGTGAAGTTGTGATAATCACAATGGGTCCTCCTCAAGCAAAAGATGCACTCTATAAGGCACTCGCTATGGGTGGAGACCGTGCAGTGCATCTGACAGACAGAGCGTTTGCAGGCGCGGATACGTGGGTTACCGCACTGACTCTGGCAAAACAGATTGAGAAGATGGAATATGATCTAATAATCTGCGGAAAACAAGCTATTGATGGCGATACTGCTCAGGTCGGTCCTGAGATTGCAGAACTTCTTGGCATTCCTCAGATTTGTTATGTCAGAAAAGTCGAGTTATCAGAAGATGGAAAGCAGATTACTTGCCACAGAGAGACTGATGAAGGGTATGCAGTCGTCAAAGCAAAACTCCCTGTTCTCATTACAGCTACAAAAGGGTTGAATGAACCACGTCTTCCGAATATCATGGGAATCATGAAGGCAAAGAAGAAACCACTAGATGTGGTGGATGCCGAAACACTAGGTGCACCTGTGGAAGATCTTGGTTTACAAGGGTCTCCTACACAGGTTAGAAAGGTATTCCCACCTGAACAGAGGTCTGGTGGAATTAAACTTGAGGATGTTGATCCAAAGGAAGCTGCCAAGCAGTTAGTTGAATTCCTTGCTAAGAAGGGGGCGATCTAATAGATGACACTCAAGTATGATATAGACAAGTGTACTGGTTGCATGCTCTGTCCGAAAGTCTGCAATTTCGGAGCCATTGAGAAAGACGGTGACAAAGTGAAATTCGACATGACCAAGTGTGTCCTTTGTGGTTCGTGTGAAGAGGTCTGTCCCGTTGATGCTATTGTGATTGAACGAAGAGCAGTAGATCAAGCTGTAATTGCAGATTACAAGGATGTCTGGGCATTCTGTGAAACACACGAAGGACGTCTTCGTAGTGTTGGTCTCGAACTCCTAGCAAAGGGACGTGAGCTTGCCGACAAACTCGATGAAAAACTCGTTGCTGTTGTCATTGGTAAGGATGTAGAGAAGCATGCTGAGAAGCTCTTCTATCATGGTGCTGACAAAGTTATTCTCGTGGATGGAGAGGTCTTTGAACAGTATACAACTGATGCTTATACCATCGCTATGACTTCTCTCATCGCACCTCGTAAACCTGCTGTTGTAATCTATGGTGCTACCAGTAATGGGAGAGACCTTGCTCCCCGTGTTGCAGCAAGAATGGCTCTAGGATTAACTGCAGATTGCACTGGTTTAGATATTGATGAAGAACGTCAGTTGGTTCAGACCCGTCCTGCGTTCGGTGGAAATATCATGGCAGAGATTCTATGTCCCTATACACGTCCCCAGATGGCCACTGTAAGGCCCAATGTATTCAAACCACTGGAACCTGATACTTCCCGAACTGGTGAAGTTGAGAAGGTTGACATTGAGGTCAGCCCCGTTCAGGTACGTACTCGTGTTCTTGAAACCGTCAGTGAGATGGTTGAGGGGATGAAGTCGGTTGAAGAGGCTGACGTTGTAGTCTGCAGCGGCCGTGGAATTAAAGATCCATCAAATCTTGAACTGCCTCAGAAACTCGCTAAGGTATTAGATGCTGCTGTTGCTGGGTCTCGTCCTATCGTAGATCTTGGTTGGCTTCCACCTACTCAACAAGTGGGCCAATCAGGAAGGACCATCTCTCCCAAGCTTTACTTCGCGTTGGGAATATCAGGAGCAATCCAACATTGCGCTGGAATGTCATCCAGTGAAATTATAATTGCAGTCAACAAAGACCCAGAAGCTCCAATCTTTGAGCTTGCTGACTTTGGTATTGTGGGTGATATCTTTGACATTCTCCCACATGTGATTGAAGAGATCAAACGAGTGCAATCTGAAAGATAGATATTTTGAGAATAGTGGGTTTTCCACCCACTATTTTCTACTATCTAAGAATGAATGTTTTCTTTTGAATCCAACAAAATCTAGCTGAAAGTTACGTACATCGAACCTCTTTTACTATATCAGATTTCTTAGATGAAGAAAAAATGAATGCTGTTAGAGAGTTTTTACAGGACGGCGGTGCATATTTTGGAATCGATGGTGGTGCTTCTTATGCTACATCTTGGAGAACTAACATGTTTAACGGTACATTGTACGCTGATGCTGAAGGAACTGGAAAACACCTGTTATAAGTTGACGTAAATCATAACCTCTCCAGTCTTGATCTCTCCTCTGAACCGATGAACTACACACTGTTCTCTTAGGCCTCTGGCTATTTCATGGCCGATGACATATCAGACATACTGACAATCTGCACATATCAAGAATCAGGATTACCGTGTATGGTTGTGTTTGAATAGGGGGAGGGACGCCTCTTATTTTCAGGTCCTCATCCTGAACTAGAAGAGACGAGTCTGAGGGATAATTTTGAAGACTGGGACAGCGTACAATACCCCTCCTCTGAATGGAACCTGATGCTTAATTTCAGTGAATGGCTTCTGGAATGAAATATGCATACATTGGTGCAAGTGCTGATTAACATCGGTTCATTCTAGTTCCTGTGCAAACCGTTGACCAAAGGCTTGCCCCTTCTCGAGTTCAGCCTCATTGAGTGGTCCCTGCATTCCTTCAACCAGTGATGCAAGACCAGGTGACACTATTTTCGCATTTGGAGCTTTCTTTTTGAATAGATTCTCAATCTGGCGAAGTGCTTTACCTTCATGCCCCTCAGCAAGATAGGTTTCAAACGCAGCAAGGGTCCTTCCATCAAGTCCCTTCTTAGCAACTTTCTTTATTGCACCTTTAATCCCTCGCGTTGCCATGAATGCATGAATTGGACAGCCAAACAAGAATCCGTCATAGAAGGAGATATCCTGATCTTCAATCTCCTTAATGCCAACGACTTTTGAGGCCGCTAGCCCCGTTCCATCAATACCAGATGCAATCTGCCTTGCCAGTTGTTCTGTATTTCCATAAGTTGAGTCATATACAATCAGTACATTCTTCATCAGAATAACCACGCTTGCAATACTTAGGTCAACAATTCTTTTTACTTCTTTGATGGATATTTCGGATATGAAAGATTATGAGAAATACTCTATTGATACTGAAATCAAGTATGAACCGTTGACGCTTATGGACTTGGACAAGATTCAGAAGGACTGCAAAAAGGAGTGGCAGAATTTGAGTCTCTGTAGGATCAATGATTGTGTCGTCAGACTTGGCGTTATTCATGGAGAATTCCATTGGCACAAACACGACAATGAGGATGAGTTCTTCTATGTCATTGAAGGTCGGTTATTGATAGATCTTGAAGACAGAACAGAAGAACTCCATCCCAAACAGAGCTTCATGATACCTCGTGAAGTTCTGCATCGAACTCGGGCTCCAGAGCGAACAGTAATTCTGATGGTTGAAGGGAGTGGAGTAGTTCCTACTGGGGATTAGTACTGGACAAGTGGGAGTCAAATTTCATAAGAAGAAAAGCACATCTATAGGTTGGGTCTCCGATTTGCGAGTAAGACAAACATTTGTTCTTGTTGCCATTATTATTCCGACCATTTGTACTCCAGTTGCCGCTCATAATCAAAGTCTTACCTGGGGATATGTTGAAGGTACTCATTACAATTACAAAGAATCGTATTATAGTGTGTACAACGAAACAAGTTCTTTTGTGAATGAAATGGAGTTTTATATTCTTGGACCTGCATATCCTAACATCAAAGATCCTATTTCTATTAACGATCCATTTCCTTTTGTCAGAAGTCATGAGTATTATCCAAATGGCACGTTGATTAGTTCTTATGAATCGATTCTAGCTGTACCAACTGGAAACTGGAGCTTGCTCTCCACATTAGCAATTAGTTTCAAAACGAGTGAAGTCCAAGTGAATATTGTGGAATCTTCTGATATTTGGAGCTTCACTCTACATCAGGAGGACTTCATTTATTCTTGGATACAGACTGTTGAATTCTCTAAGAATGACGGTGTACTACTTAGGAATCACATTGAGAGTAGTACATCCCGTTCCATTTTGATTTATGATAGAGAGCGAATCATTCCTGGATTGACTTCACTTGAAGTCGCTTTGACATTGGCTGCTGGAATATCTGTAGCTATTGTACTTGCACTCTATCATCGAAAAATGCGCAGATAGTCTGAGTATTAAAACACCTGATTGACTATTTTCAAACATGAAAGGGTGTTTTTGAAATGAAAAGGGGGTTATTAACAGCTGCCAAACACCTGAACAATCCTAGACATTTTTGGTGGGAGATTAGATACTTCAGAACGGAATAAATTCATAGGTCACCTGACACCTGTGTGCTGACCCCACGGAGTAACGTTCTAGTGCCGTCCCTGGAAGGACAAGACTCCGGTGTCCAGATCTGTCCATCTTACAATGAACGGTTTGTAATCCTATTACTAATACTATCTATGGTTAATTCCACTTCTGCCACACATAGTCAAGGTCTTGAGTGGAAATACGAAGAAGGTGCGCAGTATGACTTTAGAGAAGTATATTATCGCTCTTAAAATGAGTCAACAACACTCGTAGAGGATATGGTATACTATGCAATTGCTCCAGAGTATACTGAACTAGTCGACCCACTAAATGAAAGTAGCATGATACCAATTCGTCGTGCGCCTACTTACTGGTCAAACGGAACAGAAATGAACCTATTACCAATTCGTTTTGCTGTGCCTGTAGGCAATTGGTCTCTATTTAGTGAAATAGTTATGAGTCGCTCCGATGATAATAATGGTTACAATATAATTGACACGATTGATGTATGGGGATACGAAGCGGAATACCAAGCCGGTATTGACCAAGTCTATCATTCAATGGAATATTCGAAAAACGATGGTGTGTTAGTTCGTTTGGTTTTTGAATTCACCATTCTAAGTACTACACATTTGACAATAGTAGAGAGGGTGGGTTTAGGACCAAGTATCCTTCAAATTGGCATAACTCTTGTTGCAGCGATTGCAGTTGTAGTCGTCTTGGTTATGTACAATCGTTACAAAAAAAAAAATGAAATCTCTTTAAACAAAAAAAGATGGTGAAAAAGAAATGCCATGAGGGGGCAGCAGCTTGAGCCGCCGCCTCCTTTCCGGTTATATCACATAAAGTCTACAAGTCGTATGCTTTGAGGGTCTTTCTCTTATTCTCCTTGCAACGCGTGGCTGCTGTCATGAGCATCTCGCCAATTCTCTCGTTGATAGCATCGTATGAATCGGACCCTACCATCATGTCATGTGACTTCGCGAATTCCTTTATTGCACTCTTCACAACGAATTGTGGGAGCTTTGGTGCTTTTTTCTTAGCCATTTTATGTTTTCACATCCCTCGGTTTTCGAGGGTAAAACATTGTGTATGTCATTAATAAGGGTATCCTGCCTGAAATGGCTTCTGAGGCTATTTTCTGCCAGTTCCAGACGATTCCGAACATAAAATTAACAATAGTTAGCATATTTATGCATAAAAACTGCTCTACTTGTAGACTCTTAAGGATGATTGTTTACAATTGAGAAGACAGGTGGAATAATATGCCGGATTATAGAAGAATAGCCATTGCTACAAGTATGGGTGCAATTCTAGGCGTACTCTGCATCATTGGAGTTGGTGGCAGAATCCCTGGTGGATATATTGACAACATTGTATTCCTGATTGGAATGTGGTATAACAGAGTGATAATGGGTATGCTCATAGGGTTTGCTGGTGGTATGATCATTATTAAGAGTGATAAAGAGAAGAATCTTGGTAACGCACTAGTCAGAGGACTACTCTTTGGGTTCTTGGTTTCATCAGCAATATTCCTCTCCACTGAGTTCAGAGACCTCATGGGTTGGTTCGCAGGACTAGCTTATGGTCCAATCATTGACATTATTGCGACCTATAGTGAGAAATAGTTACAGAGAGCAGTGCTATAACTAGGCCAACAACAAAATGGCATCAATTGATGCATAAAGAACATTAACTGTAATATTACCGAATAGAGAAAATTTATATATTAAATGTACAATATTACAGTTAAGTGATAACAACAATGTTCGATAATTTCGATGATGAATTTGAAGACGACTTTGAGGACTTCGATTCAGAAGATGATGAAGAACTCGAAGATTTTGTAGATGAGATGGTTGATAGAAAGGACGAGATTCGAGACAGAATAGACGAAGTTCGTGATAACGTGGATGAACTAGGTGATTTACAGCAACAGATTGAAGATGTAAAGAGAATGCGTGAAGACATAGTTCGTATGCAGAAAGATATGTCTCATCAGATGGAAGAGCTACAGAGATTGAAATCTGAACGTAGACGAACCTCTCGACCTCCAAGACCTCCCCGAGCTCCAAGATATTCTCGGTCTGCTATGATTGATTTATCTCCCCTGACAGAGAGTCTTGATGATATGATGTCCACCCTTGGTGAAGAGATTGAACACTCATTGGAGGGCATCGGTGATATCAAGATACCAAAGATTCGACTCTCATCTGGTTCTAAGAGGAAACGCAGACGTAGCAAAACGAGAACGGAAAACATACCTCCTGAGCGTGTGGCTCGTATAGTTGCACCATTGGGTAGTGAGGAACGTCTGAAAATCTTGGAGTATCTAAAGTCTGGACCAAAGAGCTTCAATGAACTAGAATCATATACGGGAAAGACCGGTAGTTCACTTACTCATCACCTGAATCCCTTACTTGATGTGGGATTCGTTATCAAAGGCGAGGTACGTGGCACATACTACATAACAGTTGAAGGTAATCTTGCTTACCGTCTTGCTCAATGGCTCACAGGTCGTCTTGAGCAGGAAATCAGCTATCGGACGAAGAAAAAGGAGAAGACCGATGAATATGGAGCTTCTAATGATTCCATGGATAGCGATGGACCTGTAGCTATTGTGATAGAAGATGAAGATGCAGATGAAACTGCACTAGACAATGATATGGAGGAATTCTAATTGAGACTGACTGTAGACAAGAGTATAAAGCTCGTAGAAAACGAAACGAAAATTATGGACACCAAGAAAGCTCTGGTCACTTTGAAAGCCGGTTGTATATGGTCCTATCTAAAACAGAATGGTGACAATGTAGGAATCGCTTTCCGAGGTCAATCTCACTTTGCTGTTGATGCTATCGTGCACACCAAACGAGGTGCTGTAGGTGATTCATTCAGTGGTGAATTAGGAGGTATTCAACTATTTCTTGGAGAAACCAGCCTTGAGAACCAATCTAGAGATGCAACACAAGGTGATCTTGCTCCTCTCGGATTCTCAAGTGGTGATGCATTTACCCAACAGGTGGATGAGAAGATCAAAAGCAAGAATGGTGATGTTAGATCGAAGGGCAAGATAGGGAAGGATGAAGGACAGATTCTCATTGGTGCCAATAAGCAGGATACAGGTATTGTTCTCATAGTCGGTGATGATGATAATCTTGTAGTGACATATGGCAAGAAAGTCCATGTTTCAGGAGATAGAGGTCACGTTGTTGTGGATAAAGGTGGAGTTAGTATAGCCGGTGACCGTGAAACCATAATAATCGACCGTGATGGAATTCATGGAATTGAGATTCCTGAGATTGAAATTCCTGATATTGGGAAAGTTGTTGGGCGTGCAGTATCAGAATCCATGAGAGGACTCAAAGGCTTGAAAGGTTTGAAAGGCTTGAAGCGAATGCGTGGCTTCTCACATGCTGCCCGAGATGCTACTCATGCATGGGATGATGTTGACGACTTCGACTGGGATGACGACGAATAGGACCCTTCTTCATGAAAAAAAATCAACTCTCGTCCAATGGGGCGAGAGTTCTCATTTTTCTTGAGCTGTTGCTGATTGATGCATCGCTCTCGGTTTGATTTGCAACTCATAGAGTGAGTAGTATTTTCCTTTCTTTGCCATCAGTTCGCCATGACGTCCTGATTCTACAATTTTACCATCTTCGAGAACTAGAATTCTATCTGCATTCACAATTGTCGAGAGTCTGTGTGCAATCACGATGGATGTTCGGTCTTTTAGTAGAGCTTTCATTCCTTTCTGAATTGCATACTCAGTATAGATGTCGATAGAACTCGTTGCCTCATCAAGCACAAGGATCTTTGGATTTGCTAATAAAGCTCTAGCGAAGCTTACAAGCTGTCTCTCTCCCTCTGAGAGATTACTTCCTCTCTCACCAACTTCAGTGTCAAATCCGTTCTCTAAACTTTCAAGCACTCTTCTTGCTCCGATAGCATCTATTGCTTTCAGCATCTCTTCATCAGATGCTCCAGGTCTTCCATATCTAATGTTCTCCCTGACAGTTCCCATGAACAGGAATGGGTCCTGCAGGACTAGACCTATACTGGCTCGCAGTGACTCCTGCGTAACACTACGAATATCAATGTCATCAATCTTGATTGCTCCTCGTGGGTGCACCTTCAGTTTCTCCCCATCAATCATGACATGGTCGTCTTCAACTGTATATTCCTCGCCCTCGATTACAACAGAATTGGCGATTATATCATAGGTTCTTCCATTGTATTTTACAAATACATCACGTTGTACATCATAGAATCTATTCAGCAGGCTTACAACAGTAGTCTTCCCTGCTCCTGTATCACCAACAAGAGCGATTGATTCACCTGGCTTTATTTCTAGGTTGAAATGTTCGAGAACAGGTTTCCCTTCTACGTAACCAAAAGTGACATTATCAAAGGTAATCCTTCCTTGTATCTCAGGCATTTCAATGGCTGTAGGGCTATCCATTATTGTCGGCATCTCATCAAGAACACTAAATACTCTCTCTGCTCCAGCAAATGCACTTTGTACACTTGTGTAGAAGTTTGATATTATTAGGATTGGTCGGAAGAACATCTGGCTGAACTGAATGAAGAGAACCACAGTTCCTAGAGTCACAGTACCTTCAATAAGACGAAATCCTCCAAAGAGCAAGATCAAGAAAATCCCGGCAGCACCAATGAATCTGATTGTGGGGAAAAATGTCGATTGTGCCTTACCAGCATCAATATTTGCTCGATAATCTGCTTTGTTGATTTCATCAAAAATCTCTACACTCACATCTTCACGGGCAAAGCTCTTTGTAACTTTTGCTCCTGATATGGTTTCAGCGAAATTGGATGTGACACCAGATATAGTCTTTCGAGTACTACGATATGCTTCTCTTAATTTTCTTCGGAAGTAGATTGTTGAGATTAATAGGATTGGAATGACACTCAAAGAAACAAGCGATAGTTGGACATCCACTGTGAAGATAGTATATCCTATCGCAATCACAATGAAGGCTTGGGCAAATGCATCAATTAGCCCTCCACTGAGTAACTCACTCATTCTATCGATATCATTTGTGATTCTGCTGATTATTCTTCCAGAGGATGATTTATCATAGAAATCTTGAGACATGTCTTGTAAGTGTTGATACAAATCTTGTCTGATGTCATATACTGCTTGTTGCCCCATTGAGGAAACAGTGTATTCAGATCCATATGCGACAAGCCAAGCGATTATCTGTAGCACCACGTAATAGATTGCTGTATTGAGAAGGGCGGCAATGTCTCCAGAAACAAAGTCGACATCTATTGCTTGTCTAATAACAAAAGGCTGGATTATTGAAACGATGATGCCTGCAATTGTAAAAATAACTACTGCAAGGAAATGCTTACGGTATGCTAGAAGATAGTTGACCATTCTCATGAGAAGGGTCGAATCAGAATAGATGTATGCCCTAGCGTCCGGGTCGTCTTGAATATTCAGACCACTACTCAGCTGATACCCCTCCTTGTTCAATAGATGCTGCCAGTTCCATCTGAGTAAGAGTTTCTACAATACTTGCATACAACCCACCACGATTTAGTAACTCTTGATGGGAGCCTTTCTCTACAATTCTGCCTTTTTCCATCATAACAACAGTATCCGCATTTCTCACGGTGCTGAGTCTGTGGGTGATGATGAAAGTGGTACGTCCCACCATAAGGTTCTCAAGCGCTTGTTGGATCATCATCTCTGTCTTGGCATCAACTGAGCTTGTTGAATCGTCAAGAATGAGTATTTTCGGATTGGCAAGTAAAGCACGAGCTATTGCAATCCTCTGTTTCTGACCACCACTAAGCGTAACACCTCTCTCTCCAACAACGCTATCGTATCCCTCATCTAATTGCATAATAAAATCGTGAATCATTGCAGCCTTAGCAGCATTTTGAACTTCTTCCATTGATGCATTTGGCCTAGCAAATGCGATATTCTCACCGATTGTGGATGAGAAGAGAAATGGGTCCTGATGGACCATACCTACGCGCTCTCTCAAATTATCTAAGCCGTACTCGCGAACATCATATCTGTCAATCATGAGTATTCCTGGTGTCTGAACTTCGATTGTTCTCCCGTCAATCTCCACCTTATCAGATTCTACAAGATATTCCTTCTCTCCAATACTGATTTTTCCGTCCTGCACTTTGTATGTTTTACCATCATATTCGATGTAGGGATCGCTATCAGCATCATAAAAACGAGGTATTAGATTGACTAGGCTGGTCTTACCTGAACCTGTACCACCGAGAAGTGCAACAACTTGTCCTGCAGGAACATCAAGAGTGAGGTCCTTGAGAATATGTCTTCCACCAGGATAGCTAAAGAATACATGGTCGAAGGTAACTCTCCCTTCAATCTCCTTGTCAACAGGAACCTCTGGGTCCGTCACTTCATCCTTATGGTCTAAGATATAGAAAGTTCTCTCCGCGGATGCTGATGCTCTTTGGTACATTCCAACTCCCCAGCTCAGGAAGCGTGCAGGTAGCATCAACATTCCCACAAGTGTGATGAATGCTACAAATATACCATAGGAGAGTGGGCCATTGCCAGCATCAAATGATATACCACCTAGGTATAGAAGTAAACCTGTCACAACACCAAACATTGTTGGAAGAAGTGGCCTATAAAAGGCGAATAATCTGAAGGCTTCAACTCTGAGGTCTAAGAATTTCCTATTCTCTTTCTCAACACGTTCTCTTTCCCTTTCTCCTGCCGCAAATGACTGTACGAGCTTTATGCCCACAATATTTTCTGCCAGTACTGAACTTAGTTCACCGTATTGTTCCCTTGCTGCGTAGAATACTGGACGAACACGTTTTGCGAAAGAGTAGATGAAGACAATAATGATAGGGATTAAGAGAAACATATAGAGGGTCAGGCTGACATCAAGAATGAACATGACTACATAAACACCGAAAAGGGTAGCTGCTCCGATGAAGATGACCCGATATCCCCAGAACAGGAACTCTCTCATTTGTGTTACGTCTGTTGTGACTCGAGAGAGTAACTGTCCAGTTTCTTCTTTATCATAAAATGATAGGTCCTTTTCCATAAGTGCGTGATAAAGATCTGTACGTAAATCATAGATCACATTCTGTGACAGAACTGCTGCACCATACCGTCCTATGATGTCAAATATCATGTACAATGCAGAAAGGAGGGCATAGAGTGCTACACTTGGAATCAGTTGGTCGTATTGTTCACCATAAATTACAGAATCGATAATATCTGCAAGCACCACTGGCGTCAAGACATTGAATATGGTTCCAACTCCTGCAGCTGTTAAGAAACCAAAGAATAGCATCTTATGCTTAAGTGCATATTCTGTAAGACGCCTTATGTATCCCATTTCTCTGTCCTCTGGGCTATTTCTCTCCTTTATGATAAGGCTTGTGTCATTGACATAGAATTAGCACGAGTCTGCAAGGGTTTGATAACAGCTACATGAAACCCAGACAAACCTAGACATTGATTAGGTTATAGTTTTACGAAAGACCATGTTCTCAGTAGCACAAGCTGCTCTTCGCCTTGGTGTCTGTGTCAAGACCCTCCATCGATGGGACCATGTAGGCAAGCTCCACTGCACGAGGACTCTGGGTGGGCATCGCAGGATCCCCCTCTCTGAAGTCAACCGTCTGCTGGGCATCTTCCATCGGAAGCTCCTCGACACTCCACCTCAACGAAAGAGATGCGCCATCTATGCACGAGTATCAGGTCATCGACAGAAGACTGATGGAGACCTTGACAGACAACTTCACACGCTCACACAGGAATGTAAGAACCTATTCAGGACCAGCCCCATCGTCCTCTCAGACATCGGTTCCGGACTGAACATGCGACGCAGATGCCTCAAACGGTTATTGAAACTAGCTAGACAAGGTGTGATCCATGCAGTGCTCCTCACTCATAGGGACAGGCTAGCACGATTTGGAGTGGAACTTATTGAACGCATCCTAGAAGAGTATGGAGTCAAAGTTATTGTGCTCTATGAGGAGACCCATCAGACCCCACAAGAGGAACTGGTCACTGACATGATGGCCCTGCTAGCCTCCTTCTCAGGGAGGGTCTATGGGCTTCGGGCCCGACAACACAGCAAGTCTACCACTCTCCAAACCTGAATCCTACCTTCTTCATCAGCTGAATCACATCTTCTTCAATAGCTCCGTGTTCTCTGTCTGCAATACCATAGCTCTCCAGTGCACTAGTAATATCACTACTGACCGTGACTGGGGAGATGAGGTCTCCTGTGGGAGGTGAGAATGGTGGAATAACTCGGACTCCCACAACATCTCCAGTAGTGGTTTCAAAGACCGCTTCGATATACCGCATCTTGGTCGTACGGTCAGTACAGAGCTGCACCTCTCTATAGTGTACATCCTCTCTTGAAAGGACATCTTCTTCAGCAGCAGAGTCCTCCCTGCTTTCTCGTTCTGTTTTATAAAGCTCGGAGATTCCTGCAAGTCGTTCTGTCAGTTCTGTTTCATTCAACAAAAGGTACTGCCCGATCTCACTCCCCTCCTCCTCCATAGCTTCAATGAGTGCTTCACAGTCCGTTTCCGTGAAGGAATGACAATAGATTTTGACCTCTGTCCCATCCTCTTCCCATCTCCTGATGGTGAGGGTGTAGTCACCTGCACTTCCAGAAATTTCTCCAATGCATTGGGGTGGGGTCTCACTCCATCCGCGACAAATCAGGTCCTCCCGGAGAGAACCAAACACCGTTTCTACGTTTTCAAGGTGAAGGATATCCACCACACTGGAGACGACCTCTTGGAATTCTGCTAGGATGCTCTCAAGGTCACGAGTCGGGTCCAATTGGAACGAATATAGATTGTTCATCCAGATCTTCCCTGTGGTGAGGGAAACCACATGCCAGTTGATGGCAGTCTTGGAGAGAGAGACCTGTAGATTCCATGAGTTTCTGGTCCAGTCGAAATCATCTGGATGAACACTCCGCACTGACTCTTGCAACCTTGGATACGACCGGAGGTGATAGTCCTCCACTCCGAGAAGCCCTCGTACATCCCATTTGACCTCATGGAACAGCTGATTCTTGGTATCGAAGAGTCTTGTTGTTTCCACCAGGAGTCCTGCTTCAAAGAGGGAGAGGACCACCCCATCATAGGGGGCCAGAGATGAAGTTGAAGAGACTCCCGTTATAGATATTCTGACCTCATTGTACCAGTCATCCACCGCATCAAGCTTCATGGTCACTGGAGCTACCTCTTGCATGGAGAGGAGTTCATGACAGGTCGTCGGATACTGGTAGAGGTCACGGAGGAACCAGCTCCGTTTCACCAGCGGGATGAGAAAGGTCAGTGATCCATCATAGGTGATGTCACTACGATGGTCCCAGCTCAGATAGCCGATAGTGGTTTCATACCCCACACCACGACTGATTGGTCGTCTGAGAACAGACACCAGTTCATCTGTGTCAGTAATGCGTTCCTGTACATCCCCTTCTGTGGTCTCGAAGTCAATGACATACTCCTCCCATTCCTCGTCAAGAGCAACCGTGAGGGTAACAGGAATGACCTCTTTCTTGAGTTGGACAAGTCGTAGTAGCTCGGTGTCTATCTGTTGAGATGAAGTCTTGCCAACTACTGGAAGATGGAGATTTTCAAGAGAGAGGGAGGGGACTACGAACGGATTGGAGAGCTTGATCCAGGGGACAATCCCATGTTCTCTATTGAGCGTACTATGTTCGAACACATAGGGAGTCCATGTGTCTTCCTCCTCAAGATACAGCCAGAGAATCCTATGTTGTTCCACTTCAGTGATTAGAACATCGGTACGTTGTGAAACACCAAGTGCTCCTTGTGCCATCTCATTGAGAACTGCTGGATCTGTTTCACACCGAGACCATCCCTCAGAGAGCCATGGTCCTAAAAGTCCTGTTATGCATCCTGTGAGGTAACCATGGGATGTATGAGGGACTACTAGTATAGCTGCAGAGAGGTTGCCTTCCTCTAGCCAGATGATATGTCCTGCTCGACTGCTGGTTCTAAGAGAATGCTCAATGTGCAGCTGCATCAGGATCCTTTTTCGCCATTCCAAGTCCCTATGAATGGCATAGAGGTCATACTTTGCCTCTATATTCTCAGTATCTGAACGCAGTCCCATCTGATAGAGTGTCCATCCTGTGACTGCCTCCCAGAGCGTTTCTCCAAGGGCACTCTGAAGATCATCATCATCCTCTTGCTGTATGACAGCACAGACCAGAAGAAAGAGATTGTTTCCGTATAGGAGAAAGAGGTCTGGATGCTTCTCCAACGTTCCCTCCAGTGCCTGTCTGTGGTCAGAGTTCAGAAGGTGAAAGAGCGCTTTCCGTTGTGGACGGAGTGTCTCCCAGAGAGGTACAAGAGTATCTTCAGAGAGGATGATCTCTTGGATTTCATACAGTACTTGTAGTAATTGCTTTGAATCATGGCGTCCCGTTCCCTTTATCGAACTGAGTATGCTTTTACATAGAGAGACTATCTTCTCACAGGTACTCTGAATCCCTTTTGGAAGCAGTCTTTCGAGAAGATACTGTGCTGCTGAGTAGATTCTCCTAATCTCCCACAGTCGGGAAGCGACCGTATCTAGAGAAAAATATAAACTGGAGGGAGTGCTTGGTGGTCGGCAGTGTGTCCATATTGTCCCATCCTCATTCTCAGTTAACACTTTTCTGGGGGTTCTCTCATAGAACCATCTCCGGGTAATCTTGTTGGCTGATGAATGTGTCTTGCTTGAGCGCGGCGATTCAGGAGGTGGTCTGTCAGAGCAGAATCGCACTCTTTGCATGAGGGTCTGAGATGATGATGCAACTACTTCATGGGAAACAAATGGTATCTTCTCTTCTATGGTTTCATCAAAGACCTCCTCTTCCGACCTTGGTCTTCCAAGACTGGGAATTAGGTCTTCAGTAGATGTTAACATCTCAACATGCCGTTCTCTGGTGAGTCGTTCAATGGAGCTCTGGATAGATATGAGTCTGGTTTCTCTTGCATACATGTTTCTCTGTGTGTGTACTTCTCTCCTCACATCTGCTTCAGTGATATGTCCGTCCCGCCGAGAGCTCCCTCTGAACCGTCGAGAGAAGTCAATGAGGTATGGCACATGAATCATGGTCTGCCAAGGTCGTGTCTTTGTTGGGATGTCCTGCACGATGATTCGCAGGTCCTCACGCCATGGGACCAGATTACCAAAGCAACGAGGATGGAGAGGGATGTTGTAGAGAATCTCATCGAGGTGATACCGTCGTGGTGAGTCAAAGGGAAGAGGCGAGATACCGTTCCGCTGGTAGTCTGCTGAGAATCGAGTATGCTGTACTCCCTCATCGATCCAGATGAGATTCGTATTCTTGGTAGGGAGTTGTTCAAGTAGTAGGAGTTCCAGCCGCTTGAGAAGATATCCCTCAGAAGAGGGAGCAACCTTCTTGAGTTCACTCCACCCATCAAGAATGATTATGTTTTGTTGTTCTTTGTCAATATGTTCTAGAATCTGCTCCAGTGTATTCTCTGTGTCTGCGAGCAGTTCATCCACTGGAGTTTCCGGAGAGATGAACACGATGTCCTTCAAGATGGCTTGAAGTTCATGATATTCTTGCAGAGTCAATTTCTTTTCACCAAGGAGGAAGTCTAAGCCAAATCGACTCTGCACAAGCTGCTCAGAAGAGAAGTCACCAAGGAGGTCTATCCAATAGACCTTGATAGGGTCTTCTTCTACCTCTCTGCATTCTCTAATGTGATGGAGGAGATGATAGTTCCGAGACCGATATGCAGCGGTCGTTCCTGAAGAGGTGGGTGCAGGAATTGATACATAGAGGGTGAAGAACCGTTCGTCTGCAACTCTGTCTTTGAAAGGATTTTCAACAGTTGGAATTGTTGGTTCAGCAAGGTCTTGTAGCAGATAAATGGGACCTCTTGAGGGCAGAGTGAGTAATGCAACACGTTCTTTGATAGTATAAGAAGATGGAGCATCTTCTGTGGGGCATTCTCCTACTTCTAGCTTCTTACTGATAGCTTCCAGAATCCTTTGGAAATCATCAAAGACATCCTCTGGTGACTGGTCCGTGTCCAGTATGATAATGCCTTTCCAGAGAAACATGGGTGGAGTCATGTCTGAATCCATTATGTCACCGTATTCATCTAGCAATAGGTTCTCATAGGCGCGGAGTTGGTCAATGTGCTCCTTATCAGGTGGCGAGATTAGTAATGTGTCCCATTCCCCTTGTGTCAGTCCTCGCTTCCAGACATGGGACACTGGAACATAGTCGTCCTTGGTCTTACTCCCAATCTTCTTACCAAAAATATTGAATTCAAACCCCGTCTTGGTCTTGACCTCTAAGACCATGACCGGAGTCCAGATGCACCTCTTGCCCACCTTTCGTCTGATGAAGAATGTTAGGTCTACCTGTCCCTGTCTGTTCTTGAGAGGGAGTTCTCCCACAACTAGGACGGATGAAGGTGTATCCATCATTTTATCTCCTGCAAAGACGACCTGTTTCAGGGACTTGGGATGATGCAGGGCTGAGAGGAGGACACGATGCCAGCGAGTTCCCTCCTCTGAACTCAACTGGAGCATTTGCTTTGTGAGCTTCTCCACATCTCGATCATGGAGGATACCCTGATCTATCAGATTGAGAATATGGCAATGCTGTTTCTTCTGTTCCTCGTTATCAGAGTTCTCTAGACTTGCTTCTATGATACTCTTGAGATAGTCAAGCGAGTACTCCGGTTCATCATCAAGACTGGCAGTGATGGATCTCCTCTCTCCGATATGCCGCCCATAGAGTGCCCGTAACTCAAGAATGATGTCCCAAAGAATCTTACGGGCATCTTTGATAAAGTAGGGTTTTCCATCTTTGCCTTCCGTGTAGACCCAGTCAAGATAGGGTCGAAGCTTGAGAATGAGGCGTCTGATATAGCGATGAGCCTCCGTACGAGGGACATTGTGGATGAAGCACTGACGGCAAAGCTCGTACACGTGACACCTGATCATATCAACAAAGTCAAGACTGGGAAGGGTGGGATGAGCGAGAAAGACCTGTGGTGTCGTGGAAGTGCCACTGTAGCCTGCTTTCCAGTAGACCTTGACATTCTCATCCACACTTGGTTTTACGTGTTCATACTCTCCAGTCTGTTTCAGACTGTCGATGAGTTCCTTGGCATAGACCTTGTATGAACCGTCAGGATACCTCCAGATTTGAAAGAACCGAGGTTCAGGAAAGGGATACCTGGTCATAGCGAGCTCTCGAAGCCGTGCCCCAGCGTAATTGAGCAATGCATTGAGAGGCCCTACTGTACCTTTTGCCCAATCATAGACCCTCTTTCGTTCCTTGTTTCCATAGGGGACTGTACTCATCCAGAGAAATTGAAGGAACGTTTTGCGGATATTTGCTTCCTTCTTACTCAAAGGAAAATAGTCGGGCCTTATGCCTTCTTGTTCGTCTAGTGTGTGCCGAACTTCATTCCACATCTTGTAGATGGACTTTCTTATACTCCGATACTGATGTTTGGTTCGGGACTCGATTATCTTCACTAATCCCCGAATGCCCTTGTAGGACGCCCGTGTAAGGACCACATTTGGTCGGAACGCTCGCGCTATTCTTCCCATTCTTATTCTGTACAATACCTTGTTCTTATTTACTTATAAGTAATAGTACTTTTATTAAGAAACCATAATATAGAGTTTAAAACATTATAATCACTCAAAATCAAAAAATAAGTTCTCATAATATTCTAATCTTGATAACTTTATAACTAAATATGACAATATAACCCCTGCTATAGAATAGAGAGTGGATGACGATGAAGCAAGACTCACCCCGGTGTCATCTCCGGGTGCAGAAGGAGGAATCTCCGAAGCAGAAGACAATAGATGACAACTTTATAACTGATTCATCGACGTCCGAAGAGAACAGACCACTGAAGACCGGGTTGAAATACCTTGTAGAGTCCTTCACACTCTGTTCTATTGATCGTGAAGTGAACAAGAAGGGGAAGATAAAGCGACCTGGTCCTCGCTTTCGTCGAAAGACAAGAGCTCATGACATCCAGACTCCTTTCGAGCAAGCTACTGGGAGAAAAGTCCAGAACCCCGACCTATCCCTATTAGGTTCTTACTTTGAGAAGTATGTTGAGTTAGTGAATCTTGTCCTTGAGCGAGTGTATTCTCATCAGGGAAGGATTGATGCTCTAGGGGAGGAGCTGCATTCCTATCGTGGTCAGGGGTATGTCCTGTTGAAGAAAGAGGAATACCTCACCTATAGCCGCAATGAAGAGGTCAAGGCCCAGTGCTTTGAACGCATGTATCGCAATGTCTTGGAACAGGCTGCGAGGGTCATTCATTCGAACTGGATGCGAAGACAGTTGATGCTCAGTGCTATTACTTCTATCAAAGAGGATAGAGACATCGTGCTGTCTTTCTTGAAGAACAAGTACATCCCAGCTAAGTTGGCAAAGGTGGTGCGTGAGAGTTGCGAGTGTGTCAAGAACAATGGTTCAGGATATTACTACTCCCTGTCTGTATTGAAGCAGCTCAGGAAAAGGATAGATGAACACATCCTCTCAGAGCGAGGAGAACCCCTTGGCTCTCGAAAGTCCCAGCGAAGACGAGTGAGTGGCTATCTCAGAGATACTACTGAAGGTGCTGGTGTTCTTGCCAGTGTTGATGCCCTCTTACAGGAGTTTATTGAGAGTGGATATTCCTTTGAAACGCCAAGGATGTTCTCCTATACCGGGGATTTCTCAGCTTCCACAGAGAACAGTCCCGGACAGGGCTACTGGTACTCACGGGACCCTGAGAAGGAGCATGAGATATTCTTCTTCCTCAAACTCCCCGAACCCCTTGAAGGTACAGAACAAATGGGTTCACCCTATAGAACAAACACACTTCCTTTCCGATTTCTCAATTGGTTACCACGAGCTGCAAAGAGGGACAGAGAGAAGGCAAAATTAGCTGATAAAGAAGGGAAATCACTTCGAGCCAGGAAGCTCA
This sequence comes from uncultured archaeon, assembly GCA_964610875.1. Taxonomy (GTDB): domain Archaea; phylum Asgardarchaeota; class Thorarchaeia; order Thorarchaeales; family Thorarchaeaceae; genus CAZSWP01. The sequence goes on from CAZSWP010000018.1 coordinate 23,704, forward strand.
GGTTTCGAGCACGAAGGTTCGAGGACATGCAGCAACAGCTTATCAACACCATTGAGCTCCAACATGCGACCTATCAACTTGCACGGTTGCAGTCCAGACGAGTGAAGGACACTGAAAAGATCAAGATACTACAGGAGAAGATAGACGGACTTCGAGAAGCACGGACCTGTGGCCCGCCAAGACTTCTTCTTCGTGGACACCGAGTAGAACTCCAGATTCCTTTCTTACCACCAACCAGAGAGATGCTGGATGATGAACTTGGGACAACCCGGACCTATCACAGGCGAGCAGGTGCAGACCGGGGTGTCCGAGTCCCCATTGTCCTCTCTGTACGGAATGGCGAGGGGGAGTTTGTGGATGAGCTTGTGGCTTGTGATGAACTACTCCAGAAACGGGACCTCCTCAGGGAGCAGACCAAAGCCCTGAGCTCACAAGTCAAACGGATGCGGAACAACTGGGACCGCAAGTACCCTGACCATTCTCGTTCCTATCCCGACCACCTGTTGAAGAAGGAACGACACCTTACAGCAATCTGGAGAAAGATTCGCAGACTCGATAGAGAGATAGCTCGTCAGGTGGCAAGTCAGACGGTCTGGTTCTGTGAGATGCACGGAGTGAAGATGCTGTACTTCGAGAACCTCAAGAACTACACACCTGCCGCCGGGTATGGAAATCTGTCATGGCGATTGAGCTCAAACCTCTGGTCAAAGGTTCTGGATACGGTCAGGTACATGCGCCAGTCCCTCGGACACAAGTATGGAGGGATATGGACCGTGAGTCCGGCATGGACCTCTCAGAAGTGTCATGTCTGCGGAGAGCGAGGCATTCGCGTAGAAAAACCGGATGCCACAGATGAATACAGAGGAGGAGAGTTCTTCCATTGTGAAAATTGTGGATGCAGAATCCATGCGGATGTCAATGCCGCACGAAACATCATTGATGTGAAGTTCAAGACACCCAGTGCCGTTTCTGGGCAGACAACACTAGACCCCCATGTCTAGCTTTGTCTAGGTTACAATCAACGGTTCTACCTAACTCTCTACACTTCTCAAGCATCTCTTCATTAGGATAATCTTTTACCTTAACCGGCTGTCCGTCAATGAGTAAAGCATCTACATTCTGAAGCGCATCAGCAATCTCATCGGGAGCTTCTCCACTCCACCCATATGAACCAAATGCTGCAGCTCTAATACCTTTTAGTGATGTCATCTTCGATAATATTTGTTTAATCTTTGGAAGAGGTCTCTTCATCCGCGTTGAACTTCCCATAGCAATAGCGCATGCATCATCGAGGTCTGTATAGTCTTTTGCCTCTATAAGAACACATTCCTTCCCAGATGCAGTTACTCCTTCGCACACTGCTTCAGCCATTGTCTTTGTTCTACCTCGTGTTGACTCATAGATCACATTTACCTTTGACATAATCTGTAGATGATTATGCATGTAACTAAAGATTTCTGAATGGAATTTTTTGTACAATTGTGTGAAAATGTCAGGCGATATTGACCTTCTCAAAAAGAAAGCTGGTATTGTATGTGAACTTCTCATTGATAATTATGGTGATAAAATAGTAGAGCGAAAACTACCTCCTATTGATGAACTCATTCTCACAATACTGAGTCAGAATACTAACGATGTCAATATGTTCCGTGCTTTTAAATCTCTCAAGGAAAAATATGTTGACTGGAATGAAGTACTCAATGCACCTGAGGAAGAGATTGGACAAGCCATAGTTTCATCGGGGTTTTTCAGAGTGAAGGCAAAACGAATCAAGGCAACTCTACAAGAGATTATGAAGCGGAGAGGATCATTAGACATCGCATTTCTAGAAGACATGCCTGTTGAAGAAGCTACTGAATGGCTTACTTCTCTCCATGGAGTTGGTCCAAAGACTGCGGCAATAGTCCTACTATTTTGTTTTGAAAAGTCTACTTTACCAGTAGATACACATGTGTGGCGATTGAGTAAGAGATTGGGCTTAGTACCAAAGAGAACTAGTAGGGAGAAAACTCAGACACTACTTGAGAGTCTTATTCCTCCCAAGTGTATCTTCTCACTTAATCATAATCTTATCAAACATGGACGAACAATCTGCAAAGCACGAACCCCTCTATGTGAAGATTGTTTTCTTCAGAGTTTATGTAGGTATTACAGTGAAAAGAGCAGATAAAACAATTCTGAAATGTTCAAATGAAGGATAAAGAAGTCTGTGACATCAACACCTTCAAATGCAGCATTACTCAGATTGTTATCTATAGTAAATACTCCGGAGGCCGAAAGCATTTGCTAGGACCACTTTTTCTGATTGGTGCGGCATTAGTCTTCTCCTTTATTGGTGCGGTTGTAATGAAGCGTCTTGGGATACCACAGATTTTGGGTTTCATGCTCGCAGGAATTTTTCTTGGACTATTCGGGGTGTTTACTGATGAAACATGGTCCAATCTCTTTCCCCTTGTAGATCTAGCTCTTGGCCTTATTGGATACAATATCGGTTTGGAAATAAGAAAAGATGTCTTTAGTGGTAAAATTCGTCAGATGAGTACCATCCTAATTCTAGAATCCATCATGACTTTTATCATAGTAACACTCCTAGCAAATTGGATTCTTGGACAATGGCATCTGGCAATTGTATTTGGGGCACTAGCTTCGGCGACTGATCCTGCATCAACCGTGATGGTGATTTGGGAGCGCCACTGCAAAGGAGACCTCACCGATACACTGATGTTTGTGCTTGCACTTGACGATGTTGTAGCAATAGTTTTGGCCAATATTTCTATCTCTCTAGCTATAATGTACTATGCTGCACCAGGTACCGTAGTACTGTTGGATATAGGATTATTCATTTTCTATGATATTGGAGTTTCAGCTTTAATTGGTGGTATCCTAGGAGTCGCCATGGTCGTATTCATCAATAGAGAAAATGACAGAAGTCGACTTCTTGAGCTCGAACTTGGTATGATTGTTCTCCTTGTTGGAATCATGGTTTGGTTGGAGATCAGTTCAATTCTAGCTTGTATGGTATTTGGTTTCGTTGTTGGTAATTATGTGAAACCAGAAAAGGACCCGATCAACCACACACTGAAGACAGTGATGTCTCCTATTGTTATGTTCTTCTTTGTATATGTTGGTGCTTCGATTGACCTCACTTATATTGTGGGTGGAGTAGTCATCATTCTCGTCATTGTATATGTCTTGGGGCGGAGTACAGCAAAATATGCAGGAGCCTATATTGGAGGTCATATTACAAATACACCTTTTTTGACCAAGAAATATCTAGGATCGTGTCTAATGTCTCAAGCAGGCGTTGCCGTTGGTCTGGCCCTTGTTATTGAAGGCTATTTTTCTGAGTTGGGATCTGAAGCGGTAGCTGCAGGAGCTCTCATTCTGAATGTGGTTGCTTTGACCACTATGATTCTTCAGGTCTTTGGACCTTTATTTGCCAGTATTGGATTGCGGAGAGCAGGAGAATATCCAGACGATCTTGATGTTGATTTATCTGATTGTGTGGAAACAACACTTCCCGAAGATGCAAAAAATGTTGGAAGTAAATCTTATTCTGAAATAGATGATTTTGAAGTTTAAGCCGTTCATTTTATGATACATTCAAATCATATCTAAGAATCATGCCAGAAATAACCTGTATCAGAGAGAAACCATGGGATATTCAGTGTCGTGTAATAAAACAGGATGGAACATGTGCCATAGGACATAATATTGGTGATGAAGTCGTCTTCACCTCTGTTTCAATTAATGGAAAGATATGCATACATGCACTTTATTCGATGATGCCTAAAGTGGTAGCTATGATGCATAATGCGATATTCCCATGGCTAGAAGACCAGTGCAAAGTAACCCATGCATGTCCTGACGGATTCAATCCAGTCATATTTGAGTTGAAACGTATAGAACCAGAATGAGTAGGGCTAGGTTTACTCGTCGCTTTCTGTGAGCGTGGGAAAAGTGTCCTGTAAATCGTCCAGAACAGCTTTATCCTGCGGCCGATTTGACATGACCATGAGTGAGCGTCCATACCAACCACAATCGATACAATAGTATGCAGGATGAAAACTACCAATATATCCGAGGTCATAGAAAGATGTCAGTCTCACAAGACGTGCACTCTTACATAATGGGCAAATAGGAATATCAGCATCAATGCCCTTTCGTTTGAGCTCATCGAGTGCTTCTCGAACTGCCTTCAGTCTTCTTAGATGCTGCAACTCTTTTTTGCTGAGCTGGCCTGATATCGACAATGCCATACATCTTCACCAATGGTACAAAATCACTTTGTATAGTTATACAGTTTTTGCCATGGTTGAAGGGATGTATCAACCAGTAACAATTAGAATGAACCAATACATACCTAATATGAATGATGCTGTCCAGATGAATAATGTCGCAAACATGAATGGTCTTGTCTTCTTCAAGAGTTTCAAAGGCATATCTCGTCGTATTAGGTAAATCACAGAGATAATGATACCAAGAGCAATTCCTATGAAACCTAGGATGTCATGTACAATTTTATACCAGTTCGCTATGGGATCACTCATAATCAGAGGGAGTTGCCCAATAGCGTTTGGAATCATCCACAGACTTACTGTTATCGTATGAATGAAAACTGAAGGATATACCAATCTATGATGTAACTTGAAATCCATCCTTCTGGCACCATATAACCACCCTACTAGTGTAGCCACAAGTAGAACTGATTCAACAACCATTACAATCTCAGATATCATCTAATCTCGCTCCCATTATTTTGCTTCAATCTCACTGACACTTCCTCTTGTTGTGAACACACTATCTTTGAGTGTGGCTTCTCGCCCCTCATGACCTGCTACTATCGCTGATGCAATCATTCCCCACGGACAGAATCTGACCTTCAAGTTTGTATAAGCTTCAGAGTCATGGATTCTGGAGAAAGCACATTTGTTTGTGGCTACTGTAATCAATCCATCATCAACCTTGACTCTGGCATATTCTACAAACTCATGCTGTTTGATATACGATGCATACGCTTCCAATTTATCCTCCAAGCTTCTTGATGGATCCATGAGTTCATCGGGTAAATATGCTAAAAGAATGTCCGCCATTCTGGAAAACACATAGTCTTTGATTGCTGCAATACCAAGAATGTCTATGAAAACACTCTCATAACCAAAGATTGCTGCTCTGAGCTTCCAAATCTCTTCCATAGTAAATGATTCAATATCATCTGACATTAGTGCTGAATGAACTCGTTCTTTGAAGTTCTCAAGAAATTCTCTTAGTTCAGACACCAATTTCTCCTGATCCGAAACTGATGTAAATACTTCTGGAAGAAATTCATGGACATAGTACACCATCCTTGGTAAGACATGTTCTGTAAGTACATCTGAACCAATCAATTCAGTTCCCACCGCTTCATAAGCATCAAGTATTCCCATATACAAAAAGACTGCACCGATCTCAGAACTCTGAGATGAAGTAGAACTGTCCTCCATTCAAATTCCTCATTGTATAATACATCAGTAATTTTAACATAAAACGTCACTAAAATGAGTTACGATAATCCCCAGATAATTGATAAATACGAATCATTCACCTAAGACATAGGAGGATTACATGATGTGTCCAGAAACGACTGAGCCAAGTTCAAAGAAGCAGCGTGAAGATACCCTTGATATCGGTTCACTATTCAGGGGGACTGCTACTGTGACTTTTGTTGCTGAAATCATAACTGCAATTATGATGCTTGGTTCTGGCCTAGCATATGTAATTTCCAGGTCTGAACTAGCTACAGCAATAGACTTCGATATGGCTCTATTTTTGCTATTGATTGGAGCCATGATTACACTCTTCTTCTTTCTTGCCACAATCGGTTTCTTTGTTCGTGTTAATCGTCGTATAGGGCAGAGTGTGTTCTGGCAACCTGTCGGTCAGATTGATCTCAATAAACCCCGTGTCAAGACGGTAGTGATGATTTACGGACTAGCAATCGGTTTAATCCTCATCATGGGAATGTACGGGTATTGGTTGCTCTGGAAATACTACTTTGAAGTTTCCGCTGCAGAATCTCTTAGTGTATTTGGCTTTGCTATCTCTCTGGGAGGCTTTGTACTTGCACTCCTTGTTCAGATAGTAGTCACAGCAATTGGCCGAACTGCTTCCGGTGTCGTAAAGACTGTTCTTGCAGAAGAAGCTTAGTCCTCAAACTGAGAGACTTAATTCATCAATAAAGCAATCACCATGGTTTCACAATTCATCATTCTTTTGGAAGAGTCATTAAGTAACTAGATTCGCTCAAAGATTTTCACGCTTGAGCTTTTGTCATCTTTATTATATTGAATAGTCATCATTGATGCTACGGGTCTTGAGGTTGTTACTTCAAACTTCTCGAATTTTCTTCTATTGATTGAACGAAAGAATCCATCAATATTATTTATCAATGTAGAAATTACAATTCGACTGATAGTAGGTAACTGTTCTCCACTCTCATGTTTTATAACTCCATTTTCAAACAATATTAAATGGGATTTTAGTTTCACGTCTGGAGCACCTTCTTCCAATTTTCCACTGCCAGTTTCGTAGCATACTTCTCTAGCAGCTGTTTCCACATAAATGGCTGGTGTTCTCAATGCTCCACTTGTGACCGCATATACCTGTCCTCCTCTGCATGCTGATACTGCATAGTCTCCTGATTCAATCAATAACGAATCATATCCAGATGAAATGCCTAGTTTTGATAACACATTCAACAATGTAGAATGTAATAGTAAGAATTCTCTAACTTGATTCTCTTTGAACAAAGGTTTGGGGCGCGCAAAGTGTGCAATACTTTTTTTTTCCTTTACATCAACAATGAACCCAAGTGGAATATCTGTACGTGCTGACAATACTGATTCCATGTTCTGACTCAAGTTGTCTTTGCCAAATAGCTGTTTTGCTATGATGACCACTTGCTGTCTGAGGAGTAATGTTTTCTTCTTATCTAGCATTTTTCCGTCTTCGGGAATAAGGTCCTCCTCTTCAAATATGGCGCCTATTTTTGCAAGCGCTTCCTTTGCGGCATTACTCGGTGCTTTTCTATCAAACACGCCAACAATTATGCTCGTTCCAGAACAGCAGGACATAAATTCAAAGTATTCCTTCTCAGTTGAGAAAGATTCAAGGGCATCTGATCTAGCATGCACACTATAATCTCTGATTGCACTAAAGAGACCTGATGATAGGATTGCTTGGTCAATTTCGGTTGAATCGCTTTCACCACCATAGTAGAAAACAAGTATTCCCTCACTAATCACAAAGACCTCTTTTAGCATAATTCAAACCCGTCTTGATTTTTTGACATATACCTGACTAATTCCTTATTGCTACATGATGCAAATGGGCTGGCGTGTTTTATCCTTTATTGCTATAGCTAGATAGATAACTTAATCACATGCAACCTATCCATAATTGGATTATCCGAGTTTGAGATGTGTGTGCTTCCGAATGCCTATATATACACTCCTTAAAACCCTCGCAGATGTAACCAGAAAATGGCGAGATAATATCGTAGAGTGCCTTAAGGACGCGAGTTGCAGAGATTTAGGCTATCGGCCTAGTACTTTCATGTCTTCTTTTGGATGGATAATCGGGCATCAAGCTACAGCTTACGATTTTACCTTGAATGTCCTAATACTAGGAACAAAGCCCCGGGACCCCGAGTTGTTCGAAAAATACAGACCTGGAACTTCTGGTGACTGGGATGGAACTCCCATGGAAATCCTTCGAAATTATTATGATCAAGGGGAACGGAGATTTCTCGAATGGGCAATGAGCTCGACGAACGCAGACCTAGATAAAATAATCAAAAGGAAGGGAATTCCAGCATTCTTTAATGGAATGACGGTCCGAGAGATTATTGTTAATCTGTTCTGTCATCTTAATCATCATAATGGACATTTAGAAGTCATTCGACAAGACTGGGAAAAGCACCACCAAATTCAGTAATTATAATCCGTAATGATGCGGAGGCACAAGACCTGAACAAGTCGCAAAGAAACATGGGTGGAGTAGATATCGTAATTGCTTTGGTATCTATCATCGTCCTTTGTTTTGCGGTATGGATTGAGCTTCCAACCCTCTTGAACTCAGAAATGCTGTTATCAGTGTACTAATTTCTTTACAGAGTGTGTCAAGCTCATTTTCCATGTGTGAAGTTGTTATCTCGTGGCTTCTGACCAATTCAATTCGATGGAGATGCTGAAGGTCCTCGTTATAATGAGTTATCCGTGAATAGATCTCCCATAGTTCTCTCCGAGCTGTGTCTGAAAGGTATTCTGCTTTTCCTGAGCGAATACCAAGAATCCAAAAACCCTTACGAAGAGGAATTCCAGTGCCAATAATCTCTCTGTTGACTTTTAGTTCTTCGATAAGGTCTGAATATAGAGTATTACCTGCTTTCTGGTTATTACGTATTTTGAAGAGCTCTCCAAGAGCCGTGCCTGCAAGAACTCCTAGCAGGATTGAAAGAAGCCGGTATCCATTTTGTAAGGTGTAGACTACTCCAGTCGGGAATACTGTTCCTTCAGGTATTAGCAGATTAATGAAAATGATAATGAATCCTATAGTCACCACTATGACAAACACCAAAAACCAAAGTCTAGACTCGTTCATACGCAACCACCTTGTTTGATTATTCTCTTTTATACTATCAAATCTTATTATTCTAGCCAAATCTGTTTCTGTATTTCTTAAAATGTTCATAACCTATCTAATCACCGAAACAATAATCTGTGTTTGAAAAGTGGATTTGTGTCAAGGAGAGGTTGATTTGCCGCGCACGCCAAATGCAATTATATTATCAACACTTTTGCTTTTGCTGTTTATACCAATCAGTAGAAGCATTTTTAGCTCTGAACAAAACCCGCAATCCTTCCCTGCACAGTGGGAGGGAGGTTTGATTGTTGATCACTCATGTATCGATTATGAGAGTATCCCAAGTGAATGGATAGAATCTGCACAAGATGATGTTCGAATCCACTATGCTCACACAAGCCATGGGGGTCAAATCACTACGGGTCTTGAACGGATTGAAGCTAGCGATTCTACATTCAGTGTTGCAAGAGGTTATGGTACGCTACCTGATGAAGATGGAGCTCTTTGTATCCTTGATGGAAATCCTCCCGAGTCTTACATCACTCCGGATTTGTACTGGGAATCTGAAAATGGAATTGCCCTGACACAGGGAACACTTGATGATAATCCCTCAATTACCGTTTCTCTATGGTCATGGTGCACTCAATTGAATTATTACAGCGAATCCCAGGTTCAAGACTATCTTGATACCATGTCGGATTTCGAAACTGCAAATCCTGATGTGACATTTGTCTATATGACCTGTAATGCACAAGCTAGTGGTAGCGATGGGTACAATCGCTGGCAGAACAATGAACTGATCCGTGAGTATTGCAGAAACAATGACAAGATTCTCTTTGACTTTGCTGACCTTGACTCTTGGAGTGGTGCTGAACAGAACACATACGAATATGTTGATGGTGATGAAACCTACAGCATACCTCTTGAGCATGATGACTTCAACGGGAATGAAGCTGGACATACAACCTATACGAGCTGTGAACAGAAAGGCAAAGCTTTCTGGTGGCTTGCTGCATCACTAGCTGGCTGGAATGCACCTGAAGAAACAACTACTTCTACTTCAACAGATACTACTAGTTCGACTACAACTTCATCTAGTACAACGACTACTACTGACACAAGTACTAGCGATATACTGTTTACAGGTGCAGTAATCCTGGGATTGGTAGTGCTCTCTGTGGCATATAGTCGCTACTTGAGATGATTAAACTCAAGTAATTGCATAACACCAATAAGTAAAACGCTAAAGACAACAATCGTTTGATAATTGAGAGTGCACAAATGAGAGACAAGAAAGAAAATGACGATAATCCTATAGGTTTGATAATTCCTATTGTAGTTCTATTATTAGTCTTAATCTTTACTCAGGTAGTATGGATTCTGATACCAATCATCATTCTTCTTGTAGTATTCATCGACGGAGTAGCCAAGAGTCGTCAGATAAAGTCCCAAGAAGAAACAATGAAGCCAATCAGTGTGGATGAAAGTGGGTCTTATACATCTGGGAAAGTACCTTTGAGAGAAGAAGATACAAAACCAATCTATGATAAGAAAAAGCAAAAGGAAGATGAAATCACCTGTGGGACATTTATACCCATTCTAATTGTTCTATGGCTGTTTTTCAGTTCTTTATCCTGGATATTTCTCATACCGTTATTCTTTTTGTTAGTTTCCCTCTTCCAAACTATTCTGAATCGTATTCGTGGTCGTGAAGAGGTCAAGGAAGCAATCACACGTGGTGATGCAGGAACAATTCAAGATATTGCAGATTCAACAGGATATCCTGAAGAACGAGTAAGAAGGCACATTGTTCGCGAGAAACGGAGTGGTACAACAGACGTCTGGTTTGACCCGAATACGGGCACCATGGCATCCCGTCCAGTCGCCTCACCAGAAGTAACTAGTACAAAGAAAGGATGCGTCTATTGCGGCTTTGCTTTGAAAGACGATGACCGTTTCTGTCCCTATTGTGGTGCACCAATAATGGTCAAAGACTATTGAAAGATTTCTGGCGAGGTCTATCCTAATACCTCACCTATTCTTTTTTGGATAAATACCAATTTTTGAGCTTGAGCGACAATTTTATTAACTATATTTAATATCAATCTCAATATGACTTCTACAATTAATCCAAAGGTTCTACAGATTCTGAACCTTGTGGCAGTATTAGGGACTGTCGTTTTCAATGCTCTGGTAAACATCATTCCACTAAACGGTGTTTCAACTGGGGCTGTGTCAGATTCCTATCCAAATCTGTTCACACCTCCGGGCTATGTATTCGCGATTTGGGGAGTGATCTACGTTCTGATTATCACGTTTGCATTCTACCAAGTACGCGCCAGTCAACGAGAGGAACAATATCTACAAGATATAGGCCTCTTGTATGTCTTTGGTGCCATAGCAAATATAGTGTGGTTGATTCTCTTCCACTACTCATATGGTGCTCCAGAGATACTTCTATTGACGCCCATACCTATCATATTATTACTGGTCATACTGCTCTACACCTATGTAAGGCTTGGAATTGGTGTTAAGCCAGTACCAAGGAACCAGAAGCTAGCAGTTCATCTACCAATCAGTGTCTATGCTGGTTGGATATCACTAGCTACGATTGCCAACATTGCTTCGTTCCTCAACGTTGTTGTACCTGGAATTCCATATGCGACTCAGGAGCTCTGGACTTCAGCAGTTATTTTGATTGCATTATTGATCACATTGTTAATGATTGTGCTACGACGTGACTTTGCTTTTCCATTGGTGGTCATCTGGGCTGCTATTGGGATTGCAACAAAGCAAGCTGCATCAGCTCTGATTTTTTGGACCGCAATTGCATCAGTCATTGGTATCGTCGTGGCTCTTCTCATTGTTCCTTTGTTGGTCAAGGAGACTCATGTTCGATACTACGCTGGCACATCTGACTAATACTGGGAGGTTTCTCCTCCCACTTTTTCTTTATTCATATTCAAAAGCAGCGACTAGAGGGCCATCTAGAAACTCCCAGGTTCCTGTTATATTATTCATGCGTGCTACTACATCCAAGTGAAGCATTGCTATTCCACAATCAAGACGTGAATAAACACCAAATTTCTTAGCATTCATTGAGTCATGTATTATGAATTTGTTATCACTTATTTCAAACCGCCAGGGTTGCCGATTGACGGTTGAAGGTGCTAGCCTTGCAGCTTCAGCAGCTTGTTTCTGCCAATCAGTAAAGTTATCGTGATTTCCGATTACGATTTCTTCTAATGACTTTCGTTTAGGGGATTTTATTATTCCAGACATCAATCTCTCTGATATTACTTTGTTTTCCGTTGCATATCCTATAGGAGTAATGGCTACTATGTGTTCGTCATCCCTCAGGGCCTTTATTTTCTCAGCCTTTTCTGGATTGAAGAGTGCACCAACCCAACAAGTGTTCGATCCAAGCGATGTAGCTTCAAGAATAACTCCTTCTCCCATAAAACCAATTTTCTCCTGTATATTGTAGTTTTTCCCATCACCAATGAATGCAATAAGATGTCGTGCTCCACTTACCTTCCCATAACTTCCAATGACACCTGCATAAATGTCCTCAGACGCCTCCCACACAAGTACTGCCCTTACACCATCAAAAGGATTGAAGGATTTGCAGAAGTCCACCAAATACAAAAGAATGTCATTATCTATCTTGTGACCACTATATCATCTTCTTGAGTGACGTTTGAATATGGCGTCATACCATCTCTCTGCAGGGATCATCCTCTATCATCCTAGTACCAATCTTTCAAGATATTATTACGTTGTTGATATAAACGCCGAAAAAGTCCTAAAGGAATGTACCATTGTATCTCTCCACGGAGTTAGCAAGCATATGGAAAATCCCGAACAATTCCTATCCACTAATATCGCTCTTTATACGGTACTAGGAGTATTTCTCAGGTTTGTAATCTATGGTGCTCCAAGCCTTGCAGGTGTTGGTCTGTTTCTAGGATTGTCATTCTTAGTTGGAGTTGGAGGAGGTCTCTTAGCGCTTGGTTTGAGAATTAATCGAAGAAATTGGGTTATCATTGGCGTTCTACTGACAATTATTGGACTACTCCCAATTCACTACCTCATCTGATAGTTCTTATGCTACCAATACCATCATTCTTCTCTCCAAAATGTGGAGAGCGTGAGATTATGTCGACTGATGAACAGATGCTTGAAGAGTTGCGAGAAATTAGGAAACTTCTAACACCAAAAGAACCAAAACCACCATCCGAGGGGTTCATCAATGAATTCTGGGACTTCTTATCAAAATACAAAGTTCTTGGTCTTGCTGTAGCCTTCATTCTAGGTATATATCTTGGTGCGCTTGTAAAATCGCTTGTAGATAATATGGTAATGCCAATTGTTGAGATTGCTTTGATTGCATTGGGAGGAGGAGAGGCCATTAATTGGGAAGAAATTACATTCTTCTTCTTCCGTGTGGGACCTTTCATGGCTGATTTGCTGACATTTATTATTGTAGCATTCGTAATCTTCTTGATTGTCAAGTTAGCAAACCGTGTTGGTGTCGAATAAGCAATTCAATAATTTGGAATCTATAGAGTTTCTGGAATCATCCAGAAACCTTCCTTCTTTTTGGTATCAACATTGGTACGGAATTATGGAAACTGATGATATAATCAGAATTACAAGTAGGACTGCACCAATCTCTTTATCGCAAGATATTCGCCTAATTTCTGTTATCATTTTGATATGCTACAAAGTGGAATATAAGAAGGCTGAACGGAGCAAGTCAGCCTTCCTTCTTCAGTATGAATATTGAAAGTACAATAATTACTAATACTTGGAATGCTATACCAACCATCAAGTACAGCATGATGTCAATTGGAATGTACGAGAATTGCAATATCAAGTCACTAACCGTGACAACAAGTGTAAGTCCCACAAAACCGAGAATGAACTTCCAGAGCTTGTTCGTATGGGTTGAATCTGTTTCCTGATGCAATTCAATTACCCAGTCATTATCAGTATTCTCTTTGAACCTGTCATATTCCCGCTTTATGATAATGAGACCAATAGGAATGAATGCTAGGTATAGCAGACCAATGACAGCCGCAATTTCCAGCGGGCCAATGACTGCAGCAAAGGATAGACCATTGGTAATGGCATGCATGATTATTGGAAAAATGATATTCCGGGTTGTAACATAGAGAAGCCCCATTGTAGCTCCTAGAATGAAAGTTGACCAAAAGTGGACAATTGCGCCCGCAACATTACCATTTAGTATATCCAATGGTACATGGACCACAGCAAATGCAATTGAAGTTGAGAGTACTGCATCTCTGGGAGATAGTCCTACTCTTTCGAGGAGCGGTATTGCGGTTCTTCTAAATAGTAACTCTTCAAATACTGGTGCACCAAGGCTTCCAACTGCAAAGAATATGATGATATTCATTGGATTGTCAAGATGATGTGGTTCAAGTAATAATGCACCTTCGTAGCCTGTTTCTGGTACAACTCCCATTGCTGCAAATATGATTAGAAGTATAAAACCACCTAATGTGACTATTCCAACTGCAGCAATATACCAAAGGAGTGTGCGTTTCAGTCCCTCCGGAGTTGGACTTGAATATTCAACATCTTTGACCCCTGTTTTCGGAATAAAGAATATAATCACTGCAAAAGCTGCTATCATCTGTCCAAAAAATGCAGCATAGAGATTTGCAATTATGCCGTCCTCAAATAATGAACAGCTCATACCGAGGACAATCATCACCAATTGAGATGCAAGCATCACTGCTGCTCCTGCTACTATCACAAGAACTGGTGTGACTGTACTCCTCTTTTGATCAGGTACATCTTCCTCCATCATAATGACTCCTCAAATAACAATCTATTGGGTTCGTAGGGATGTCATTTCCTTTTTTAGTTTTAAGACCACTGTAAGCTTGCTCTGTAATCCATAGTTCTTATATCATGTCTTGTGTATTCCATCATCATTGAACTCATACTTTGACGGAGTAGATTTGTATGGTTGATTCAGAGGAATTAAAGGAACTGTTACAAACAGTTCTAGATGATGAAGATGAGCTGTCTAAATTTGCTCTGGAGTATCATGTTGGACATACAGAAATGCATGATAGAATTAAACTGGTGGTAACACAACCAATGGTGGTGTGCACAACAATCCCAAAAGGCACACCAGTTGAGATGGGGGAAGAGGAGTCAACTGCTCAAGTCAAGAATATACCTTTGACAGCAAAGATTCTCCGAAAATTCATTGAAAGAATTCTAGAAAATGAAATCTGGAAGATAGAAAATTGCAGTGAGACAGCAGATCCTGATACAGCACGTATTGAGATATCTGTGAAGAAGAAGGGCGAATCCAAATTCCATGCAGAGGTATGGGAGAGCTGTAAGAAAGGTGATGAAAGACTCAGTGCGCTCATAGATGCTCTTGAGGAGCTGTGTCCTGAGGAATCTCTTGAGATATAGAAGAAACCATATTTCTACTACGAACGCGCATCAGTAATTTCGGATAGAATCCGTCCTTTGAGAGGCATGTTGTCATTAACATGATTATCCATATAGATATGAGAAGTACTGGTGACGAGAGTGAAACAGTTGTTTCAAAGAGACTCCACGCTGCAAACAATACGATGACATGAAAGCCCCAATCATGGCCTCTTAGAAATCCAACTGCCGCGATGAGATTTACAATACCGAGTATGATTACAATTGGGATATCTGGTATCTCCATAAACCATCCATACTGAAGGTCTGGTTCACCAAATGTATAGATAATCCAAGATCCTTGAAAGAGAAATATGCTCTTGATTATCTGGGCGAGAACAACGATCTGGAAAACTCGTAGTTGTAATAATCCAGCTTTTCTTGTGTCTGCAGGGTCGAATTTCGACAGCTCTTCAAAGCTGAAATAACCATCCTTTCTTACGATTGCCAGGAACAGTAATTCTGCAGTACAGAGAATTGCAATTAGGGCAAACCCTGTCATTGAAACTGCTGCTAGTGGCAGAACTATGTGGAATAGTGTGAATCCAGCTGCTATGCCCCATGCTTCAAATTTCATAGTCCAGAACCAGTAAGCGATGAATATTTCCAAGCTAGCAATTATGATTAGTATTGGACTCGTTGAAATGAATCCACCAATTGCGAAGAGAACAAGAGCTCTTAGAATATGTAGAATTGGAACAGCTAGAATTGAATTTGATTTTGGTCTTGTATACGCACTGTCGATTTGGACATGACATCCCAGTCTAATCAACTCCTTAGTTTTCAAAAAAGCTATGACAAAATCAAATAAGAAATCAATGGACTAAGCAGACATACTAAATACTTCGTGGAGTAAGCTTCCTAAAACAAAAGACAAGTGTGTGTATATGCATTCTCTATTTATGATTGAAGATGCCCAGTGAAAAAAGGATAATATGCAAATTCCACTTCCATTTCTTTTTTCCATAAGTGAATGTACTAATTTACCAAACTCACTCCCATCAGGAAAACTATGTTCTCCACGCCCTCATCTTTCTGGGACTTCTAATATAAAACACACATAAGGGTTTTCTACAGAAATATGACAAGTGATATAGACAAAATTCTGTGGTGGGAATTTTATGATGCGTAAAAAATTGCTTCAGCATCTATCATTTCAGTTGCAGTTGTTATAGTAATTCTGATTGGATTAGGTGTTTCCTCCGAGGCGAATCTATCATGGAACATTGAAGATGGAGATGAACTCATTTATCGTATTAAAGGATCATATTCCTATGAACAACTGGATGAAGAGCCGATTTCTGTGACAGTTATAGAATTGCCATCAATACCAATAGTTATTTCTTCTTGGATCTTTGAGTCCTCTATTATTGCGTTCGAAAAGACATCTGTTTTGTTTGAGAATGGTTCAGATATTGGTCAGTATCAATATTTACCAAACACAATTATCTCAAGTTCACTACTACCGATTGGAGATTGGGAGTTAATTGAAAATATGTATCCAAATCCTGGGAACATATCTTACTCTGATTTCGGAACTAGAAATACATTTGCATCAAAGTATTATGATAATCACTTTATCCTAGAGTTTTATGGTTTTAGTGCCGACTCGTCCAACGGATGGAGTGCAAATATTTCACTGGATACAGGTGTCCCAAATCGCATTCAATTTTGGCAATACAAGATATTTTCTGACAATGTGACGATAGTACAACCAGAGTATCATATTGTACTAGAATTAATCTTAGAATTGGAATAATCTATTCTTTATATGAAAGAAATTTTCGTTTAACATGTCCGTATGATATAAGTATGGAAATTCAATCATGCCTTATGAGATTGTTTCTTTATGATGAATTATACCTACATTATGCGTTCATAGGACAACTAGATTTGACATACCCGTGAGATTCTTTACATCCTTGTTTTCATATGTCTATGTGAATTGCAATGCCCTTTATTGATTTAGATGAATTCAAAATGCATTACCGAATAGTTGGTTCAGGTGACCCGTTGCTGCTTGTGCATGGGTTAGGTGGTGATAGTACATCGTGGGAATTTGTTGAACCACACTTGTCGAAAAACTACATGTTGCTGATTCCCGAGCTGCGTTGTCATGGGCTGTCAGGTTGTCCAGAAGGAATGCACACACCGGAGAATTTTGCGGAAGACATTCACAAGTTTGTAGAAGCCCTCGAGATTGAAAAACCACCAGTCATGGGAACATCGCTAGGAGGTATGGTTGTTCAACAATTAATACTCGATTATCCTGATACATTCTCCGCTGCAATACTAATGGATACAACGCCTCAAGTAGATGAGCATCTAGTTGATCTTGTCTACGCTTGGAGGGAAGCACAAATTGAGGGTGGCGAGGAAGCTTACTGGTGGACTGCAACACAAGACACAGTTTCACCTGAGTATATCAAGAATAATCCTGAACGAATGGAATACCTGAAGACAAAGTTTCTCTCCAATGAGAATGAAACTGATGTGCTCTCAGTTCTGGGTTTCGCAACATTTGATGTGTTAGAGAGATTACCTAGCATAGAGATTCCTGTCTTTATAATTCATGGTGAGCTCGATAGGCTAATGCCTCCGGAGAGAGGAAAACTCATTCATCAGAGAGTTCCTAACTCAAAGTTCGAGATGGTCCATGGTTGTGCACACAGTCCAGACCTAGAAACGCCTGAACTCCTTGCCACACTAGTCAGTGATTTTCTATCTGATGTTCTCTGATTTACGATTCCATTGTTGTTTGTTGCGCAAGTAGTAGTCATTTATAGTAAGTATGGGTTTAGAATAACTACTAGTATTTCAGAGTGATGTGGAGGTCTTCTGTCTGAAGATTCGGACGATGAACCGTGATGAGGTTCAGTATGCTGTAAAATTGGCTTTAAACGAAGGATGGACAGTATCTACATACGATTTCAAAGAACTCATTCTTCATCATCCAGAAGGTTGTTTCATAGGAGAACTCGGTGGACGAAAGATCGCGATGGTGTTTGCTGTCCCATATTCTGATTTTGGTTTCATTGGCAATCTCATAGTTGAGGTGCCATACCGTGGAAAAGGTATTGGAATGGAATTAATGCGCCATAGCCTAAATCATCTTGAAAATCTGGGCATCAATTCAGTGATGCTTGATGCAGTCACTGCAGCAATCCCTCTTTACAAACGTCTTGGATTCAAACCGATTTGCAAATCTTTCAGGTTGGTATGTAATAGTGATGGTTACGTATCCCATAATGTTGTTCAGATAGATGAAGAAATCTTGAAAGAAGTAATATTATTGGACACCGAAATTTTTGGGGGCGACCGCACCGTATTCTTGGAATCGAGATACACAACATCTCCTCATTTGTGTCGCTTATTGCTAAATGAGGGAAAAATCGCTGCATATGTATTTGGAGCGCATACAAAAGATAGTATCAGACTCGGCCCCCTCGTTATCGTAGACAATTCAGTTTCTCCTCAAGAATTGGTCTACGACTTCTTCACACAGACGAATGACAAAGAAGTCTGGTTGGGATCTCTTGAAAATAACCATTATGCACTTAGTTTGCTCTCCAAAATTGGATTCATAACTCGTTCATTTAGTTGCAGAATGCTATACGGGCCAACGACAACTGCAACCTTCTCTAAGAAACTTATAGCGATTGGTCATCCTGGTAGTGGATAGACTCTATGATATTCTTCACATAACTTGATAATGCCCTCAATTTTGGTTTATCCAGAATGATCCGTATAATCTATCTTAGAAGTGGAGTTATTCTCTTATCGAAGAAAGCCTATGCCGATTGGCTTAAAATCCAAGATGAATATACTGACTACATGACATCTTTGGGTCCATGGTCTCTCGAAGGTGTTCTAGACTTCTTTGAACAGGAATATGGTATGGATGATTCAAAGTGGGTATTTGCTCGTGAGCAGATAGAGTTCTTCTCAGAATCCAAAGATATGATACTAACTTCTGATTGAAAAAAAGATAGGGAGGGGTTTCCCCCTCTGTAATTTAGAGAGTGAAACCTTCTCCAGTGTTTCCATCAAACTCCTGAGGAGTGTCTCCGCCACCGTGTGGATATGCAGATAATGCATAATCGAAGCAGGACTCCATCAGAGTGCCAGGATTACTTCCGAAGTGGTTGACGAGACCATATTCCAAGAAGTAGTAGGTCCACGCACCATTGTTGTGAGATGGATCATCATATCCATAACCATTTTCGGTGCAGGTTGTCGTCATGTAGACTTTCCCACTAATACCTAGGGCTTGAATCTCTGGAATCATTCCGCCACTGTAACAATGGTCTATGAAGATGAAGATATCAGAAGCTTCACAGGGTGAGAAAATATTCGCAAGCTCTGTGTCATACAGATTTCCATCTTCTCCAGAATCTCCACTATTGCTATCCCACATACATAGATAGGATGACCCATAGCCATTTCCAGAGCCATGACCTGAGGTGAGGAATGCAACTTGATCATCTGCATCTGCACCAGATATCATCCAATTGAGTGATGATTTTACATTATATTCTGTTGCTTTGGCATAATAGGAAGGATAGTTGGATGTATGACCATCTCCTAATATTCGGATGTTATCATAGTCCATCACATTGGTCAGGTAATTATACCAATCAGTAGCATCCTCATCACAATAGGAGAGGTCACTGATTGCTTCATAGTCACTTATACCAACAATTACTGCCCACTTGGTGACAATACCGTCTCCATCACCGCCGCCGCCACCATCATAGGTGATAGTTACAGTGAGGTCGTAGGAACCTGAGCCACTATAGGAACGGACCATGAAATACCATGTTCCTGCTCCTGGATTGTTAAACGTGACTTCTTCTCCGCCGCTTGTATATCCTCTCCAGTCGTATACACTGGTCGTTGGTTCTGCACCAAGTCGACCATAGAGGTCAAAGTCTGCTGAACCGCAAGTGAGTACAGAATACATGCTCAATGCATCAGGCTCTACCTCCATCGACCACATCTCTGTTTCACCGGTTCCTGAGAGTGAGCTCGTTGAAGTAACACCATCTTCAAGTACGTTATCACCGCCACCACCACTATCATAGTCGATGGTCACGGTTAGGTCATAGGGTCCAGAACCACTGTAAGAGCGTACCATGATATACCATGTACCAGCACCGGGATTATTGTAGGTGACTTCCTCTCCACCACTAGTATAACCACGCCAATCATATGTACTCGTTGTAGGTTCCGCTCCAAGTCGACCATAGAGGTCAAAGTCTGCAGACCCACAGGTGAGTATCGACTCCATACTTAGAGCATCTGGACCAACTTCCATGGTCCACATCTCTGTAGCGCCAGTCGCTGACAAAGAGCTTGTAGCTGTGACTCCATTTTCAAGAACATTGTCACCGCCACCACCGCCATCTCCTTCATATTCGATTTGGTCAATGGCGAAACCCCATTTTGTCACTGAATAGTCGGTATCCAGTCTAACTTTAATGGTGTCTCCATAACTCCATGCAGTCCACCCACCGGATGAATATGTTCCTGTGAGTTTGTGTAATTGGCTGTTTGCATAATCATACACATAGAGGTAATCGTAATTATTCTCTACCTCTATCTGTGTGAAATGCACTCTAATCTGACTTGCACCTGATTTTGTTATAGTCCAAGTATAATCAAAAGAATTGCTATACGGATGGTCTGACTCAAGCGAATATGACTCGACAGTCCGCACATCTCTTGTGTTTGAATCTTGGGTTAATCCTCTCTCTCTCGAATCAGTTGCCACTGGTGCAGCACTTCCTAGAACTGGAAGCATAGCTACACATAGCACTGTCAAAAAGAGCATCGACAAGATTGTCGCTTTTTTCATCTTTTGCACCACGCGAACTGGTCTAAAATTCTAAACCAGATAGCGCACGTTTTGCAATCCTATTTATATATATTACTGGTCAATTTTGCAGGCTGTAAAAACGCTTCGATTCCCATGAAATCTGCGTGACTATCACATAAATTAGCATTTATTTTTAGAATTCCCGAATATCTTCTTCCAAACTTGATCTCAGGTCGGAAGCAAAACTGAACAATGTATCTTTGTCATTCTCACTGAATCTACCAATCACTGTCTGGTTGGTAGTGATCAACACCTTTCCATTTTTGACAAATAGAGTGACTGTCTGGTCAATATATGTTCCCTCAACAACTGATTTTATTGCTGGAAAAAGCGGATTGTTTTCCGATCCTCCGAATATATTCTCTTCATTCATTGTGGTGATGATACTGGAAGTGAAAGCAATGGGGAGAAAGAGTCTAGCTTGCGACGATCTTACAGTTTGCATCATTATCTCTCCAGTAATTTATGACCCAAAAGACACAGCCAGATGAAATGAAGATGATATATCTTTACCATTCAATGCCTCCTACCAAGTTGTGAAAAGTACAATATCAACTCGTCTTACTATGTTGTCCCTTCCTGAGAGTTTTCTACCTGTAGTAAGCATTCCCTCTGACTTTATATGAAATTCGAGTGATTCTTAATTTTGAGAATCTAGTGTAGTCTTTATGAAGTTCCAATAGTTCGCTTCAATCGCGTTCAGTACCCCGTTACTGATGAGAATATCCAAATCATTATGATAACTACAATACCTGCAGCAAGTGTTTTTAATCCATAGACTATCACATTCGTTCTTGATACCCGTCCTAAAAAGAGTCCAAGTCCAAATAGAATGACCATTCCAAATACCACTGATAATGTGAATGCAAATTCAATAGCCAGCCCAAAGAATACAAAATACAGTGGGATGGCAGTAGCGAGAGCTGCAAGAAATGGGGAAAGTCCATTGACCAATGATACCACCCAGGTTGTGGTCTTGGTTGCTTTCACAATAAGTGTGCCATCAAGACTAGCTAACATTGACCTTTCAAGTTCCTCAATATCACGTTTTTGTTCAGCACCTTCAGTGAGGAATGAAGAAGTTAAACCTGAAACTAACATAGCGAAACTGGTAGCAAAGATAGCTAGAATTGACGTTTCAAATATCACAATAGGTTCTTTAAATGCTAGCGATACAAGTCCTCCCATAATGATTCCCAGTACAGGTAGTACCCCGTCGAATGCATTCATGGCAAGGTACCGTCGGGCTATTTCGATACCATGTGTGATGGCAAGTTGTGCTCTTACACGATCTAAGAAACCACATGTTTCATCTAGAGTAAGTGGGTCACATGGCTCATCATCAGACACTAATACTATCTCCATTTCTTCTAGGTCTATTCCGTAATAGAGTCTATCGCCACAGGCAATTAATTTCAATTACTCTATTTCTCATATCTATATGGTTTTGCATCTATGACAGAGAACTGATAAGCTCATTCTCCTACACTCATACAACCGTTTGAAAGATTGGAAGAACAGACTATGACATGTTATTTCAGACACATGAAGGATGTATTCACTGATGTCGATATCGAAATTACAGCTGAGAACAAACGCGATGTTGATAGAGTAATTCACCAATTAGTAGGAGTAGAATATAAGAAATGTCCTGAAGCATGGAGAGCTGTCAAGGTTAAGCTTGCAGAGGATCGTGATGGGTTCATAAAGAGCCTTAAGACTGCTCTTGCTATGATCTGACTCCATTATGCATTTTTGAGATACTCACGAATTGAAATGGCTGCAGATGCACCTTCTCCTGCGGCAGCAATGGCTTGATTTGTAGCACCAGCTCTACAATCACCTGCTGCAAATATACCACTAATGCTTGTGGTGTGAGCCGAATCAGTGATAATGAAGCCTCTCTCATCGAGTTCTATCAACTCTCCAAGAAATGAGGTGTTTGGTTGCATTCCAATGAACACAAACACACCATCTGGTGCATACTCTTTTACTTTGTCATTTTCTTTATGTCGAACGACTGCTGCTTCAAGATGATCCTTACCTTTTAACTCAATAATCTCTGAGTTCGTCCATATCTCAATACCTTCTCTATCCATGATCTTCTCTTGGTACAGAGGAGTTGCTCTAGCTTCTTCACTACGAATGATTATTGTGACATGTTCTGCAAATTTCTCCTTGAGATAGAGTGACTCTTCAAAAGCAGAATTACCTCCACCTACAACAAACAGTTTTTTCCCTTTGTAAAATGCTCCATCACACGTTGCACAATAATGGACATTGATGCCGAGTAACTCTTGGGCACCTGGAACTGTAAGTTCTCGATACTTGCTTCCTGTGGCTATCAGAATTGCCTTACAATGAATCTCCGTTCCGTCAGATGTCTTGATTTTCTTATGTTGACATTTTGCAAATGACCCCCCTTGTTCTGGACTATGACAAGGTCCAATCTCAACCACATAATATGGAACAAGAATCTCCACTCCAAATCGTTCGACTTGCTTTCTAAGATTCTCTGCAAATTGTTCGCCCGTTATACCCTCTGGAAATCCAGGATAGTTATCAAGTCGGTTCGTTACGAATGCCTGTCCACCTATTGTTGAGCTCTCAATGACTAAAACTTCGTAGCCATCCCGTTCAAGATAAAGGGCTGCGGTAAGACCTGCTGGACCTCCCCCTATGATGACGACATCATAGAAGTCAGTGGTGGCTTCTCTTGCAGTGCCCAGCACCATTGCCAGCTCAACGTTTGATGGTTCGATGAGTACTTTCTTCTCACCTTGGTTAATTATTTCTACCACTGGTATCTTTCTTTTAGCGACTCCAAAGACCTCTCTATTCTTTCTCAACACGTACCCATATGCCGCTCGAGCTGCAGGTGACTCTCCCTCAATGTTCCTCCACTCATAGTGTATTCTTTGTTCACCCAAGTATTTCTTTGTTCGACGGCAGTCTGAACACCAGTTAGCTCCATAGATAATTATCCTTGGATTGCTCATTGTCATATTGACACCTGTATTGTTCCGCTTTCTCATCAGGGAAAAGTATTGTCATCATGACCTTTCCCACTTAATTTCGATGAGCGCACATCTCTTCTAAGAGATGAATCCATCCTTAGGTTTGTAATTAGAATGGCAAAGCTCGAACAATCTGGTGTCTTTCTGTTATCCGATAGTTTTGAGTCAACCACTCAATTCTATGAAAATATACTATCCCCGGTGCCGTTGCTGGGCTGACAACATTGGACTACCATGTCTAGGTTACAATCAACGGTTGAGTTTGGTTCATTTGGCTTCTGAATATATAGCTCGACCAAGTAAATATGCCTGAACCTTGGTTCAAGGAAAAAGTGTCTGAGAATTACTTGAACTACTTAGAGAAAGGTGTTATTGATTCACTACCGTTATGCTCCCAATGTGATAATCCCTTTTCAAACGGATGATATTCAGGAAATACACAAGCAAATCTTTGAGAGAAAACCTAAACCCGAATTCATCACGGATATCCTGCGAGTCACTTTCAGCATTCCTTACTCGTTCTTCGAATTCGCCAACCCAGAAGGAAACATGGTAGAGGTTTTTCAATTCACCTGATGTGCTCTTTCAAATACTTGAATGACATACAACTTCATGCCATTTTGAAAAATGTTCTAGGCTGGTCGTGTATCCGTTTGTAGTCTATATGAAGTTCAGTTAATCTATCTTTATTTGCATGGTAGAGTGGTTTTCTCATATCCTGCAGATTAGGAATCTTCTTACACAATTTATATGCCAAAAGTTGCTTTAGTGCGAAAGAAACGGTTCTCTCAGGTATTTCCGATCTCTCTCTAATTTGTTTTGGAGTTAATGGTCCTTCAGCAACCAACCTGCTCAATATTTGTATGGAGCTATTTGCTAACGCTTCAACCTTCATTTTGATTTCAACTCTAAGCTACTCCTCTACAACTCAACGTTCTCTCACTTTTTACACTATTATTATGTAAAAAATCGTAATAAATCTTCTGTTTATGTTACACGTAATTAGTGTAACAAAGTTTTTATTCATTGGGAGTACTGTTTCTGCATGAGTCAAGAAAAAGGGGAAATACTACAAATCCTCATTGATGATGTTGGTTTGACACCATATGAAGCTCGAGCTTATGTAGCCATTCTTCACAATGGTCCACTTTCACCAACTGGTGTAAATCAAAAATCAGGCATACCACGACCTAGGACATACGATGCTCTAAACAGCCTTGTAGGAAAAGGATTACTTGTAGAGCAACCTGGCAAGCCTTCCAAATATCTCGCAGTTGATCCTCAGATTGGATTGATGAAACTAATGGAGGGTTTTGAGAAAGAGATCTCTCGACAACTTGAGAAACAGAGAGACGCAGTGAAATCTCTTGTATCAGTTCTCTCAGAGTCTTATGCGAATGTTGGTGATAAGAAATTGGATGATGATATAGTCTGGGTCACAAGGAAAGATAGTGCATTGGTGGCAAAATATAGTGAGGCAATTAGAAATTTGAAAGATGAGCTCATCATGGTTACAGCTCTCGAAACTCCTCCAGACAAAGAAATACTGCGGGCTGTCAAAGACGCCTTGAAACGAAAAATAACCTCCCGAGTTATCCGTCCTATCACATCTGGCTGGTCTTTGAAGGACATCAAGCAGTATCTTGAGCTAATCACATTGGGAGATGACATAAGACAATTAGATTATGACGGGCTTAGCTTTGCCATTTTTGATCGGAAGGAAATTGTTCTATGGCTCCCGCCACATCCATCAAGAGCAACAATTTGGATTCGACTTCCTCTATTGGCTGAAGTATTACTGGATCATTTTGACTCTCTCTGGGAAAAAGGTGAACCAGCGCAACCAATGCTTGAAAAACTGGCTGCTGCAAAAAAGGAATGAAGTTTTCGAGGCATCAGAGTGAACAAATAATCAGCAGATTAGATTCAATGCACTTAGGGCGACATCTGCTTGGGACTTACATGTTCTTTTGTAATCATCATCCATATAGGAGATTGACCAACCTTTTGTTAGATCGATATACGGCTGCAAGAGAATGCCAATTTTCTTTCCTGTTTGCTGAGCCAGAGCATACAGTGAGATGGCTTCTCCATTATCCATTGATAGGCATCCTGATTCTCGAAATGTGTCAAGCATCTCATTGTTTATACGATAAAATGCTTCACATGAACCTACACCTCCCACACTGTATTCTATACCTATGTCAGTCATCGTTTCAGAGAGAGCTCTAAATGCAAATGGTTCACTATTGACACGACCTCGCTTGTTTCCATAATGTATCGAAGTTCCATCAATGCCAGTACTGAATGATGGGAGATGTATCTCTCCTTTTTTCAAATATCCCTCACCTAAACTCCATGAAGCGCAGAGGAGTAGAATGACCTCCGTTCCAAAGTGAATTAATTCTTCACACAGTGCTATCAAAGGAGATGCTCCCATGGGTGGGACCAAAAGCCCAATTCCATTATTATCATATTCACCTATCCATGCATGGTTGGGAATGGAATAAGGCGCATATTTCCAACCAACCCATTTCCAGTCTGCCATTTGGCATCTTTGTCTTATCTCTTCACTAATGTGGGTACTGAATGTGAGGACAATAGTTTCAGGAGTTTCAAATTCTGATTCAGAAACACCCCCTTTTTGCATCTCCATCTTCATTTGCTCTGGATCTATCAGAAACATCCTATCTCCCCAAAGTTACCTTCATATTCCTAAGCTCAGATTATTGATTATAATGAAATTCAATTCATTTTCCGTCCAATGATTTACAAGTGTGATTCGTTGCTATTTTACTTGAGTTAGATCATGTTGTATTATTAGTGAGTTTGATAATCAACGGAACCATTACAGCAAATTATTGACGATTTATCGAAAGAATGAATAAAATTAATATTTGATAAACACTGTATTTGATGGAATGATATAATCATCTTTTTCAGTCCAGAATGATAGTTCAAAAATGATAAGAAATGAAAGGCAATGGACATAGAATGGCAATAATCCGGATTTGGCCAGAGAAGATTAAATTTCCTAAGCAATGTCCAGTATGCATGTCTCAAGCGGATACACAATCTACTATCAGCATAAGTCCAAGTTCACTAGGATACGATCATCTAACTTCAAAATCATTGCATCCAAGAGGAATATCTTCGAATCTTCCTGCGCGGGGATTTCAAACGATAAAAGGTGCAAAGCAAGTAAGAAGTGGAGATACGATACTGCTCAAAGTTCCCACATGTGATGACCACAAAACAGAGGACATGTCCAGTCGTAGGCGTGTTTCTCTGTATTTCTTGATGCTTATCTCCCTAATTCCCACCATCTTTGTATTCTATCAATTTACCAATTCTCTGTTTATGAGTATGGAGTTTTTTGGTTCACTTACTCTGTTTTTTGTCCTTCTTGGAATTATGACAGTATCTGGGTATCTACTCTATTGGCCTAGTGAACTACAGAGAAATATTGAGATTCTGGGAATTTCACCTAAGTCTTGGGAGATATACCTACAGCTAGAGAAGCCCGATTATTATGCGGCATTTCTCAGTTTGAATGAGATGAATGTTACATTGGTTGACTATGCTGAGATGCGTCGTGAGATGAAAGTCTTGTAGTATTTTTCATCTACTCATCAAATAATCTATTTTTCTGCATCCATCTTACTTTGAAATCAACTATTTGCTTCATTGATAGAAGTCTTGATTCTGCTTGTCCAATATTAGAAGGACTATATCCTATTTCTTCCTCTCATTAATGCTGTCTGTATTGTCGCCTCATCGATCATATTCGTGATCTTGCAATCTTTGTATACATCCTACGACTATCTTATACCATCAAAAAGAATGAAGATAGCTGGAACGAACCTGTTTTTGACGACGAGTAAGCAAACCATATGACGACTGCAATTATACTATGCAACGCATAGTACTTGATATAATAAAAAAATTTATAACATAACAGTATGCATAAAATAGTATACAATACATAGTATATGGTGTTACACAATGACAGACAATGCACACCAAAAAGAATTCGAGCGCTGGTCGCGAGAGGTCAAGAAAGGTGCAGCCTCTCTTGCAATTCTTGCGGTTCTCGAGCGTGGCGAAAGTTATGGTTACGATATTGTAAAGAAGTTAGAGCAATGGGATGTCACCTTTCTTGCATTTGAGCAGGGTACCGTCTATCCCCTTCTGAAGCGTCTGGAGAAACGAAAGCTCCTCACTTCAGACTGGCGACAGATGGAGACTGACAAGCCTAAGAAATTCTACACGATTACTGAGGAAGGACGAGCTGCACTGGATTTGATGACCACTGCTTGGGCTCGCATCTCCGAAGAGATGCAAATGATAATTGGAGGTGATTTAGAATGACAAAAGATCCAATCAGTCTTATTGAAGACTTTCTCGACCGAGTTAAAGTCTATCTTCCTATGGGTAGTGAAGACACGTTACTTGAGATACGTACACATCTGATAGAAGAAGCAGAACGTATCGGCGAGGGCTCCATAACTGAGGGTTCAGTCACACTTGCCATTGAACATCTTGGCGAACCAAAACGCGTTGCGAGTGAATATGCTGATACTGGTGAAACATTTGGTCCCATCCCAAAGGAGTACGTGCCACCTATCATTAGAGTCCTGATAACGCTAGTAGCGGTCACAACAGCTCTTATCGTTGCAGGATACGCTGCGACAATCTCGTTTCCTGAGCTTTTCAGTGGATGGGTGTTATTCAGTGATATAGCAATATTGATTGCAACAGTTGTATTCAATGCAGGTCTCCTGATTCTAATCTTTGGCTTAATCTTCTATTATGAATCTACTCAGAAGAGGATCACTGAGAAGACAATCTTTGAGAGCATTCTGGGACTTGGACAAGAAGGATTAGATCCAAAGAAGAGGACTGATTCGGTAGCTGAGATGTTCTTTGGCACAGTGTTTGGTATTATTCTGTTGCTACCAGCCGTTCAAGGAACTGTAGTACCCACTTTTGCTCCTCTACTGAATACGATTGCTATTCTTCTACTATTAAGTGCAGTCAAAGGCTTGCTGTTCTTCCTCTATGGCGAGAACAATCTAAATCTCATCTATGAAGCAATACTCTCAGTTGGTTTCATTATCTTGGTGTTCTACCTTGTGAACTACTCATGGCCCTTTGAATACATTTGGACATTCAGTGATGGCACATGGCAGTTGATCTCCCTGGAGGAATTACGTGAAGTTGCAGGCACTGATTTTGTCCTGATGCCCTTCGCCATCGGTTGGACCATATTCATCTTCTTACTGATGGCGGATAACACTTGGAAGTTACTCATATCGGGTTTCAAGATTTCCTTCTATCTCCGTCAGGGAAAAGGAATCTGGTGGAAAGGAGGCTGGGGTACTAGCTATCGCAGATCCTTCTTCGAACGTGTGTTTGGCAGGAAGTCCAGTAGAGAACTGACCAATGGTCCTAGTCACGATCAATAGTAATAGACAATTGGGTGTTAGTCTTCCTAGCACCCCTCTTTCTTTTTCTGATTTGTTTGCATATACAAAATACAAAAGGTTTCATGATTAAATTATAAACATGACCACCATCAAGACGATGAAATTGCAGTGTACTTCTTGTTCTGGTAGATTTTACGCAAACTTAGTGGGCTCTTTTGGATTTAGAGGTACTGATGATAATCTATGTAGAAAATATTGGGGTTTCAATCCAATGCTAGTTTTCTATGCTATGTGTCCCCATTGCAAGGAAATCAAGTTTGCATCTGATTTTATCGAGATTGAAGATGAACCAGAAGAAGAGCTTCCATCTTCTCCTGAAACCTGCGAAAAATTTGACTTGCTAGCAGAGCAGGAGATTGAGGGAGATAATAACCCATTGACTCTTGCTTACTTGTACCATCAGTCTGCTTGCTGTAGGAAGATACAACAGGAGGAATATGTTGACCAACTGCAGAAGGCAAAAAAGTATTTCAAATTGGCAAAGCAAGCTGGTACTAACGAGTTCTTGAACAAGTCAATCGATACATGGATTGATGCTACTTTAGCCTAATCATCATCAGCTGGTTCGAAATCTAATACTAGTGAGTTTATGCAGTACCGTTTTCCTGTAGGTCTAGGTCCATCATTAAAGACATGTCCCAGATGTCCGCCGCATTTCTTACACACAACTTCTGTTCTGACCATCCCATGACTGCGGTCTTCCTTAAGTTCCACACTGTCTTCTGAGAGTTGTTCCCAGAAGCTTGGCCAACCACTCCCTGACTCGAATTTTGTTTCCGACGTGAATAATTCATTCCCGCATCCTGCGCAGGTGTATACTCCCTTCTCTTTATGTCGAACGTACTTTCCAGAGAATGGATGTTCAGTCCCGCATTGTCTTAGTATCTTGTATTGTTCTGGACTAAGTGTGACTTTCCATTCGTCATTTGATTTCTCCATTTCCATCACTTAATTAACAATTGAAAACTCGTATAATAATCTCTTCGATATGGCCACAAAATACACTCTAGGAATTATTCGTCGATAATAGGTGGAGATTCCAAATGTGTTCTAATGAACTCTGTCCAATTTCCTCCAGTAACTTCGTTAATAGATTCAATGAGGTCCTGCGTATTTACTCTTGACATTCTATTGCATTTTGCAGCAAAATTAGCAATGACTTCGCGTATCTTTTCCTGACCAATTCTATCTCTCAGTCTATCTAGAATAATAGGACCGTACCCATAGAAGAGGAGCTGTGCTTTCGGATGCTTTCTGCTGATGGAGGCTATTGGGGGTAATTCTTCTTCTGAGCCAATTGCTTCCTTGATTCGCTCAAATTGTGCATTCATCAATTCATCCCCTACTAATTCTTCAACAGCTAATAGTGCAGTATATTCTGCGAATGCCTCATCTAACCAATTGTTGTAGTCCTCTACTGGAGCTTTGCAGAACCAGGAATGAGCTAGTTCATGAGTCCAGAATTTTAGAATACGCTCTTGTTTATCTCTGACATCTTTTTCTGTCATAGTGTCCTGCATGACGATAAGCCCACTCCGATTATATCCTCCTCCTGAAGTCCTTGAAATTAGAACAAATTTCAGTTCTATGGAAGAGGGGGTGCCTAACCAGTTGTATAACAGTTCTCTGTATGCTAGAAATTCATCCTCTAGTTTTTTGTAGATCTCAAAATTTTTTCGAGAACCCCAAAAGAAGGAGCTCTCATCGGGTTTTATGGAATCCTCAATTGGTATTCCTAACAAGACCAAATCTATCCGGTCATCTTTTGTTTCCCACAACAACTCATCAGCTGAAACCCTTGGTGCATTCATTATCCATCTCCAATCTTCTGATCCATCCAATTTGACTCTGAAAGTTGGCCGATCACTGAAATTGACAAGAGGATACCATAGAGCATAGATTGCCAATTCAACATAGTTGCTTGAGATATGTGTTGTATTGAATAGATACCTGAATATTCTTCCCCTGTATTGAACATGAATCTGCAATTGATCTCTATTCTTTAACTCATCAGGAAGGTCAAACTCCCAATAGCTGCCCCGTATGAAGAAATCCTCTGGAGCTATTCTTTCCTGAGGTATCAGTTCGATCTCACTATCATCCTCAAGAACCCTCACTGAATTCCACTCAAGACTAGGATTCAAGAGAAATAGGATTTTTTCTTCAACGTTAGTTATTGTAATAACTCCACCAACACTGATGTCAGAGGTTTCTGGGACTAGTTTCACGTCCAAATCCAAATGATATAGATTCATAGAGAGTTACTTCCCATGCGTTTTTTCAAAAACATGGATTATATTTTGTCCGATGTAGTCATTTACGATGTATTTGTACCCGATGTTTCAATGGAAATCTTTGTTGTTGCTTTGGCATGAAATCCCTTGCACTATATTGCTAAATGAAGTAGTGAAACGTACTTAAGGAACGGATTGATTCCGCCCTCTGAACAGGGTACAACAATGATAGTCATCAAACTTGGTGGCAGCGTAATCACTCAGAAGGATAAACCATTCACACCTGATTTAAACGTGCTTTATGAAATTGCGAAGGTATTTGGTAAGTTCTGTAAGGAGAATCCTGAGCAAACTGTCTCTCTTGTTCATGGTGGTGGAAGCTTTGCTCATGTTGTTGCCAGCCAATATTCTGATAGGTCTGAACTTACCACAAAGACAAAGCGGGGTGTTGCACTTATTG
Organism: uncultured archaeon; assembly: GCA_964610875.1. Taxonomy (GTDB): domain Archaea; phylum Asgardarchaeota; class Thorarchaeia; order Thorarchaeales; family Thorarchaeaceae; genus CAZSWP01. The sequence continues at coordinate 55,884 of CAZSWP010000018.1, forward strand.
CTTGGTCAGCTCGAAAGTTGAATGACCGTGTCATTGAGAGTCTAGTTGACCATGATGTTCCTGTCTTTCCGTTACAGACTTCTTCTGTATTTCATCTCACCAAATCCGGGCCAAAAATGAACCGTGACATCTTCGCCAATACTATCAATAACGGTTGGGTCCCAGTTCTATATGGTGATATCATCTTAGGTGATGGTGTTGTCAAAATTCTTCCAGGAGAGGAGATTGTACAAGGGATATGCTCAGAATTTCAGGTTCAGAAAGTAATAATGTGCACAAATGTGCCGGGTGTGATGCGTGATATTAATAATCCCGCTGCTGGAATCTTTGACAAAATCAACTCGGGTAATCTTACTGAAGTGCTTTCCACAATAGAAGAGTCATATGGAATTGATGTCACAGGTGGAATGAAACAAAAGGTGATGGAGATGCATGAACTTGCTAAAGAGAAGGATGTGAGCACACTCATCATAGATGGCACAGATTCTGCTGTCCTTTTAGAAAGCCTTCGTGGAGATGATTCATTGGGGACACTTATCGGGAAATGACTCTGGAGGAAATAGATATTGACAAGGATTGATGGAAAAGCCAATGTTTTGGACGCATTATTTGATATGATTAAGTCAGCGAAAGGAGAGGTCAATATTGTTATTCGCTACTGGGGTAACATGTGGGGAGATGAAAAACTGCTCAGAGAAGTTCTGCTCCCTGACTTCGAGAAAGCAGTTACTGCTGCAATAAAATCAGGAGCTGAAGTCAAGATTCTTGGGGACATAAATACTGATTCTAAAAATGTTGCTTCGAAACTGAAACAGCTTGGTGCAGAAGTTCGGAATCTGGAGGGCGGTAATGTCAGATTTGCTGTTGTGGATAATACATCATGCTTGTTTGCTGTGAGTGAACCTTATACTGAGGTCGCACATTATTATCATGCAATTAAATCAGAAGCAAAAGAACTTGTAGAGTTCTTTGCTGATCATTTTGAAGCATTATGGCCATCTTGCAAGAAAATTTGAGATAGCATCACCACTAGGATATTCCTAGAGCTGATTTTCTTGCTAGAGGGTATGCTATTCGTTTTGTTTTTCTTTCGCTTCAGCTATCCAACTCTTCACCATATCGAGGGTGAACGTGTATCCTTGAGGAATCTTCACGTGGTCCAGTCTTACTGAGGTTTCAATCTCTTTCAGTAATTCTTCGGCATTTGCAATTGCAAGTTCGTCCATACCCATTATGCCTCCACCATATACTATAGCTTCAGCATCCTCCTCAGAAACTGATTCAAGCCAGCAGAATTTACCCATTCCTATCCAACGCTGTGCAATTCCATCTCCAACACCACAAATCTTTGCTACTTCAATAGCAGGAGTCACTACAAGTTTTGCAACAGTGTCTATACCCTTTGCTCTTAATTTCTCGCCATACTTTGGACCAATACCCTCCAAAGTTTCAATGGGGAGTTCTTCTAGCTCAGCTCGTGGCTCTTCTACTTGTGGAACATATGTTTCTGCAAGATCCTCTTTTTTACCACGACTACAGATGCTTCCAATTGCCAATCCTGAAATTAGCAGTATGGCCAACTCCATCTTTTGTCCTATTACTAGAAAAAGAAGGATTCCAAACACAGCCGCTATCTCAAATTTATGTTCTCTAATTTTCTCCATGGGATGTTTCTCCCTCTCAACTAACACTACAAATGAATACAGGAAGCTGTAATGAATCTTATCAGAACGAATCTAATGATATCTAATGACCCCATCGGAAACTATGTAAAAGCTAGAGATGCTCGTCCGAACAACATTGAGGTCTTGAAATGAAACGAGAATACATCCAAGATTCTTGGCCGCATGAAGGAACCTTTTGTTGGGGATGCGGGAAAAACAACGAACACGGTCTTCAGCTCAAGAGCTATTGGGAAGATGAGATTGCAATAGCAAGATGGCAACCAAAAGAACACCATCTTGCGTTTCCGGGTGTACTAAATGGTGGTATCATCTCAACCCTCATAGATTGTCATTCTACTGGTACTGCGAATGCTGCTGGACACAAGATGTTTGGAAAAGATAACAATGACTTCATGTATGTCACTGCATCAATCTCAGTAAACCTTCTCCAACCGACTCCTCTCCATACTCCTGTTACACTCAGAGCTTGGGTCAAAGAGGCCATAGAGAAACGAATCTCGGTCTCATGCGAATTGTATTCTGATGATGTGAAATGCGCAACAGGTGAGGTTGTTTGCATTCATGTTGATACAAAGAGATTTCTCAAAGCAAACAGCCAATGATAATAACAAAAAAGTGCTATTTGCTTGGAGGACTAAATTGTATCTCGAAGGAATCAAGAGATTCCCCTAGAACCTCTGGGTCTAGAGTTCCTAACCCATACTTAGTAGCTTCTCTAAGATGTTCTATTCTACTTGGGTCAAATCCCATCATTCTCGTCACTGTGGCATCAACTGAAACAGGTTGATGTCCAATGACGAACGAATCTAGCTTATGCGTGACCGGCCCATTCCAGCCTTCAACGCCTACCCTCGCATCTGTTATGCAGAGTTTTGGTTTTACTATTCTTGTCAGATCGACAATGATGCCTGTGATATTGGAGTGAAGTGATGCCTTTCCCTTCTCTTGTACAAGACCGAACTGGTTCTTCACTGCTCCAGTTAAGAATGTCAGATAGTGAGTCTTTGCTATGGCTTGTGAAATGTAATAATGGGGTTCAACAATCTCTTCTGGCAATTCTGGATTATTGTAGTATATTCCATCATAGTCAATGGGCATTGTTTCCGAATGAGTCAGATTTACTGTTAAGACATCTTTTCCTGAATCAGTCATTCTATCAACAAGGTTCTGATAACCAAAAATCTTGAACGTATCATCAGCAAATTTATTCATACTATCCGTTTCAACTATCTTGATTGTTAGATCGGGTTTCTCTTCAAGCAGGAGTTCAATAATTGCCTCAGTCACTTTTACATCAGATACTGAATGACCAGTACCATCCTTAGAAGTGCAAATATTGGGTTTAATTAGCACCGGAGACATAAGACTGCCAAATCCTCCAATGAGGTCCATTCCAACCTTAATGCTCTCCTTTGGGTCATTTCTATCTTTGACAATTGCAACTGAACTCATAGAAGACTCAACGTCCTAGTAGTGGGTTTTCTTGCTTCTAACGATTAAGTTTTCGTATAGAGCGTAGATATTAGATAACTCACTCAATGGCTTTGAGAAATAGAAATACATTGAGGTCTCACAAGGTATGAGATATGCAGGTGAAATAAGAAATGGAACTTGATGCTGCTATTCGTGGAAGAAGAAGTATCCGACGTTTTCTGGAAAAGGAAGTTCCTGAAAATCTCATTAGAGATCTCATAGAAGCTGCAAGGTGGGCTCCATCGGCAAAGAATGGTCAGCAATGGCGCTATTCAGTTCTGATTATGGATGCCAAAAACGACCTGCTTACAGTCTTTAGAAGTGCTCTAGAAAAGATTGCAGAAAAACGTGGTATGCATGCAATAGGCTCAGCATTGCACTCCTGTGATATCATGATCTCTGCACCTGTCTTGATTGTGGTATGGAATGCTGGTCAGAATGATTGGTTGACTGAATGGCATAGTGTTGCTGCTGCTGTTGAGAATTTACTGTTGAAGGCACATGATCTGGGTCTGGGTGGACTCTGGATTGGTGATGTCTTCTACAAACCAGAAGTGTTCAATGAACACTTGAACAAGGAATGGAAACTCTTCGGAGCGGTGTCCATTGGTTGGCCTGATGAAGATCCTGGTCCTAGGCCAAGGATGTCAGTAGATGAAATCACTGAGTTTCTATAGTAGTTCTGGGACCCATATCTGTTATGTCCTTCTTTCCAGGAATGAATAATGACCCTAGAACCAAGAATATTGAGAGCATAATTGATGCCACACCCATATTATAGAGTGGGCTACCCTCAATATCTAATCGCACAAAGACTTGCCCAGCGATAAATGCAATTAGTGCTCCAATCAATGTTACTCTAAAAGCGAATGATCTGAGACTGAACTTTTCATCCTTTTCTTCAATATCATCTGCAATTGCTTCCTTTGGCATTCTTGTATCTGTTTTATAGAATCTCTCACCATCTTCAGTGATTTTTCCTTTGACCTTCCCCTTCTCAATCATTTGCTGCAATGTATCATGGACTATTTCTTGCTCTATCTCCAAATATTCGCTCATAATAGAGAGCGCACTAATGTTTGAGTTGATCAATCCCAAAATTTGCTGTTCGGTATTTTCAGAGTTTTGAATGATTGCTTCACTAGTCATTTTCATTCACCAGGTTTTATGTTGTCATTTTTTGATATTGAAATATCATGCCAAAATGATAGTTTGTTACAATGATTTTCCGTACACAAGTCAATATCTACTATTTGTTGCGCGCATTTCCAATAACGGGAAAAAATGTACGAAATTGTGCCCAATTATTACACAAGGCAGAGAAAATCGGCAAATTGGGGTGTTTCATTACCAGAAACGAATTCTTCAGACTTTTAGGGTTCATTCTTAGTGTACACGCGATTACTCTCATCTACTAAATGCGATTCTTCCTCATCTGGTTGGTGATTCGGAGAATCACGACTAATTGCTAACTAAAGAATGTCTTTGTAACAATCAGTGGGATAGAAATTATCCTCATCCTTCTCGTGATTTGTATACCATACTTGAGCGAAGAACGGGTTGCCGACAGCTAGTAAAAATCAAGATAAACCTAGACATTGATTAGAAGTCTCTTTGAAGGAACGGTATGTTCTCAGTATCACAAGCAGCTCTCAGGTTGGGAGTATGTATCAAGACCATCCATCGATGGGACAAGGCTGGCAAGCTCCACTGTCATCGTACCATCGGTGGACACCGCCGCATCTCCCTTGCAGAGGTCAACCGCATCCTTGGGCTCTTTCATCGGGACCTCATCGATCATCCTGATAGGAAACGATGTGCCATCTATGCCAGGGTGTCCAGTCACCGACAGAAGCGTGATGGGGACCTTGACCGACAACTCCAGACCCTTACCAAGGAGTGCAGGAAACGATTCAAGTCACGTCCTCTGGTCTTCTCAGATGTTGGCTCCGGGCTGAACATGAAACGGAGGGGGCTCGCCAAGCTCTTCTCCCTCGCAAAGTCAGGAGCTATCCACACCCTCCTCATCACTCACAAAGATAGATTAGCTCGGTTCGGAGTCGAGCTCCTTGAGCGGATCCTCACTGACTACGGCATCAGACTCCTTGTCCTCTACCATCCAGAAGACCAGTCACCACAACAAGAGCTCGTCACCGACCTCATGTCCCTCATCGCCTCCTTTTCGGGTCGCGTCTATGGACTCCGTTCTCATCAGTCCAAGATTGTCCCTCAGTCCTCATAGAACACGACTCCCTCCTTGACCAGTACCTCTTCCACAATATCAAAGACATCACTGAGGATAGCGCTAGCAACTTCTAGTCCTTGAAGGTTACCCTGTATCTCCCCTCTTACCATCTCACGCGATTCTCCTCCAGTGTTGCGAGAAACTTCGCATAACTTGCCCACATATCCAATGACCGTGAACTCATCCTCGCCTCCAGCAGCATATTCGATCGTGATGATGACCTGGTCATCCCGCACTACCGCATCTACTACCTTCAAGACCTCTAGCCCTTGGGTGGTCCCTTCACTTTCTACCTTCTTCTGTGGTAGGTCTTGCTCCTCGAAATCGAGTTCGACATATCTGTCCTCCTCTCTTACCTGTTCTTCAGACCATCCTCGTTCTAGCAGAGCCTCTCGGAACTCGGCAAGCTTCTCCTCGATTCCATTCACCTGATTCAGCGCCACCACCTCTGACACCTTCTCCCGGAAGTGGTCAAGTGCCTCATCTACTGATACATCCTCAAGGAACAGGTGCGAGAAGGTCTTGTTCCGCCAGGTTCTCCTTTTCTGTGGAGAATAGATGGACCATGAGACCTCGCGATGATAGCACAGGTGTGCGCTGAACTTCCACGTTCCATCGTTCGACCAATCGAACTCGCTCTCGTCAGCTGAGTCCAGCGCTTCTCGCATTCGGGGGTATCTTTGGAGGTGCCAGAACTGCTCGTCCATGATGGCTGTCATATCCATCTTCACGGGATGCAGGGTACTCGTCTTGGGGTCGTACAGCTCGGTGCATTCAGCCAGCAGGCATAGCTGTGACTTCGACAACTCCACCTGTTCCAGCTCTCGAAGCAGCGAGGTCTGAGGCATACCAATCATCTTTACCCGATAGGAGTTCCGCTCCTGTTGTACCGGTTTCAGGGTGATATCCTCCCCGGTCGATGCGGCAAGGAGGTGCTTGCAAGTGGGGGGGTAGTGGTACTCGTCCGGAAAGAACCAGCTCCGATGCACCAATGGCTTGAGGAACGAGAACCCTGTCCCGTACTCGATATTCTCGCGATGGTCCCAGGTGATGAACTTTCGTTGGGTACGATATCCAGTAGCGGACCAGACAGGGGTACGGAGGAACTGCACGAGGTCATCGGTCCGGGAGAATTCTCTTTGCTCTGATAGTGACTCTGTGCTGATGTGCACCACATAGACCTCAAGGTCCTTGTCCGCAGACACAAGTAGTTTGGCTTGCTGCATCTCATACTTGATCTGGGTCATGGATGCAAGGACATCCAACGCGGAGTCAGGAAAATCCGGTTCTGTACCAAGGTCGAACACCATTGACAGGTCCTCAAGGATGAGCCACGGGATGACATGATGTCTTCCTGCAGGTCTCCCGTGCTTGACGAGGAACGATACCCAGATGCGTTCATCCGCTTCGTTCAAAGCTGGAAGATGGAGGATATCATTTCCTTCAAAAGTGCTCATGATGACTGTGGTGAATGATTTCGAGATGAGGGCGTTATCAGCAAAGTCCTTGAGTGCTAGCCCATCTGTCGTCACAGCATGGTATTTGGGAGGGAGCCAGGTGTCTTGTAAGTTCTTGATGATGCCGGAAAGATAGGTCCCATCCTCTTGCGGAAGGAGAAAGAGGGCATCAAAGACCATGTCGTTCTCCTCCCAGTAGATGACACCAACTCGTTGCTGATGCACTGCAGGAGCCTTTGGGAGGGGAATCTCTGCCAACCTTCTCGCTCGTGTCCGAAGCTTGGTGAAAATGGACACGAAACTGTACACAGTACGAACGGCCTCATCCTGCAAGGACAGTCCGATTTGATAGAAGGTCCATTCTGCGATGCTTCTCCAGAGCACCTCGATATGAGCTCGTTCTAGTCTATCGTTGACAGCGAGCAAGGCAAGGAAGAGGTTGTTCCCATATAGCAAGAAGAGGTCTTGGTTCTGTCCCAACACGTCCTCTAGGGACTCCCTGTTCTCCGACTTCAATAGGTCCTTCAGTCCTTCCCTGTAGGGAGTAAGGAACTCCCAGAGCTCCCTTCGATCCTTGTCCTGCAGGATGATCCGTTGTACTTCCTTTAGTGCTCCAAGGAAGAACGTGGAAGTCCGTACCTGTGGCTGGTCCTTGAGGAGGGCGAACTGTCTCTTGCAATGGTCTTCGACCTTCTTGCAGCAGGTCCGTACTCTCTTTGGAACGAACTCCTTGGTCCATAAATAATGTGCAGCGTTCAGTAGTCGCCTGAGTTCCTTCTCTCTATCCTCCATGGTATCGATCTGTGAAGGAACAAGGGTTGTTCCCTGTGGCGGATAGGTAACCGTCAATGGACCTTCAGGGTCTTCCGGGAACTGTCGTGGGGTCTGCTCGTATCTCCACGGGCGAGTGATCTGTGAAGATGTCTTCTGGGAGAGGGTATCGATGAACCTGTTCGACCCCTTCGGGGTTGGCGGTGGTCTAGTGACATCCACCTGCACGCGGTCACGGAACACTGTCCCTCCGCTAGCTTGCACAGGTGCGATACGTGATTGCCATCTCTGTGCACCCTCTTCATTTTGGATTGGACTTTTTCCTTCTGAGACTGCCCGTTCTCGAAGGACACTGGGAATCAGGGTAAGGGCATCATCTATCACTCGTTCATCAACATCGTCCATGGGAACTGAGATGGACGTTAATCGCACTCCCTTCCCATGCATAGGGGTCAATCTGAATTGCTCCTGCTGGATCACCTCATACGGGACGATACCGTAACGACGAGCTAGTCCTTTGAACATGTCAGTCACACCTACAAGCTGTGGGACATGAATGGTTCGAATCCATGGCTCTGCCTGCGTGGGAGTGTCCTGCACGATGATTCGCATGTCCTCCTGCTGCGGGTTGAGCCAACCGAACCCGTATGGTTTCACCGGAAGATTGTAGATGATCTCGTCAAGGTGGGTATTTCGGGGTGAATCGTACCATAACGGATTGATGCACGAGCGTTGATAGTATGGGTTCATCTTGGTGTGAGTGGTCCCTTCGTCTATCCAGATCAGGTCAGTCCTTTTGGAAGGCAATGTAGTAAGCAATCGTTGTTCCAACACGCGAGAGAGGGATTGATGATGAGCTGGAAGCATCGCCTTGAGCCCTGTCCATCCATCCAAGATGATGATACGATTCTTATCCAAGTCCTGTGGAAGGACCGCCTCGATAGCTGCGAAGAGCCCATCGACCCCTTCCTCTCCCATCATAGCGATATCCTCACTGTTCAGATGGAGGTCCACGAATCGGATGTCGCGCAGTAGGTTCCTGAGGCTGATGTAGGTGTTCTTGTCAATCAATCGTTCTTCATGTAATTGATCAAGCCGCATGCGTTTGAGCAGCAGCTCATCACTCTTGTAGTCCCCGAGAAGGTCCAACCAGACAATCTCAGTATCATCTCCCTTGCACTCCTTGATGTGATGCAGGAGATGCCAGTCACGAGCCAATCGTGCAGCTGTCACACCTGCGGAGGTGGGAGATGCTACAGGAACGTAGAGGGTGAGTGTCCGATCGTCAGGTTCTCTTTGCTTGAATGGGTCCTCTTCAGGTAACAAGTCTGGTGGTGCAAGGTCCTGCAGGAGGTGAGCAGGTCCTTCCTCTGGGGAGAGGAAGAGAGTGACCTTGGGTGAGCTGTATCCACCCTCAACGGGAGTCACCGAGACCGGAGTGGTCTGCTGGATGAGCTGCTGCATAAGTCCAGTCCTTAGGTCGTCAAGGAGGTACTGGAAGGCTGAGAACGTATCTGGCATGTTCTGATTTGAATCAAGGACGATAACCCCTTTCCACAGAGATGCTGGAGCTTTAGGGTCCTCTGGGACCATTGCTTTGTACTCTGAGATGATCTCCTGCTCATAGTTCCGAAGCTGAGTCACAGCAGGTGGATCTGGTCCAGATGTGATGATGTCATCCCATTCCTTATCGTCACTAGCTCGTTTCCATGCGTAGAGGACCGGGGTCACTGGATTGCTGGTCTTCCGTTTCAGTTCCAATCCAAAGAGGTTGATATCAAATGCAGTCTTGGTCTTAACCTCCAGCACCATGACCGGGGTCCATACACGGTTCTTGTCGATGATGCGTCGAACGAAGATGGTGAGGTCCACTCTCCCAGAACGTTGTCCCACTGGAAGTTCAGCAACTACAAGAATTGGTGCAAGATCGTCTAACAGTGTATCTCCAGCCATGACCACCTGTTTCAATGACTTTGGGTGATGATGGTCCGAGAGGAGCACACGATGCCAGCGATTCCCTTCTCTGTTGCTGAGAGCAAGCATCTGTTCCCTTAATTTCTCCAGGTCCCGTTCCTTGATGGTGTTCGTGTCCAGATAGTCCAGAAGCTTCTGGAGCGCATATTCCTCATCTTCATCAGTGGTCTTCTTGAGCTGTGCTTTGACCTGTTCTCGAAGCTGGTCCTTACTCAACTGGAGAGGATCTCGCTCCTCTCGTTTCGAGATGCGTGTCCGCCGTACACTTCGTTTCGTATAGCATGCCCGAATGTCAAGGACCATTGTTCTCAATACACTGTCTGCATCTCGATTGAACCCCCGTCTTCCTTCCTTGCCATCCGTATAGAGGTAGTCGAGGAAGGGTCGGAGGTTGTGAATGAGAAGTCGGATGTAGCGATGCGCCTCGGTCATGGGAACGTCATAGATGAGGCACTGTCTGCAAAGATCCACACAATGAGCACGTATCATATCGACAAAGTCCATGCCGGGAAGTGTCGGATGGGTGAGGAACACTCGGGGGGTCTTTCCTTTGCGATCATAACCATACCGCCAGTAAATTTTGACTGCACTATCCTTTCCATGCTTCTCAGCTTCCTCCTTCCTGACCACGCGCTTGGTTCCATCTTTGTAGACCCTGATCTGGAATGCTTCAGGTCTTGGGAACGGATAGCCGAACATCGCCAGCTCACGTAACCTTGCTCCGGCATAGTTGAGCAACGCATTGAACGGGCCGACCGTCCCTTCCACCCAACTATACACCCGCTTCAGTTCCTTGTTCCCGTATCTCTTGAGAGATGTAACAATGAACTTGAAGAACTGTCCTCGCATGTTCGGTTCTGCAGTTTGGACCGGGGAGAAGCCCATTTTCACTTGGTCTGCTTCATCCTCTAGGGCGGTATTGGCTTTTTCCCACATCTTCAAGATGCTCTTGAGATATCTATGGGTCTTCTTCGACGACCTATTCTCTGTCAATCGCACGAGAGCACTCAACCCCATGGAGACAGCAACAATGAGCACATCGTTCGGTTCAGCAATTCGCCCTTTGCAACCTCTCATTCCACTATGGAGATAAGTGTAGATGCATTTATGTATTATGATATTTCACAGGTAATACAAATAGCTTATTTTATAAAAATAAGCATTATGAAGTTCTTAAAATAAATAATAAGCTCTTATAATATTTATACCATGATAAGTTTATAAGAATCTGAGTTTATATAGACGACGATGACAAATGACAGATGAGGGAGCGACGATAACAAGGACGATCCAGTGTCAATCCTGGACGCAAGAATCGAAGTCTGAAGATCAGTCATCGAAGAAGCACAAAAAAATGATTGACAAGTTTATAAGACCACCTAAATCCTACCTCGTCGAATCGTTTGTCCTCAACTCAGTGGAAAGAGTAGTAGCTAAGAAAGGGAAAGGATACAAACCAAACCTCTCCTTCTTGAAGAAGAACACCCCGTTTCAGCCAGAGCTCAACGTCCTACGAAATCTTGTAAGTTCTGGAAAGAAGGTCAAGGCGCTGGATATCCAAACTCTGACCTCTGTCTTCAAGCAGTACACTGCATGTGTGAACCTACTCATTGATCGGATGTACCGTGATAACGACCGTGTTGACTTCCTTGGGCAATCCTTGTCCGAGTACAAGGGAAGAGCATACACCCTCCTGCGAAAGGAACAAGACCTCAGCTACAAGCACAATGATGAGATCAAGAAACTGGTATATGAGCGCATGTATCGCAATGCCTTGGAACATGCTGGAAGGACCCTACTGGCAGACTGGACACGTAGACAGCTCTTCACCAGTGCTATCAAGGTACTGTGTGAGGATCCCGATGACATCCCCTCGTTCTTGCGGCGGAAACGTATCGCTTCAGCTCTTGTAAGAAAGGTCCGCGATGGGTGTGAGTCCACCAAGAACAATGGCTCAGGGTTCCATCATGCCTTGGGTGTATTACGGCAGCTTCGTTTTGCTTTGGACAAGCTCATCATGGAGGAGAAGAAGGTCAAGATAACGTGGCGAAGTCGACAAAGGAAGTTCGTTACTTCTCTCCTGAAGCAAGGTTCTTCTACCACAGGGCAAATCCATGGATTGGTCTTGAAACAACTCAAGGAGTGGAAAAAGAACGGTTATCCGTTCTCTATCCCCCAGCTCAAGAGTTATTCCCTTGATACCAGTGCGAGTACCGAGAATTCGCCCGGTCAGGGCTACTGGTTCTCACTCGACCCTGAACGTAAGGATGAGGTGCTCTTGCATCTCAAGCTCC
>CAZSWP010000019.1:0-29780 GCA_964610875.1 uncultured archaeon
ATCATGTGACGTGGCCAATTCGCCTCTAAATTCTTGTATTATTCTACAGAGCCAACTTGTAACAAAGAGATAAATGCCTCCGAAAAAACAGATAACAATTATTGTAATCCCTACAATGAAGTACCAGATACTATTGCTATCATTCGATTTTATCATATTGATATACATTTGTTTCTTCCGAGTTTCCAGAAGCATTCACATTAATGATATCATATGTGTGTCATTGAAAGGATGGTTAATGAGGAGTTGGGGATGACTCACATCTCATAGAAGTACTTCCCTTTCGAGTAAATCACTTCATCACCAGAAGTGACTTCTCCTTCATGCATCTTTTTGATCATATCAACATGAACTGCACTTTCATTTACACCGTTACAATCTTTGTATGCTCGTCCAAGTGCACAATGAATGGTATCGCCAATCTTCTCATCGAAAAGCATATTGAGTGTGTACTTTTTGATTCCACGATTGGTACCTATTGCCATTTCACCTAATCTTCTAGAACCGTCATCGATCTCTAGAATGCTCTTTAGCGTTTCCTGATTTTTCTCAGCGGAGTAATCAATAACTTCTCCTTTTTCGAATGTCAATCTTACACCGTCAATGACCTTTCCCTGCTGCAGAAAAGGTATGTCAAAGTATATCTTTCCTTCAACCGTGTCTTCAACAGGAGCAGTAAATACTTCGCCACTAGGCATGTTGTGCTTGCCATCAGATGCAATCCAGATTCTACCCTCAGTACTGGCATAAAGATCAGTTTCAAGTCCAGTGAAGCGTACATCTGAATGCCTTTCCAGACGTTCTTTCATCTGATACATCAATTTGCTTTCTTCTTTCCAGTCAATGAGCATCGCACTATATGCAAAGTCTTCGTATTCTTCTAGACTCATATTGGCCTGCTGAGCTAAAGTGACACATGGATGGACAGTTAAGCACCATCGTTTTGACAACCTGATGCTTTGGATTTCTTGATTTGTTTTATTGTTCAACATAATGTGATCTGAATCGACATTAGCCATTGCCATTATGTTCATTGGTGCTCTAATTGCGATATATACGTCAGTCTTTTCAACGAGTGATTTGACATGCTCAGGGACCACTTTCAGTGTGTCGTCATTTGCACCTTCAAAAAAGGCTCTAGCAACCTCTTCGCTCTGCATTAGGTTTACAACTCGTCCACCTGCTCTGGCAACTTCGCGATTCAACGCTATCATGAAATCATGTGCCATGGGACTGCCAACAATTGTAACCATATCACCAGGTTTAACTTCTGTACTCCAGTTAACAACTACTTTTGCATGTTGTTTTACTCGTTCATCCATTTCGCAGTTCCTCATCATCTGTGGCTTTTTTGGTAGTATAAATGGGTACCTGTCTAATCAATAAGAATGGGTTTTTTTGATGATTGTCAATTCTTTGAAAACAAGAAAACGGGGATCAATTTCGTACAAACCAGTGTTACCAAAACATGTCTTCCAAGAGATTGGAGTCGAGAACTGGAATACTTGGCAACCTAATCCTCCGACCGAGGCTATGGTTACTTGTGGTCCATTCAATGTGTCCGAGTATATAGCTGGCGAGTTCACTGAACTTACATACAATCCAAACTACTACTATGGTCTTCCACATGATACCACAACTGGCGGTCCTACAACTGGTCCCACTGATGGTCCTGACTTAACACTAACAATCATTGCTGGTGCAGTTGGTGCTGCTGTGGTTATCCTTGTTGGTGGTTATGTCCTGCTTCGTCAGAAGTAATCAATAATGCAATGGGGACTTCGTCCCCTTGCCTCTTCTTTTTTCTTCAACTCAACAATTGCACTAAATTTTCCTTTTGTCACTACGAGCGCTTTAATAGTATGTATTGCATTAGAAATAACTCGGTTGGGATAGAGCGTTTGTCTGCAGCAATAATTGTACTTACCATATTCATAGGCACACTAATTGTAATCATGTCTGAGAGGATAGATGAAACTGCTACTGCACTCTTTGGCATGTCCTTAGCAGGCGTTGTACTCTATGTATATGAGGGCATATCATTTGAATCGTTTATCGGTCTGATCCAATGGGATTCAATACTCTTCATTGCTGCTATGTTGATTGTTGTTGCAGTTGCCGCGTCATCAGGTATGTTTCAGTATATCGCTCTGGTCTTAGTTAAGAGAACAGGTGATAATCCAAGAAAGATGTATCTAGTATTCATGGGATTTGTATTTATCATCTCTCTCTTTTTGGACCCTTTACCCACAATGCTTGTCATGGGTAGCTTCACCGTTGAAGTTTGTAGAGCTTTGGAAATTAGAGTTAAACCATTTCTAGTTTCTGAAGTAATAGTTTGTAATTTCGCATCACTTCCCACTATCGTTGGTTCAGTACCCAACCTAGTAATAGCCGTTCTGACCGAAATTGACGCAGGATTGCTATTCATTACCCTCTTTCCTTTGTCTGTACTCCTCCTATTTATCACGATTCCAATACTTCTGCGAATATTCAAGGAAGATTTTGATGCATGTGTTGATAGCGACACAAATCTTTTATTTCTCATTCAACCAAGAATTATGATTCGTTCTCGACATGACTTCTACCTCTCGGTTATAGCCATGATTATTCTAATTAGTGGATTCACTGCGAGTCCTCAACTTGGAATCGAGGTCAGTATGGTCGCATTAGCAGTTGCATCTGGTATGTTAGTATTCTCACAGAAGAGGGCAAAAGAGCTAATCCGACAGTTATCATGGGATATAATTTTCTTTCTAATTGGTTTATTCGGGCTCATTGTTGCATTAACTGAAACAGGGTTAGTTGATATGCTAGCGGGAGGTCTATCTGTTATCACAGGTGGAAATATCTTCATAGCGATTTTCTTTCTGATATGGATTCCTGGACTTGCATTGTCTGTGATAGATAATATTCCTGTTGCAGCTGTCTTGTCCCCACTTGCAATAGAATTCTCTAACTTGAACAGAATTGTCCCCTTAACGCTTGTTATTGGCGCTAATGTTGGTGGCTATGCGATTCCTTTTGGTGATGCGCCAAATATGATCGCAGCAAGCCTGTCTGCAGAAAACGGCGAACCACTCTCATTCATTGAGTTTACGAAAATCATTCTTCCAATAGCCATTCTCCATTTAGTAATTTCAACCGTGTATTCATTCATTGTTGCGATTCTCTTTGCATAGCATGTCCAAGTGTTGAAAGACATAATTAGATTGTTGGAACTGACTTGAATCTCGCCTTAATAGGTCAAAAGATAATAGGTTTCACGTCTAACATTTTCTTAGAGATGTGGTGCATTTGGAGAAGAGCAAGAGCAATTACATTCTTTCCATAATCATATGCATTTCTGCAGCGATGTTCTATATTATTCCAGTTTTTGGGATTTTTGGTTATGCAATTCTTGCCATTCGATTATTGTATGTTCCACTACTTGTTTGGGCGATTGTAAATATTCTCGCCTATAGTGTGGGAGGAACACATTGGCATATCCCTATCGTTCAATCTCGAGGTAATTATACATATTCGGTAAAAAAAGACCCGTCGTTCATCTATAGGTCTTTCAAATATTCTTTCAATAACGAGGAATATGTTATTGGTGGTTTTCCAGAACAGACTGTTGGGGATGTTCTAAGAGGGAATTGGCCATTCAAAAAGATTAAGAAAAATGATGATTGGATGGTGAAGGATGATAGAGGAAATGTAGTAACAGAACAACTATTCTCTAAATATGATGGGATTATTTTTGTTGAACTATCTGAACCTCTATACTTGGAAAGGGCAGAAGTTGGAATAGATGAATCATCAAAGGAGGAATATTCTGATATGACAATAGGTGTAGAATTCTACGACTAGAGAAGTTATGATATGAGTACTAGTTTAAAACCATGTGCTTCTTGTGTAATTTTCCTTTTCGCCATGGTCGTTGTCTGGTACTTTTCACTTATCCTTTTTGAAATCAATATTGCACAATCTGCATTGTTCTGGTTTCTTCCTTTTTTGGTTTTTATTCTAGTAACATTGCAACTTCTGGCATCATCTGAGGGCGAACGAACTAGACGTCTCTTCAAACGTTATGCTGCTGCAATACCGAGAGATTCAACCTCAGTGCAACGTGTAATTAGAAATCCGTATTCAAAGGAAGAGATAGTAATTACCGGTTCATCTGAGATCACTTTTCGTGAAGCCTTAATTAGCGATTGGAGATTCGATGAAATTTCAAAACGTGATCGATGGTATATAGTAGACGATCAGAAAAACGATATCTCTGAAAACACTCTTGAATCATACCATAGAATCGCAGAAATCATGATAGCGCAAAAACCTGTTGAAACCTATAGTGAGTATGAAGAGAAAGGAGAAGACACACTAGAAGAATATTCGAGTGTTGATGAAGGTGTTGAGTTCTACGATTAGATGTCCTCATTACTTGAATGAGAAACCATAATTGGTTCCAGTTCTCTAAATCAGAGTTGGTATTAAATATGATGAAAATCAATGAGATTTTGGTGAAAGGACTCACGGATCAATTCGCACATGTTGCTCCAAAAAAGGCATTGAAAGGTTTGACAGCAGAACTTGCACGCAAAAAACCCAATGGCATTGTTCATTCCTGCTGGGAGCAATTACATCATATTGTGATTTGGCAGGACCCATTGATTGAAGCACTTAAGGGAAATGAAATTGATTGGGACTCTGCTCAGCAAAACGAATGGCCATCAGATGAAATTATGAAAGATGCCGCTGAATGGGAAAATCTTGTTTCTGGGTTCTTTGATGGTTTAGAAGAAACAAAGAGTATTGTCAAGGATTTAGATTTGAGTGTGAAAATTCCTGCATGGCCAAAACAATCAATGGGATACGCTGCAATGATGCTTGTAATTCACAACGCATATCATATAGGTCAGATTGTTACAACAAGAATGGCTCTTGATGCTTGGCCTCCATCTGACGATTGAATCAATTGCGTTCGACTAACTCAACTTTCACCAGAACTGAATTGAAGCCTGGTGTATGACCAAATGCAGTATGCTTGTCATCCGTTAGTAGATTCACATTTCCATCTCTTGTCCACCAGCCATCTGATGCCCATACTACTCTCGGATCGAGCTTATCGGTCAATTCCACATGCATTCTATCAATTGCCCCTCTTTTTGATTCAACCCGAACAATATCTCCATTAAGTAGACACAATTCTTCTGCAGTTGTCGGATGCATTCTAAGGAATGATCTTTCTTCTTCTATAGAATTCATTTCCATTCTTCGAATAGGGTCATTTACTATTTCATAGGGACATACATCTATCTGGCACTCTCTACATCCTATACAATTTGATGTGTCCCAAACTGGTACTAAAAGTCCTGTCATTGAATCAGGAATTTCTAGTGGTCTTTCGTCCACCTTGACTGCAAGGTTACTAATAACTGAACCAAGGGCCTTTCTCATTTTAGAAGCCGATGGATCATCATCTACTATTGAATCATTTATCTCTCTTATATTTGGAGGTTTCATCTCTATCGCTTCATCGGGACATTCCTTTACACATTTTTGACAAGTGGTACAATGGGAGTAGCTTCTTACAGAACCTCCTACTTCTATTGTAGTGAATTGGGAGTGTAGTCGTTCTCGCAATCTTCCTGTAATCATTATCAGTGGATATTCTTCATAAACGTCAGGTGTTGATATCGGGCTCTCAAGAGGTTCCTCAAAGAATGGTAATGGATTATAACCGCCATTTTCCAGTTCTGTTGAATACAGTTCGATCTTTCCTGAGCTGGTCCCGAACTTGTTGTCTTCGAATACAATTGATGGACTAGTTGTTCTGATCCCCTCAGGATGCTTTGTTAGCTCTTCAACAGTGATATGACGACACTCCTCTGTATCTAAAGCCATTTTTATGGCATCAATCTCCGTTGTTTTGTATTCCTCTCCAAATCCCATTCTATTTGCAATTTCTAACCATATTTCCAATTCATGCCGTGCTTCTCCCAGTGGTTCAACAAGTCTTGGAGAATATTGAACGATTCGATGAAGTTCGCTATGTACAAGGTTGTGATGTTCAAAGAGTGTCGTTGCAGGTAGAACAATATCACACATTTTAGCTGTGTCGGTCATCATCTGATCAATACAAATAAGAAATGGTATCTTCTGAAAACATTCACTCACTCTTGTTGTATTTGGCCATTGAGTTATTGGATTTCCAGCTTGAATTACCAGAACCTTCAATGGAGATTCATCATGGTTGAGTACATATTCTGGAAGATATGTACCAGAAGGAACTACTGGCTTCATCTCTTCAGGAAGCAACTGTGTCATAGTGATAGCCTCACCATTGAATGGACTATTGTCCGATGAGAGGTATTGAAAGCCTCCTCCTGAGATTCCTATATACCCACAAATGACCAGTAAACTGTGTACCGCTCTTGCAGACCAAGTTCCATTAGTATAGTGGTTCATTCCTGCAGGTGCCGTCATGATTAGCGCTGGTTCGTGTTTCGCAAACATCAATGCGATTCTTTCGATTGTATTTTCATCAACCCACGTTATCTCACTGACAGTCTTAGTATCATATTTTTTGATGGCTTCTGTAAACTCTTCAAAACCAATCACATGTTTTTGAATGAATTCCTTATTGTAGAGACCCCGTTTTATAATGATATTCGCTAGACCTAATGCAAGAGCACCATCTGTTCCAGGTCTAATTGTGGTGTAGATATCAGCTATCGCAGCATGAGGAATTTTACGCGGATCGATTACAATCAGTTTTGCACCATTATCAATGGCTTCTCTGATGATTCTCTTTGTATGTACGCTTGATTCGAATTTGTTCGTTCCCCATATCACAATACATTTCGAGTTGGTCCAATCCTGTAACTCATGCGGAGGAAAAGGACCTACATTGAATCTTGCACCTGCGTATGCGCCTTCGAAGCAAATCTCAACTATACCAGGTATTAGTCGGTTTCCGAAATAACTGCAAAATCTTGAAGCATATCGTGGAGCCATCCCATCGTTTCCAGAACCGGAATAGATGCCAACAGATTCGACTCCATGTTCTGCTTTGGCTTTTCCCATTCTTTTTGCAATCTCATCTAAAGCTTCATCCCATGAGATTCTTTGATGTGAACCATCTGCCTGCTTCTTCATTGGGTAGAGTAATCTGTCCTCTGAGGAATGACGTAAAACATGACCATAGCCTTTGGGACAGCATCTACCAAGTGTGTATAGATGGTTTTCATCACCTTCCAGACGAATAATTTTGCCATCCTCAATCTCTACTACAAAGGCACATAAATCTGGACAATTCAGCGCACATGCAGAGTAGAATTTTTTTGAAGTCATGACTCAAATCCCGTACAATCATATTCATCCATAACTGTTATGATATTTCGTTTCGTTGCCTTGAACTGCAGTTAATTAAATGTCTACTTGTTCACATAATTGGTCACTTTTACTCAATAATAGTATATGCAGTGACCACTCTATTATTTCATAAGGTACTACAACAGGTGACAATTAAATGAGTGATACCCCTGGTATTGATATTGTTGAGTATAGCGAAGACCTTGCTGAAGAATTAGCTAAGATGTACAACAGTTGGGACGAATTATGGCCCGGTGGGTACACACAAGGTGTGCCGTACACTGCTGAACGTGTAAGAAAACAATTTGGAAAAATGAGTGCAATTGCCATTCTAATTGCTTTAGATGCCGAATCAGGAAAACCTCTAGGTTCCTGCACACTTCATCAGCACTGGCGTGATAATGATGCTGCTTATGTTGGAACATTAGGTGTTTCTCCTGAAGCTCTTAACAAGAAAATTGGGAAACGGCTACTACTTAGATCAATTGAGATTACTAGAAATCAAGGTTACCAACGGATGGACCTTGGAACATGGGCTGGAAATATGAGAGCAGTTCCATTGTATAAGAAGATAGGCTTAATGTGGAATCCAGAACGTAACGGTGTTCAAATGGAAGACTATATTCCAGCGGTCATGGAGCATCCTTTTTCCAAACCGTTTTTCGAAAAAATCGATGAACCAGATGGATGGTACAATGCTCATGTTCGCGAAATAGAACAAGCACCTGACGACTACACTGTTGGTGGAATGAAAGTCTATCCTTACAGTTTTAGAAAAGGTGATGATGAGCTTCATGGGACAGTTGATAGATATGGTCGCTGTCTTACCGGCATTGAACGAACAATAGATGGGAAACAGTTGCGTATAAATGCTCGACTTGATGATCACGAGGTTCTCTGTGGTGTACCGACGAAATATTATATTGAGATTGAAAATAATCAGGGTGAAGATGTAGAAGTCAGAGTATCTCTGAAAGGGCCCAAATTCCTACATTTTGACTCGCCATCACAAGAGAAATTTGTTTTAAAGAATGGTGACAGACGGGACCTAGTATTTGAGTTTCATCTGGATGAAAGCGCCCCTATACACCAACTCGAAATTAAATCTCCCCAGGTATGTGCGGAAATCGAAGTAGATGGTCAGCTTGGTGTTCTCTGCACAGGTATGGTGGTTCGTCCAATTGCAGATATTCGTCAACGTTTTGGAATAGCCAGAATTACTCCTTTAGGTATAACACAAATCCCACTTACAATCATTGGCTCTTCCAAGAGGAAACTGAAAGGTCAACTCAATATTGAAACACCTAATCCTGATATTCAGGTAAAACTTCCTAATGGTAAGATCGAAATACCTCCTGCAGGTCTTGCAGGAATGGTTATTGATGTTGTAACGAAATCAAGAATAGAACCAGGCAGTTATGACCTCTGGGCAAATCTTGAACTTGAAATTCAAAATGGTGATTCACAAAAATCAAAAGTCAAAACGAGAAACTTCAGAATCCCTGTTTTTTGTACTGAAAATAATGAAGTTGCTGTAAGTTTTGATGACCGAGAAGATAGAGTGTTAATTGCATCGGATGCATTCAAAGCAACATTCGATCATGAAGGAGGCATTCTTAGAATTAGAGAATCGCCAGACACTGAGCTTGGTTCAGATATACTTCGAACGGAAGTGGGTCCTCCTTTTGGGATGACTCCTTTTCGATTTGCTAGACGTGAAAGCAAGATTGAGTATAGTGAGGACCACATAACAGTTACAATGGAGGCTCAGCATCCAGATAGACCATTATTGATAGAAGACAAAGCTATTTTCACTCATAGGTCTAATATGATTCTCTATGAATCATGGATGACAAATACAAGTGATGAAGAACATCATTGTCAAGTTAGAATCATGGGTAGTGGAGGTGGAATATCCATAAGTCCTGGTACAAAATGGATTCCCCTCAAATCCGGTGTTTTCAAGGCTCCATTTGGGCATGGTTTGTTCAACTATCCATCCATTCCACCAAATGCTGATATTTACAAAGAAGGATGGCTTGCGAAAACTGGTATTTCAGGAGTGAGAGGACAACTCTGGGATCTTGATGAAATTGAAGAAATTCGTATTGGGATGACGCAATTTATGACACTCCAATACAAGCCAATAGTTTTGAAACCAGGTGAAAAACGCAAGGTGGCATCTGTCTGGACAATACTCTGCATGGGTGGTTGGTCAGACATCCAAGAAAAGTATTATCAAATAATCAAAAATAGAACAGGTGCTAGTATAGTTATGACCGAACCAAAGGATGCTTTTTCTATATTTGATGTAGAGAATCCTGCGTTCATTATCAATCAAGATGACCCAGAGAAAATTCACCTGAAATTACGGAAAGGCATCTCTGCTCCAATACCAGTACTCGTGAATATTGATGCTCCACTCGGATGGTCTGTCAATCCCACTGTCGTTGAGAACCATATGTTTGAGGATGGTGAAGAAATAGAGATTGAAGTTAAAGCAGACGATAAGATTGTTGAAGGTCCATTAGCCAGTGAAGGGATAGTGAAACTAACTGTGGGAAGTCAGATACAGAAATCATTTACTCTAGTCAAACTTGGCAAAGAGAAAGGAACTGTTGATGTGAAGGAAACAGAACGAGATGGTCTTAGAATCTTCCGAGTGAAGAACGATGTTTGTGAATTTGAAGTATCACCAGATTTTGGTGGATGCATAATATCTTTGAAAAACAAGCAAGGTACAGAACTTCTGGTTTCTTCGTTTCCTGAGCAAAAACCAAAGCCTGGTGGATTTATGGATAACTACTTTGGTGGAGTACAACCAGTTGTTTGGGATAATGAAATGGATGAGGGATTGGATAAAGCTCAGACCAATCGAGAAATTATGGATGCGAAGATTGTAGAGGATGGTTTATGGAAAGGGGTTGAAATATCTTGGACAGGTCATATCCAGAAAACTACAAGGGGCATACCTCTGGCGCTTCAATATCTGACTACTCCTGGAAGTAGAGTAATACGAGTTAGATGGATTATCAACAATGTCACAACTGCGCCTGTAAAGATGTATCCTTCTCTATTTCTAGATCCTGCCTTCGATGGAGATACCTCCGATTTAATGTTAAGAGTAAACTGGGAAGGAAGAGAAACTGATGTAAAGCCAGAACAATTCCCTGTAGTACCTATGGCTGATGGCAACTATATCTGGGTTCGAAAAGGTGTTTCGGATGTTGATGCACAGGGTTTTGCATTGATTACTTCTGAAGGTGTTGCGAAAGCATTGGGCCTGACTATTTCTTCTTTCATCTTGATTGGGATGATTGAGCATATGACATATTTGATGCCTGATGAAACCAAGACAATAGAGAATCTTCTCCTGATAGATCCAAAAGGCGTGTCTGAAATAAAGGCTGTTCAAAAAGTAATCGACAATCTGTAAAAAAGGATGATGTTTGTGGAACGTACAATGATATGTAGAGATTTACTCCGCAAATCATTCTATGTTCCATGAATGAATTCATTCAAGAGATATTATCGAATTGTATTTCTAGCAAACTGCTTTATCTGCTGTTTCCCAACTCTTGAGTGTGTTTTACGATCCGCACACTCAACTTGAGTTTCAACATCTTGTGGTGTATTGACTAGATTATCGAGATGAGTGCAGTCTGAAGCTGTCTGCGAGTCTTTTGTTGACAGTGGTAAGCACCTCCTGAGGTTTTTTTGGAATTCTTTTCCCGTTATCGTATTTACCGAATACAACAAGTAGACCATATGGTCCTCCGTCAGGTGATGGAACTAAAGCGCCACATCGAATTCTTCTAGTGATGCCAAAACCTGTTTCAAACATTATTGCATGTCTTCTAACATTGTCTAAATCCAGATATGCGGCATTTCCTAATCTTACTCGGTGGTATTTGCTATCAGTATAGTAATCATTAATTAGATTCTCAAGGGCTTTTACATCATGTGATTCTGATCTGTATGGGTGGACCGTTAACTCAAAGATACCTTGTGGCGGTCTTGAGAGGGAAAGATATGTTCCCGAATCAGGAAATTTCTCCACTCTCATACCTGATTCAACCCAGTCAACAGAGAATCCTATTGGGGGCATGTTATGTTTGAATGCCTCTGATAAGGAAAGTTCTAGGACTCCTTCAGTCACTAGTCTTTGCACCTTTCTACACAATTGGTTACTAAATGAAAATCACCGGGTGGGGTTGCTGTTGTCCTGGTTGAAAGAACCAGATTATTTTTTGGTTTGCGCCATTCATAGTTTGGCGTTATGGCTTCTATTTTATTGTTACACATTTTCTTAAACTCCTAAATTTCTAATCGTTATCAAAACCTGTCTATCATAATGGTGACAGGACTTCAACGGGCAATATAAAGAGCAATTGAATTTAATAGACTAGTACCCGTTTTCTTGAATTTCTCTATCAATACCTTCTTCGCTCTATTAATTAAAGTTGGATACCTATCTATATAAGTATTTGGCTTTAGTGGCCTTATTTACTCGAAAAAAGGTCTATAAAACCTTAATTTAAAAAAATTAAAACTATGAATCTCATTTTAAATATGAATTATGACCTTCTTTATGGACACATTCAAAGGGCGGAAAGCTTACTTTCCAGTCACACCCTCGATGAGAAAGTTGTGTTTGACATGATTGGTGAAGCGCCTCGGGATTTTGTTGGCAGACTTGTAAGCATAGTATTAGCGAAAGGATTGGAAAAGAAGAATGATTCCATCAAGGATTGGAAGATGAGGGTTTTAGTTCAAACAAATTACTATCCTGTGAGTCTTGAGTTCAATGAAGGTCTGTCAATCAGGAAGGGTAGTATCATGGATCCTACATTGGAAGTCAAATTTGATATGGACACTTTGGTCGAATTGGTTACTGGTGTCAAATCACCATTGAAATGTGTACTTAGCGGTGATATCAAAATGAAGGGATTTTTCCGTCATCCAATCGCAGGATTTCGTTTCTACAATTTGATGGTTGCATCCATTGGAGGTTGAGGAATGAGTATCAAGGAATTACTTGAACCAATTGTAGGAGAGCAATATGTTTCTACAAGAGAGTCTGATAGGTACATCTATTCCTCTGATAGCACAGAAAATCCTGCAGTTAAACCATTGGCAATTGTGATGCCAAAATCTGTAGATGAAATTCAAAAAATCATCAAGTTGGCAAATGATACTCTAACACCAATTGTGCCTTTTATAACCGGTCAGAATGTTGGTGGCCTTACAATTCCACAAGTTGAGGATTCATTGATTATAGATATGAAACGTATGGATAGCATAATCCATGTAGATGAAGATGCAATGTATGCTCTTCTCGAGCCAGGTGTAACTTTTGGTCATCTCAGAAGGTACTTGGATGAACACCATCCTAGTCTTCGTTATACATATCCACTTGCTCCTCCTTATACCTCAATATTGGCCAACGCCCTTCTCCAAGGTCTGTGTGACCTCTCTACTAAACACGGTGCTATGGCTGATTTTGTGAATGGTATGGAAATTGTCCTTCCAACTGGTGAGGTTATACGAACTGGGTCTGGAATCATGGGGGATGATAATTGGTTTGGAAGATATCCACTACCTGACATTGTTGGGCTATTTAGCGGATGGCAAGGAATGACCGGTATCGTCACAAAGATTGCTATTCAACTGTGGCCACGACCTCCCTATATCGAACATGCAGCTTTATTCTCCTTTGGTGAGCATGAAACAACTGGTCTTATCACTGAGATTGCTAGAACACAATTGCTTGATGATGCAGACTGCATGTCTCTCTCCCTTGTGAAGATGTTACTTGGAATTGGGTATCCGGTTGAAATGTTTACTGGAGAACCAGATTATGCGACATTGATTTCAGTCTCTGGACATACACAAACTGAGATTGAGGAAAAGCTAACCGTAACTGAGAAAATCGTTAATGATTGGAAGAAGACGGATTCACGCCATCTTCTAGTCAGGTGGAATGCAATTAGCAAACTCATGGGGGAACAGGCTCTCACTTGGGTTGACTTTCCCTCAGATGCTTTTAAGATTCTCACTGAATTTGATGGTCTGACATGGGTGGGTACCTATATTCATCCCAGGAATTGGGGGACAGCGCTCCATGGAGGTCGTGCTATTATCGAGCGACATGGTTTTGAACTCATGGCTTTTCTAAAACCAATGAATGGCATGCATTTTGGCGAATTCAAATTCATCATCCGTTTTCCTAAGGATTCGGAAACTATCACCAGAGTTAAAGCATGTAATGAGGAACTACTAGACTTTGCACTCGGATTGAAAGCCATTCCTTACAAAACCCCCGTTTGGGCTGCAAAAAAACTTCAGGATCGAGCTGACCCTGAATTTGTGAACTTGTTGCGGCGCATCAAGAAGTTACTTGATCCCAATGAAATAATGAACCCTGGGCGGTGGGCATTGTAATGGAATCCACTTCTAAAATCTCTGATTGGCTACATCGATGTGTGAGATGTGGTAACTGTAAATACGTATTTCGAGAATATGTGCCATCATGCCCATCAGGTGCATTCTATTTTTTTGAATCATTTTTCGCATCTGGAAGAATAAAACTTGCACAGGCAATGGAAGAAGGATTAATTGATTGGGATGATTCAATTAAGGAGTCACTTTTTTCCTGTACTACCTGTGCTAGCTGTCAAGAACAATGTCTTGCTCCGCATCACGAGTCAATAGTAGAAATTATTGAAGCTGCACGAGTGAAGGTTGTAGAAACACAAGGTGCCTTACCTCAGCATAAAGCATTCAGCGATAATATAGTGGTTCTTCATAACCCATATGGAGCCTCGCATCACGATCAAATGCTTCGAGAAGAATTAGGACTACCCGAAAAAGCAGAATATGTCTATTTCATAGGGTGTACCTCAAACTATCGAGAAAAGCAGATTCGTGATGCTACAATCTCTCTGTTGATAAAAGGAGGAGTTGACTTTACAATTGTGGATGAATACTGTTGTTCTTCTCCTCTCTTGAGAACAGGACAGCTTAAGCAAGTCGAAGGTTTGATGGAACATAATTCAGAACAAATCACAAATACCAGTGCTCAGAGAGTTATCACTTCATGTGCAGGTTGTTATAGAACACTAAAAGACGAATATCAAAAGAAAGGTTACTTGAAAGGTGTTGAAGTACTACATATTTCAGAACTCATTGAGAGATTGCTAGAGAAGAAGCATCTCATGGTAAGAAATAGCAGCATGAAGACAACGGTTACCTACCATGATCCATGCCATCTCGGGCGTCATATGAATGTCTACGAAAATCCTAGAAACGTTCTTCAGCTCCTTGGTGTTGATATGATTGAGATGCAATCGAATCAAGAGAATGCGTGGTGTTGCGGTGCTGGAGGTGGAGTAAAGGCTGCATTCAAACCCATGGCTAAAGCAACTGGAACCAAACGAGTTCAAGATGCTCTCGAAACTGGTACAAAAACTCTAGTCACTACATGTCCATTCTGTGTCCGCAATCTTTCAGATTCTGATTCGGGGAATCAGCTAGAGGTTATAGATCTGTCCGAGCTAGTTGATAGATTAACATGAATAAACTATCGTGGTTTCACGAATCCTCCCCACTCAACCATATCCCGTGCGGTTGAATTCAAGTCCCATTTTGGTTCATAGCCAAGCTCTTCTTCGAGCTTTGACCAATCTATAATATATGTGGAACCTAGCATATTTGCTCTGAATTTTGTTAAGACTGGTGCATTTTCTCTTCCCAATTTCTCATATAGATCCTCAGCTATTCCGCCAAGACCTGTTGTGACTCGATATGGTATGCTTCTCCATTTAGGTTCGATATCGAGTTCTTTTGCTAAAGCCTCAAGGAGCTCTCTGAATTCACAGGTGAAGGAAACAACATTGTATGCATTATCATTTGCTTGATTTATTTTCTCGGCAGCTAACACAAGAGCTCTTGCAACATCTTCAGCATGAACAAAACTCTGAACATTCTTTCCACCACTGAAAACATACATGCCACCTTCCTTTAGACGCTCAATAAAGATGGGTCCTGTGAACATATCTCCATGACCAAATACCACCGGTGGTCTGATCACAGTATGTTTTATTCCGTGTTGAGAACAAATTTTTCGAACTAATTTTTCAGCAGCAACCTTCGACCGTTGGTATGCATTTGTGGGCGCAATCTCTGTTTCTTCAGTCATCGGGATGTCATTGTTGGGGAATCCATAAAGTGCTGTGGATGATGTAAAGATGAAATTGGGAATATCTTTCATCCTAGCACTCTCAAGAACATTTCTGGTTCCTTCGACATTTACTGGGAAAAAGTGATCCTCTCCTCCCCAATCCACCATTATTGCCGCATTGTGAAAAAGCCACTCTGTTTCATCCGAAATCGCATTTTCAAGACTATCTGGATTTGTGACATCACCGATTTTCTTCTGATACCTCAAGTTGTGTATGAGATGTGGATCCGAGGTCTCTCGCATCAGGACATCTACTTCATGACCCATTGCATCAAGTAGCCGAACAACGTGGCTACCATTAAGCCAGTTCCACCTGTAACGAAACACTTGGTCATTTGGAATCACATTCTTCTGATAGTTGGTGTTACATTTAATTTAGGTGGTTTATTAGTATCCTTCACTATTATGGATGATTTGATAGTGCACAAAATTAACCCAGTTTGAAATACAAGCTTTCCAATAAGCAAATGCATTTTAAGGGGATTAGCCTACTACGCTATTCGAATCATTGGATTCATAGGACGGAAAAAAAATGGACAACAAGATTATAGCATTTCTCGTTGTCGGATTAGTTGTAGGATTCGGTATTGGTTATGCAATACCAGTCTTTCTTTTGCCTCCTGCTGAGCCAGTAACTACTGACCTTCTTGATACCATAATTGATAGAGGCTACTTAATTGCTGGTACCAGTTCAGGTTGGCCGCCATTCGAAATGGTGAACGACACGACAAACGAACTATACGGATTTGACATAGCACTAGTAGAAAAAATTGCTGACTACATTAATGATGAGTATGATGCTTCTATCACTGTAGAGTGGGAAGACCTAGCATTCGATTCACTCATTGGTGCGTGTCAAGCAGGAACGGTAGATCTGCTCGCAGCTGCATTATTCATAACACCTGATCGAACAGCAGTCTTAGCCCCATCAACTTGGTACATTCGTACCAATGAAGTGGTTGTAGTTATGACTGATTCGACACTTACAGTAGAATCACTTGATGATCTAGATGGTCTGACAGTGGGTGTACAGACAGGAACAGCTGAAGACTATGAGCTTGAAGATCACAATGATGCTGGCGGTTCTGTAACTGTACAGAAATATCCCAAACCAGATACAATGTTTGCGGATCTCGAAGATGGCACACTGGATGCAGTCTATGTTGACGAACCAGTGCTTTCACTATTTGCAGATCTATATGATCTGAAAGTGGTTTATGAGGTCACAGCTCCACCAACCGCATTGTTTATGCAATACGGAAATCCGAAATTCAAGAAAGCCGTAGATGATGCCATTGCAAGCTTCTTTGCTGATGGTTCTATGGATGAACTGATTGCAGAATACTTTGGGTGATCTATAAGATGCAGACGCCGGACCTCCTACAGATACTTCAATTTGTAGTTTTCTTTGGGTTGCCGGCGACTCTGCTTCTTACTTTTCTTGGGCTACTATTTGGTTTTCTCATAGGAGTCTTACTTGCCCTTGCTCGTGTCTATGGTGCAAAGCCGTTCAAAGTATTTGCGGAGATATATGAGAAACTTCTGAGAGGCATTCCACTTCTTGTATTGCTCGTGATGTTTGGAATCGGTCTTTTCTTTCTATTCTCTTGGGCTAGACCTTACAATATGTTAGTAGCTGCGTCTTTCTGCCTTGGTATAAGGAGTGGTGCATACCAATCGCAGATTTTTAGAGGTGCGATTCTATCAGTTGATCCGGGACAGTTACAAGCGGCAAGATCAGTAGGCATGACGAGTATGCAAGCAACTCGACATGTTGTTCTACCACAAGCTTTTCGATTATCCTTGCCCAGTTGGGCAAATGAATATGCAGTGGTAATAAAAGACTCTTCATTAGCTATGGTTCTTGGGATACCTGAGATGGTAAAGGTCAGCTTTGATTTCTCAGCTACTAATCCTGCGTTATTCTTTGTTACAATGCTTGCAGTCACTATCATTTACTTCTGTTTCACATACCCTGTTACAAGATTCTTGGGTGAATTCATGACAAAACGATTAAGAAACCTCGGTCTGGGAGGAGGAAGATTTTGACAGTTTTACAGGTTAGGGATATTTGGAAATCATACGGTGATGTAGAGGTCATTAAAGGAATATCATTTGATGTTGGAGAACATGAAGTTAAGGTTGTATTTGGACCAAGTGGGTCTGGAAAGAGTACTCTCTTACGATGCATCAATATGCTAGATCCCCCACAAAAAGGAGAGGTATTTCTTAGGGGTCAAAATCTCATGGATTCCAAATCAAATCTAAATCATCTGCGTTCTCGAATTGGTATGGTGTTCCAGCACTTTAATCTCTTTGCTCATCTCAAAGCAATCGATAATGTTGCAATTGGGCCAAAATTGGTGTTGGGACTAGAAAAAGAAGACGCAGATGAACGAGCTCGCAAAGCGTTAGAACAGGTGAAAATGAATGATTGGGAGAACAGCTATCCTGCTCAGCTTTCTGGCGGGCAACAACAAAGAGTTGGGATTGCTAGAGCAATAGCAATGGAACCAGATGTTGTCCTCTTTGATGAACCAACTTCAGCTCTTGATCCAGAACTGATTGGTGAAGTGCTACAAGTTATGCTGGATATTGCAAAGGCTGGAACAACGATGGTAGTTGTTACACATGAAATGGGTTTTGCTCGGGCTGTAGCAAATGAGATGATTTTCATTGATGAAGGGGTAGTAATAGAGCGAGGTACTCCCAAACACTTCTTCACAAATCCAGAAACAGAAAGAGCTAGAAAGTTTCTATTTCAATTAGAAGTTTTGTACGGTCAAAATGAAGAGAAAGAAGAATAGGTGACGAATACAGATGAAAGTATCTACCGCTGACAACATTGTTCAGATATTGCAGTTTGAACAGTATGTAGATGACTTCATTGATGGATTCTTGACAACCATGGGGTTGTATCTATTCGCGCTGATAATCGGATTATTTCTTGGTTTGTCATTAGCAATTGTTCGTCAATATGGTGGTGGAATTAGTAGCAGGATTGCTACAGGTTATGTAGAGGTTATTCGTGGAACTCCTTTACTAAGTCAAGTGTTTGTTATTGCATTTGCTCCTGGTGCAATTAATGCTTTAATTCAAAGTCTTGGCTATGAAGAATGGGATTTTCTTTGGCAAATTAGAGTACCTGATCCGTGGGGTGGTACAAGTATATTTCTTTCGACAAGAATTCTATTAGCAGCAATAGCACTTGCTCTCAATAGTGCAGCATATCAGGCAGAATACTTCAGAGGATCTATTAGTTCAATCAGCGGAGGTCAACTTCAAGCAGCTCGTGCACTAGGAATGACAAGAACACAAAGTATCAGACATATCATTCTGCCTCAGAGTCTAAGAAGAGTGATTCCTGCTTGGTCAAATGAAGCGGCTTACTTACCCAAGTATACAACAGTGGTGTCTTTTGTTGCAGTTGAAGAATTATTCTCAATATCATCATGGGTTGTAGGAAGAACATTCCTTGTGCTTCAGGTCTATGTCATTGTTGCTATCATATTTCTAGTACTCATTAGTACTGTTTCAATTCTACTAGACAGATTGTATGATAAATTCAAAATCCCCGGAATGTAATATCTAGATACAACTGCTGGCCGCATATTTTTCATTTCAGTGTTATTGCAGATTTTGGACACACATCTACACAATCTCCACAACGAGTACAGAGGTCTGTAAATGCAACATCAACTCTCCATTCGTCAGGGTCGTTACTCACGTAATCTGGCGAATACATCATGAACAGAGCAGAGGGGCATATCTGTAGGCATTTCTTGCACTCTCGAGGGTCCTCACATTTAACATGGTCTACAATGATATCGGTTTTCAAGCTACCAGACCTCTTTCAAAGCAGACATTTCATTCCTGTCGACCATCTCGATTGCCCCTTCAGGACATGCTTGTGCACATAATCCACAACCGAAACATTTCCACGCATCGATAAATGGCCTATCCATTGAATCGCTGAAACTTAGGGCACCAAATTGGCATCTTGATGTACATTGGCGACATCCTGTGCACTTAGAAAAATCAACTTCTGCAATGTACTCTCCTTTCCAGAGAGCTTGGAGATCATACGATGTTCGGATTCGAGTAGCCGCACATTCTGGAAGTTCACAACTGCACAAAGCGGCTATATATGGTGATGGCCCCATCCAGACTGTATTTACTCTTCCCTGTTCTTGCATTGAAGTTACGAACTCTTTTGCTTCATCAACATATAGAGGTTCCACTCCTCTATCGGGAACATATCTTGGTAGTTTTGGTACCATCTCTGCAAGTGCTCCAAAGGCAAGACAACATGGATCTTCAATGCCTCTGGTCATATGTCTACAGGCACAATTGACTCTGATTATTGGACTTGCAAGCTCTAAGATTTTATGTGCATCTTCGAGTGTTACAACCTGTCCGGGATGCCCTTCAGCTCTTCGGGGATTTCTCCCTTTCAGAGGTTTTTCCTTTTTGAACCAGGAATTGATATAGCGATGTATAAGTCGTCCCACGATTGGTTTTGAGAATTTATATCCTGGTCCTCGTGTAGAGATACCGTAGATCTTTTGTAGGTAGACCTTCTCAAACTGTTTCCAGAGTTCAAAGATATAATCATGAGCTCCTACCTCTTCCGCGGTTTCTTGGAGATAGTTACGAGAATTTAGATACCATTTCTTCCCAGCACCGTGTTTATAGCACCATTCGCACATTCAGATCACCTTGTGATCAAAGGAGCTGTTAGTCTATATCACTGCAAACGACTACAATTACTTATTGTTTTACTGAAACTACTTGTTAATTCAAAAAAGTGACAACATTTCTCCGAAACCATTCACATAATTCAGAAAGTGGGGAATTGCTAATGGTTAGGACAAGAGACACTATGTCATTTATCAGTCAATCTATTTGTATCATTATTGTCATAGCTATTTTCTTTGGATTTGGTTTAGTTGTAATGAATACACCTTTTGGCAGTAATGCAGCTTTTCTTTTTCGCAATTGGCTCTCTAGCGTTACTCTGTGAGATATTCGGAATATTTCAATATATTAGAAGACAAGAAGAGAAAGAAACTGAATCAGTCCATATAATTGCCATTGCTGATACGGAGGTTACAACCTCCACTGTATCAGGACCTAGTGAACCAATGATAATCTATGATACACCCCATTATCGCAGTAGTTGTGGAACTTCTCTGGGCGTAGATGAAGTTGAATGGATTGGTCCAATGAAATCTAAATGTCCAGAGTGTGGGTCAGTGCTGAAAGCTAAGAGGAGATTTACCTGAACTACCAATTATATTATCTTAGCTTTCCATGCTGAGATAAGGAATAGTGTATCATACTAATGATGGTGTCCATGTCCTGCATCAATAGGCGCAAGTCTACCAAAGGCACGTTGCACTAGTTCTGGCAAAGCAGGGTGAATATGTATTGACCTGAACATTGGATAGAAATCGCCTTGTCCTGCATTCATTAGGTTAGTTACTTCTTGAATCAGAATTGGTGAGTGAGGTCCGATTATTGTTGCCCCTAGAATCTTCCTATTTTTAGCATCAACAATCATTCTCAAGAATCCTGGGGGATATCCCATGGCTGCACCTTTTGCAGCTCCATCATATCCAATCTGTCCAACCAGTAATTCATATTGAGATTCTTTTGCTTCTTTCAATGTCATACCGACAGTAGCAATTTGTGGGTATGAGAATACTGCTCTTGGGATAGCGGAGTAGTCCATGGAGGCTAGTTCTATCTCGTCATTTTGTTTTGCATTAAGACTTCTCGAGAAGTTATACCATATAATCTGTGCTTGCTCATTTGCCACATGTCTGAACATATGATGTCCAAGGGCGTCTCCAAATGCCCAGATGTTCTTCTTGGTTGTCCTGAAATGGTCATCAACAACTACCCATCCGCGATTATTGACCTTGACTCCAGTTTTCTCTGGTTGAAACAGGTCTGCATTAGACACCCTGCCTGTTGCCATGAGTATCGTTTCTGCCTTGAACTCTTTCTCTGATCCAGATTCTCTATCTTTTGCTACAGCAGTCTTAGATTCATCTGTTTCTCTCAACTCTATTACTTCATGATTTGTGAGAATATTCATTCTCTTCGAGAGTTCTTCTTTAAGTAAGTCTGAAACATCTGTATCTTCTTCTTTCACGAGGTATGGATTACGACCAAGAATTGCAACATCTGTTCCTATTGCAGAGAAAAAATGACCAAATTCAGCTGCAATGTATCCTCCTCCAATGATTATCATAGATTTCGGTTGCTCATCTAACTCCAACACAGTCTTATTCGTGAGATATTCGACATCATCTATACCTTTAATTTTTGGAATTAGGGGGCGTGAACCTGCTGCAATAATAACATGTTCACCTTTGATTTTTTCACCATCCACTTCCATTGTATAATCGTCAACAAAACGACCTGTCGTTTTGTAGAAATCATAATCCTCTGTTTCAGCTATTCCTTCCTCCATCTCTGCTGCTTCATTCCACGTTTCCTTTCTCATTCTCTCCATGAGTGTTTTGAAATCAACTCCCTCAACTTTTGCTTTGAGGTTCACCTTTTCTGCATGTTCTATCTCCATTATTACATCTGCGACATATGTGAGAATCTTAGTAGGGATACATCCACGGTTCAAACAAGTACCACCAAATCTGCCATTGTCCACAATTGCCACTGACATCCCCTGTTGGTACGCATTGGCCGCTACACTTGATCCTGCACCAGAACCCAAAACAAGTAAATCATATTTCTTCATAATCGTTAACTAATTTGCCATTCCTGATAAAGATGATGGTATTTCACTTTCAAAGAAAATTAGAATGTTATATACGCCAAGCTTAAGTGTAGAACTGAATCAAGAGATTAGTAACGAGGTCTCTACGATGAGAATGCTACAGATACACAGCGATGGTTTCTCATTTGAAGCTAAACGCAAAGCGCTGAAAAATGCTGAAAAGGTTGACTCCAAGAGCTACGCGACAGATGAGTCATGCTTAGTCAACTTTATTGCAGCCGAGACCTCTGATACAAAGGACATTGCGCAAGCTGCAAAGATGACTGCTGATATGATTGCAGAATCAGCTGATGAAGTGAAGGAAAAGAAGATCATCGTCTACCCATGGGTACATCTCTCAGAAAAGCCCTCCAGGCCAAGTGATGCATTAAAACTGCTAAAGCTTGTAGAAAAGGATCTCAAAGAGAAGGGATATGATGTACTAAGGATTCCATTTGGCTGGTACAAATCCTTCATGATTCACTGTAAAGGTCATCCGCTTGCAGAACGATCTAAAGTCCTTGATGTCAGCTCGGTTGTAAAAGCTGATGTTGACACAACCGAGGGCGAAGATCTTACTGCATTGCAAGCTGAAGAAGAAATTATTTCAAAATTCTATATCATTGAACCAGATGGAAAATTGACTGAGATTGACAAGTTCGATTTCACTGGATATGAGGAGCTTCGTCTTTATGTTAATTATGAAACTGCAAAAGATCGTACTGCTCAAAATCCTCCACCACACATTGAACTAATGAAAAACCTTGAGTTGGTCGATTATGAACCTGGTTCTGATGCAGGCAATTTCAGATGGCCCCCAAGAGGTCTGACTCTGAAGAAGGCAATTGAAGGACGAGTTACAAAAGAGATGGTTGATTATGGTGCTCATGTAGTCCAAACACCCCTCATCTTCGACTATCAACATCCTGCATTGAAATCGTATATGCAGCGATTCCCCTCACGACAATATATAGTTCGCTCAGGGGATAAGGACTATTTCGCTAGATTTGCTGCTTGTTTTGGACAGTTTCTATTGCTATCGCAGGCTACGATATCTTACAAACAATTGCCTCTCAAGCTCTTTGAAATCGCACCTAGTTACAGACGAGAACAAAGTGGCGAGCTTGCTGGAATGAGAAGACCCCGCTCTTTCACCATGCCTGACATTCATGAATTTGTCAGTGATGTCGAAATGGCAAAAGAAGCAGTAATGAGGCAGCTCGAGTTTGTCATCAAGCTACATGAGGAATTGGATCTAGATGTTGAAATTGCCTTCAGAGTTTTACAGTCATTCTATTATGAGAATACTGATTTCGTCAATGATGTGATTAAGAAGATCGGAAAACCGGTCATGCTTGAACTCTTTGAAGAACGTTATGCATATTTCATTTTCAAGGGTGAATGGAATGTTGTAGATGAGCAAGAGAAAGCTGCTTGTCTTGGTACAATTCAAATTGATGTTGAGAATGCAGAACGATTTGATATCAAGTATATCGATGATAATGGAAATGAACAACGTCCACTCATTCTTCATACATCTCCTTCTGGATCAATTGAACGAATTCTCTATGGCGTTCTAGAACAAGCTCATAAGAATATGAAAAAAGGTATCAAACCAAAATTACCTTTGTGGATGACTCCAGTCCAGGTCCGTTTGCTGCCAGTGGATGAAGATCTCATTGAGTACTGTGAAGAAATTGGTAAAGCACTCGATGATGCACAGATTCGATATGAGATAGATGACCGTCCTATGACAGTTGGGAAGAAAATCAGGTCTGGCGAAAAACTCTGGATTCACTATCTTTGTGTCATAGGTGAAAAGGAGCAGAAAAGTGGGGATCTTGCTGTAAGACGCAGAGCTGAGGGTGATCAGGTCAAGATGAAACTTGAAGATATGATTGCTGAAATCAAAGAAAAGACGGCATTCGCACCATATCAGCGACTCCTGTTACCATCCCATATTTCAAGACAACCAATATTCTCTAGAGAGGTTTAATGCTAACCTCTCTGCCAATTTTTTTTGATCCATTTTCATCCATACCCTGTAGTGAGTGCATCATGCTCACTCGATTCGGAACGAATTTTAGTAGCGATTCATATAATGTGTATACATAGAATGAGGAGAGAAACTTGAAGATACTGGTATTAGGCTCAGGACAAATGGGTCATGGAGCTGTCTTTGATCTTGTTAGGACTGACGAAGTTGAACATATTATAGTCGCTGACATTAATGAAGATGCAGCAAAGGAACTTGCTGGCGAAATGGGTGAAAAAGTATCTGCTCAAAAGGTTGATGCCAAAAACCGAGCACAGCTCATATCGGTTTTCGACGAAGTTGATGCTGTGATAAGTTGTGTAAGCTATACCGTGAACGAGTTACATACTGAGATAGCAATAGAAACTGGGACTCATATGTGCGATCTCGGTGGAAATCTTGATGTTGTAAAACGCCAACTTGAGATGCATGAAAAAGCAAAGGATGCCGGTGTTACAATAATCCCTGACTGTGGATTAGCTCCTGGAATGGTAAGTGTTCTAGTGAGGGCAGGTATTGACCAATTGAACAGAACTGAGGATGTAAAAATAAGAGTAGGCGGTCTTCAACAGAAACCACATCCTCCACTGAACTATTCACTGATATTCTCAGTTGAAGGTTTAATCAATGAATATGTTGAACCTTGTATGGTATTACGTGATGGTAAAATCGACTATGAAGAGCCATTAGTCGGTTTTGAGCAGGTTAATTTTCCCGAACCATTTGGTACTCTCGAGGCTTTCAATACTAGTGGTGGAACCTCTACCTTGCCACTGACTTATGAAGGCAAGGTGAATAATCTTGACTACAAAACCATTCGATATCCTGGGCATGGCCACAAGATGTGGACATTGATGAAATTGGGACTGATGAATAATGATGAACAAGACTTCAATGGTGTGAAAATTGCTCCTCGTAAAGTTCTAGAGCGCCTTTTAGAGAGAAATCTTCCAAAATCAGAGAAGGATGTCACTCTTGTGCGAGTACAAATAGAAGGTTGGAAAGGCACAGAATCGAGAGTCATAGAGTATGAAATGATTGACTATTTCGATGAAAAGAGTGGCCTGACATCTATGATGCGAACAACTGCATTCCCTGCAACAGTAGCTTCTATAATGTCTATAAAGGGTGAGGTTGAAGGTTCAGGTGTACTGCCTCCAGAGAGGTCTCTTCCACCTGAGAAGTTTATTGAAGAATTGAAACAACGTACATTACCAGTTGTTGAAAGAGTGAGCTAGTTTTAGCTACTGAACGCTGCACCATCATAATGTCCCCCCTAATCACAATTCATCAGAGATATTCAGTTATCGTGATAGCTATCATCATTCTCTATACTCACTTTTGATTATTGATTGCTTTAATGTAAAGTTCTTTTTATCTAACGTGTATGGTTATTGATACAATGAGCCGTAAGTCGATTTTTTTGGGATTCATCACACACATTCTTCTAATAACGCCCATTGTTCTACTTGGGCTTGTGACTCATTGTACTTCTGATATTTTTAAATTACACCTTCCAGTTCTCTCACAAAACTGGATTGAATCGCGTAATTGTTATCAAGCTCTAGGTTCTTAAAAAAACGGTTAGGACTAATGACAGGTTATGAACATATTTTCAAAAAAACATTAAATGCTCGTGATGTTCTCAAAGGAATTATTCATATTACTCGTTTGGATCCGTCTTCCACATTCAGTCGTCTTACTGGAGGCAATGTATACCTAAAGGAGGAGAATCTCCAGAAAACAGGTTCATTCAAAGTTCGTGGTGCTGCGTATGCCATGTCACAACTCACTGATAATGAGAAAGAGGTCGGAGTGATTGCTGCATCAGCTGGCAATCATGCTCAGGGTGTCGCTTATGCTGCGACAAGATTAGGACTAAAATCGACAATAGTCATGCCTGTCTTTTCACCAATTGCGAAAATTCAAGCTACACAGTCTTATGGGGCAGATGTTGTCCTCTATGGAGAAACATTTGATGATGCATTATCTCATGCATTGGAAAGAGCTGATAAAACTGGGGCAACATTTCTGCACCCATTCAATGATGAAGATGTCATTGCTGGGCAGGGTACAATTGGCTTGGAAATACTTGATGAGCTTCCTGAAGTGGAAGTAGTTGCAGTACCTGTTGGAGGTGGAGGAATTTCTACTGGAATAGCTATTGCAATAAAGGAACAGAAACCTGATGTTGATATCTATGGTGTTGAAGCCAAAACGGCTGCTTCAATGCAGGCATCTTTCGAAGCTGGTGAATTAACTGCTCTATCGGATGCCGATACAATCTGTGATGGTATTGCGGTAAAGGCAGTGGGAAAGATTACATACAATATAGCTAAAGATGTGCTTACAGATGTAGTAACAGTTGAAGAACTAGAAGTCACAAGGACATTATTTCTGCTTCTTGAGCGTGCCAAAATAGTTGTGGAGCCAGCAGGATGTGTTGGTCTTACCGCATTTCAGAATGGTGCAATAGATATCAAGGGCAAGATGGCAGTCGCTGTTTTATCTGGTGGTAATATCGATATGTCCTTCATGTCTCGCGTTATCGAAAAGGAGTTGTATCGTCTTGGTAGATCGGTACGATTACGGGGTATAATATCTGATCGTGTCGGAACACTCAATAAAGTAATAGAATTGGTTGCTGCTTCAGGCGTGAGTGTGATTGAAATCGACCAAGACAGAAGTGACCCTGATATTCTACCTAATAAGACTGAACTAACAATGATACTTGAGGTACCAGATGAGTCCGCAGTAATAAGATTGCTGAAGATTCTCGAAGAACATGGATTCTCTTTCCAGATATTTGAGGATTAATTCTAAATCAAGGGGATACTTGAGATAGCGACCCATGCCCATATGAAAGCACTGACGAATATTGCTGGCCATGGATTATGAAATTCGATAGATGTCCACGCAATGAGAATAGTAGTAAGAGCTGAAACGATAAAGAATAGCATTAACAACAAACCTAGAAGCACCATTGAGCCAACAATGAATCCCATTGCTGTTGTGACTGCAACAAGAATCACTGACCAGATTCCAGCAAATATAAGACGGAATGACACAGCTAACAGTAATTTCTTTGTAAATTCATTATTGCCCCAATCCCGTTCAGCAGTCAAGAGACCTCTGATCCATGTTGTATCGGCAATATAGTATGGGATTGCAAATAACATGATGATAATAGTGTTCGTGATTCTTGTCCCAACTGGATACCTGACCATTGAGAATACTATCCAAGGTTCCATTTGTTCTGGGAGTCCTCCGATAGCCATCCAACTAATGAGCCATGTTATTGTTAAGAGTGCTGGAATCAATCCTTTAACCAAGTCCTTAGCATATTCTAGCAATGGCTGTTTGACTATACCTGCAGATTCGTAGGCATTTAGTGTGTTTTCAATTCCAACACCAATTCTAAGAGTAATTGTAGTAAACGTTGTGAAAATAATGAAGAACAACACAAGTCCTGTAGCAAACATTGAGTTTGGCCAGTAAATATGTGCATTCTCAAAGTGGAATGTTATAGATGATGTAGCTCCAAAGATTAACACAAAGGCTGTACCAAGAACGGCACTAATGATAGCGAGGTTTTTCAAAGGTTGTGCTGTTGTTTTGTTCTCGATTTTTCTTGGTTTTAGTTTCTCAGGAAGATGATTGATTACGATTAGCATGAAAGGTAGGCATGATGCAAGTAGGGCAAAGATTCCACTTGCCATCGCAAAGACTTTGTAGATAAATACTTGTTGTGACGGATCAAGAGTATGCTCTAGTTGTTCTGTGCCCTGAAGAGCGTTAATCATCCAGATTGTACTCTCACTAACTATTGTTCCATCAATTGCTTCAAACACATGGTCAGTTGGAGCAAAAGCCAATTTGTAAGCAGTCTGTTCAGTAAAGTTTCCATATGTTATCCCTGCAACAGCACTCTCATTTCCGGTAGCAATTCTCAAAGTTTCAATAGCATCTTCTGTTGATATCATCTCATCATACTCGCCAATTGCAATCATGAAGTTGCCTGGAAATTCTGTAACTGCTCCCAAACCCATGTCGGCAACTGCACCAACTGCGACATATGCACTTGGTGCCACTGGAAAATCTGCAAGCTGGATTGCTACTTGAAAACCAAGAGAATGTGTCAATACTCCATAAGTGTCATTGTCAACATTATATCTACCTTGAACAAATTCCAAAGCTGCATAGCAATCTTCAGCCATTGTCTGAAAATCAGTTATGTTGAACGAAAGCATGGAATCTCCATGACCTGGTAGATCCACAGAAACAACAGTGAGATTTCTTCTTGCCAATTCTATATTGAAGGAATACATGCCTTCTTTGGAACCTGCTACTCCATGTGTAGTTAGAACTACCGGCATTGGTTTCTCATAAGTGACGTACCGAGGGCGATACACTATGAATTCAACTGGTCTTCCTGGAAGTCGCTCGATGGAATGCCTATCAATAATCAAATCACCCAGTCCTCTGTCAACTGACCAAGAAAGATAGAGGGATGAAGCTATAACGATGGATAGTACGAGTAAGGTGAAATATTGTGTATTCCTATTCAAATGTATTCCCACCGAGAACTGGCCGAATCGGTGATATAGTTGAGATAAAACATTCGGTATGACGTGCTCTGGGTCCAATGGATATCAGAAATATTTCGATGGTTTCTCTTTATACTAACGGATGTGTTGTATAAACCGACAAAGTACAATGTGATTTATTGGTATCATATTGTAAAATCAGAGAATTGACTTTGGTTGCATCTCACATCCATTTAGATCTAAACTGACCAATCCACGTGAATTTCGAAAAAGAATATATGAAGATAATCCTGTTTCAATTCAGTTGATAAACATGGGTAGTGATGAAATAATTCAAAATATTTTCAATGAAGTTATGGAAGAAATCGAAGAAGAAATTGAAGATGGCTTTTCAGAGTTGATAACAAAGAAACGAATTGCCAAAACTGTTTCCAAAATTCAAGATGAAGTAAAAGGTGATGTTCTGAAAACCATTCAGAAAAAGTACTCGGATGATATGTCTGATGATGATAAGAGGTCTCTTGGTGAGAAACTTGCCAAAATAATAACAAAAGAAGCAAGAAAGAATCTAGCATATGTTATTCGGTTGATTTCAGAAAAGTCGATGGAAGTTATCCAGGAGCTCGAATCTGAAGTAATTGATGAAGTCTTTGAAGAAACTGAGGAGAAAAAGGAAGAAGAAACAGAGGAAGAAGATAGAGATTCCGAAGAGGAAGAGGATGACGAAGAAGAGGAAGAAGATGAAGGGGATGAAGAAAAGGAAGAGGATACAGAAGAAGAGCTTGTTGATGTAGTAGAGGAAGAGGATAAAGA
>CAZSWP010000019.1:29880-66871 GCA_964610875.1 uncultured archaeon
AGGAAGAGGATACAGAAGAAGAGCTTGTTGATGTAGTAGAGGAAGAGGATAAAGAGAAGGATGAAGAAGTAGAAGAAAAAGAAGAAGAGGATATTCCAGATTCTGAAACAGCAACTGAAGAATGATTTAGTCATAATCATTGGGGATTTGCCATAGCCTTGTTTCATTCGAAAACAAGCTAAGTCTACTCCCTATTTTTCTATATAAAGAAAAAATGAAAGGTGTGGGATAATGACGCCTTAACGATTTAGTAATCAATACCAAGTTTCTTTGATAGCTTCTCTAACATATCCTTGGTCATTTTGACAAGGTCGTAATCAGGTTCCCAACCCCATTCATCACGAGCTGCACTATCATCAAGCGATTTTGGCCAGGATTCAGCAATTTTCTGTCTGAAATCAGGTTCATAAGCAATCTCAAACTCAGGAATGTGCTTCTGTATTTCTGCTGCAATATCTTCAGGAGCGAAGCTCATCGCTGTTATATTGAAGCTCCTGTGTTTTAGTTTTTCAACTGACGCTTCAATAAGATCTATGGTACACTTCAAACAATCAGGCATGTACATCATAGGTAAGTTGGTACCTTTGTCAAGGAATGATGTGTACTTCTTATTCTTTAGAGCCTCATAGAAGATTTCAACAGCATAATCTGTTGTTCCACCACCTGGCATCGTTTCTGCGCTGATAATCCCGGGATATCTAAGTGATCTGAAATCTATCCCATAACGATTGACATAGTATTCACCCCAGAGTTCGATAAAAACTTTGGATACACCATACGCTGTAGTTGGTCGCATTATTACGTCATTAGGCGTGTTATCACGAGGAGTGCTTGGACCGAAAGCGGCAATAGAACTCGGGATCATTACCTGCTCTAGACCCAATATTCTTACAGCCTCAAGAACATTATAAGAGCCCTCAATGTTCGTTCGATAAGCAAGTTGTGGCATTTTCTCTCCTGTACCTGATAGCAGGGAAGCATTATGTATCACAATGTCAATATCTTGGTCAACTAACATTGCATGCAGTTGATTTGTGTCCATGATATCCAATTGTAGATAGGGACCATCTTTTCTGAGAATTTCAGGAGGTTTTTTTCTTCCTGTTGCGACTACATTTTCACCACCATATTTCTTTCTCAGTGCACCGATAAGTTCTGTCCCTATTTGTCCATAACTACCTGTAACCAGTAT
Organism: uncultured archaeon; assembly: GCA_964610875.1. GTDB lineage: Archaea > Asgardarchaeota > Thorarchaeia > Thorarchaeales > Thorarchaeaceae > CAZSWP01. The sequence continues at coordinate 31,073 of CAZSWP010000019.1, forward strand.
TCGTTTCATAGTCCTACACGAGCCTTTCGCCTTCAATAGCCCGTTAAAAGGATTGGCCTTCTGGAGTATTCTCAAACCTATGCACAAATAATGAAGTGCTATTGAGAAACAGTGAATAAGGGATTTGTTTTGAAAAATGATGGGTGCAAGCTGAGATGGATAATCACATTGCAGTAATTGGCTGTGGCGCAGCAGGAGCAACTGCTGCCATGCAGGCCCGGAAATTTGACAGGAAGGTAAAGATTACAATTTTCAATATAGAACCATATTCTCAATATTCGAGATGTGGACTTCCTTACACGATTTCAGGGAAAGTAAAAGAATTCGATGATTTGATTTTGACTTCGCCTGAGAACTGGTCAGTCATGAAGATTGATGCCAAACTCTCCACAAAGGTCACTGACATAGACCACGACCGTAAGTCCTTGACATTTACTGGCTTTGATGGTACAGGTTCAATCGAATATGATAGATTGATTTTTGCAACAGGTGCTGAGAACGCTGACCCACCAATCAAGGGTCTTGATAAAAAACGAGTTTATGGATTACGGACTATAGATGATGCGAAAGCTCTAGCCAAAGAAGCAGAAAAAATCAAGAATCTGGTTGTGATTGGTGGTGGTCTTGTTGGAATGGAAACTGCAGAGGCATTTAATGAACGTGGCATAAATGTCACAGTTGTGGAGTTTTTGCCTAACGTTTTGTTAGCTATGGTGGATCCTGATATGGCAAATATCATTGAGGAGCACTGCGAAGAACATGGTCTGAAAATTCTTACAAATACTGCCGCTCAAGAGATTGTTGGAAGTGAAGAAGCAAAATCGGTTATTGTTAAGAACCGAGAAACTGGTGAAACCTCTGAGATTCCAGCTGATGCTGTTGTTGTGGCAACTGGAGTACATCCAGTCACTGACCTTGCAGAAAAAATTGGTGTAGAAATCGGAACAACACGTGGAATCAAAGTAAACGATAAAATGGAAACAAACCTAGATGGAGTCTATGCTTGCGGCGATTGTGCCGAACATTTAGAGTTTGTAACAAGAACACCAATGGCTGGTGGATTGGGAACAATTGCTGTCAGACAGGCTAGAATAGCTGGTATCAATGCTGCTGGTGGAGATGAGGTTTTTCCTGGTATAGTTGGTGCAAAAGTGACGAAGTTATTTGGTCTTGAAATTGCTAGTACTGGACTTACTGAAGATATGGCTAAACGACTTGAAGTTGATGTTGCTAAGGGGTCTATCAAGGGCAGCTCAAAGCCTCCCTACTATGTTGGTGGTAAAGATCTGAAAGTTAAGACATACTACGATAAAGAGATTGGTCTTCTTGTTGGCGGTCAGCTTGTTGGTCTCGAAGACGCAGCTATGAGGCTAAATGTAATCACAATCGGAATTCAACATGGTGTAAATGTTGCTGAATTCTTCGACTTTGAAAATTGCTATGCACCTGCAATATGTGATACATGGGATCCATTAGTACTTTCAGCTGACGCTGCAAGAAAACGCTTGAAGATGTAAAAGATATTCTAAGCAAGAATTGATACATTGTTGAATGCGTATTGAAACGAGCTCATCTGCGTGGGTGAGCTCACTACCACTACTACAGAACGAACACTATTTGCGTTCTTTGAATGCCTGTATATTGCTTTGGCAATCTCTTCTGCGACTTCCCAGCTTGGTACCCTGGCCACTTCTAGACCCATTGTAAAAAATCCTACATCCTCTTCTGAAAGGTCCTCAGCAGCTTCCAAGGCGCTTGATGCAGAATCATAAATTATTTGTCTTCTATCAGGGTCTCCCATTGAGATTGAAGGCCAGAATTCGACATTTCTAGCTTTTGTTGCTTCTCGAATAGAAATACCGAAACCACCAATCGTTCCACATGGACCCATGGTGCCTCCTGAATCAAGACCAAGTGGTATATTTTCTGTTTTAACAACGAGTCCTAAGTCTTGGTCGTTAAATGCTCCCATTTCAAGTTTCACGGTGATACCGTCATAGTTCCACTCCAAGAAGTAAATCCTCCAATTCATCAATAATGCGCTTCATTTGCTCAAATACATCTGCGGAGTAAGCTACAAGTCTAATATCATGGCTTCTTGTATTATCTCTAATTGAGGGACGAATTCCGCTCATGATAGCAAGTATAGAATCCTCAAGACACAGTCCTCCAACTCCTGCTCCTATTGTAGGGAATTCAATGCTCCCAACATTATTGTCCTCATCAAGTTTTAATGCATGTCTAAATGATGATTTGACATACTGCTCTGTTGCTGAACCACTTGGTGGCATTCTCGCACAATGGATTACGCATGATACAGTTAATTGTCCCCCTGAGGTCATTACCGCTTCTCCTGGATTTATTGGTCCTTGGCTCATTGCTTCTTGTTCTATGCTCTGACCACCTTTTCTCTTAATTGCTTCTGCGACTCCTGAACCCATCCAAAGGTCTGAATTTGCTGCATTTACTACTGCATCAACTTCTTGGTCTGATATATCTCCATGTACGACTTGGATGGTGAATTGGACAATTTTCTTTCTCAACAAACACTACCTCATTTACAGCAACGGTGTGCAGTATTGACATTTACACAAAAAAGATTGTTCCCTGACTAGCATTTCGAAATCCTTTTTGGTATTTAATCATGGGAAATAATGGCGAGTATTCTGAACGATATTGATCCAACTGACTATCAGCAGATGATTGAAAGATATGGCGTTCCAGTAACAGCAAATTTCGAAGCTGATTTCTTAGATTTCGAGTGTGAATTAGTTAGGAGGAGCTCAACGAAAGGACGTCAACATGATATAACTTGTTTCATTCCAAAAGATAATGGCTATGTGACTATCCAAAAACATGATTATGCAAACACCGGAATTTATAGGGCGCCTTCAGGCGGTGCTAAATGTGGCGAAACAATCATTGAAGCCGCAAAACGAGAAATGCTTGAAGAAACCGGCTATGAAGTTGAGCTTCGAAATTTTGTCCTTGACTTACGTTTGGATGTGAAGTGTTCAGAAGGTCGGATTCCTTGGAGGTCGCTTGTCTTTATTGCAGATATCATAGATGGCAAAATGGAGCCCAAAGACACATACGAAATATTTGATGTTCGAATAACCCCTCGTGAAATGTTATTGGGCGAAATTATTGAACTCATGGAAAACAGTGGTTGGGGTGGTTTTGGATATCGTGCATTCCTTACAAAACTATTCTTTTCGACAGTGGACGAAATGGGAATTGAACTACCTTAGATGAATAATAAAAAGAAACCAACGCCTCTAGGACTAGCCTAGAAGCTTGGTGACATTGTAAGTTCTAGCCTGCTGACTAGCTCTTTGTACCTGTTTCTAACAGTCACCTCTGTGACACCTGCGGTTCTAGCAATTTCCCTTTGGGTGACACGATGGTCTGTCAATATAGATGCGATGTAGATTGCAGCTGCAGCAAGACCTCTTGGGTCTCGACCAGTAACAAGATTCCTCTTTTTCTTGGCCATCTCAATGATCTCTAATGTCTTTGTCTGTACTTTTGCAGGCAGATCCAATTCAGTGATAAAGCGAGTCACGTATTTCTCAGGGCCTGGAATTGGCATCCTAAGTTTTAGTTTTGTGACAAGCTGTCGATAGTTTGCACCTATCTTCTTCTTACTGATTCTTGACTCATCGGCAATCTCTTCGAGAGAACGTGGTGCCTCACGAAGTCTGCATGCTGCATAGATTGCAGCAGCTACCATTGCATCAATGGACCTGCTACGAATCAATCGCTTGACTATTAGTTTCCTGTAGAGCATAGCTGCAAGCTCTTTGATACCGTTGGAAAGACCAATCTGGGATGCGAGTCTGTCGAGCTCAGTCATGGCTTGAGCCAAGTTTCTGTCAACTGAGCTATGGACACGTGTTCGTATCTGCCATTTTCGAAGTCTGTATATCTGAGCACGTTGTTTTGCGGAGAATCGTCTACCTGAGGAATCTTGATCTCGCCAATCAATCATAGTTGACAGGCCCTTATCATGAATCCTGTAGTTAGTAGGAGCACCGGTACGTGCGCGAGCATCTTTCTCATCAGAGGTAAATGCTCTCCACTCTGGACCAGTGTCTATTCTGTGGTCTGTGAGCACAAGCCCACAAGTTGCACAGATGAGCTCTCCTTTGTTATTGTCTCGAACGATGTCCTCGCCGCCACATTCTGGGCAGGTCAATTCAGACTCATCCGCTACCTTTTGTTTCTTTCCATCGATAGTACTTGCCATTCTGTTCTAATCTCTCTCCTGTGAGTATGCGACTTCTGTCGCTATGATCACCCTGTGTTCTTTTCCACCTCTGTACGTATTAGGGTGCCATTGTGATTTCGAGCTTTTTCACAAGCTCCTTGTAACGATTCCTTACAGTGACTTCTGTAACCCCAGCAGCCATAGCGATATCTCGCTGAGTCACGCGGTGGTCCGTGATTATTGATGCGATGTAAATCGCAGCTGCTGCTAGGCCTCGGGGATCTCGACCCGTCACGAGAGACCTCTTTTGTTTGGCCTGCTCGAGGATCTCGAGGACTTTTTGCTGAACTATGCCTGGCAGCTTCAACTGTGTGATGAACCTCGGTACATAGTTAGCGGGGTCTGAGATCGGCATTCTAAGCTTCAGTTTCTCTACGAGCAGTCGATAATGCTGCCCAACCTTCTTCTTTGACACTCGAGAGTGACGTGAAATCTCCTCAAGGGACCTTGGTGCTTCTCGTAACCGACATGCTGCGTAAATTGCTGCACCAACCATGGCGTCAATAGACCTGCTTCGTGCAAGACGCCTTACTATCAGCTTCCTATATAATAGCGCGGCGAGCTCCTTTATTCCCTTGTTGAGTCCGAGTTGTGAAGACAGTCTGTCTAGCTCAGACATTGCCTGTGCTAGGTTTCTGTCTACTGAACTGTGGACTCGTGTTCGAATTTGCCACTTCCGTAGTCTGTAGATCTCTGATCGTTTCTTGGCTGAGAATTTCCTCCCTGAAGAGTCATGATCTCGCCAATCGATCATCGTAGAGAGACCCTTGTCATGGATGGCATAACTTGCTGGTGCTCCAGCTCGAGAGCGAGCATCTTTTTCGTCTGAAGTGAAGGCTCTCCACTCCGGACCAGTATCAATGCGATGATCGCTAACTACCAGACCGCAAGAAGCACAGATTTTCTCACCTGCTTGCATGTCCTGAACAGCTTCGTGTCCACCACACTCTGGACAGGTGAATTCCTCGGACTTTTTTCGTCCCTCTGGTTTTTTCTTTGATCCACGCGATGCCATCTCGGTCACCTCTGAACCCTTCTGGCAGATTATCTCATGTATTGTTGAACACATGTCTTAGAATCACAATCAAGAAGTCCTGCGAGAAATTCCTTAGAATTGCGAGCCTGCCGGTGGGTTCCGCTACATTTAAATATGATAACATTTGAACTTATAAATCTTTCGCAAAAATATTACTAAATTCACCTTCATCTAAGTGAATTTCTCGCATATCCCACATAGAATCAAACAGATATAAGGTCTTCGAATCGGAACATTTCGATATTCAGTTGAAAATTTTCTTGAAAGAATCATACTATCCCCATACATACTGATTGTTTCGGTTCTACTGTACTTTATCCATTTCGGATTGGGTGTCTTTTGCATGAAACATTTCATATTGATTAGTGACTGTTCAGACTATTCCATCATGATTCTTTTGAATGTGATTTCGCATAACGCTTACCTTTCTCCGTAAGATAATATGCTTCTCCATAAGCAGGTTTTCCACAACTTGGTTCAACTGGACAACGTGAACAATGGGATGTATCTACAACATCACACTCAGAGCTCCTTAGCAGTCCTTTTCGAAGGAGAAGCTCAATCATGTGGTCGAGTGCTTCAATCTCAACACCAAGCTTCTCTGCAATCTGCTGCTTGGTATGTACTCCTTCATGCATAATCATTTTGAGAAGTTCAGCCATCAACGTATTTTCCTCCTTTCAATCCCTTCAAGCATCTGGTGAAGAATTCCAGTATGTCGAAGAACAGCTCCTCCTATTAGGAGAAACAAAAAGAGCCAGATATTCGGAATTATGTCTTGAGCGATATTCCAGCTAGACCATTCTTCGAAGAGAAGGAAATGCCCCAGAGTATTGGTTAGGATAATGATAATCTGAAGTAAGAATAAGATAAATGCGAGAACGAATCCCACCACAACATAGGCTACACCTTCTCTCTCTCCTCGAATCAAGTGCCTACTTCCAAAGAGAAAGACGATTCCTACAATGATCATCATGACTGAATTGAGTCCCGTGCCAAAACCTGGCAAGTCTGGGATTATTCCAGTTATGATTAATATGCTGATTACGCTCACAGATAAATACGCACTGCTAAAGATTCCAAAGATGACTGCAAGTTTTTTCGATAGTTCCTGAGAAATCATATCATCATCACCAGACCTACAAATAAGCTGCCCAGTACAACTACAAGCAATGCCATCAGATATGCAAGGGTGACTTGATAAAAGACTGAAATTGCAGGCCATTTCCATGAGTTGGTTTCTTGTTTAATTGCTACAACTGTTGCGATGCACGGTGTATACAATAAAACAAAGACCATGAGTGCAAACGCTTGGATTGGATTCAACAGTGTTCCAAGCACAGCTCCTATTGCAGCTTCTCCTTGAACAGAAAAGATAATTCCGAGAGACTCGACAACTACCTCTTTTGCAAGTAATCCAAAAATCAATGCTGTTACAATCTGCCATGGAAATCCAAGGGGCATAAAGAATGGTGCAATAATGTTTCCTAAAATAGCAATAAATGAATCATCTACTCCCACACCAAAACCTGCTGGACCGGTATTTGCAGCGAACCATAGTAGAATTGCTCCAAATAATAAATAGGTTCCCGCCTTTTTAAGAAATAACACACCTCTATTCCATGCATGACGTAGTGATCCATGGACGGTTGGCATCTGATACATTGGCAACTCCATCAGGAGAGGAGAGGTCTCTTCATCCGATAGAATTCTCTTGAAAACCATAGCCATTACTATTGCCATCACGATTCCCATTAGATACATCAAGAATACCATTGTGCCAGCGATTTGTGGAAAAAACACACCAGCAATGAGGACGTAGACTGGTAGTCTTGCTGTGCAGGACATCAGCGGACTGATAAGAATAGTAGTAAGCCGATTTGATTTTCCATCTACCGTTCTCGCTGCCATTATCGCAGGTACACTGCAACCGAAACCAAGTAGTAGTGGAATAAATGATCTTCCATGAAGCCCCATTCTCATCATGATTCGGTCCATGACAAAGGCTGCTCGTGCTAGATATCCAGAGTCCTCCAGGATTGAAATTGCAATATACATGAATAAGATAGGTGGGAGAAACACTAGAATGAAACCCACACCTCCTAGAATCCCTTCAGTCATCAGAGAAGCTAGCCAAGGAATTGGAATCATGGCTGTGTAAACACTAAGATATGCTATTGCTTCACTTATTATTGTCATGAAGACTCTTGAAGCCTCGAAAGTGAAATGGAACATTGCCCAAACAATGAGAAGGAAGATTGGTAATCCAGTAGTCTTGTTCAAGAAAACAGTATCAAGCATATCACTAAATGCCCATTTTTTCTTGCCTGGTTCATATACTTGACATAGAATCTCTCCAATGACCTCATAACGTTCATCTGCTAAGAGCACTTCGGAGTCGATGAGTTCTTCTTCATTATAGAATTGAAGTTCATCTGGCTCTTGACTCAACTAACTAGTCACCTCAAGAATTCTGTTTCTAATCTCTTTATCTTCTATCATAGAGAGAATTTTGTTATCTTGTTCGAACAATTTCAGAGCCAACCATCTAGGAGGAAATCTGTCGAACAACTCCTTGTCTTTTTTAAGAATTTCAATTATCTGCTCAAGTTTCTTTTCAATTAGGGGACTATATTTTATTGCGGGCGGCGGTAAGGGTTCATATTCTCCATGATGGTGATGTTTCGGATGGTAATGTAGTGGACTACCATTATCAATATCTCCTGCTACATGATCTGCTACATATCCTCTGCCGTCTTCTGATTTCTTATGCATGTCTTCAGGTATTGCCTTATAGATTGCCTTTCTGAGTTCATCCATTCCTTCCTTCTTCGTGGCAGTTGTTACAACTACTGGTGCTTTGAGTAGTTGTGATAATTGCTCCACATCTATTGAATCGCCTCTTTGTTCAACTATGTCATACATATTTAGAACAACAACAAGATTAACCTGCATCTCAATCAATAATAGAGTCAAGTAGAGATTTCTTTCAAGTTGTGAGGCGTTTAGTACATCAACAACAACATCTGGTCTATGGTCAATTAGCCAGTGTCTCGCAACCTCTTCATCTTCCGACATTGCATTAAGACTGTAGACACCTGGAAGGTCCACAACTTCGAATTTTCTGCCCTTGTAGTCATAGTAACCTTCTTTTCTTTCAACCGTTTTTCCAGGCCAATTTCCAGTATGTTGTTTTAGACCTGTAAGATTATTGAATACCACTGATTTTCCTACATTGGGATTACCAATCAGTGCGACTTGAATTGTCAACTACTCTCAACCTCTCTAACAATGACTTGTGATGCTAGCCTGTGTCCAAGGGCTATCCGAGTACCTCTAATTTCTATCAGAACGGGACCGTTTCCACTACTCTGAATCACCTTGAATGTACAACCCTTAGTCAACCCTAAATCTAGAAGACGTTTCTTCATCATACGTTTCCTACCATGGTGCCTGTGTTGGGCGTGATGATTGTCCTCACAATGATCATCTCCCAACAACCTACGACGCATTCGTCTATGACGTATTGGCGGATTCCCCGTGATTCCAACAAGTTGTAGCTCTTTGCCTGGTTCCACCTCGGATAGATGCAATAAATGTCTATTATTTTCAGTGACTGTATCAAACTCATCCGACATGGCTGTGCCTCCAGACACATTGGTTACAATTTAGAACTTGGCTATTTCTAACCATATAAAAGTTAGACTCGTCTAACTTATAAGCTTTAGTAAATGCGCGTTATTCTATCATGGGTAGTTTGGCGGAGGAGTGTCTGGAAGTTGGGATAGTGGTGTCTGGGTCACGAAACCACAATACCCATGTTCTATTGCAAATTCATATGCCAATTCAATATTGGTTTCATCCAGAGCGTAATCAACAGTGAATACGCGTACTCCTTCTGCAATATATCGATCCAAATACTCAACATACCATTCAGTGCTATATCCCTCTTCACCTGATGTCGGAACAGCAATATCTCCTGAAGCGGGGTTGTCCCATACAGTGTCTGCTTCTCCTCTGAATTTAACATGTTCCTGAGCAACGCCATCTATCAACTCGAAATATTCTGAATTCTCATCACAAAGGCCTAACGCATTCTGTGCGATTACGATGAAATCAGAGTCTTGCATTATACAATAGGTTCGAATCTCATCAATGAATTCTATCATCTCTTCTTCTGGGTTTACTCCCTGACTATAAGCTTCATCGATGACTGGGTCGTGGTCATATGCTTCCACCCAGTCCATATAGATTCCATCAAAACCGTCATCCAGAATTTTTTGAATGTAACTGTCGTCATTATAGATAATGATGTCTTTCCATCTGTCATCCCAATAGGCAACAGGATAACAACCAGACCAATCATCAGGATCAATGGAAATCAAAAAATCTGGAATCCCTTTCTCATCCTCTGTTGGGGCACTCCAAGAATCATTCCAGTAATAACGCCAGTCCTCAGCCTCACCAATATCTATGTATGCGATGACTAGTTTTGAGTTGAGGGATGCACCTGGTGAATCGTGTAGGCGACTAATCATATCTGATGTATCGAAATTCTCACTTCCTTTTTCAGTTCTTGTGGGTTCAAGAACTAGTAGGTCGTAATGAGACTGAACCAGTGACTCGATAGATCCATCTTCTTGAAGCTCTTGAATTTGATATGCCCAAAAGTCTACTTCGTTAATTGATGAATTACTCTCAGGTGATTGTGGTGGTTGGAGTGCGATGACTATTATCACCACGAATAGGATAGCTGTTATCCCAGGTGCCATTTTTCTTTTTGAGAATTCCATTACTATGACCCCATGAAACAACCATCTCTAAAAGGCAACTAACCTTCTAAAGAGAATTATTGTACTCACCAAAAGCATTACATATTTGTGAGAGTGTGATAGCCACCGGGATTTATCATGTCCTATCACAAAATACCTCTCAAGTATGGTGACTTGGTTGTGGATGATTTCATTCCAACCTCATACACTGATGTTTCTGTTTTGAAGGTCGGTGAATATACACCTGATTTTTCTGACTTCAGAAAGAAGTTTGAAGAGATACTGAACAACCCAATTGGTTCTAAGCCATTCGATGAACTCGTCCACGATGTGTATCAACCTGGCAAAAAAATCATGCTCATTGTTGATGACAATACTCGTCCTAACATACATACTCGTGCATTAATGCCATTTGTTATGGAACGCCTTCTAGGATTAGGAGTAGCTAAAAATGATATTGCAATAATAATTGCAAGTGGCTCTCATAAACAACCTACACAGGAATCTATTGAGAAACGGATTCTAGGAACTGATTTGTTTAAAGAATGGCACCAACATGTATTGATTCATGACTGCGATTCAGGGAATAGAAATCTTGGAACTAGTCTAAGTGGCACCCCAATTCTGATTGATGAACGTGTCATGGAGGCTTCGTTACTTATTCCACTTAGTGATTCAGAATACCATTATTTTGCTGGACAGGCTGGTACTGTGAAGCTTTTCTGTCCAGGTGTTGCGGGAAGAGAAACTATCCGAATCAATCACCCAAAGATGTTTGACTTAGAGAAGGGATTCGTCGATGGTTGTAGACTTGGAAACTGTGAGGGAAATCCTGTCATAGAGGACATGATTGATATTGCAAAGATTGTTGGAAAGCAACTCCCAATGTTTTGCATTGATACTATCATTCATCATGGTGAGATTGTATACATGCAAGCTGGTGATCTTATTGAATGCCATAAAGCTGCAACAGCACCTCTCCGTGAGCTTCGTGTTGTTGATGTTGATGAGCCTGGTGACATCGTCTTTGTATCCGTTGGTGAACTTGGCCTAAATCTCTATCAAGCTGGAAAGGGTGTACATGCTGCTTGGAATGCAGTGAGGCATGATAAGAAAGGATGGATTGTACTCCTCGCTCCGTGTCAAGATGGTATTGGTAGCGATGCGTACGAACAGGCAATGCATGCAGCAAAGGGATTTGAAGTTGCTGATGCGCTTCGTTTTGTGATAGAACAATATGGTTCTGAGCAGACATTCAAAATTGGTAATCAGAAACCCCCTGATTTGTTTAGAATTCTACTCTCAGTTGCTGAAGGAAATATCAAAGTTGTGACAGAACTTGATCCAAAAGAAACACGTGGAATTTACAGAATGGAAGCCTGTAATCCGAATGGTCCTGGTGGTGCCCAAGAGGTATTGAGAAAACTCGTGCCCCGATTTGTTGAGGAATCAGGAAAAGAGAATCCGAGAATCTATGTACTTGATGATCCTGGTCTCTTGATAAATGTAAGAAATCAGATTCATTGATAATCAAAATACTAGAAGCTGCTTCTAAGCGGCTTCTCTTATCTTTTCTAGTTTTATTGAATATCTCATAAAAGTAGAAAAAAGATGAATTGAGGCTGTGGTCGCCTCAATATCACAATTCATTCAATCTTCCAGGTTGGTCCATCTTTCGTATCAGTGACTATGATACCCAACTCAGCTAGTTTATCACGAATCATATCTGAAGTAGCCCAATCTTTATCAGCACGTGCTTTCTCTCTCAGGTCTAGTAGTAATTCAATAGTACCTTCTAGTAATTCCATTGAACCTGTGTCCTGAGCTGCTTTTTCTCCCTCAATATCTATGCCAAGAATAAGCATAAACTTAGACAGAGTAGCAAGAGCTTCTCGAAGCACAGCAGCTCCACCGACTTCAGGGGTTAGAGTGTTTGCGGTCTTCACAAAGGTGTATATCTCTGCTAGAGCTCCCGGTGTATTGAAGTCATCATCCATCTCTTTCTCAAAGCCTTCTTTCAATTTCTTGATTGCTTCAGCAAGAGATTGATCAGCCTTATTCGTGCGACTACCTGACTTCTCAAGTATTTTGATTCTACCACGAATTGTGTCCACTGCATTCTTGATTCTAGATAATGATTGTGTGGCTTGTTCAAGTGCGTCAGGAGTGTAATCAAGTGGTTGACGATAGTGGCCTGAAATCAGATACAGTCTTACAGCTTGATGATCAAAGTGGTCTAAGACCTCCCTTGCAGTGAACAGGTTTCCAAGAGATTTGGACATCTTTTCTTTATCAAGCGTAAGAAATCCATTATGCATCCAATACTTGACTGGAGTATCAACACCGTAGGCTGCAGAAGATTGTGCTATCTCATTCTCATGATGAGGGAAGATAAGATCTGAACCACCACCATGTATGTCGAATGGGAGACCAAGATAATGTGAACCCATTACTGAGCATTCTAGGTGCCATCCAGGTCGTCCTTTCCCCCAAGGACTCTCCCATGAGGGTTCACCAGGTTTTTCGGCTTTCCAAAGTGCAAAATCGCGAGGATCTTGTTTCTTTTCATCAACATCTACTCGAGCTCCCGCTGAAAGTTCATCTGCTTTTACTCCCGATAGAACACCATATGGTTCCCACTCGCTGACATCAAAATAGACATCACCATTAACAACGTATCCTTTGCCATGCTTTATGATCAGTTCAACCATCTCAATCATATCGTCAATATGCTCGGTAGCTCTTGGATTGATGTTAGCTGGTTTTAGATTCAGTTGATTGGCAATCTGCCTATATTCCGCGATGAATTTGGTAGCCAGTTCGGAAATACTGATACCCTCTTCATTGGCACGTTTGATCATTTTGTCATCAACATCAGTGAAGTTGGTGATGTATGTCACACGATATCCCTTGTATTCTAGATATCTCCGAATAGTATCGAAAGCTGAGAATGAACGTGCATTACCTATGTGTGGATAATCGTAGACAGTCGGCCCACACACATACATACGAACATGTCCTTCTTCAATTGGGACGAATTCTTCCTTTTCTCGCGTGAGGGTATTGTATAGTTTAATCATTGTCGACTACCACTGCATGTTTGATATGATCTACATAAAAAGAAGTCTGCAAATATTGCCATCGGTATGTGATTTTATTCGAAATATGTTTCACCTATGCGTAAACTGATATCCTTGTTATACTTAGTTTGAAAGGATGAGAGATGCCTCAGAACGAGATTAAGGAAATAATTGACTCTGCACAAGAACTCTGTGATGAAGAGGAGGAACGTAAAGCAGAGGAAATCCTTCGAAATGCTTTGAAGAAATATAGATGTGACCTTGATCTGACGGCAGAATTGGCACGAGTACTTGTGCGTCTGGACAGAGACTATGAAGCTGAGCGACTCCTAAATGAGGTTCTCAGCAGCGACCCTCTTCATGAATCAGCAATCTCATACTTAGGTTTGCTTTTGGATAACTCACTACGTAGCGATGAGGCTGAGGATTTATTCAAAACATATCTTCGATCGGTTCCTGAGAGTCATAGGATTACTGAAGACTACTGTCATTTGCTTGTCGGAGAGGAACGATTCAAAGAAGCTTTAGAATTAGCTCGAAAACATGCAAAAGAATTCGCCAATCTTGAAGCTGCTTACAAGCCTCTAAAATATGTGCTTAATATGTATGAAGACTATCTTGAGACTCTTCTTGATGATGAACCTGGAAATAGGGAATATTTTCTTGCACTCTCCATGACTTTGCTAGAGCAGGTGGAACTTCTGGAGAAATCAAAACATGATCTTTACGAAGAAAGATTGCGATTGAGAGGTGAACTAGAACATCTTTTAGAGAAGGCTGAGTTTTATAAAATCAAACTCGATGATGATGTTAAGAAAAAGCTGAGGAATCTATAGATAGTCAGCTCCTACTGCCACTGATACATTGGTATTGTCACATCATCTGGCAAATCTCCATCATTTAAGAAAACGACATGTTGATTTGCTTCTACAGCTAACCATATGTGTATGCTTTCAGTTTGAAGGGCTTCGAGCATTTTGATTCTATCATCATTTCCCAGACCCATGATCTTCAGAAGACTATTCAGATTGACAAGTCTGTCTTTATTTTTCTGAGCAGCAGCCTTGATTCTCATTGCTGTTCCTGGTTCCATACTCAAAATGTCTTTATCACGAAGTACAGCTTTGATTCTCATTTACATTCATTTAGACAAATAATGTGGATTCTATAAAAAGCGTATCCCTCAGATGTTCTGGTGAAATGAGAACCGTAACCAATTCCTGCAATGCCCGGTAAGAAGTGATTGGGTCCAATAAGAAAATAAATGAATGTCACAATAAATTCGTTGCAGGTGAAAAAAGAAACTTGCATTGAATACAATTGAAGGAAACTGGAGATAGCAATCTGATAACTAGAAATCTTACTGCAACTCTCTTCATCGGATGTTTATGCCTAATTCTTGGTTCGAGTCTCGTAATCAATGTCTTACTATCTACACCCAATCTTACCGAGAAGATGGCAAATCTAAACTTTGGAATAAGAGCAGGTGGAAGGCTTTGGGTTCCTTACGATGATGAACACTCATATCCTCTTTCTGGAAGACTATCTGAACCTGGCAATACTACTATTCAGCATATTGAGGACTTTCTGAATTCATTGTCTATCATCAATTCATTCTCGGTTTGGATATCTTCGATTCAAAAGGCAATCAACTGGATTTGAGTCCGATTGATAGAAGTGGAATGGAATATGATATCTATTTTAATTTGACATCGAATATTCTTATTATTGAAAATGAATCGACACATGAAATTGCAGTTGATCGCATCATCAACTTTCATCTTGACGAGAATACCGCTTACAGACTATCTCCAGTTAACACAATTTCAATTGAGGATGCTGATGGATTAAGTGTAATATCATTTGAATATTTCAATTCCTCTACTGAGAACCCAATCAATTCATCAGTTATAAACTTCGAACTCGATGATGCAAGCATTGATGTTTCCTCGGCAGAAATTATGCTTAGGACAAATTGGCTAGTGCTTTTCCGGTCTCCCGGTATGGAAGATATCACACATGAGGGAATGGGTGATACTTTTGATTTTAGAGTAGAGCAACATACTGATTCAAATTTACTTTCTCTAAATGGCTCATTCGGTTGCTTTTTTGATGTTACTGATGTGTTTCATTTAGTAGATTATGTGCCATTTATTGAAACTGGTTTGATTCTTGCTGGTACCCTCATCATAGTGAGTGGGTTGTCTATTCATCATAGAAAAAGAAACCACTATGTTGATTCAAACTGAAATCATCATATTAGCAGTCGCAATTACCGATTCTCATAACTACGATTTTGCAATCCTCCATTATATCACCAAAAGCACGGTAGAAATATCTTGAAGCTTCCTCAAGTCCCTCTTTTCCGTCTTCAGTCAGATGATAGATGATTTGATTTCCTTCTCGTTTGCCTGCTATCATTTTGCGTTTCTTTAAATCTTTGAGAGCGGGATAGATTGTACCTGGAGTTGGTTTTGATCCCCTTCTTTCAGCAATTCGGTCTGCAATTTGTTGTCCGTTTAGTGGTTCCTTGCCCAGCTCATACATGATCTGAAAAGTGAGGAATCCTCTCATATCACAACAGTCTGGAGGACAACATTCCTCTTCTACCACTGATTTCTTATCTGGAGTCTTTGCCATATTGTTTATTGGGCGTCCGATACACTTAAATGTATATACCGAACGCCAATTATTGGATGTACGATATATTGGACATCCAACATGGTGAAAAAAATGTCGGGGGAAAAACGTGTCAGTGAAATGACCTCCGTTGAAATCAAAGATGCAGTTCGAAGAACATATGCACAGGTTGCTATAAGAGGTAAAGATATTTTAAGTACTCAAAAAGGACCTGTTTCTTCTTGTTGTGGACCATCTAAGTCTGAAACCGAAACAAAGCTTGAATCAATGGGTTATCCACTTGAAGGACTTACAGCCGAAGCAATGGAATCCTATGCTGGTTGTGGTAATCCAATTGCTCTTGCAGAACTGAAGAAGGGTGAAGTTGTTTTAGATTTGGGTAGCGGTGCTGGTCTGGATGCTTTCGTTGCAGCTAAGAATGTGGGTAGCGACGGATTTGTCATTGGAGTTGATATGACCGATGAGATGCTGGAATCAGCAAATTCCAGTGCTCGAAAACTTGGACTGACGAATGTTGAGTTTAGAAAGGGTGACATAGAGGATCTCCCCGTAGATGATGAATCTGTTGATGTCATAATCAGTAATTGTGTCATTAACTTGTCAACGGACAAACAGAGAGTCTTCCAAGAAGTCTATCGTGTATTGAAACCTGGGGGAAGAATGATGGTGTCAGATATTGTGCTTCAGAATGATATCTCTCAGGAGTTACGTGATGATGTATCAACTTATACTGGATGCTTGGGTGGAGCAATACTGGAAAAGGAATACCTTGCTTGTATATCCAAAGCTGGTTTTGCAGACATCGATGTAAGAAGTAGGGCTTCATTCGACCTTGGCTCAAGTGTGAGGATTTCTGCAAAGAAACCTTTCTAGGAGGTGGCTTTTTGGATAAAGACAATGAGAAATCGAAAGAAATTCGAGAACCACACAATTCTGTTTGGTGTGAAACTACGAATACAAATTGTCTTCCTTGAGGTGGGGTAAGGAGAGCTCTTGTACTTTGAATGTTTTCGCTGGGCAGACAAACAAGTGGAATCCTGACTGGTTCTAAAAAACCATCAGGAGCATCATATTTCTAATAGAATGGATAATCATTTAAACAACTAATGAGTTATTTTATGTTCGATTCGCTTACGTAAGGAGGTTTAGGTGTACAACTTACTAAAATCGGAAAACTCACCTTTCTAATACATTTCCTAATTGCCATTTCTTTAGGTGTAATCTTTTTTGCAATACCTGAGATAAGCGCGACATTGTTTGCGATGCCATCTGAGCCATTTGCAAATCGTACTGTTGGTGCGCTATTTATTGCATTTGCAATGGGGTCTCTTTTTGCTTATCAGAAAAACAATTGGGAACAAGCGGAGATTGTTGTTCTTATGGATCTTATTTGGCTTATTCTTGGTCTTATAGGGACTATTTGGAGTATGAGTTACATCAGAATTGGTGTAGCAGTCTATCTAATCATTGGACTCTTTGTTCTTCTAATATTGCTATTCGGTTATACCTACTATGAAGCAAAGATGAAAGTGTGATTGGAAAAGTTTGTTTCATCCAAAGCTAGTTTAAACATAATTTGATATGACCTGGGATGCACGCCTGAGCACTGGAATTTCTATTCGGTGAATGGCGATGACATTTCAATTCCATAAGAAGAATGTTATCAACCTGTCTGTGGATCCCCTTCTCTAAGGGTCCAGATGCATATGACTGTCTGAAGCATATTGTTGAGAAACGTAAGGAAGGATAATATCTCGTTGTAATTCTTCATATCTGTTATTGTTTCAGCATCTCAGTAATCTTTTCAGGATGCCAAGGAATGTTACTGAGAACTGGAGGATCTGATGTAACAAGTGTAGGAAGAACACAAAGGTTTGAAGCATCCAATAGTTGGCGTATCTTTTTGTGTATAGCCTGTGTTGTTTCATCTCTTTGAATTACCTCAATGTATGAAATTCCAAAGCCATTGAGTAGTGAGGAATAATCCAACACATTTGAAGTAGTTCTTTGATGTCCAGTAGTAGCGTATTCATTGTTGTCAAGAATTAGTATCTTCATGTTTTTTGGTTTAACAAAGGAAATCGTAACTAATGCTCCTAATCCCATTAAGAGATTGCCATCACCTAAGATTACCAGAACCTTTCTCTTTGGATTAGAAATTGCAGCACCTAGACCTACTGGAATCGCCAATCCCATACTCCCTCGAAGGTAGATTTGTGGTCTGGGTAGATAATGATAGATTTGCCTGCTGATATTTCCATTACTAGCTATAATCAGTTCATCACCTGAGAGAATTGAACCGAGTTCTTTAATTACTTCAAAGCCGTGCATAGATATCATAGCACCCCCTGCTTCACCAACAACGCTACTGGTCTATCTGTTTCTTCCATTTTTGAGATTGCTTGGTTGAGAATCTCTTTCCAGTTTTGTGATTCTAAATCCCAGAAAGGAACGCGGTATGCATTCAGCGTTTCATTTGTGACTTCTCCCATTAACGAATGCTCTGGAAAGTCACGGTCTGGTTCAAGTCCTCGCAAACTAACCATAAATAACATGGGTAGTTTGTAGAGCTGGGCTAGTGATGTCAATGCATCACCAATTGTTGCAAATCCAGAGTTTTGCATAATGACAAATGCTCTTTTACCATTGAAAGCAATACCCGATGCAATGCCCACAGCTTCATCTTCTCTCGTGGCTGTGATATATTTGATTGTAGTTTCATCCTCAAGTGCATCGATTAGTCGAGAGAAATAGGAACAAGGTACTCCAGTAGCAAAGGAGAAGCCTTTGTTGGTTAAGAAACTTAGAAACTCGATGTGGTCAATCATTGATTATCTGAGAATGCAATATTCCTTAAACTTGATGGTTCTTTGTGGTAGTATCTCATTTACATCAAGCTAAGATACTAATCGGTATCAGTGAATGCGATAACATGAAGCATCCTATATTCCGGATTAATGACCATCATGAGGCCATCCCAAGCAACGATTTTAAACCAGGGAGAAATTTCCCTTAGTTTTAATGAAGCGTTAGAAACACCAAAACCTCCGCTTACGTCCTCACCCTTGAAGTCTTCTTCATCTGCACAAAATATCAATAATTTATCAGCATCTTTTTGAAGTATTTTTCTGAATCTAGTTTCTAATTCTTCCGAGTTAGAGATGTAGGAATAAGAGTGAGTTCGAAAGGACTCTTGAATTAGAAAATCTACTCTTCTTCGGGATTTGTGATTTCGATAATATAAGTAGGATTGCTTTATGAGGGGTTCAACATCCCGATGAATTCATATATGATTGCTTCAATGTTGCGATACTGAATCACCTAAGCAAAATATAGAAAATAACACTCATTTTGTGAATTATAATAGATATAAATTTAGTATTATCAAATATTTATTTTCGCAAACACTTATTATAGTAGAATATGACACCTGAATGGAATATACCATATGGTATTCTGTAGGTAAAGCGTCATGACCGTTAGTCAGATTTTTATTCGAAAACATGCCGTATTGCTAATTATAGCACTTTTTCTCTTTTCAAGTGGTCCAATTGGTATTGGCATGGTGAGTGTTGAATCTTCAATCGGAGATAATACTGAAAACAATGTAGTATCAACTCAAGATACTACTAATATTGCTGAAGATTTTGAACTAAGAACTGATAGTACAACAACACCGGAAGATACTGTCGAATTAGAAACAACACCTTCTAGCGGTGACTATAGCAATGAAGGAATAGCTCCAAGCTTTTCTGGATACGGGGAAACTTGGATGCCCGATTATGATAGATCTGCTATAGAGTGGTCACCCATTGAAGATACTGCGACTTACCGCAATTTGGAATATGCTCCTGATGGTGGTACCAGTTCTATTGAATCTGTGACGTACAATGCATTAACTGGTGTTGAGAGTACAACCGCTCCTGAATATACTCCAAGACCTGAAACAGGATCTGAGATATCAGTAACGGAACCCTATGCTGGATTACTTCCATCATATGTTCAAGAATCTGTCTATGGCGATGATGACAGAACTTTGATTACAAATCAGGATGTGTTTCCGTGGAGAACAATTGTCAAGTTGTATATTACTGCACAAGATGGATCCAAATTTGTCGGGTCAGGTATGATTCTTGATGATTTTCATGTTATGACTGCTGGTCATTGTGCGTATTTGCATGACCATGGAGGATGGGCTTCTAGTATTGAAATTGTACCTGCGATGGACACTGCTGATACACCTTCAGACCCATATGGTCACGCATGGGTCACATTGATGCGTTCATATACTGCATGGGTGAATGATGAGAATTCACAGCATGATTGGGCAGTACTCACACTTGATAGAAATATTGGTACCTACACCGGCTGGATGGGACGAATGACTGCTCCATCTGATAGCTCAATTTATACTGATGAAGCTAATGTGGCTGGTTACCCGGCAGATTTGAGCAGCGGAGGACGATTATATTACAGTTATGAACCAGGTCGTGGAGCCACATCAAATAACCACTATTACGAAGCAGATACTGCTGGAGGTATGAGTGGTTGTCCGGTATGGCGACTGACTGGCGGGAATCGATACATTATGACGGTTCATGCATATGGTGGTGGTGGCTCCCCCAATCCGAATTATGGAACTCGTCTGAATCAAGAAAAATATGACAGGATTTTTACTTGGCTTGGAGCAGATACTGCTCCTACGGATAAACCCGATATGACTGATAGAGGTTCATCATGGCATTCAGCAACCTCGGGTCCAATAACTGCAACTGTAACAACCTTTACTGTTAGTAATGACGTTAGGAATGTAGGTACTGATACTACAGGAGGCTTTTGGGTGCATTACTATGCATCATCAAACAATTTCATTTCTACAGCTGATTACTACATTGGATCGGATTATCTGAGTTCGATGGCTCCATTCAGTGAACAAACTGCAAGTTGGAGTGGAACATTTCCTGATATTCCAGCAGGAGATTACTATATTGGTTGGATCATTGACAAGGACAATAATGTGGATGAATTTGATGAGAATAACAATAAAGCGTATATTGCAACAAAACGTACGGTTTTAGGGTCTCCGCCTCCTACTGGATATATTGAAGTTAGAGTTAGAGATAGTGTGACATTAACTAACCTTCAAACTGCTTTTGTTGAAGTCTATGATGATACTGACACATTAGTTGATACTGGATATACTGATTCAAATGGTTTCTACAACGTAACAGCTTTGGACGTAGGCTGGTATACAATTGATGTTTCAAGATATGCATATTATAGTCAATCCAAACAAAATTACATCAATTGGGATGGTGATGATGATTATCTATACTTCTACTTAGAGATGATGCCAGAAGATTCTGGATATATCGAAGTGAATGTTAAGGATAGTGTAACTAATAATCCAATTTCCGGGGCTCTTGTTAAAACCTATAATACTACCTCCGGATTGGTTGTTAATTCTGGATATTCGGATGCGTCTGGATTTTATAACGTAACAAACTTGAGAGTTGGTTGGTATGAAG
Organism: uncultured archaeon; assembly: GCA_964610875.1. GTDB lineage: Archaea > Asgardarchaeota > Thorarchaeia > Thorarchaeales > Thorarchaeaceae > CAZSWP01. The sequence continues at coordinate 52,399 of CAZSWP010000019.1, forward strand.
TTAGAGCATCTAAAATTTCGTACAAATTACAGATGAAACAGAACTATATCAATTGGAATGGCGATGATGACTATCTGCACTTTTACCTAGAACAATTCCCGCCTGACTCTGGGTTTATAGAAGTCAGAGTGTATAATGAAACTGGAAGTCCTAGAGAGGCTGCGTTTGTAGAATGTGTAAATGATTCATCAGGTCTGCTAATAGATTCAGGATATACCAATATCAATGGGTTCTATAACATAACAGGACTAACAATCGGTTGGTATACCATAAATGTCACTTATGCAGCGTATTATGAACAATCAAAATCAAACTACATCAACTGGTATGGCGATGATGACTATCTAACATACTATCTAATGTCCATGCCTCCCGATAGTGGATATATTGAAATTACAGTATACGATAGTGGAACACTCTCACCTATATCTGTAGCATATGTGGAAATAGTGAATGATACATCTGCGTCTGTTATTCAAACCGGATGGACGGATTTTTCAGGCTTCTTTAAGGCTGAAAATCTAACAATAGGTTGGTACACAATTACTGTTACACAAAATGGTTACTATGACCAATCGGTACAGAATTATATCAATTGGAATGGAGATGATGACTACATTAACATGTATCTAGATGAATATCCTCCAGACTCAGGATACATCGAAGTATATGTGAGGGATAGCATTATTTATCAACCACTAGAAAATGCGCTTGTAACATGCAATTTTGCTAATGGCACATACTTTACAAGTGGCTATACTGATGCTTCAGGACTCTTCAATGTAACAGGACTATATGTTGGTTGGTATGAAATAGTTGTCACACATCCAGACTATGGAGGTGAATCCAAGCAGAATTACATTAACTGGAATGGTGATGATGACTATCTATACTATTATCTTGAGATAAAACCTCCAGGATATATAGAAATCACCGTCATCAATAGTCTGTCAAATGGTCCAATGGAAAATGCCTTTGTTCAGTGCTATAACTATACGACCGGTGAATTGTTTGATTCTGGCTACACTGATAACTCAGGGTTCTACAATGTCACTGATTTATTGAAGGGTTGGTGGGTGGTAAATGTATCATATCCCGGATTTCGTATAGAATCTAAGTTGAACTATATTAACTGGCGTGGGGATGATGACTACCTAACCTTCTATCTCTCAAGTGATATACCTCTATTCACTGGAGAAGTGGCAATATTCCGGGACAGATTACCATGGAACTTGAATATGACTGAACCAATCTTGGACATGTACAACATATCATATACAATCTATAACTCATCTGATTTCGGTCAGGTGAATCTTTCTCAATATCGAAAGGTGATTATTCCATCTGATCAAACTTCAGAGTTCTATGCTGCATTTGCGGGTAATAGGTCTTGGTTTGAGAATTTTGCATCTCAAGGTGGCATTCTTGATTTGCGCTTAGCTGACTATGGATGGGGTATGGGTAATTGGGACAATATGATAATGCCAGGAGGTCTAAACAAGACCAAGTTATACCTTGATAGTGTTGACATCTCAATGACTCATCATACACTTGTCAACAGTCCCTTTGTTGTTGAGGATGTGGAACTTGATGGCTGGCTCTATTCTGCACATGGTTACTTCAATCAATATCCTGAAGATGCACATGTGATTTGTGTGGATCATGCTATGCAAGAACCTGTTTTACTGGAATTTAGAATAGGTGCAGGTTTCGCAATCGCTACGATGCAGACCTTGGAGTGGAACGAGAATTTGAATTATACTTCAATACTAGAAAATATGATTCTCTACGATCCACTACTCGGCTTTGATTGGGTAAGTATTACGAATCCAAGTTCAGCAAGTAGCTGGCATGCAAAATCAACAATGGGTATTACTTGGGACACTACTGGTACAATATCCGATGTGAAACTTGAACTCTATGACGATGGTTCGTTCGTAATGGAGATTGTCGGTAAAACTCCAAATGACGGAGAGTTTTCGTGGAATATTCCAGAAGGATTGTCAGATTCTAATCAATATTATATTGTGATATCCGATTATACTTATCCATCAACAAATGGCACTAGTGAGAATTTTGAGATTTTCACAGATGTGACCAGTCCGGATGTAGACCATCCTATTGATATCATTTACTTCGAGGGTACGACTGGCCATTCGATAGATTGGACACCTTCAGACGACCATCCTGTTAGTTACGAGATATTCCTGAATGGTTCTTTGGTTAAATCAGGACTTTGGAACTCTTCTTCAGAGTCTATTTCAATCCTAATAGATGGTTTGGACTTGGGTATTTACAACTATACAATCGTGGTCATGGACATTGGAGAGAATGTTGCCACAGATGATGTCATTGTAACTGTCATTGATGGTACAACTCCTGTTATTGATCATCCCACCGATGTTGAATATTCTGAGGGAACTACTGGTCATGAAATAACTTGGACCCCAACAGATGCTCATCCAGTAAGTTATGCTATATACTTAGATGATGTTCTAGTCAAGTCTGGATTATGGAATTCATCATCGGACTCTATTACTATCGTTGTTGATGGTTTGGCATTAGGTGAATATAACTATACAATAGCTGTTACAGATATCGGCGGGAACGTTGGTACAGATGAAGTCACTGTGACAGTAATAGATGATATTGATCCTACAATTGACAATCCATTAGATATTCAATATGAGTTCGGTACAACAGGACACAATATCACTTGGATAGCTGATGACCTACATCCTGATTCCTACGAAATCAGAAGAAATGGTACTCTGGTGGAATCAGATGATTGGACTGGTTCTTCGATTGTTGTAGATGTGGATGGTAATGATATTGGAGTTCATATCTACACGATAACTGTATGGGATACATCTGGCAACTCAGTGTCTGATTCCGTAATAGTTGTAGTTGTACCTGCAGGAGCTGGAATATCGATACCGATGGATGCAATGACCACTATCGCATTGATAGGTGGAGTTGGCGTAGTTATCGTCATTATCCTAATACTGCTCAACAAGAAGAAATAGAGGAATGCATTACATTCACATGTGTAGAGACATCCATCATCCGATGGATGCTTCTCGACTTTTTTCTCATGCGTAAAAACTATTTTGGACCTCCAGCTAGGTTTATCTAGTTATGGATTGGAGTTTTTGGTTTGGAGATTAGAGAAGGTATTCCTGAAGATGCAAAAGACATAGTTCCACTTATAGGAATGGGAATCGAAGAAGGTGTATTCCATAATCGAGCTGTTTCCGTCAAAGGATATCTTGAGTTCGCATTTCATAACCGTAGACAATGATTCTATCTTTTTGTTTATGAAATAGATAATGATATTGTTGGGTATATGGATTCACAAATAGGGAAATATGGGGTTGGAGAAATTCTTGGAGTTTACGTTCACAAAAAATATAGAAGAATGGGAATTGGAAGGCGACTTATGGATTAGACCTTGGATCAATTCAGAGTTAGTGATTGTCATAAAGCACGAGTTTGGATTTTTGCTGATAACAAGGGAGCTGTTGAGTTCTATAGCAAAATGGGTTTTATGCAGGAAGGATATCTAAAGAAAGATGAAGAAAGAAGGGACACCATCATTATGGGCAAATTTTGGGAGTAATCCTTTGCTACTATACTTGTTTCATCAATGCGCGAAATGGTGCAGATTCAATCCTTTGATAGTATATAACTGCAAGCTAATATTCTGTTGGAGGGATCCAGAACTATGAAGATGATGAAAGCTGTTGTATGTGAAAGATATGGCCCTCCTGAAGTTCTCAAACTGAAAGACATCGAGAGACAATGAGTTGCTGATAAAGGAGTTCATTAGCACTCTTCTGAACAAGATAGGGAGTGAACTCGAAAGAAACAGGTCAGAAGTTTAAATAGAACCAGGTGAAGTGAAATGGGTCGCTCTAAGGGTGTCATCATCAGCGTGAAAGTCCCGATAAAGTGGGGTGCTATGACTGATAGACAGAAGACTCGCCTCAACCGGATAACTGGAAGAGATTCGAGAGTAATCAAAGCATATCTTGGAGTGATTGAACGTCACGAGGACAAATTGCTGACAGGCAGCAAACGGACAAGAATTGATGCCTCTCTCTTAGATCAGCTCACTCTGACTGCATCTAAGGGTAAGGCGAGTAGGAACTGTGTACCACACGATTTCAAGGAAAAGTTTCCCAATATATCAGTGAATGAGTTTCAGGAGTGTAGAGACACAGCCATGGCTATGTGGCAGAGCTATCTTGAGCTTGAAGGTTCAAAACCTCTTAGAACAAGGGGATACACTTCTCGTAAGATACCACGATTTGCTTTTACTCAACGTTTCAAGGTTGTCTATGCTCCAGACCTTGAGATAAAGCATTGGTTGCAATTGAGAGACTCTCTTGATTCAGTTTCTGAGAGACGGACAATTCATGATAAGATCATGATTCCACTCTCAATATCTTCGTTTCATCTCAATCAGATGGAAAGAGGAGAGGTCAAGATAGTGCGTATCTTCAAGGACTCCCGTCGAAAGTGGTGGACTATCTTTACTGTTACCGTTCATTGTAAATTATACAAAATATGGTTTCAATTACTTTCTAATGTATCCTGACAATGAGGATAAAGAATGCTAAGCATTTAACCCACTAACATAAAAAAAGGTATAGAGGCAATCTTGTCGATTGCCTTCTGAACGATTCATTTGTATGGTTCTCTAATGGGTGGAAGAACCATGATGAATACAATCAAGACGGCAAATGTGATTGGAAATGCCATCAACACCGGATCAGATAAAATAAAAATTGCTGCAGGAATGGTGAGAATATTTAAAATCAAGGCATATAGCCATCCTTCCTTCTTCATAGGTTTAAGGAATAGCAACGCAACTAGAACCATGGCGAGTCCAAGAACAAGCCCAATTGCTGCGAGTGGTGTTACGAATATCAAACCAAACAGAGAAAATAACGTGAGAAACGCTCCGTATCCAAGATTGATGCCCCAGACGATTATCGGTGCTACATTTGCAAATTCTTCCGAGTCAAATGACATTATGTATTCTACCTACTGAAATCCCCTCACACACAAGATAGATGCGTGCTGAATTTCATAAATGGACTACACAAACCATCATTTAGGCATATCGTTTTATGGAACTATGAGAACATTTGGATTATGCTTGATTGGTTTGTTTCCTTTGCTCTGGTCTGTACTTATAATATACACACGACTAGACATTATGTTGATGAAAATGTATGCGGGAGATATCGTCAAGTTACGACGCTTGGACTCGGCAGATGCATATCTTGCTATAAATAGACGAGAATACGGGGTTCTCTTCAAGTGCAATAAGGATTTTGGCATCGTAAAAGCTTACCTGATATAATCTTTCGACGGACAAAGATTCTCTTGGGTGGCGACGTCTGCTGTGATCAGTTTTTTCAGACAAGAAGTAATCCGAAAGATGTAGCTCCTTAGTTTGGAGAGTTTCAAGTAATTTCAATAAATTACCACCAATGTTTATTGGAATACAAGACAAATTAATCAACAAGCTTGAAGTTATAAGATTGGAAAACAGCTATTCTAATAGATGAAGGATGGATGCTGAGGTTGCACAGATTGCATCAATGGTTCTTCATGCCAATGCATTTCTCCAAGGGCATAAGATTAGTTTTGGTTTAGACCACAGTCTTGCACAATTCTGTTACAGTATTGAGTTCGTCACAATACCTCCTGAGGGGACTCTAGAAGATAATTCTGTTGTAGCTGGTAATCCAAATGAGTGGTTTACTTTTCTAGATAACCAAGAATTTGAAAGATTAAATCTTTACTATGGTAAAATGAATCAAGCTGAAATATCTGATAGGATTGGAGCCACCTTTGTAGGTGGTGGTAGCCGGTGGATTATCAGAGCTTTGAGAAATGAAGTTTGCAATTTATGGGAAGGTATCTGGAAAGGCGCAAAGATGAAGGGGGATAGGCACTGGAAAGTCTACTACTATCTTCTCGCTAGTGATCAGCCATTAATATCTGAATCCATTTCTCTGAGAAAAGCGCAGTCAAGATTTAGAAGTGCATTGGATAATATCATATCTTTCGCACAGGAGAGAGAGAGTACCCGACATTGGATAGAAAATTTTGATACTGCAAAGCAAGCACTAGATGGAGAATCTCCTATCCCTGAATCAGACTACATGCCTAAGAGCTTCCTTCCAAAAGAGGCCGAACAGTTATTTGTAGCATGTTTTAATGGCTGGGTCTTTGGAGGTATGGGTTCCTGGAATGAGTACTGGTTCGAGGGAGATGTAATGGATGAATATAATCGGGTTTCAGATGAATTATATGAAGCAATCTGCATTTCTCTAATTGCTGCGGTTAACAGCGTGTGATTGTGGATAAGACCTTGTGATACTCAAGGCTTTGTAATGAACCAATTATTTTCTATAGTAGAATCTCTCTTCTTTTCATGAACTGGCTATTAATACAAAGTAACTAGTCGTTCTAGAAGGAGATGATTATTGCTTTCCAATCCAGATGCTTATGATTTTACTGTGAATTTGCTTTCAGAATAATTTAGGATACGGTGGGATATGTTCAGGAGCTGATATTATTCCCAGAGATTATGAGAAGGACATAACAGGTGTTTTTTTTTTGAAAACGAAAGAAAGTGACTGGCCACACATAACTGTTTCACATGACGATAATTCATTTACTATATTCTTTGACAACCGTTCATTGTAAGCTAGACAGTTCTGGACACCAGAGCATTGTCTTCCCAAAAATGGTACTGGGAATGGCTCTGTGAGATCATAGTACGTGTCAGGATGACCTCAGTACTCTGGTACATTGTCTGAATATATAACTCCCTCCTGAAAAATGTCTAGGATAGTCTAGGGTTTTGGCAGCTGTTAACAACCCATATACTCCACTTTATGGTGCAGATTTTCCATATCTTCGTTGGAAATGCAAGGTCTATCGTTGTGCTATATCTTAGGGAACTCATGGACCCAGATGTCTAGATGTTCTTTACTGGTGTAATGAAGATATGGATAAAGAAGAGAATGGAAGAGTCATTCATTTCAACTGAAATGTATGTCTTTTATGCAACTTGATTATCACAACAATCTCAGTAACAATCACAACGCCTTCACCCAAAATGAGCATGAGTGCAATTTCATCTTCACTTGTAGTGAACTTTTGGTGTCAATCTCTGTGTTAGATTAACAATTTTGAGGATGTTCAACAGACCTTTCGAAAGCACAATTCGTGATGTATATTCAATGCATCATGAATTCCACTCAAAGTTCAATAATGAAGTGAATGTTAAGACCATACCTCGAAAATCCGTAGAAAATCATTGAATTATATCTATGAGGAAAGAACTTGACTATTTACCAAAACTGTTTTCCAATGTAAGAAATATATGCCTAGGAATCAGATGGCATATCCTTGGATGGTTTAGAAAGAAATTGAATTGACCTTAGTGTTCATTAACCTAAGTTCTTATTGGTATACTAAACTCATTCATTGAGGAGCTTTCACAAATTTGATTACGAATGTTGCACCTTTCTTATAATCTCCAGGAACTCTGTCGTAGACTTCGATAGATCCTCCATAATATTCCATAATTTCATTCACTAATGTAAGACCAATTCCTGACCCAAGATAACCAGTTTTCCTGAGGGATGCTCTCTTGAATATGCAATCTTTAGTGTCATCCGAAATACCTTGTCCATAATCTGATATTTGGACTATAACCTTTGATTTGTCCTCATCTATGCTAATTGTAATATCTACGTCTACTTGTGACTCGGGATTGAATCTCATAGCATTGTGGAGAATTTCATAGAAGACATCAATCAAATAATCATCTGCCATGACATAAATGGATTCAAACTCACTCTCTATTCTAATTTTTAATTCCTTAGAAGGTTCATCCACTCGAATTCTTTGCAAAGCAGATGATAACCCTCCAAATATATCACAAGATGAGAGTGGCCGCGGTTCATCTTCAATCTTCTTAATTTTTTGGACATTATGAATTAAACGTGTACATCGTATCATTTGATGAATACCTTCGTTAATATATTCATGTCCTTCTTGGGAAATATCTTTGTTAATAAGAAGCAAATCAAAAATCCCATAGACAGCTTGGTGAATATTCGATAAATCGTGACTCATTAAATCAAGGAAAAATTCCACTCGTTCTCGTGTGCGTTCGATTCTTTCTTCAGATTGTTTTCGTTCTGTGATATCAGACACAGTTGTCTGGACAGTTTTCTGATTACCTAGCTGGACTATTTTTGAAAAAATCGATCCTATGAATTTTTCCCCGTTTTTCTTCTTAAGAGTTGCTTCAATACTACTCCACCCTTTCTCGTTCAATTTTTCAACAATCTGCTTAATACATCCTTTATCTGCCAATTTAGTGAGTTTCATAGAAAGTAACTCCTCTCTTGAGAAGCCAAAAAGTTCTATGGCACTCTGATTTACATCTAACATGACACCCTCCATACTTCTAATCAAAATCGCATCTTTAGTACTGTGAAAAAGTTGACGATATTTTTCTTCACTCTTTAACAGTCTGTTTTCTACTTGCTTCCGTTCAGTGATATCTTCCTGTATGAGTAAGATGAATGATTCTGTACTGCTAGGAATTTCAACTACACTAAGACTTTCTTGAACATTGAGTTTCGAACCTTTTGTTGTTATAAGAATAGATTCTTCATCAATGTTGAGTGAATTCTTCCTCAAGTCAATGATTTTGTTTTCGATATGTGTGTGAAACTCTGGAGCATAAAGCATTGTGATCTGGCTATCAATAAGATCTTCCTTAGCATACCCTAAAGATGAAAGAGCAATTTTGTTAACATCTAATATTTTTCCATCTAATGAAACCATATAGCAGTAAACAGGTGCATTCTCAAAAAAGAGTCTGAAATTTTGTTCTTTCGTTAGAATGATTTGGTCAAATTCATGTCTAAATAAAGCCATCTGAATCGAAGCATGCAAATCTTGCTCTTTAAATGGTTTCAACAAGTATCCATATGGCTTTGCCTCGCGTGCTTGTTCTAGGGTTTCATCATCTGAAAACGCAGTCAGGAATAGTACTGGAACCGAAAATCTCGCTGATATTAGTTGAGCAGCCTCAATTCCATCTATTGACCCTCCTAGTCTTATGTCCATTAGAACCAGACTAGGATGAAGTTTTTCAACTGATTTTACTGCCTTCTCACCTGATGAAATTGACGCTACGATGTTGTAACCAAATTCTTTCAACCGTTCTTCAATCTCTAATGCTACAATTGTTTCATCTTCAACAATCATTATGTCTATAGCTTCTATCACTATTGTCACCACTATTTTCTCTTGAATCTGATAACAACTCGTGTACTTCCTCTCTGTTGTTGTTCCACTGACCCATCCAATTGTTTTTCTGCAAGACTGGTTACTAATCTCATTCCCAATGTGTCATTTTGGAATACATCGTAGTTTTCAGGAAAACCTATGCCGTTATCATAAACGGATAGTTCGAGAATGTCATCATCTATGGCATCTAAGCTGATACCAATTTCACCCGATTTGCCATCAGGAAAAGCGTATTTCAAGGAATTCGTTACTAATTCATTGATTATTAATGCACATGGAATAGCTGTGTCAATGTTGAGGAGCTTTGGTTTAATGCTGACTTTTACCTCAATTGTTTGACTTTTCATTTTAAAAGAGCTGAGTAAATATCTTGAGAGATTTTTAATGTATTTTTCAAAATCCACTCTAGCCAAATCGTCAGATTTGTAGAGAGCTTCATGTATCATTGCCATCGATCTAATACGTTGTTCACTCTCTTTGAGTAATGATTTTACTTCGTTGTCTGAAATCCTGCTCTGTTGAAGATATAGCAGACTAGAAACAATTTGCAGATTATTCTTAACCCGATGATGAATTTCTTTCAATAATAGCTCTTTCTCTGCAAGCGATGCTGCAATTTCATTCTCGGCTTTCTTTCTCTCCGTGATGTCAATAATCGTTACGAACACCTTACGCCAGGTATCTTGATATCCTGCTGGTATCGTAAGCTGCAGGATAAGCGTTTTTCTCTCATCATTAACTAGCAATTCTGAGATTTCACTTTCAAATGACAAATCTCCTGAATACAATGCAATTACTTGTTCGAGAAAACTTGGTATCGCATCTTTATACAGAATGTTACTTAGTGGACCAAGTATCTCCTCCTTACGCGAGAGACCATGTAAGGCTAATGTTGCTTTGTTGACATCAATGATTTGTACTAATTCTGTACAACGAAGAAGTTCATTCTCATTCTCTTGAAGATAGTTACGTAGATCTGAAACTCCCGATTCAATAAGATTGTCAAACATTTCTTTTACCTGTGAAAAATCCTCAACCCAAAGTGAAAGAGGAGAGTCTTCAAACAGTTTGCGATAACTGCTCTCACTTTCCATCAAAGCAGCCTGAGTGGTTTCATGCTGTAGAATTTCATTCTTCAGACTCTTAGTACGCTCTTCAACAATTTTCTCCAGGTTTTCTCGTTCATTCTTTTCTATTTCGGTTGCTTTCTGTTGAGCAATATATGCAGAAATTATTGCGATAACTCCCATGGCCATAATTAGCGATGGAAGGATATTAGGATACCCCAAAGACCCAATTTCTGGTGCAATTGGAGCCGGGAGAGACTCTGTGGAAATCCTAAGTTTGGTGAAGATTAAAACTGCTGCGTAGACTGAATAGATATCCTCACCATATTGTCCTGGTTTTATTTCGCTATCTATTAGATAATGCCCTATTGATGTTCTATTGAGCATTGATTCACGTTTCATATCGACTAGAAACCAGACCATTAAATGTGTACTCTTTATGGATATATCATTTACACTAACATTTCCTTCATATAATGAAAACATTCTGGGTTCAGTCATGTAATTGTTAAAGAGGTAGTCAATTGTTGCATTCAAATCCATGGTTTCATTAACATAGTTCTTCCTTTCAGTATCATTGCTACCCCCAATCCACCAGAGAGAAATGAACGCCCTGAAAATTGCATAAACATCCTCTGATTCGCCATTTGGCATGTTGGCAAATCCGTTATCTGTTTCATCAATACAGCTATTCACAAATTCTGTTATTTTTTCTTTCAAAGATTCATCAAATACCCTTCCTTGATACTGATAGATATTACCCAATGCTCTTGTAGCAAAAGACGTACATATTAATGTTGATTTTTGTTCATATACCGGGTAATCATCATCCCAAAATCCACCATCTGGATTCATATGATACAAAATGAAATCTTCAATTGAGGTCAAGTTAAGTATCGATATGTTGAGTGCCTGAAGACAAGCAAGTGTCAGAATTGCATCACAAGTACTCCTCACGCCTGCAGGGTAACCTGGGAATTTACTGAATCCTGAAAAATTACCATCTACTGTTGAGAAATGCACATAATGCTCCATGATATATGATATAGTTGCCTGACGATTTATTACATTGGTTTGGTTTAACTGAGAAAGGGCAATGACTGCATGTCTTGTTGTCTGTAAAGTATTCGGGTTTAGTTCTGTTGGTTCGAAAAGGCGATCTGGATTTTGAACAAAATAGCCTGAAGGATTTTGACGTATTCGGAAGTATTGAACTATATCTTCAGGAGAATAGTAGACATTATAGAGGGAATATTCCTCAAGGTCTTTTTCATATTCTGATTGAATTATTTGAACACTAATATCATAATTGAATGAAATAACTTGCATAATGCCTCCCAATACCAAGAAAATGATTGACAGAGAAATAATGTATTTTGTGAAATAATTATGAGAATATATTTCCATGTGCAATTATCCCCCATAATGACATTATCCTATCTCCAAATTAGCAGGTTATACAACAATAATATACGCAATTATTATTATAACGATTATGTGGTTATAGTGTCTATAGAAAATGTCACCTCCCTGTACGAGTTTTGGGGTTGAGCTATTGGATGAGGCGAAGGACCTCCTTGGTCAGTTATTCACATCGACATTGTCTGTTCCCCCCTCGAACTCGGACTCACAGTGAATCATAGCTTCAGCAAAAGCATGGGTTAAGAAGCACAATCTTTCAACTGCTGCTGACATTGTACGTGATATGCGGGAAGGATGGTCTGAAGGTGAGTCTGTAATTGAAAGGACAGATGAGGGTATCCAAATCTGTTGCACAAAATATCCCCATGCAGATGCATATCTTGAAATAGACAGAAGGGACTATGGAATTCTATTCAAGTGTAATGAGGATTTTGCCATCGTAAAAGCTTATCCCGATATAGTTTTTCGACGGAAAAAGACTCTCGTGGAAGGCGACGATTGCTGTGATCAATTCTTTTCTAACAAGTATTAATCACTGACACCTTTGGATTAAATTGTAGAAGAGTTTAAGAAACGGTGGGATGTGTTCAGGAGCTGATACTATTCTCAGAGATTATGAGAAGAATCCAACCGGTGTTTGTTATGAAGACGAAAGAAACTGACTGGCCACACATAACTGTTTCACATGACGATAATTCATTTACCATATTCTTTGACAAAGGAGGAGAAGAGAAATGGGAGAAATCTTACTCTTGGGATTCAATCTCAAAAGTCTGCTTCAAATCTTATGATTATGGAGCTCCTCACTTCTGCTATCTCTTCTTCAGCGACAGTCCCGATGAGATTATTCTGCCTGTAGAAAGTCAAGAGGGTGTTGTTGCTTTCTGGGAGGAATTAAAATCAAAGAATCTATTTGACCCCAACAAGCAGAAGTACGCTCAATATTCTAGTAGGCCTGAATTCAACTGTCATGACGTAAAATAGTATATGCCTTCCTAAATTGTGGAGGGACAGTTAGTAAGGAATTCAAGATAGAGAGAATTAGATCTAGAATCCTCCTCATTGATTCACAAAAGCAGAAATTATACATTGCTGTGGGTATTAGAGTGGGTGTGGGATAGGACGTGGGTAAATCCGAGATGGATGAACGCGGTAGGATTACAATTCCAAAGGAAATTCGAGATAAAGCAGGGCTGAAGTCAGGAGATGAGCTTTGGATTACCGTCGGCAAAGATAAGGTGACCATTGAAGAAGTAGTTAACTTGGAGAAGTTTATTGAAGAGCTGAAAGGTTGTATCACGGTTCAAGGCGATTTTGATCCAATGCAACTAAAGGAAATCTGGAGAACCGTAGAATGATAATTATTGCCTCTAACATCTGGGCATATTATTTCGACAGAAGTCTTGAAGAACATAAGAAAGTAATTAGGCCCCTAGAGTCTGCATTGAAGAAGGAAGAAGTTGCTGTTAATGCTACCATTGTTGTGGAAACTTTACATTACCTTGTGAAGAGACTTGGACCGATAGCAGGTGGTGAGAAGGGTAGGGTATTTACAGCTTTGGGGATACCACTTTTTCCCTTGGACTCAGAAGCGTTGGAGATAACCAATCAGAAGTTATGTGATTTTACTCATCTTGGAATTAGGGGGAGAGATGCTTCAATACTTGTAACAATGGAAATTGAAGATATCAAACAAATAATGACCCATGATCAAGCATTCAAAAGAGTTCCTGACCTAGCTGTTGTAGATCCGATAAAATAGAATCGCGAAGTAACAATGTGAAAGGAACTTGATTCTGCTTCTAAGGTATCTGGATAAATTACGCCTTTTTGCTAGCGGGATCTTTTGCTCTGGTCAAAACAAGAAGTGCAACTATCAGTAAAAGTGAAGCTAATACAAATGGTGCTATCTCAATAAGACCTGAATGAGATGCACCAGGTACAGGAGTAGCAGTAATGTCTGCCATGTAACCCAGTAAGATAGGTCCCACAAAAAATCCAGAATCACTAATCGTTCGATAGACTCCCATCGATATCTCCAGTTTATCTGGTGGTGTGAGGTCTGTAACATAGGCTGCGCTGGGTCCTGAAAGTCCAACAACTGCTCCATATACTACTATAGTGACTGATAAAGTCACAAAATCAGTGGCAGAGTGAATGAACAAGATACTTATTGCAGAGAGTATGAGACAGGCCGCCAAAGGTATCTTTCTCCCAATCTTGTCAGAAATACTTCCTATTGGTGTGATTGTGAACGCTGTAGCAATTGCACCAAAGGTGAGAATTAACCCAATATCACCAGAACTCAAACCTAGATTGTTCGCTGCAAAGAGTGGGACCAAAGTAGATCTTATTCCGGTCCTTATGAAGAACAATGTGAATATGGCAAAGGTCACTGGGAGAAATGATGGGCTAGAGATGACTTCACGCATATCTCTTAGAACTTGTCGCAGATCAAGAGATGGAATTTCAGTTTGAGCGCATGTTATATTAGGGAGGACCAGTGTGGGAATTATTCCTAATCCAGTAAGGACCGCATAGGCGAAAAATGGCATACTCATATCGAAAGTTTCTGCAAGCAACCCTCCAAAAGTAGGTCCGAAAATGGCTCCGAGAAGTAACATTCCAAG
>CAZSWP010000020.1:0-18591 GCA_964610875.1 uncultured archaeon
TTATATCCCAAAGACCAATTCCCTCTAGTTGTTCTTTGATCTTCTCAGGTACGAGTTCAGGATGTTTCATCTGTTCGAATGTGGGAATGATGATATTTCTCTCGCGACAGCGTTCTACAGTCCGCTTAAGTTGTTCTTCGTGAATTGTAAGGTCAATCATTTGTGAGCTCACCTATCCTGTTATGATTCAGCAGGCATTGCACAGCAGACTCTAGTATTGAAAAAGGCTTTCGCTTTACCAAAAAATCTCTACTATGTGAAGAACAATCCAATTTCTTAGCATATCTAAGGAGAATTTTGAATCATATACAAACCACACGATTTTCACGAGATGATTGATAACATGCCGCTACAATTTGGTGTGAGCGCTGAGAATCCTCAAGTGTTGCAACAAGAGGATTAGGCTTTCCCTTGATAAGTGAGTCCAGAAATAGAAGAGTTTCATACCCATAACTTTGGAGCCAATGACTGGGTGCATCATTATAGCCTATAGCGTCCCTATACTTCTGATCCATCTCTTCAGGAATCAGCTCTATGTCCTCTTCTCCCTCAATTTCCAATGTTCCAGTGAAATTTAGCAATGAATATTTTGCTTCAAGATGGGCATTCTCCCAGAATACTTCTATGTGCCGAGCATCACGATGAATGTTGTGCCAAACAGCAGTCAATGCAAAGGTCGCACCTATGCCACCTGATTCTTTTTTCAGCTCTGCTAGCACGCCCACAGAGTCCTCGATCTGGTCTATATCAAAGAAATACTTAGCCTTAGCAAAGACGTCACTAAACTGATATTCATCTCCAAACCAATATCGCATCATATCAAAATCATGGATAGAATGTTCATAGAGAGTTCCTGCAAGAGCCTGCTTCTTATCACGCCGCCATTTTGATGGATGAAATCCACTACCAGTATAGGGCTTTTCCTGATCAGAACGAAAATGAATGTTGAATAGTCTACCCATCTTTTCCTTGTATTCTTTCTTCTGAATAATGCGCCTAATATTCCAGAACCCAGGATTTTGCCTCAAACTATGCCCAACTTGAACATAGATATCATTCTCATCACGAGAATCAATCATCTCTTGGATATCGCTGGTGGAAAATGCAAGTGGTTTTTGAATGAAGATATCCTTACCAGCTTCAGCTGCTTTAAGGAAGATGTCCTTGTGACAAACAGTTGGAGTAGCAATATAGACCGTGTTTATTTCATCAAGTGCAATTAGTTTTTTGTAATCTGAGAAGATGTCTTCAATCGCCCATGTCTTTGCATAAGATTCTAGATGTTCCTGCCGAGTATCACAAAGAGCATCAACAGAAACTTCTATGTCTTTGCTAAGATATTGGCCTTCTATTATTGTTTGAATAGCTTGATTGTGGATGTTACCAAGTAATCCTACTCCTATTATTCCAATCCTTATCTCCTTTAATGGCTTCATTCAGTTTCACTCCAGCATTTCACTCAAGATTCTTCCTTGAGCATCTTTAGGTGATCTAACATCTAGCAGATGAGATAGTGTTGGTGCTAGATCAATTAGATTCACTGATTTATCGAACTTGATACCTTTCTTAATTCCAGGACCACAAAAGATCAAGGGCACACTTATTGAAAACGGACCAAGTGTAGCTGAAGGATTGTAATATCCATGTGCGCCAAAGCATTCAGAGGCAGGAAACGAGATACCTCTATCCAAATATTCCTTGTTCATATATGTAGTATTTAATTCCTGAATCTTTCCATCAAATAGTTGATATGGTGGTTGGAGGAGGTAGACAACATCTCCAATGCGGTCACCCTTTTGACCGGGTATTTTTGTATCCTCACGTCTAAACACTTGATCAACAATCCTATCACCAGATACAGGGTCAACAAGATTCTCCAAGACTTGAATGATTTTTGATCGCACTTCCTCGTATTCATCATCAGTAACGATACCCTGTGGGTCTCTGCCCTTTCTATTCACCCATATGTAAGGTGGTTCCAGATATGGAAATACCTTTGATTCTGCCATGTCTACAACTAATTCAGAGGTGGCATTCGATGTTTTGTAGACCAATAGACCAGCATCAACTAATGCTTTTGGTATGTTGGCGATTTTCCAAGCTGGTACAGCGCCATGGTCTGAAACAAATACGATTATTGTGTCATCGTCTACCACAGTGTCAAGAAGATGGTTGACTAGTTGATCAATCAATACATAAGCAGAACGAATCCTGTACAAAGACTCTTCATATTTCTCTTCAGAATATTTTGGAGAAGATTCTAAGAGATATGCTAATTCTTTGTGATTTACACTATCAAGAAAATGGACATGAAAGAAACAAGCATCCCAACTGAGGGATTCCTTAGCATATTTTATCGCTCTTCCAATTAATAGAGATTCTTGTTCCGCTTCTTCTAGATAATCAGATGTGGACCCCTCAAACCAATATTCAACATCGTGCGATGTCATTCTCACAAACTCTGGATCCATGACATTCCTAATCAAAGCCTCGCCAAATTCTTCAGGCACGGACCAACCTGTAGTGTTATAGATAGTTGAATACTGAAGAGAAACTCTGTTGTCGTGTAGTACATCTATAAGTTTAATTTTGAAAAGACATTCTATTTTGTTATCTTTGATTTCTAAAGTAAGAGGCAGCCAATCACTCCATTCACCCTTTGAGAATCTCTGGTCCAAATACATAATATGAATTGAATCAAAGGTTTCTCCAGATCCAGTTGCCAGCGCTACTTCTAATCCCGATTTAATCTTGAGAATTGGATTTTTCGGGTCAAAAGAAAGAATAACATTTTCTGGTTCTGAGATGATTCGAGGAAATGAGTCAGGAATATCCCATATTAACAGGCTCATTACTCCATTCTTTAATTCAGAAGGCCATCCAGCTGGATAATTGATTACAAATGTACGGTATCCTTCTTCATCCAGTACATCCCAAAGAAATTCTGACTGTGAAAATCTTCGTAGTTGCGTTCGAGATCGATTCTGCTCCTTCAAACCCTGATCAAATGGTTCACCCGGAATATGTAAATAGAAACTAGTTGAACCATGTTTCTCAACATTTGCTCCCGTTGCAATTGTAGCCCAATTTGTTGGTGTGTCAGGTGGCACACAGGAATATGCAGTTGTTTTCACTCCTTGTTCTATTATTTTTTGGAGATTCGGCATCAATCCCTCTTCAAGAAATCTATCTAGTAAATATGGAATTGCTTGGTCAACTCCAATAAGGAGTAATTTCTTTCTCTTCATTTCAGTACTTGAAATTCCAAACACCATTAAAATCTTCAGGAATTCACAAATAGTTCCTAAAGACATCCCCAAAGAGATTTATGTTGCTTCTCCTTCAAACCTAGGTTAATTCTTCAAATGGGTTTTGACTGTGACTGACAACAATGAATATGAACCGGGTAACAAGTGGGCTTATGGTATAGGTGCCACTGTAGACAGCGTGGGATATCAATCATTTACGTTCCTCGTTTTCGTATTCTATTATTCTGTAATAGGCATTGACGTAAATCTAGTAACTATTGGATTTGTGGTCTGGAGTATCTGGAATGCCATCAATGACCCAATTCTAGGTTTTATTTCAGATAGAACAAAGACCCGATGGGGAAGGAGGACTCCCTACATTATCGTTTCATTTATTCCGTTAAGTCTAATGATGATCTTTTTGTGGACGCCTCCAGTGGGTGATATCACCCTGTCATTCGTATATTTTCTATTGATTATCATGCTTTTTGATACACTGTATACAATGAACGCCTTGAACCTGACAGCTCTCTTTCCTGAAATGTGGCTTGAGGAAAAACAGCGGAGGTCAGTGAATAATATTCGTCAGATTTTCATTGTATTAGGTCTCTTGATTGCATTTCTTGTCCCAACGTTTCTAATCTCTGACTTGAGTGCATCAACAACACCACAATCACAAGTCATAGCCGAATACCAATTCTCAGGAGCAATTTTGACTGTCGTTGTATTGATAGGGTATCTAATTGTCATTAAATGGGGTGTAAGCGAAAGAAAGGAATTTAGTGAAGATTCTTTGGCAGTGCCTAACTGGATCGAGGCTTTGAAACATACCTTGAAGAACAGAAATTTCCACAAGTATCTGGCTACGAATACATGTAATTGGTATGTATTTGGCATCATTCCTACAATTATCCCATTATACGGAGAATATGTTCTCGGTATCACTGATCCCTTAATGCTGGGAATCATGCTCGCAGCATCTTTTATTTCGGGTGGAATTTTTCTGAATCTGTGGAAGAATATAGCTAATCGATTGCAGGATTATCGAAAAACATGGATGGCAAGTATGACCTTTTGGGCAATCGTCCTTCTTATCTTTACTTTAATCAGCGACCAGATTATGGCATTAGTGTTCTTCATAATAATGGGCGTAGGACTAGCAGGAAGTCTATTATTCAGAGACCTCGTTCTTGCAGATATTATTGATGATGATGAGGTGAATACGGGAGTACGGCGAGAAGGAGCATTCTTTGGTACAAATGCTCTTATAATGCGTCTCGCAGTGATTCTAGTGTTTGTTTCAATAGCGTCTGTTTTCAATAGCGTCGGGTGGACTGTATTCGACCCACTACCAGGAGCTGAAACAATTCTCGGACTTCGTGTACTTTTAGGACTCCTTCCTGCAATTGCATTGTTAATTGGTGTTATTGCAATATCTCGATATAACCTAGTGGGGGAAAAACTTAGAGAGATGAAAGAGAAGCGAGATGAATTGCATACCAAGAAGACAACAAAAGCCTTTGGAAATTAGTCCTTCTTTGTGATTTGAGTGAAAGATCCTTATTTGGGACTTTGAAACAAGACGCCAAAAGAACCCAAACAAGTCATGATTATAATGAGAACCCACCTGATGACACACTTCTCATTGCCGTATAGAATCATTAAATATGATGAAGTGAAATCCCTAATGATAAGACATAGCGAGAATTAACTATTCTTGACATAATTTCGAACATATGCTCATTCAGCATGTGGTTGGAGACTCACCAAGTAGGTACTTACAATTGATAGAGTGATGATAATGAGTAAGAATGACACAAAAACGGAAGACCGCATGGTCTATAGATTCGGTGCAAATCAGGCAGATGGTTCTGCTGAGATGAAAAACAAACTTGGAGGAAAAGGCGCCGCCCTTGCAGCGGGAACACTTCTAGGATTGCCAGTTCCGCCAGGTTTCACTATTGCTACGGATGTCTGTAATATCTATCTAGACGAGGGCGGTTTTCCTGAGAAGATTAAACAAGAGATTCTAGATGCGTTGAAGTGGATGGAGGGAATAATGGATAAGGGATTTGGTGATCCAAAGAACCCACTCCTTGTTTCAGCCAGGTCAGGAGCTAGACAATCAATGCCTGGAATGATGGAAACAGTACTTAATGTAGGTCTAACTACAAAGACACTTCCCGGTCTTGTTGAGATAACAAAGAATGAAAGGTTTGTTTACGACTCATACAGAAGGCTCATAATGATGTATGCTGACGTTGTTATGGAAAAAGCTGAAGGAATTCAACCAGAAGAAGGACAGGGAATTCGTCAGCAACTCGAATGGATTATGTCAAAGAAGAAACGAGAAGCGATTATTCAGAATGATGTCGATCTCACAGTAGATCACCTAAAGGAGCTTGTAGTTGAATTCAAAGAGAGAATACAAAAAACACTAGGCAAACCTTTCCCTGATGACGCAATGGAACAGCTATGGGGAGCCATTGGAGCAGTATTCAAGAGCTGGGGTGGTGCACGAGCAGTTGCATATCGAAGAATTGAGAATATCCCTGATGAATGGGGAACAGCTTGTACTGTTCAGTCCATGGTCTTCGGAAACCTAGGAAATGACTCTGCAACAGGGGTGGCTTTCACTAGAGACCCTGCAACAGGGGAGAACAAGTTTTACGGCGAGATGCTGTTCAATGCACAGGGAGAAGATGTAGTTGCAGGTACAAGAACTCCAAATCCAATGAATGAAGACTCTAAGAACGAGCAGAACAAACATCTGCCAACCCTTGAAGAAAAGATGCCAGAGATATACAAGCAATTAGTGGAGATTCGGGATATCTTAGAGGATGATATTAAAGACATGCTTGACATTGAATTCACAATTGAACAAGGTAAACTCTATCTAGTCCAACATCGTGTTGGAAAACGTACTGCCACGGCAGCACTCAATATAGCCTTGGACATGCTTCATGAAAAGAAGATAAACGAAAAAACAACCATCCTTCGAATTGCACCAGAACAGTTAGGTCAACTCCTTTTCCCAATTCTAGACCCAGAGGAGGAAGCGAAATCAACTCCGATTGCGAAAGGTCTTCCAGCTGGACCAGGTGGTGCTGTGGGCGAGATAGTTTTCACTCAAGAGGATGCTGTTGAATGGACAAATACTGGAAAGAACGTGATTCTTGTTCGAGAGGAAACCAACCCTGAAGATATTGAAGGAATGCGAGCAGCTGTAGGTCTACTCACAGCTCGTGGAGGTATGACCAGTCATGCAGCATTGGTCACTCGTGGATGGGGTAAGACATGTATTGTTGGTGCTGCTGATATCGAGATTGACCCCTTTGAAAAGAAGATGTCAATAGATGGTAAAGTCTACAATCAAGGAGATGTTGTCACACTGAATGGTACTCTAGGTCTCGTCTATGAAGGTGCACTTCCTATGATGGACTCGACCAAGAATCCAAGACTGCAAGAGTTTATGGACCTAGTGGACAAGTACAGAAGACTTGGAATAAGGGCAAATGCAGAAACCCCTCAAGATGCAGAAATAGCATTAGAGTTCGGTGCAGAAGGAATTGGTCTCTTCAGAACTGAGCACATGTTCTATGGAGAAGGCTCTGACGAACCACTCTTCTTATTGCGAAAGATGATCATGAGCACAACAAAATCTGAACGACGTGCTGCTCTTGAAGAGTTAAAACCATACATGAAAGCAGACGTGAAAGCTACTCTAGATTTAATGGATGGAAGACCGGTCACAATTCGTCTACTCGATCCACCACTTCATGAGTTCGTACCAAAGAGTAAGATTGGTCAAGAACGTCTTGCTCATGCACTTAACATCAAAATGGATGAAGTAAAGAAACGTGGAGAAGCACTAATCGAGAATAATCCTATGATGGGACATCGTGGAGTAAGACTTGGTATCACTGACCCCGAAGTCTATGAAATGCAGGTAAGAGCAATCCTTGAAGCTGCAGCTGATCTCATGAAAGATGGCAAGAAAGTCAAGCTAGAAATCATGATTCCAGTAACAGTAGGGTCTGCAGAACTCAAATCAATGAAAATGACTGTTGATAAAATCTACCAAGAGGTCAAAGAACAAGAAGGACTGGATATCGATTTCATGTACGGAACCATGATTGAACTACCACGTGCCTGCATGCGCGCTGGAGATATGGCTCAGAGTGCTGAGTTCTTCAGCTTCGGCACCAATGACTTAAGCCAGATGGGCTTTGGATTCAGTCGAGACGATATCGACACATTCCTACCATCCTACCTAGATCGCCATATTCTACGTAACGACCCGTTCGTGAGCATTGACAAACGTGGAGTTGGACAACTCATGGAGATTGCTATCGAGCGAGGACGGAAAACTCGTCCTGATATCAAACTCGGAATCTGTGGAGAACATGGTGGAGACGCACGGTCTGTGGAGTTCTTCCATAAGATTGGTCTTGACTATGTATCTTGCTCGCCTTATCGTTTACCCATTGCTAGACTTGCAGCAGCACAAGCGGCAATCAAAGAAGAGAGAGGAATTCCTTATCTATAAAGATGGAAGGGGGATTTAGCCCCTTCTTTTTCATTTTTCAACCTCGTGCTTTACATCCGCCTTCAAAATTTTATTCGCTCCCTTTTCTTCGGAGTATCTGAAATAAAACAATGAATGCTACCATAGTGCCAATTCCAAGAAATGACCCTATCAAACATGGATTAGTAGGACAAAGCATCACTCTGATATCCACATAATCAACAATCTGTAAACTAGCTAGCTTTGCAAGCCCTTTTTAAACTCTGTTCTAGACTTAGAACAAGCTAGAACGCGAAAATCATAATCAAATTGTGTGTTTATGTAGGTTCATGAAGATGTTTCGATTTCATTTAACACCCACTCCGAATCTTTCGATTGCCTTAGAGAAATAAGCATGTCAAGATAAGACAAAGCTTTTTCTAAGTCGTTCTGTTGATCTTCTGGTGCTTCGACTCGCATAGAAGAAGAGATTTCAAATGCCCGGCTGTGAACATCAAGGTGCCTGACATTCATTCTTACTTCACCGATTAGTTCAGAATTTTGATTTTTCTGTGCAATACTCAGGGCTTCTTCTAATAAAGCAATTCGACCATTCTCATATTCATACAAGAACATCATGATTTGACTCTCAAGAATAAGGAGACGTGTAAGAAAATTAGAAGAACCCTCGAATCGCACTAATTCCTTTATCTTGCCTATCTGTGCTTGAACCTGATTGATTCGTCCCTTTCTAAGTCGCACATTCATCTGACGCAATTCACTAACAATTTTGATTTTCACAAGACTGCTGTCCTTTCTGAATCCTAGTGACATGATGAATAAACCGAGAACTCCTCCTCCATAGGGCAATATCAAAGGGACACGATAGCCAATGATTGAAAAAAACAATGCTGAAGTCATAGACATAGAGAAGCCAAATACACCATAGATGAACATACGTATCTGGTAGGTGATAACAGGATCTTCATTTTTGAAATCTTGATATGCTTGTATGAAAGAGAGTATAGTTGATATGAAAGCTACAGCACCAACACTGTATATTGTCGAAGCTAACCATGGACCTTCACGAGTACGGATAAAACCCTCTTCAGGGGGATCTAGATCAAGCAGGATGGCATCTGGTGAAAGCGTACCTAATACGATGATGATGAAAAGTGAAACAAACACAACAATATTTTTTCGTTGATCCCATAGTGCATCACCTTCAACAATAATTCGTGAACACCAACATATCATGATTATTCCAGCATAAAGGAATATGTAGAATAATCTCATTGTTATGAAAATTGCCCCGTAGTTCCAAAAAAGCCATCCAAAGGGGTAAATCATGAATGCAACCGTGCCAAACGAGGTCGCATACGTAAAGAACCGGTTCACTCGAGAGAAAGAATCTCTACTGTATACTCTGATACTAATATAAATCAAAAATATCAAACTGATTATAGAATATAGGAAATTCACCATGACTTGTACTGTCAATAGCAGCTCCTGCACAAAAATCCCTAGAACCAGACGAAATTGACTCTGCTATAAGTTCATTGGAATGTCATTCTTGAGAAATATAACCACCATGTACAGAAAGGTCAGTTTTCTTGATTGTAAAATCCCTGATACATTTTGATGCAATCTAGTATCAATCCTGTACTGCTCGTTCTTTGCCGAATAACCCAAGGGCATTATTTATCCGATACAATATTTCGATTATCACTCTATCCTGAGAATTCATCATCTTCTTCGGGAAGTGTATCATCTTTATCTGAAAACTCGGACTGACCAAGTTCATCGACATCAGATTCTTGACCTTCATCAACAAAGGAGTCTGCAGAGTCAACCTCTTCAGATTCATCCCATTCTTCAGCATCATCTCTCTCCGGGTAATCATCAGCTTCTTCAACTTCAGCATCATCATCAGTTACTTCAGGTTCAGAAGGTTCAGTCACTATCTCTTCCTTCTCTTCTGTTGTTGGAAGCATCTTACCACCCTCATCTAACTCAGTCTGTAGTTTCGTTAGCTGAGTCTTACGTGCCACATAGAGAGCAACAATGACGGCGAATGAGAGACCAGCACCAACAAGAGTCAAAGTAGTCTGGAATTGACTTGTTGCACCACCTAAGAGCTGTTGCCACGTAATTACAAGGAAAATAAGACCAGCGACATTCATAGCAAATCCACGAATGGGGGTTTCTATTTTCTCAATACTTGTGAAATCTGTGTCTACCATTGCAGCACCAATGACACCAGCATTGTATTCAGTGGACTTGGTTTTCTTTGCCAGTTTTCGGATTGACAATTCTTTCTTTTTGCCTAGTGCCTTAATTGCAGGTTCGACTTTCCCAACCATCCGTTCTGCATAAGCCTGTCTTGCAGCTTCTTCACCAATATTGCACTTCTTACAAGTATTAGTCTTCTCGTTCCATT
Source organism: uncultured archaeon (assembly GCA_964610875.1). Lineage (GTDB taxonomy): Archaea > Asgardarchaeota > Thorarchaeia > Thorarchaeales > Thorarchaeaceae > CAZSWP01. Next base: position 10,196 of record CAZSWP010000020.1, read on the forward strand.
TTCTTAAACATTGAGGGCACTTATCTTTTGGCCAAGCTTCAGGTGCAACTTCACGCAGTCGCTGCTTTAATATATAATCACTCACACCTTTCTTATGCTCATCCTCAGATTCGACTTCTTCATTCTTCTTTCTGCCACGTATTTTCACCATTCCTGCTACTACAGTCATCAAAGCAGGAAGAGCGCCAAGAACGGTCAGATTTGGTAGAGAACGAATCTCACCAGTTTTCTTCTGTATGCTTCTTACTTTGTGAGCAGTCTGTATTCCCTCAAAAAGAGCTTTTAGATTCCCTCCAAACCCAGCAACTGCGCCAACGGTTGCAACTCCCGCAGATGCACCAGCTACAGAAGTAAGAACATCGATAATTCCATCAGAGGGAATCTCTAAGAAGAATTCTTGTGTCAAGGTATGAAGTATACTGGACCTCCCACTGTCTGTAAGATCCATTTCATAATAATTGAAATCAAGAGAAGCCTGGAATACCCCTGTGACAGTATCAACAGGACCAAGCTCCAGTAGTTGACCAAAGTTAAAGGTAACCTCTACCGGGTCTACGGGCATATCATGCGGCAGGTAAACCCAAGAGGTGTTATCGTACGGATTTCTCACTTCAATCGGCAATATGGCAATACCCTGGTAATAGAAAGTTATCTTCCCACTCATATTAAGTGGAACGTCATTTGTGACATTAACTTCCAGATATAGAGTCATGTTTCTGTCTCTTTGAATGGTAATTGGATTTCCTTCTGGTGCATCCGTTATGGATTGTCCATCAAATTCGACTCTTACATGCAATCTATCATCCTCAACCCAACCTTCACCGTACTGTGCGGATACCTCTTGTGAGGCAGCAAGTATGAATAGGAAGGCAAAAACTGAAACTAAGATGAGTAATCGTTTACTGATTTTGCGTGCCATATTTTCAACCTCTACTGTCAACTAAAGCGAGGTGAGATTTGTGTAGAAGTATCCAGAAAAGAGTTTTGCATAGATATCCAGCCCGATTTTTCTACATATAATGTTGCATTATCTCTGTTTTCAGTAACATCACAGATAATCTAATGCTTATGATACAAATGGGTTTGAAGGAGTGACAATCACTCCTTACAAATTATTAATGCACCTCTGTCATATGACAGGAACAGCTGATGCAAGGGTCATATGCCCGAATCAACCGATTAAGAGAGAGTTTGATATCAGACTCAGAGTGATTGGCAATCTGTGGGAAGAAAGCCCAAACATCTTCCTCTAGATTCACATAGTTCATTGTAGTTGGAGCAATGATGTCAGCCTTCCTCAGCAATCCATTGTCATCGAACTCATATGAGTGTACTAAGGACCCTCTAGGAGCTTCTGTGATGTGAGTGCCCTTTCCAGCCTTTGGAACTGGTTCTGGCTCATGCCATTCTAAATCACTTTTCAGAAGAGCCTCAATTGTATCTTCAGCCATATCAAAGACCTGAGCAGTTTCTATGAGCTGTGCCGCGTTATTATGGAAGATATTATAGCTTGGGAGTTTTATTCCCAGTTGGTCAACAGCTTTCTTTGCAAATGGAGAAAGGAGGTCTTTGTTGATATTCAATCTTGCAAGAGCGCCTACAAAATATCCGTGACCGTCAATTCTACATTCTTTAGCATAGCTGTAATCATTCTTGCGTTCTTGTATGTATTTCTTGTAATCTTCAACTGGAGCTAGAATACCGCCTAGTGTAGATAAATTACCATCAACAAGGGCATACTCATCATCACGTTTCAATGACATATACTCAGTCTTTCGTTCGAAATCGATTTCCTCAAGACCAGCCCAAACATCCAGACAAGCTTGTAATTTTGGTCGCGATCCTCTGATTTGCTCACGAATCTCTTCCAGAGCTTGATGAGTAGGATAGCTAGTGAATCCACCAACCATAGGAGTGACTTGATGCACCTCACGACCACCAGTAAGTATCTGAAGGTCATTACCTAGCTTTTTCAATTCTAAAGCAATCTTGACCACATCGGGAAAATCTGCTGCGGCAGAGATAACACTTTCATGACCTACATAGTCAGGCAATGCTAGGTAGAGTGCATGAAGAATATGTGATTCTATATATTCACCCCAGACAAGCAATCTTCTAAGGTCGATATCTTGTTGATCTACTTGAATGCCCATTGCTTTCTCGACAGCTTTGGTCGAAACAACACGATGTGAGGCAGAGCAGATAGCACAAATTCTGCATGAAATCTCAGGAACCTCGGTATATTCTCGTCCTACAAGGAACGCTTCGAATAAACGTGCTCCCTCATCAACAGCCATTTTCACATCCACTAATTTTCCATCACGTGTATTAACATAAAGAGAACCATGACCCTCGACACGTGCAATATGTTTGATATCAATACTTTCTGAAGCCATTAGATTTCCAACTCCCTGAATGCAGGCATATCCGCTGTTGATGGACAATACTTCAAGAATCTGCGTCTTATCTCATCAATAGTTGCACCAAGTGATTCCAATATCTTATACTCAGCACCCCAGTTCACCTGCGCAACTGGACCTCGACATCCTTCACAGGGAGTCCCGTAAGATGGACATAATGCATCACATCCGGCTTGTGTGACCGGTCCCATGCAGAATTTACCTTCTTTCAGAAGACAGGCATTCTCTTTGATTCTACATTCGTAACAGATTGAGTAATTAGGAACTTGAGGAGTCTTGCCAACCGCCAAAGCTTTTACTGCTTCGACGAATTCATTCTTATCCATAGGACAACCCGGCAGTTCAGCATCAACTTCAACATAATGTGATACTGGCTTGATTTCAATCACATCAAGATAATCAAGATCGTCACCATAGACAGTCTCCTTCATCTCTTCCATATCACGTAAATTACGCATGGCTGGAAGCCCACCATGGGTTGCACATGCTCCAATTGCTACAAGAATCTTGGAGTTCTTGCGTATTTTCTTCAGTCGCTCTACATCAGTTGATTTCGCAATAGAACCCTCAACAAATGCAATATCCCATGGCCCATCACTATTCTCTGCTTTTGCCATGACCCATGTCGTGATATCAACAAGTGCAATGATATCAAGAAGATGGTCTTCAAGATTAAGGATATTAAGTTGGCAACCTGCACAACCAGTGAATCCGAAAATTCCAACTTTTGGTTTTTTAGCGTCTGTCACCTTGGAACCTCCTAAATACTCTCCACAAGTCGTTGAGCTTCGAAGTATGTGAATACAGGCCCATCAATGCAAGTCAGTTTATGTCCGACTTGGCAGTGTGCACATTTGCCTATCCCACATTTCATTCTTCGTTCTAATGAGAGGAAAATCTCGTCACGAGCAAAACCAAGTTTCAGAAGATCAGCAACCACAAACTTGTACATGACTGGTGGACCACAGATTAACGCTACCGTATTTGTAGAATCAACAGCACACTTATCGAAAAGTGTTGTAACGACTCCAACATTCTCCTGCCAAGTAGTATGACACTCGTCAACAGTCTGATGGACTTCAAAATGCTTTGTCTTTGCCCATGCTCCTTCAAGTTCATTTACAAAGACTCGATCTTCTGGAAGACAAGCACCATAGAACAGTGTGACATTTCCAAAATTTTCTCTTCTATCTACTACATAATTGATGACAGAACGTAGAGGGACAAGACCAATTCCACCTGCAACAAAGAGAATGTTCTTTCCTTTGATATCCTCTATTGGAAAGCCATTTCCATATGGTCCTCGGATTCCCGCAACATCACCAACTTCCAAGTTATGGATAGCTTTTGTAACATCACCGGTCTCTCTTATACCAAACTGGATACGTCCTTTTCTAGTAGGTGTTGAACTTATTGAGAAAGGTGCCTCCCCAATCCCAAGGATACTCATTTGTACAAATTGTCCTGGTTTGTAGGTGAAAGTATCTCGTAGCTGTTCATCAAGAAACTCAAATTCAAAGAAGGTTTCTTTCTCGGTCATCTTTTCCTTTTTCACAAGTTTCGCTAAATCAGGCAAATACTCATTCTCTTTCTTCATTACCAACTGCATTAGATTTTACCTCCTTGGATGGGGGATGCAGCCCAATTCTCTTGAAGTCTATAGAGAATCTCCTTGATACTGATTCCAGCCGGACAAGCATCTATACAACGGCCACAACCTGTACAGGCAACTTCACCTTGTTCATAAATAGCCCCGCGCATCTTGTGATAGACACGATATTTATTCCTCACAGGCGGGTTATCACGGAAATTATGGTCACCAGCAACTAGAGCAAAATCATAGTACAGGCAAGTATCCCATCTTCTTTCACGTTCGCCTTTTGTTAGGGATAGGTCGAGATCATCACGAACATCAAAGCAGTAGCATGTAGGACAGACTAATGCACATGCGCCACAATTCATGCACTCTTCACCTAGTTCATCCCAAATTGGATCATCCCAAGCCATGTCTAGTGTTTCATGGATATTATCTATATGCAGGGATACAGGGAGAGACTGATGTTTCTTCTGTAATGCTTCCTTAAACAGCTCTGTATCTTCTTTCGTCGCTTCGACAAAGAAATCAGATGCTAGACTCAATAGTCTATCTCCTTTTGGAGAGCCTAAATGTACATAGTAGTGACTATCAGAGATATCGGTGAGGTACATATCATACCCTTCGAGAACGAAGTTCTTATTCATTGATCGACAAAATCCATACTTACAAGGTTCGATACAATTGAGACCAACAATGGTCAAGTTCTCTCGATAGGCCTCGTAGTAAGGGTCAATGTATGTACCACCAAACACTTTGTCTAAGAATAGTATACCATTGATGTCGCAAGCATGCAATCCGATAATGAGTCTTGGACGGAGAGCCTTAATTTGCTTAACAACATCTTCAACACTATTGTTTTCAGTATCAAATGACATTAAGACCTGACTCGGTGGATGCAGATATTTTTTTGCGGACATAATGGTGGTATCGTAATTTAGGTCCAGTTTAGAAACATCCTCTAATTCAGCATACACATGCGAAGTACGTTTTGGTACTGGACCAAAGACATCAAATTCAGTTTTGACTGCTTCAACGAATTTGGGTATATCTTCTTTTTTTATTGTATAAGTTGGACTCATTACCATCAGTCCTTTATCTAGAACTCAGCCCCGACGTTGGTTTTAGCTTGATAACCTTTGAGGAATCGAACTTGAAAATTTCGAGGAAAAATGCGTTCGGTTACAAAAGAAAACTGCCCAATCCTTGTCGATTTCGAACATCTTGTGATTAGATAGTGCTTGCATTAATTTCGTGATTTTTTCTATTCCTGAAAAATTGGACTTCTCACATTGAAATCTGCACAGTTTGGGGGAGCTAATAACACTGGAACAGTACAATTATGTGAGTGAGTGAAATGCCAATAGAAGAGGAACATGATGTTGAGTTAACAAAGATACGACAATTACAACCTGAATCACGGGGTATCAACATTCGTTTTGTAGTCCTTTCTATTGCTGAGCCTACAAAAATCAAATCGAAAAGAACTGGTAAACATTATCTTCTTGCAAAAGCAACAGTTGCAGATCAGACAGCTACAATACAGCTTAGTCTTTGGAACTGGGATATTGATGACATAAGTATTGGACAGACATACATCCTCAGAGGTGGCTATATTGATGTTCGGGATGAGTGTATGTTTCTGACCAAGAGCAGAAATGGATCCTTCACACTTGATAAGGACTTAGAATTGCAGGGGCAAGTCAAGCACAATATGAGTAAACCTTTTGCATGGAAAACCAAACGCCGGAGAGAACCCGATAGTGTTCGTACGTTGCACGGTGCGGTAGGTCGAAATCCAAAAGGCTACATCTCTAGAAAGGACTTCTAATGTGTCAAGTCTTTACATATCATAGTGGAAGATACTCAAGAACAACTGTGATACCAAACACCACCAGACATCCTACTAAAGTTACGAGAACCGCTAGTCTTGCCCATACTAATCTAGGATTGTCACTTTCACGTTCTTTGAAAAACTGACTCACAAAGAGGAGAAAGGCAGCACTCGCTAGTAAGAGACCTTGATAGAACTCACCAAATACAAATGAATATGCAAAGCCTGTGAGTGAGAAGAATAGAGGTGCGAGAAATAGATATTTCATTCTTCTTGCTGTGACGGGTAAAGTCACCCATGAGAGAATGAAGAATGATAGGTACAGACTTGACAGAATTGAAAACCCTGTTGATATGGAAGCAACCAATGTTAGAATACCTGAGGTAAGAGCTAAAACAACCCATAGCGGTTCATTAAGTTTCGTGGACAATAGACCAAGATATGTAGAAGCAATGTAAGCACCTAGCAAAACCATTAGGGAAAGCAACACTGAGAGATGCATTTGAATTGGTGAGCTAGAACCCATGAGTAGAAACTCCATAAGAAAAACAGATCCTGCAAGAGGAATCATTCCCCAAAACATAGATTGCCAATTCTTTGTTAACTGGAGTTCTCTTACTAGAATCATTCCCGCAATTCCGATGCATGCGATAGATATTGTTAGGGCTGTGAAAGCTTGATTCATGTCTAACAGTTTGACCATTCCGGTAACTCCTAATCCGGACAAAACGGTCAACATTGCTATAGAACCAAAACGTGACATTACTTGTCTTCTCGCTATAGAGAGAGTTAACAAGAGAGCACCAAGTATGAGTAGTGGGAAACTAATGCTAGGAATGATATAAAGAACACCAGTTGGATTCATCCCTATCAGATTACTGAAGAACGGAAATGTCAGGTATCCGAGAGTAGCAGTGAATCCAAATGAGAAGATTCCCCACATAATGTAGCCGAAGCGATCAAATACATACTTCAATTTTGCAATAAACCATCGAATGCCCGATAGAATATAGTTCCCAAGATTAGAGAGCACTCTCATAAACGCTCTTAGTTGTTGTTTTAGGAATGGTGTTTCTATGAGGAATGAAATAAACGCAGCGTAAAGAATCGCTGATAATAGAAAGACTTGCTGATAAATTGTAAAGCCAAGAATAGATGTTGGAAATACGATGATTCCGAGTAACTTATGAGACTGCTGGGCAAGTGAACCGAGTCCAACGATGTGACTCATAATCACCGTAACTACTAGTGATAATGAAATTGAAGATGTGACAATCCAAAGAAGTACATCAAGATATGGCAACACTTCTGGCAACATTGAGCTTATTACAAGCAGAAAAGCTCCTCTAGATAATAACATAACTGCAGGTTTCTTGAGAGACTCGGTTATCCTAGAGTCGAGTACCAGTATTTCTATCAGATACAGTATTCCTGATATAATCGTAGCAATGAACAGGGCTTGGATACAATGGCCAATGGATAACCCGAGAAGTATACTTGGCTCCCCGAGAAGTGCATATACGCCTAAGATGACTCCCACTACTCCTGGTAAAACAAGAGCTGTTCCTTCTTTGTGTTGGATGAGATAAGAATATGTCCGTTCTAATGCAACCACAGTTGGCAAGTATAGAATTGGTAGTGAAACAATATACCAGATAGCCGCAGTAAGTCCAATGCTTAATGGGACATTTCCTAAACCAGCTGTTCCAGCCCAAATGATAATACCCAATGAAGAAGCGATTCCAAGATTAGAAGCTATTACATAACCTCTTGGTCGTAGCGGGTGAGTTGCTCCATAGATATAGAATGAGGCTGTAATTCCAAAACATGTCAAACCAAGATGCATCATAGGGTCAACCAGATACATTACTGAGATAGCATATGCAAGTAGACCCCATCCAGGAATTGCAGGAATCCACATCAAGTGTGCGATTCTCTCATTATCAGGAAGGAGAAACATACTTTCTGCTTTCTTGGTAATAGGTGTCGAAAACAATGAATAGAGAGATAAACCACAGCCAAGTGTCAGAATACCGTTAGTCGGCAGTGAGAAAGAGAGAATGGACCATCCAGTGATGAGAGCTGCTGATGCCACTGCCAGAAGTATTGCTAACAAGTCCCAAATGTGCTCATAATCGAGCCATTCAACTATACCCTTGATAGGCAGATAGAGTGAAGTAGCCATGATGATAGCATTGCCAAATAATACCAATTCGAAAGATGCAGCAAACAAAAGAGTTGCGTGCCAAGTCCAGACAATCCCTACCAGTAGATATGTAATTCCATAAACGCGTAATTTATGATCATGACTCTTGAATCCAGACTCGGGACTCCATGAAGAACCAATCACTATTGTAGCGCATAATGTTGATGCAGTAAGAACTAGAGATTCTGGAGACCTATATACAGCAAACCAAATGAAACCAATGAGGATTGTAGAGATACCAATCAAGACTTTCCAATGAAAATCTTTGTGAGGACCAAGTTGTGACCTAAAGACTAACAGACATAGATATGGAATGGTAGACAGATACACAGAGAATAATAA